>NZ_JBIAPV010000001.1:1288557-1373221 GCF_042888445.1 Streptomyces sp. NPDC002886
CGGACTTCTCCCTGGCCGAGTGGAAGCGGTTCGGCAAGCACCTCTACCTGATAGCGGACTCTTCGAGCTGGTGGCTCGGCGACTGGATCATTTTCGGCCAGGCCATGTACCCCGGACGGTACCGGCAGGCCATGGAAGAAACAGGCCTGGACTACAAGACCTTGCGGAACTACGCCTGGATCGCCCGACGGTTCCCGGCCGCCGAACGGCACCCGAAGGTCAGCTTCCAGCATCATGCCGAGGTCGCCTCGCTGGAGCCGCCGAAGCGTGCGATGTGGCTGGAACGCGCCGCTCAGGAGGGATGGTCCCGCAACACGCTCCGACAGCACCTGCGGCAGGCGGCCCTGGCGGGACCGTCCGACGCGGCCGACGAGCGCGAGGGCAAGCAGGTGCAACTCCAGGTGCGCACTACGGCGGAACGGGAAACCCTGTGGGCGGGCGCCGCCGAGCGCGACGGCCGCGATCTGGCCGAGTGGATCATCAGCAGCCTCGACCGTGCCGCGAAGCGGGAGACGGACCCCGCTCGCGGTTAGCCGGCCGGTACGGGCAGGGGCACGGTGAGCCGGTAGCTCCGGCGGCGCCGGACCGTCGTGGCCGGGCGGCAGCAGCGGGTGCTTGCCGCCCTTGGGGCCGGTCCGGGCCGGCTCTACGGGGTGGGTGTGCGACACGAGGCGGACGGGGGGCTCGGGGGAACCCTTCGTACGGACGGCGCGCCCCTAGGCTGCCCGTACTGCATCATTCGCCACAAAAGGGAGTGAACGTGCCCTCTCGCCTGAACCCGTACATCAGCTTCGCCGGCGACGCCAAGCAGGCCATGGAGTTCTACAAGGAGGTGTTCGGCGGCGATCTGGCCGTCCACACCTACGCCGGGTTCGGCGCCGAGGCTCCCCCCGGATACTCCGACAAGATCATGCACGGCATGCTCGAGACGCCCAGCGGATTCACCCTGATGGGCGCCGACAATCCGCCCGGGGCGGGACACGAGCCCGGGAACAACATCGCGGTGAGCCTGAGCGGCGACGACATGGGCGAGCTGCAGGGCTACTGGGACAAGCTGTCCGACGGCGGCACGGTGTCCGTCCCCCTGGAGAAGCAGATGTGGGGCGACGTCTTCGGCATGTGCACGGACAAGTTCGGCATCACGTGGATGGTCAACGTCAGCGAACCGCAGAGCTGATCCGCCGGGGCGGGGCGTCCGGGCGCGGCGGTCCGGGACGCCCCCTCCACCCGCAGCGTGACCTGCGCGGATGCCGTTCGTTCGGTCGTGTCGGGCGGTTCCGACCGGTTGGGCGCGAGGGGGTAATGTCGTCCGGTCACGGACGGCGAACGGATCGTCTGTCCAACCCAGGGGAGCCACCATGACCGATCTGAACTCGCTGCGGGCAAGCCTTGCGTCGGGTGAGCACGAGTTCGCCGACACCTTGGCCTTCGTCGCCGCGCACTACGCGTACCAGCCGCAGGCATTCCACAACGGGGAAGTGGACAACGCCGCGGGCGAGAACGAGGGCTCCTGCAAGACTCTGGGACTGGCCCTGCTGGAAGAGCTGAGCGACCAGGAGGCTCTGCTGGCCTTCGGGGAGCACTACCGCAGCGTGCTGGCGACGCCGAGCGGCACCGATCACAGCAACATTCGCACCCTCATGGTCCATGGCCTGGCCGGGGTGCAGTTCGCCGGGCAGCCGCTGACCCGCAAGAGCTGACGGCCGGCCGATGGGCGGCGGGGGCGGAGTGCGTGTGGCGATGGCCGGGAGGCGGGTGCAGCACCTCATCCAGGCCCTCCACCTCCCGTAGCGGGCGTCTTTCCGCCCAGCCCGGGGGTAAACCTCCATGTCAGCAGCCGGATCTCCGCGGTCGGCGCCGTCGCCACACCGGGTCGGGCCGGCTCTCGTCGGGCCGGCTCCCGTCCGGTCCAGCCGTCCAGGCGGCGCTTGCCCGGCCGGGCGACCATCCCGGGGGCGTGGTGGTCGAAGAACGGCGTTCCGCCGGCCCACCCGTCCTCGGGGAGTCCATAGGAAGCCGGGAATGCTCTGCGGAGGGTTCCGCTTCGCTGTCCGGCGGCCCCGGTCCGGCCTCACCGATTTCCCCCTCGATTAATTGAATTACGAAAGACTTTCGGAACTCCGGCGAGGGCCCGGCTATCGCTTCGCTTCGCGATTCCAGCCACGGCCGACCGCCCCGGGCGTCCGGGGCGGTGCGCTCCTACGGGAAGGCCGCCGTTCCGTTGAAGAAGAAGTGGCTCCGGGCCCGGTGGCCCTCCCGCCGGTACTCCCTCGCGGCGAGGGCGTAGCGGACGGCCGGGGCTCCCCCGCCGATGGCACCCACGGCCGGGCGGGGCGCTGCCGGTCTGCTCGGCCGCCGTCCGCCGGAGGGCGTCCGCCGGAGGGCGTCCACGACGGTGTCCGCCAGGTCGACCAGGTCGGCCAGGGGGGCGGCTCCGGCGTCGCAGCCGATGAGGATCAGGTCGTGGCCACGGACGCGCACCGCGTCGCATCGCATCGCCGAACGTGTCGGTGCCGGAGCAGAGGCGGCCCGGAGCGCGGCCGGGCCGGTCTCCCCCGGTCCCGCCTTGCCGGCCAGGACGAGCGGCTGACGATGCCCTCGTCAAGCCGCGGGAAGGATCGAAGGATCCACGCGATTCCGGCGTTCGGCTTCCACTCCTGATGCACAGCCAAAAAGCTTTCAGAGGACGGGTGTTGACGATGGCGTCGCCATGTCCGCGTACGAGCCAAGGGAACCGGCAGCCGGACGGCGCGCGAAAGCGCCGCGGGGCCGAAAGCCGGTCACGGGGCGGCGGCCCCACGGGCGGCCGGGCACCTGTTGACACGTCAGGAAGAAGCGGACATAAGGAAATCGGAGATTTCAGCCATCGCTCGATTAGCCCGATCCCCAAAACATGTCGATAAATGGGGGCAAAGCCTCACACGCCCCCGGTATCCGCGAACGGAGCGCCGGCACGTCGAGCCACTGAGGCCCCTCCGGGGTTCGGTTGGCGCCCTGCGGCGGATAGTTGTGAGAGATCCCCGCCCCTCACGTGAAGAACTGCTTAACGGAGCGGTCTCGAGAGGGGGCACGCGGCGCCGGATGCGAGGGGCCGAAAGGCCATGTCAACCCACAACCGTGCCAGTCCGGTTGGGCGATCGGGTGCCATAGCGGGCGTCCGGAGAGCCGATGATCCGGTGATAACATCCCGGCATCTGTGATCTTGATTCATTTAGACGCAGATGCTGATTTGGATCGGCGGCATGCTCTCCGCGTAACAGCAGGTGAACCGTGCCGATCAGCTGTGTTGCGGGGCCTCGCGAGGTGTATCTGCAGCCGTCCGCATGGCACGCGCCGGGAAAGGTTTCCATGAATCGAGACGCACTTGTGTGGTGCCTGGTCGCGGTGACGGCGATAGCCGTCGTCGCGGTCGTGGCACTCGTCGCCCGTACCAGAGCGCTGGGGGCGAAGAAGGAGCACACCGAGGCCGAACTGAGGCACCAGCTGCTCGCGACGGACAGCCACCTGCACGCTTCGCGCGCCGAGTTGCAGAGGTTCCTCGGTGAGCAGGAGGCCACGCTCCGCGCGGCCAAGGACGCCGCGGAGGAGAACACCAAGGCCGTCCTCAAGGGTGCCGCCAGCCTCCTGCAGAGCCTGGCCGCCGAGCAGACGACGCTTCTCGACGGCATCCAGCGCAAGTACGGCGGACACACCGTTCTGAGCGACCTGTTGGACGTCAACCACGCCAACGCCCAGATGGCGCGCAAGGCTCAGGGCATCGCCGTCATGTGCGGTGCCCCGCTCGGCCGCCGCAACAGGCCCGCCAGCGTCTATGACGTCGTGCGCAGCGCCCAGGGGCAGATCCGCAACTTCCACCGGGTCGCCATCATGCAGCAGACCAGTCTCGCCCTGAAGTCGTCCGCGGTCGCGCCCGTGGCCCTCGCCGTGGCGGAGCTGCTCGACAACGCCGCCAGCTTCTCGCAGCACGACGCACCGATCGAGGTGACGTTCCAGCGGGTCCAGAACAACCTCTGCATCGTCATCGACGACGCCGGTGTCAGCATGAACGACGAGGAGCGGCAGCGGGCGACCGCGCTGCTCTCCGGGGAGATCGCCCCCCGCCTGTCGCAGCTCGGGACCCAGCCCAAGTTCGGCTTCCCGGTCATCGGCCTGATCGCGCGTCAGCACGGTTTCAAGGTCGATGTCACCGGGGTCTCCCGGTACGGCGGCGTCCGGGCCGTCGTCCTCTTGCCCGAGGAGCTGTGGACCATGGAGGAGATCCGGCCCGTCCAGGAGGCTCCGGTCAGCAGCGCTCCGGTCAGCAGCGCTCCGGTCGGCGCCGCTCTGGTCGGCGAGGCTCCGGTCGCCGAGTTCCGGCGCGCCGCCGAGAGCCGGCCCGCCCAGGGCGCGACGGCGCGGACCATGCACGGTCTGCCCAAGCGCGGCGCACGCCAGGCTCCGATCGCGAGCGTCCCCGACCCCGACGCCACCACGCCGGCGCCGCGGAACCCGGGGGACTCGGGCCGTACGTCCGGGCGCGGCCTGGGTGCCTTCCAGCGCGGCACCCTCTCCGGCCGCAACCTTGACGCCACCTCGTTCGAAGGGCCCGAAGAGGCATGACCGCAGACCTCTCGTGGATGCTCGAGGACATCGTGCACAACGTGCCCCGCGCACGGCACGCCGTCCTGCTGTCGGCCGACGGTCTTCCTCGCGGCGCGACCGAAGGCCTGGCCGAGAAGGACGTGCGCACCATCTCGGCGGCCATGGCCGGGATGCAGTCGCTCAGCCGGGCCACGGCCCACTTCGCCGGCACGCAGGAGGACCGGCGGTGGAACCAGACCATCATCGAGTTCACGCACGGCTGGAGCTTCCTGATCGGGGCGGGGCAGGGTTCCTACCTCGCCGCCGCGGCCGCGCCCGATGTGGACATGCAGCAGATCTCCTTCCGCATGCACCGCCTCGTCGCCCGGCTGGGCACCAACCTCACTTCGCCCCCGCGGGTGAACGCCGAGGACGCCGGAGGTCCGCGCGGGGGCGTTCCCCGGCAGCAGGGCCCCGGTGACTCGGGTTTCGTCCTGGGCGAGCTCGACCGGGTGATGTCCGAGGTCAAGGGCGCCCGCCACGCCGTACTGCTGGGGTCGGACGGCCTTCCCCGCGGGGCGACCCACGGGATGAGCCGCGACCTCGCGGACACGATCTCCGCGGCCATGACGGGCATTCACGCCTACAGCCGGGTCACCTCCCAGTTCGCCGGGGCCGTCGAGGACCCGGAATGGCGCCAGACGGTCATCGAGTTCCAGCACGGCTGGATCTTCCTGATGGCGGCCGGCCCCGATGCCTTCCTGGCTGCGGCCGCCGAACACGACTGTGACATCGAGCAGTTCACCACGCGTCTGCACGAGGTGGTGCCCCGGCTGACGGCCCCGGCAAAGGCGACGGTCGCATCGACACCGGGGAAGGGGACAAGCCATGCCTGAGGGGTTCGACCGGGACGAAGAGCTGGAACTGACCTCCCCGTTAGTCCCCCTCTTCGTGATCACGAACGGACGGGCACTGCCCCCGGACCACGAGTACGAGCACACGACGCTCGTGACCGCGGCGGCGGAGCGCGGACAGGTGGCGGCGCGCACGCTGTCCCCGGAAGCGGCGCGGGTCATGGACCTGGTCGCGAACGGCTTCCTGTCCGTGGCCGAGGTGGCGGGGCACACGCACCTGCCCCTGGGCGTGGTCCGCATCCTGCTGGCGCAGCTGGAGGAGGACGAGCTCATCCTCGCGAGGACACCGATCCCGCGCGCCGAACGTGTCGACAGAGAGCTGGTCAGCGCCGTGCTCGAAGGCCTGAAGAATCGATTCGGAGCGTAACGCGTGTACCTGGATCCAGATGTCTCCCACGCGGTGAAGATTCTCATCGTGGGGCATTTCGGGGTCGGCAAGACCACCTGCATCGGCAGTCTCTCCGAGATCGAGCCCTTGCGGACCGAGGAAGAGATCACCGAAGCCAGCGTGGGTTTCGATGACCTGTCGGGCACGCCCGACAAGACGACCACCACCGTCGCCATGGACTTCGGCCGGCTCACCCTGAGCGACACCTTGGTGCTCTACCTCTTCGGCACGCCGGGCCAGGAGCGCTTCAAGGAGATGTGGGAGGAACTCTCCCGGGGCGCCCTGGGGGCGCTGGTCCTCGTCGACCCGGAGCGACTGCACGAGTCCTTCCCCATCCTGGACCTCGTCGAACGCTTCGGCCTGACCTACGCCATCGCCGTGAACCATTTCGAGGGCACCACGCACTACCCGCTCGAAGAGGTGCACGAGGCTCTGAACCTCTCGCCCGAGACCCCTGTCGTCGAGTGCGACGTACGGGACGAGAACTCCTCCGCGCGGGCCCTCATCACCCTCGTGAAACACCTCATGTCCCAACTCGGCTAGGAGCGCAGGAATGCAACAGCCACGTGACCCGCACGAGATACCTCCCGGCTGCCCCGCGCACGGGAACGTCCAGATGTACGGCCCCTCGTTCGGAGCCGATCCGGACGGCCATTACGCGCAGCTGCGGTCCTACGGTCCCAGCGCGCCCGTGGACATCGCCCCCGACGTACAGGTCGAGCTCGTCACGAGCTACGACGCCGCGCTGTACGTCCTGCAGAACCCCGCCTCCTTCGTACGCGATTCCCGGCGCTGGAACGCACTGGCCGAAGGCCGCGTCCCGGCCGACAGCCCGGCCCTTCCGATGATGGGCTACCGCCCCAACGCGCTCTTCAGTGACGGCGCGGCGCACGCCCGGCTGCGGCGGGCGGTGACGGACAGCCTCGCCACCGTCAACGAGCACCAGCTCATCCGGCAGACGCAGCAGTCCGCCCACTACCTGATCAGCCAGTTCAGTACCGACGTACGCGGCCACGCCGAGCTGATGGCCGAGTACGCCCAGCCACTGCCACTGCTGGTCTTCAGCGAGCTCTTCGGCTGCCCGCCCGAGATCGGCGACCGCGTGATCGCCGGGATCAGCGGCATCTTCGAGGGAACCCCCGGCGCCGACGAGGTGCTCGGCGGGGCGCTCACCGAGCTGATCGCCCTCAAGCGGCGGCGCCCGACGGACGATCTGACGACGCGCCTGATGGAGCACCCGGCCGAGCTGAGCGACGAGGAGGTGCTGCACCAACTGGTCACCCTGCTCTCGGGCGGCACGGCGCCGCTGACCGCGGCCATCGGCACCAGCAGCGCCCTGTACCTCGGTGAGGAATGGCAGCTCGCCCTCCCCGTCGAGGACGCGGTCTCGCAGACCCTGTGGAACTACGCCCCCATCTCCAACTACGCGGCGCACTACCCGACCCACGACGTCGAGATCGGCGGCAGGGTGATCCGGGCGAACGACCCGATCCTCGTCTCGTTCGCCGCGGCCAACACCGACCCGAAGCTGACCGAACACCGGGAACAGCTCAGCGCGAAGGCGCACTTGGCCTTCGGAGCGGGCCCGCACGCCTGCCCCGCCAAGGACCCCGCTTTCATGATCGCCGTGACGGCCGTCGAGACGCTGCTCAATCAGCTGCACGACGTCGAGCTGCGCGTTCCGTTCAAGTCGCTGAGCTGGGCGCCCAGTCCGTGGAGCCGTTCGCTGGTCACCCTCCCGATCCGCTTCACCCCGAAGGCCGTTGCCCAGGGAGCCAGGCCGGCCGCGTCCGCCGGGTCCTCCTGGTCGACGGGGTCGAACCCGGGCCAGACGCCCCAACAGCAGTCACCGGCAGCCTCGTCCACTCACACCGGACCCGCTGGTTCACCCGCCGGCGCCGGCCCGCAGCAGCCCAAGGGCGGCCTGTTCAGCCGCTTCCTGGCATGGACCAGAGGCGAATGAGGAATCTGTGATTCAGGTAACACCCTGAGTACCCGGCGGTAACGGATGCCCTAACGATCTTGGGGGTATGCATGGCGGCTGGTTCTCGGAAAGGAGCCGCCATCATGGGCGTTGCCACAACTCCGGCATGCGACCGCCGGGCGTCCGCCTCCCTCTTCTCCCGTCTGCGGACGGCAAGAGGGCAGGCCGACCCCTTCCCCATCTACGCGGAACTCCTCGCACGCGGCGAGGTGGTACCCGCCCCCTGGGGCGGCTTTGCCGTAACCGGCTTCGCCGCCTGCGACCAGGTCCTGCGCAGTCGCCAATGGCTGGAGCCCGACAAGGAATGGCGCGAGCGCCAGGGGGCCGGTACGCGGTGGAACGCGCCCTCCTCGCGCGAGATGGGCCATACGCTCGCCGCGCTGAACCCCCCGGATCACACCAAGGTGCGCCGGGCGGCGGGCACGTTCGACCGGGGCACCGTGGAGCGCATCGGCCATACCGTGAAACGGACCGCGGATCAGCTCCTCGACGCGTTCACGGAGCGAATACGCACCGGCGAGGCCGACTTCTCCGAACTCGTCTGCGAGGAGCTGCCGGTGGCCACCATAGGCGAATGGCTCGGGCTGCCCCGGGCGGACTGGCGCAGGCTCCGCGAGTTGACGCACGATCAGGTCTTCACCCAGGAGCTGCTGCCGTCGGCCAGCCAGCTGGCACTGTCCGACGCGGCCACGGCCGAACTGCGCACCTACTTCATGGACCTGGTCCGCGACCGGCGCGCCCGCCCCGGGGACGATCCCGTCACCCGGTGGATCCAGACGTGGGACGCGATCGAGCCCGACCGGGACAAGGCCGACGAGGCCGTCTACCACCTGGTGTTGTTCGTCCTGCTGGCAGCGCTGGAAACCACCGCGACCTTACTGTCGACGATGGCGCTCCGGCTCGTGGAGAGCCCGGACCGCTGGGCCAAGGTGGCCGACAACCCCGATCTCGTGCCCGGGTTCGTCGAGGAGACGCTCCGCTACGACCCGCCGACTCACGTGATCAGCAGGATCGCCTCGCAGGACTCCGTGCTCGGGGGTTTCGAGATCCGGCGGGACGAGATGGTCCACCTCATGATCGGCGCGGCGCACCGGGACCCGGCCAGGCACAAGGACCCGGACCTCTTCGACCCCGAACGCCCCACCGATCACCTCGCGTTCAGCGGCGGTATCCACTACTGCCTCGGTGCGCCGCTGGCCCGCATCGAAGCCCAGACCCTGCTCCACCAATTGGTCCGGCGCCTCCCCCGCCTCACGCTCGTACGCCCCCCGTCGATGGCGCCCCGTGTGGCGTTCCGGCGACTCCTGAACCTGGACGTAGCAGTCGCATGACCGACCCGACCCCCCTCCCCGCTCCCCTCCCCGCAATCCCCGCACAGGCACACGCACCGGCACACGCGCCCGTACACGCACTCGTCCGGACCGCCCCCAAGTCGATACGCGCCGAACAGGACGGCCCCGTCCTGCACGTCCGCCTCAACCCCTGGGGGCAGGACGACACATTGGACGCCGCGGTCCTCGACGATCTCATCGCCCTGCTCGACGAACTCCACGAGAGACCCGACGTCCGGATCCTGACGCTGTCGTCACTGGGTCCGGACTTCTGCCTGGGCGCCGACCGGGGCGAGTACCAGGAGGCCATGACCGCCGATCCCTCCGGAGTGGGCCTGCGCCGCATCGCCGACAAGGCGCACCGCCTGTGCCAGGCCCTGGAGAACACCCACGCGGTCACCATCGCCCGGCTGCACGGGCGGGTCATCGGCGCGGGCCTCGCCCTCGCCGCCTTCTGCGATCTGCGGGCCGGCGCCGACACCAGCCGCTTCCGCATGCCGGAGGTCGGCATCGGGCTGCCGCCGGCGTGGGGCGGGGCGATGGGGCGCCTGGTCTCCGAGGTCGGCGCCTCCAGGATCCGCGAACTCATGCTCACCTGCGACGTCTTCGACGCCGACACCGCGCACCGCATCGGCCTGCTGCACCGGACCGCGCCGCTGGAGCAGTTGGACAAGGTGATCGATTCCTGGACGAGACCCCTCGTGCGGCGCTCGCCCGAGGCGCTCGTCCTGACCAAACGGATGCTGGCCGGCTACGCGCGGGCGGACAGGACGGCGGACGTCTCCCTGCTCGACTCCCACCTGCTGGTCGCCTCGCTCCACCAGCACGCGAGGGGCTGAGCCCTCCCGGGCCGGCCGATCAGGCGGATCCGGCCGATCCGGCCACCGCGGCCCCGGCCGGTCACCGGTCAGACCGCCTGGCCGGCCGTGATCCGTTCCAGGACGTCCGCGTAGAGGGACCGCCGGTCCGGACGGGCGTGTACGACGGCACGCCTGAGGGCCGGAACCGCCGGCGCGCCCATGCCGACGAGCCCCTCGGCCGCGGCCCTGCGGACGACGGGATGGGGGTGCTCCAGGAGTCCGGTCACCGCGGGGACGGCGGGTGTCCAGCCCGCGCGGCAGAGCGTCCGGATCGCCGTGCGCACCAGGTCCGGCTGGGGGTCGTCCAGGAGGACCGAGGTGTGGTGGAGGTAGGCCTGACGGTCCAGCACGGCCCGCGAGGTGCGATGGGCGTGCAGCCGGACCTTGGGCTTCGGGTGCCGCAGCAGCGTGCCGATCAGCTCCCGCAGCTCGGGGTCCCAGTCCGCGTCCGGGCCGTCGTGATCCTCGGCCAGCCGGGCGAGCGCGTGGCGTATCCGTACGGGGTCGCCCGTACGGGCCAGCTCCAGCAGTTCCTGCCGGGACGGAGGCGCCGACGCCCCTGCCGAGGCCGCCGGGGCGCGCTCGCGGAGCGCGGCCAGGTCGGCGGCGTCCTGCCGCACGCTGTCCGGCCGGCGCAGCGGACCCTCCACGAGGAGCAGGGTGTCGGCGAGGTCGTCGCGTCCTTCGGCGCGCAGCCGCCGGCAGGTCCGCGTCAGCGCGGGGGTGCGCAGGAGGGAACGCCCGCCGAGCAGGTCGAGGAACCCCCAGGCGCCGGCCTCGAGGCGGTCCCCCAGGTGCTCCGCCAGCACGTCGGCGGGGACCCTGTGCAGGGCCCGCCCGATCTCGGAGCCGCCGGACGCGGGGTCGTGCTCCCACCATTCCAGCAACAGCGGCACCAGCGGCTCCAGTTCCGGCGGGTCGAGCCGGCTCGCCACGAGGGCGACCCGGTCGCGCAGGACGCCGTCCGCGCGCAGTTCGCCCTCGTCGAGCACGCTCAGCGCGCCGGCCAGGGCCGCGCCGACGGGTACGTCGACGCGGCCCCGCAGGAACGCGCGGAGCACGGGAAGCACGCCCTCGGGCTCGGGCCATTTCAGGAGCGCGAGGGCCGCGGCGTGCCTGCGGTCCGGTGCGGAAGCCCGCAGCATGGCCAGCAGGCGTTCGCGCAGGGCGGTGGAGCGGGGCTGGTCGAGGTCGTCGACGCGCACGGTCCGCGGTCGCGGCGCGGGCTGGTCGAGGTCGTCGACGCGCACGGTCCGCGGTCGCGGCGCCCGCGCGCCGATGTCGGAGCGGGCGCCGGCACGGGCGGTCTCGGTGAGCGTCCAGGGTGGTGCGTCGAGGGGCTGGATCTCCGTCATCCAGTCGATGAGGAGGGCGCGGACCCCGGGGCCGGCCGTGGCGTGGGCATCGATCAGCGCGGTCAGACGGTCCCGGGAGCCAGGGACGCCGTACGCGGCGTCCACGCCGGCCCGCTGTCGGCAGAGCAGGCGGAACTCCTCCAGGGCTCCCGGCGCGCGGACCGCGGCGTCCAGCGCGGCGCGCCACGCCTCGGCTTCGGCCTGCGCGGTGGCGGCGGGCGACGGTGGGCCGGCGAACGGCTGCGGAGTGGCGGGCGACTGCGGGGCGGCGAACGCCTCCCTGAGTACGGCGCTCTCGGCCCGCCCCGGGTTGGCGCCCAACCGGGCCGAATCCAGGGCTTGTTCGAGGTCCGCGCGGACCAGTACCGCGTCGAGGGCGCGGAGCAGCGTCAGGGTGGACGGGCTGTCCGAGGGGGCGGCGGGCAGGGCGCGTACCGCCTCCGCGACGGCGAACCTCTCGATCGCCGGAAGGGTCGGTGCGACCGCTTCGAGTACCGCCATGAGGTCGTGCCGCTCGGCCGTCGGGGCCTCGGCGAGCCCGTCGAGCAGGACCCTGGCAGACCGGGCGAACTCCGTCAGTTCCCCGGCCGTCCACGGTGCGGGGCAGAGCCCGAGCGTGAGCCGCAGGACGCCGACCCGTTCGGCGGGGTGGGAGGCGGCCAGGCGCAGCCAGTCGGGCAGTTGGGGGCGGAGCTCCCGCAGCCGGGCGGGACGGGGCGGCTCGCGCCGCGCGGCGAGGCGGAGCGCGACCGGAGCCCGCCAGCCCTCCGTCGCCAGCGCCTCGGCGTCGCGGTCCGCTCCGGCGTCCTCGGCCGACCGCGGTACGCCGGGCGGGGTGATCCCGTGCCCGGTCATGGCCGCGGCCAGGTCCTCGGCCTTCCCGGAGGCGAGGCCGACCCGCCCGGACGCCACCAGGGCGAGCAGGGTCGGCGCCACCCGTGACGCCTGGCCGTCCAGTGCGAGGACCGAGCGCGCGGGCAGCGTGCGGTCGAGGCCCGCCAGCAGCAGTTCGCGTACCCGGCCATCGTCCTCGCTCTGTTCGCCGGCGGCGAGGACCGTGGCCGGGTAGGCGTCCCCGAGGATGGCGCGCAGCGCCTCGACGAGGGTGCCGCGCAGGCCCGGATTGTCCTGGTGGCCGAGCTGGAAGAGCAACGCGGGTACGGCCGCGGATGTGCCGGAGCCGACCAGGACCCGGGCCGCGGTCTTCCTGACGTTCATGTTCGGATGGCCGAGACGGGCGGCGATCGCGGTGGAGGCCCAGCGGGCCCGCGCGTGACCGAGGGCGAGCAGCGCCTGCCGTACGGTCTGGATGTCCTGGGCGGCGGTCAGCGCGATCAGCGTCGCCGACAACGCCTGCGCGTCGTCCCCGCCGGCCTCGCGGGCGAGCAGCGCGATCACGTGCTTGCGCACGTGCCGGTCGCGGTGGCGCAGCAGGCGGTGCACCCGCGCACGGGTGCCCTCGTAGGGAGCCCTGAGGAGGAGTTCGAGCAGGATCGTCTGCTCGCCTCCCGACAGTCCGGGGCGGTCCAGCAGGTCCAGCGCCATGGTCGCGACGAGTGCGTGCCCCGCCTCTCGCGGGTTCGCCGCGTCGAGCAGGCAGACCGGCCTGATCCGTCCCCGCAGGTGGAGCCGGCGTCCCAGGTCGTGTACGGCGTCCAGGACCTCCTGCGGTACCACCGGCTCCCCGGCCGGCTGTCCTGCCGGGGAACCGGTGTCGGGCACCGGGGCGGCCGCGCCCGGCTCCCGGGAGGCCGCCAGGTCGGCCACGACGCGCAGGAGCAGGTCCGCGATGACCGGCAGCGTGCCGGCGCCGCCGTGGGCGGCCAGCCGGCACAGCGCCGCCACCGGCAGGTCCGGGTCCGGATGGGAACTCAGGAGCGCCAGTTCCCGCTCGTCCGGCCCACCGAGGTCCGCGGCGATGCGCGTGGGCAGATCGGCGGGATCGAGCCGGACGAGGAGGGCTTGCCGCCGCGCCGGATCGTCGGTCAGGTGCCACAGCACCTCGAGCGCACGGTTGCGCACGGCGCGGAGATGCGGCGCGATCTCTCCCCGGCCCGTCTCGCCCCCGCCCGTCTCTCCCCGGCCCGTCTCGCCCCCGCCCGTCTCTCCCTGGCCGGTCTCTCCCCCGCCGGTCTCTCCCCCGCCCGCCTTCGCCGCGAGACCGAGTCCTTGCCTCAGCGCCGTCGCCGTCCGGTGCCCGCCGATGGCCTCCAGCGCGTCCAGGGCCGCCGCGGGCGCCGAGGGCAGGAGGGTGATCACGGCGTCCTCGGCGTCCGCGTGGCGCAGCGCACGGATGGCGTCGAGGAACGGTGCCGGTGCGGGGGCCGAGGGGAGGACCCGTGCGATCGCCTCGCCGATCGGGAGCCGCCCCGCCCCCTGCCCGGCCAGGGCCACCAGCAGTGCGAGCCTTCGCGGCCAGGTCGGGTCGCCGGCGTCCGTGTCCGTCAGGACGCGGAGCGTCTCGTGCCGGCAGGTGAACAGGATCGTCGCGACCTCGTGGGGCGCGACCGAGTGATCGGCCAGCGCCAGGCCGATGACGGCCGGGACGTGCGGACCGTCCGGGAAGTGCCCGCGCCGGTGCAGCCCGCGCAGGCAGGTCACGGCCGACCCCGCGAACAGCAAGGGGTCCCCCGCGGCGACGGCGGTCAACGCGCCGATGTCACCGCGGTCCGCCAGTTCACCGAGCAGTTCCATCGCGCGCCGGCGAAGAACCGGCGGCAGGTCCGCATCGTCGACGACCTGCCACAGCAGGCCGTCATGCCCGTGGCGGGCCGCGGCCCCGAGCGCGGCGGCGGCGGCGCCGGGCCGCGTGATCACCGAATCGGCAGCGAGGAACGGCGCCAGCAGACCCGGCGCCAAGGGGTCCAACGCAGCCCAGGGCTCGGCGAGTTCATCCAGTGCGGCCGTCACGACTTCGGCGCTGTCGGCGCCGAGCAGGCTGATCACGTGGCCACGGACCCGTACGGGGGCCAGCAGGCCGGCGTGCAGCCCCTCCCGGGTCAGCCGCAGCGCGTCGGCCTGCAGCACCGGGTCGCCGCTGTCCAGCAGTTCGTTCACGAGCCGCTCGGGCCGGTGCGCCGCGGCCGCGGTCGCCTCCCGCACGGCCTGGTAGAGCAGTTCGCCCCGGGGCTCCGTCCGGAGCACCGTCGGCTCGTTCAGGAGTTCGGCGCGCAACCAGGCGATCCGGACCCGTACCGGCAGATCGGCCGTCCGCCACGCGGGCAGGCCCGGACCGCGGAGGCCCGACTCCCCCGTGCCCGACCCCCGGAGGTACGGTCCCCGGAGGTACGGCCCCAGTCGTTCGTGGAGCCGGGCCAGGACCAGCGCCTCCTCCGGCGCTCCGCCCACGGACGCGGGCAGCAGCCCCGCGAACTCGGCCATCTCCCGCTCACCGCCCGTACGGTCCGACCCGACGCGCTCGGCCAGGAGGACCAGCCCCAGGTACCGCAGGCGGGGATCCTCGTGCCGGACGAGGATCCCGAAGACGGCCGGCGAACAGTGCTGCGCGTCGAGAAGGCCGGCCAGCAGGCCGACGTCGGCTCGACGTACCGCATCGCGGAAGGACGTGTCCGTCGGCAGCAGCATCGGCATCGGCATCCTCGGATGCTAGCCGGGCCCTCCCTGGCCCCACCAGGCAATATGTCCGGCGTACGGCCGCTACACCGTCCGCGCCAGCGGCTCCGTCGCCGCGTCGGCGCCGGCGCCCGGCCTGCGCGATCCGTACCAGTGGCCGGCGACGGCGGTGCAGAACAGCCCGGCGATCAGGGTGGTCAGTGCCAGTCCCGGGCCGGAGTTCCAGTCGACGGCGGGAGCGTGCGCGGCCAGGACGACGGCCGTCGCGAGCGAGACGCCGGGCATGGCGAGGAGGGCGGGGCGCAGCCGGCCGAGGTCGTCCTCGGCCAGGGCGCCGAGCACACCCATGCCGAGCGCGAGCGCCCAGACTCCGAGGCCCTGGGCGTCCGCCCGGATCACCTCCCAGGGGATGAAGCCGCCCCAGAAGCCGGGGAGAACGAGCAGTCCGGCGCCGATGCCGAGCCAGGCGGAGCCCAGTACGGCCATCGGCGGCTTGGACCAGCCGGGCAGGGGGATCTCCCGGGTCCGCAGGGGGGAGCCGGGCCGGAAGCACTGGAGGGCGACGGCGAGTACCGCGAACGCCGCGAGCAGCCCGAGGAGGGCGACCCAGCCGAGGCTGAACAGGGCGAGGACGATCGAGGCGCCCGCGGCCACCTGGAGCGTGTCGGCGTTGAGGAGGCTGACGGTGAACAGGCCGAGCAGCACCACGGCGAGGGGGATCACGAGCACCCGCGCCTCTTCCCAGACCCGCGCCCGGCCGATCGCGAACAGACCCGGCGTGACGCCGGCCATGGCCGCTCCGATCAGTCCGGGGCTGAGCGGGTCCGGCGACTTCCAGGCGCCGCCCGCGTATCCGGCCAGGCTGGCGGCGACGAGGAACGCACCCGTCGTGAGGCTGACGACGCCCACGACGACGGCGAGCATCGTCACTCCCGCCGTGAGCGGGCGCCCGTCACCCGGTCCCGGCTCCTGCGGTTCGACTGCCATACGCCCTCGACTCCCTCGACTCCGTTGGGTGCAGCGACAGTTGTGGGCGCTCCGCCGGCGATGGCCGGCCCGGCCCGCCGGGACAGCTCGCGGGCGTACATCACGCGCAGGCTCACCACGGCGGTGGCCGCGAAGGCCGTCATGCCGCAGCCGACGGCGACCCCCGCGATCAGCGCGGTGGGGCGGTCGAGACCCGCGTACCGGTCGAGGGGCACGGCGGCGGCCAGCGAGAACAGCGGCGCCAGGCACAAGGCCGCCAGGTGCAGGCGCCATTCCTCGCGCGCCCACCCGTCACCGCGCCGCCCGGCGCGCCGGTGGCGCACGGTCATCACGGCGAACGTGGCCGCGTACGGGATCAGGTAGCCGAGGAGCAGCCGTCCGCCGACCGGGCCCCAGGACAGGAACGACCAGCCGATCCGGGCCAGGGCGGCACCGCCGGCGAGGTGCGCCAGGACCAGCGCCGGGAACGGCACCCAGGTCCCGGCGCCGCCGAGGGGGTCGGCGGCCGGCGCACCGGCCCCGGGCACCGGCCTGCCACCGCGGTCGAGGGCGCGCGAGGCGAGCAGCGCGCCGAAGACGACGACGGAGCCGAGGTGCATGGTCGCGACCCGGTTGATCTCCTCCATCGACAGGCCCGGCAGCAGCCGGGGCAGCGCGCCCCATTCGAGGCGCAGCAGCGGGGCGGTCATCAGGTAGCCGTAACAGAGCAGCATCCACCGCTGGTGCAGCTCCGGGAAGCGGCCGAGGGCCGCCAGGATCCCGAACGTCACGCTCAGCGTGGTGCCCACGAGGATGGCGGCCAGCGCGATCCAGAACGTCGGACCGCTGAAGGCGTCCTCGGGCGCGGTGCGTACGAGGTACACCGCCGCGCCCGCCATGGAGGCGTACACCGTCACCGCGAACACGACTCCCGCCGCGCGGTGCAGGCGCGGACGGCGCCGGACGGCCGACAGCAGCTGGACCGGTCCGAGCAGCATCAGCGCACCACCCAGCACGGAGTGCACGACGAGCGGGACCAGGCTGCGCCCGTACGGTGCCACGCGGGTCCGCAGTGCCTCGGCGACGTACTCCGGGGACACCGTCCGGCCCAGGATCCACTCCCCGGGGGCCGGTGCGCCGGGCCGGGCGTAGGACCACAGTTCGGTCATGGCCACGGGTGCGTAGACCAGGCAGAGCGTCACCACCGCGATGGTTGCCACGCGCGGCCACGGGACGCGCTGGAGACGGTTCACCGGGACTTCCCCTCCACCGCCGAAACTCGGCCGTCCGCTCTGGACTACCGAAAGGTAGGGTCCTGTTCGACTCCTGGTCAACAAGGCTGCGGGATAACGTTTTCGCGGTACCCGACGGGTCAGATCCAGCCTCGCCGGGCCGCGATGGCTCCCGCCTGGAAGCGGTTCGCCGCGCCCAGCTGGTCGTGCAGTCGGCTCATCCGGCGTCGCATGGTCCTTACGGACCAGCCCAGTTGGCGGGCGATCGCCTCGTCCTTCAACCCGCTGACCAGCAGGGCGAGGAGCAGCCGGTCCTCCTCCCCGGGCTCCGCCTCGCCGGATGCCGCCCCGCCCGACGCCGCCCCGCCGGTTGCCGCCCCGCCCGATTCCGCGGACTCCCCGCCGGGTCCCGTCGGGCGCGGCGGCGCGAGCAGCGGGGTGGCCACGGTCCAGCACAGCCGCCAGTAGTCCGTCAGCGCGTCGAGCAGCGACGACGGGCGGATCACCGCCGCGCGCACGTCCGTCAGGTCCAGCGACAGGGGCATCAGCGCCAGGGCGTCGTCCGCGATCGCCAGCTTGATCCGCAGCCCGGGCAGCACCCGTGCCTGCTCCCCGTGGGCCACCAGCCGCCGGATGTCGTCCAGCACCCCCGGCCACTCCAGCGCCTCCGGGGCGTACACCGCGCGGTACGTCAGCCCGCCGCGCATCGCCGTCTCCTCCACCGGATTGGCGGTGGTCAGCGCGTAGGGCGGCCGGTCCAGCGTCCGGACCTGGTGCTTCGCCTCCTGCTGGAGCCGTACGAACCAACGGCCCAGCGCCTCCCGGCCGGAGACGATCTCGACCTCCTTGGCATCGCCGCGCCGGGCCGCCTCGAAGAGTCCGGCGAGCTCGCCGGCGGCCGACCGTACCCGGCCCAGTTCCACGGTGCGCTCCTGGATCAGCGCCTCCACCGCGTGCTGCGGGTCGATGGCCGCGTAGCGCCGTCGGGGGCCGGACAGCCGTCCGACCAGCCCGCGGTCGTGCATGCGGTCGAGGGCGCGCGCCACCCGCTCCGGGCCGGTGCCGAGTTCGCTCGCCAGCTCGGCGGGCGCGGCCGCTTGCCGGGCGAGCAGCGCGCGGTAGACCTGCTCGTCGAAGGCGTCGATGCCGACGGCCGCCAGTTCCTGGGACATGCGGGCCATCGTGGCCCACCTGTGCCAGCGGCAGCAATGGGCCACAGGGAATCGTTGCCCTATCCGGACCGGGCCGCATTAGGTACCGCCTATGGGTCACTCACACCGAAGAACTGTGCATACGGGCCTGGTGGCCGCGGTGCTCGGCGGACTGCTCGTCTCGGTCCCGCCCGCCGTCGCCGCCGCCCCCGAGTCCGCGGACCACGGCACGCAGCGGGTCATCGTCGAGTTCGAGGGCGCCCCGGCGCTGGCGGCCGTGCCCGGCTCCGCGAAGAGCACCGCGAAGGACACGAAGGACACGAAGGCCGCCCGGGCCGCGAAGGCCGCCGAGGTGACGGCCGCGCGCAAAGGCCTGACCGGCAGGCACGACGCGTTCCTGGCCGAGGCGAAGGGCGCCGGCGTCACCGCCAAGGCCGTACGCCGCCACACGCTGCTGCTCAACGCCGTGGCCATGACCGTCGGCTCCGCCGACCTGGCCACGCTGCGGAAGCTGCCGGGCGTGAAGTCCGTCAGCCCCTCCGGGACCGCGCGCGCCCTGGACACCGACGCCAACGAGGTCGTGGGCAATCCGGCCCTGTGGGCCCGGGAGGACCCGGCCGGAGTCAAGGTCACCGGCAAGGGCGTAACCGTCGCCGTGATCGACACCGGGGTGGACTACACCCACCCGGACCTGGGCGGCGGCTTCGGCGAGGGCCACAAGGTGGTCGGCGGCTGGGACTTCGTTGACAACGATGCCAACCCGATGGACGACAACGGCCACGGCACCCATGTCGCGGGCATCGTCGCGGGCAGGGCGGCCACGGCCGCGGGCGTCACGGGCGCCGCTCCGGACGCCGAGCTGCTGGCGTACAAGGTGCTCGGCGCCGACGGCAGCGGCGACGACTCCGGCATCATCGCGGCCATCGAGGCGGCGGTGGACCCGGCCAACCCGCACCGCGCCGACATCGTCAACATGAGCCTGGGCAACAGCGCGGGCACCGCGAGCGACCCGCTGTCCCGGGCCGCGTCCGCGGCCGTCGACGCCGGTGTCCTGGTCTTCGCCGCCGCCGGAAACGCCGGTCCCGGCTACTGGACCGTCGGCTCCCCGGCCGCCGCTCCCGGCGTCATCGCCGTCGGCGCCTCCACCAGCGGGATCCGGCTGCCCGTGCTCAAGGCGGCGGGCGACACCCTGCAGAGCTACCGCGGCGGGCGGTCCGCGAACCCGCCGGCCGCGGAGCTGACCGCCGGGGTCGTCTCCATCGGCATGGGCACCGCGGAGGACTGGGCGAAGGCGGGCGACGTCCGCGGCAAGGTCGTGCTGTACGCGATCCCGCCGGCCGTGAACCCGTACGACGTGTGGCCCGAGGAGCTCGAAACCTGGCGCGAGGCCGAACGGCGCGGCGCCGCCGCCCTGGTGGGCGGCGTAGGCGGCGGCGGAGGCGGCCCGGTCGTGTTCGGCGGCAGGAGCCGTACGAACCCGCTCCAGCCGCGCCGCGAGCAGGAGTCCGCCCGCGGCGGAGCCGCCGCCCGGAGCGAGGTACTGCTCGGTGCCACGCCCGCGGAGTCCGGCGACTCCCTGCGCCTGGACCGGCTCGTCGTGACCGGCGTGGACTACGAGACGGGTCAGCGGCTGGCCTCGCTGGCCGAATCCGGCGGCGAGCTGGTGCTCGGCGGCCGGGACTCCACCGACGAGATGGCCTCCTTCTCCTCCCGCGGCCCGGACTCCGAACGGCTCGGCCTCAAGCCCGAGATCGTCGCCCCGGGCGTCGAGATCCTCTCCACCGCGCCCAAGGGCATCGAGCCCACGGGCTACCTGCGGATGTCCGGCACCTCGATGGCCTCGCCGCTCGCCGCGGGCTCCGCGGCGCTGCTGCGCCAGCTCCACCCGGACCGCCCCGCGGACCGGCTGCGCGCCGAGGTGATCGGGTCCGCGAAGCCGCTCGACGGCCCGGACCTGCAGTCGCAGGGCAGCGGCCGGCTCGACACGGCCGCCGCGGCCGGGGCCGGGCTGTACGCCTCCCCCGCCACCGTCTCCTTCGGCCTGGCGCACATGGACGGGCCGAAGGTCACCGGCGCCCGGGAGGTCGTGCTCCACAACACGGGCAGCGCGCCGGTCACCGGCAAGGTGGCCGTGACCGGGCCCGCGACCGTCGCCCCGAACCACGTCACCATCCCCGCGGGCGGTACCGCGAAGGTCACGCTGACCGTCGAGCGCGACCGTCCCGACATCACGGACTACGCCACCAACTACCTCGCCGGCCGCGTCACCGTCACCCCCGACAAGGGCCGGTCGCTCACCGTGCCGTACCTGATGGCGGCGATCCCGCTGTACGTGGACCCGGCGGAGGACCCGTCCCACGACGGCTCCACCACCGTGTACGTGTACAGCCCGACCCCGCTCACCGCGCCGCCGGTGCTGACGGTCACCCCGCCCAAGGGCAAGCCCTACACCAAGGCGACGGCTCCCACCTCGGACCCGTCCTACTACCGGGCCGATTTCACCGGCCTCGGATCGGGCGTCCACACGATGACGGCCCGCGCCACCACGGCCACCGCGGTCCGCCAGTACGGTACGGGCGCCTTCGAGGTGAGCCTCAAGGCGTCCAAGGACAGGGACTGGAAGCCGGTCGGCCCGAACAGCGCCGTGGGCACGACCCAGTTGACCCCCGGCAAGCCGAAGCAGGCCGTGATGACCCAGGGCACCCGGCCGGGTGCCTGGCTCACGACCGACGGCGGCAAGAGCTGGCAGCAGCGGGGCCACACCCCGGTCAGCAACGCGCTGCGGGAGCCGTCCCTGGTCATCGACTCCCGCAATCCGAGCCGCTGGTGGGAGGCCGTGGTCAGCGCCCACCCGTCGGCGTTCCCGGAGGGCGGCGTGCTGATGCGCACCGAGGACAGCGGCCGCTCCTGGGAGCGGATGGCCGGCCCGCCGGCCGCGATCACCGAGCTGACCGCCGATGCCCGCACCCGGGTCCTGCTCGCCACCTCCGACGACACCGGCGAGCGGTTCGTCAGCCGGGACCGGGGCGCCACCTGGACGCCGGTGGACCTCTCGGGGATCACCGGGTACCTCACCAAGAGCGTGATCGGCGGCGACGACCTGTACCTCTGGGCCGGCCAGGCGATCTGGGTGATCCGCGACTTCGTCACCGGTTCGCCCCAGCCCGCGCGGACGGTCTTCCAGGCCACGCCGCGCGTGCAGGTCATCGGCGGCTTCGACGCCGACGGGGCGCTGCTCGCCATCAAGGTGCAGGGCCAGAACTCCGGCCTGTACGTGAGCCGGGACGGCGGCCGCCGCGTCGAGAAGACCAGCCGCACCTACAGCGGCCTGGTCGACGTCTCCGGCGGCGACATCTACCAGGACGATCTGAGCGGCACCGGAGCCCTGAGCCGCGACGGCGGCCGTACGTGGACCACGTCCGCGCAGCCGGTGCCGGGTTCGGTGGTCTACGACTACGACCGCTGGGCCGACGGTTCCCACACGATCGGCTCCGGCGCGGCCGGTCTGTTCCGCTCCACCCGGGAGGGCGGCTACCGGCGGATCGGCGTGCAGGGCGAGTCCGTGACGGCGCTGGCGACCTTCGGGGACCAGCTCCTCGCCGGCACCTCGGTCGGCACCTACCGCACCACGGTGCCCGCCGCGAGCCCCGAGTGGGGTGCGGCGGAGCGCGAGGGCACGACCGGTACCGGTGTCGTCGCCTTCCAGCCGTCCGCGGCGGACCCGAAGTCCGGCTGGCAGCTGGTCAATTACCTCTACAACGTGGTGCTGCGGAAGACCGCGGACGCCGGCCGGACCTGGTCGGACGTGGGCACGCGGGAGGCGAACGGGACCGCGTTCCTCGTCGACCCCGCGAACCCGGACCGGATGATGATCTCCTACAAGGGCTCCGACTCCGCGGGTCTGTACACCACCACCGACGGCGGCGCCCACTGGAAGACCTTCGACCAGGGCCGCTCCTACGACACCATCGCGGCCGATCCCGGCAAGCCCGGACGGATCTGGTTGGGCGGCTGGTGGGGGCTGTCCTACTCGGACGACTTCGGGGCCACGACGCACCAGGTGTCCGAAGCCGAGGTGCACGCCATCCAGTTCACGGCGGGCGCCATGGTCACGGGCGGGCAGGCGATCCGGGTCAGCAAGGACGGCGGCAAGACCTTCACCAAGGCCGACACCGGCGCCCTGCGGATCAGCGTCTCCGATCTCCTGCGGGTCGGCGACACCCTCTACGCGGGGACCAGCACCCGCTGGATGGACTTCACCCCCACCGGCGGGCGCGGTGTGCTCCGCTCCACCGACGGCGGGCTGACCTGGCGCAACATCTCCCGCGGCATGCCGAACAAGGACGTCCTGTCCCTGGCGGCCTCGCCCGACGGCCGGTACCTCTTCACCGGCGTCGACCAGGGCGGCGTCCACCGCCTGGAGCTGGACGACTGAGGTCCGGGCCGGTGCGGTCGCCGCGGGGCAGGGCGTCCGCACCGGCCGGCGCGATCTTGACAAGTCTTCATGGGCATGACACCAGTGGGGCGGCACCACTCCCGTCAGCGGCACCGGACCCCGAGGGGGCGATCAGGGCATGCCCATGCCTGAGAGCACGGAACACGACTACGACGTCGTCATCAGCGGAGCCGGCCTCGCCGGCAGCGCCGCGGCGATCCTGCTCGCCCGGCGCGGCGTCCGCGTCGCCCTGCTGGAACGCCGCTCCGACCCCGGGGCCTACAAGGTGCTGTGCACCCACTCCCTCACCGCCAACGCCTTTCCGGTGCTGGACGAACTCGGCCTCGTACCGGACCTGGAGAAGGCCGGAGCCGTCCACAACGAGGCTCGTTGGTACACCCGTTGGGGCTGGATCGAGCCGAAGCCCGCGCCCGGCGGCCCCCCGCTGCCGTACGCGTACAACGTCCGGCGCAGCACCCTCGACCCGCTGATCAGGTCCCGGGCCGCGCAGACCCCGGGCGTCGACCTGCTCCTCGGTCACCAGGTCACCGGACTGGTCCGGGAAGCCGGACGAACCGTGGGGGTGCGCGCGTCGACGCCACAGGGCGAGCGCGAGATACGGGCCCGGCTGGTGGTCGGCGCCGACGGCAAGGACTCGGCCGTGGCGAAGCACGCCGGGATGCGCACCGTGACGCGTCCGAACAACCGCTTCGGTTATCTCGCCCACTACCGCGGCCTTCCGCTCCGCGACGGCATCGGTCACACCTGGTTCCTCGAACCCGACATGGCCTACGCGTTCCCGAACGAGGACGGGGTGACCGTCCTCGCGGTGCTCCCGGACAAGAAGCGGCTGCCGGAGTTCCGGGAGGACCTGGAGGGCAGCTTCTCCGCCTTCGTCCGCGCCCTGCCCGAAGCGCCAGCGATCGACTCGGCCGAGCGCGTCTCGAAGATCATCGGGACCGTCGACCACCCGCTCCACAGCCGCAAACCCACCGCGCCGGGCCTCGCGCTCATCGGCGACGCCGCCCTGACCGGCGACCCCCTGTGGGGAGTGGGATGCGGGTGGGCCCTGGAGTCCGCGACATGGCTGGCGGAGGCGGTCGCCCCGGCCGCGGCCGCCCCGGACGCTGCCGGACGGCGCGGCCTCGACCGGTCCCTCAAGCGGTACGCGGGCAAGCACGGGCGCAAGCTGAGCGGTCACCAGACGCTGGCGATCGACTTCGCCAAGTCCCGTCCGTTCAACCCCGCGGAGGAGCTGGTGTTCGCGGCGGCGGCCCGCGACGCGGCCATGGCGCGGCACATGCACCGGTTCGCCTCCCGGCTGATCGGCCCGGTGCGCTTCCTGAACCCCGTGGTCCTGGCCAAGGCCTCGCTCATCAACATCAGACACCGCTGGGAGGACGACGACTGAGGTCAACCGGCCCCGGCCGCGCCCCCGTCGCGCCCCCGCCCCGGCCGGGCAGCAGGACGCGGACCCTGAGCCCGCCGCCCACGCGGGGCGTGGCCACGATCTCGCCGTGGTGCGTGGCGGTGATCGCCTGGACCACGGCCAGACCGAGGCCGAAGCCGCCGGAACGCTCCCGGCCCTGGTGGAACGGCGCGAACAGGGCGGGCACCTCCTCCGGCGGCAGGACGGGGCCGGTGTTGGACACCTCCAGGAACACCGTGCCGCCCGCGGTGCCGGTCGTGATCAGGGCGGTGCCGTCGGCGTAGTTGTGGCGCACCGCGTTGGCCAGCAGGTTGAGCGCGACCTGCCGGAGCAGCGCCGGGTCCCCGTCCACCGGGGCCGCCGCCGCGTCGAGCGTGACCCGGACCCCGGCCGTACCGGCCTCCTCGGCCAGGTCGTACGCCGCGGCCCGGGCGGCGTCCGCCAGGTCCGCCGGACGCAGCACCAGCGCGGCGCTCTCCGCGCGCGCCAGGGTCAGCAGGGCCGCGATCAGCCGCTCGATGCGCGCGTTGGCGTCCAGCGCGCGCAGGACGGCGGGGCGCAGGTCGTCCGGGACCCGCCCCCGGGCCAGGGGGATCTCCAGCGCGGTGCGCAGGACGGTCAGCGGGGTGCGCAGCTCGTGCGAGGCGTGCGCGGTGAAGCTCCGCTGGGCCGTGAAGCTCCGGTCGAGCCGGTCGAGCATGGCGTCGAAGGTGTCGCCGAGTTCGCGGATCTCGTCGTACGGTCCGTCCAGCGCGAGCCGCTCGCCCAGACTGCTGCCGGTGCTGATCCGCCGGGCGGCCCCGGTGACCTGGTGGAGCCGGCGCAGGGAGCGGGCGCTCGCCCACCAGGCCAGCAGCGCGGCGAGCGCCGTGAACACGGTGAGCAGCAGCGCGGAGCGGGTCAGCAGGTCGCCCAGGATGGCGTCCTGGAAGTGGTCGAAGGCCCGGGACGGGGTCGTGAGGGCGGCCTGGGTGGACCCCGGGGGCACGTCGGCGGCCCCGGGGGGCAGGTCGGTGGACCCCGGGGGCACGTCGGTGGGCCCCGGGGGCACGTCGGCGGTCCCGGGATCGGTGAGCGGCGCCTGCGGGGTTCCGGCGTACGCGATGATGAGGTCGCGGTTGGCCTCGATGAGCTGGCGCGAGCTGAGCCAGTTCAGCGCCAGCACCCCGCATCCGAGGACGGCGAAGACGGCCGTGGTCACCAGGGTCAGCCGGGCCCGCAGCGGCAGGCGGCGGCCGGTCCCCAGCGCGAGGCGGGAGCGGCTCACAGCCGGTATCCGTAGCCCGTGTCGTGCACGATCAGCGGCGGATCGCCGATCTTGCGGCGCAGGGCGTGCACGGTGACCCGTACCGCCGTGGTGGCCGGGTCGAGTCCCGTGTCCCACAGCCGCTCCCGCAGTTCCTCGGTGGTGACCGGGGCGCCGTCCGCGGCCAGCAGCAGCTCCAGGACGCCCAGTTCCTTCGGCGTGAGGTGCAGCGGGCGGCCGTCGCGTTCCGCGACCCTGCGCACCGTGTCGAGGCTGATGCCGCTCCGGCTCAGCACGACCTCGGCCCGGCCCGCGGCGGAGCGGCGGCCGAGCGCGCGCAGCCGGGCGACGAGCTCCAGGTAGGAGAACGGCTTGGTCATGTAGTCGTCGGCGCCCTGGCCGAGGCCCTCGACGAGGTCGGACAGCGTGTCCGCGGCGGTGAGCATCAGGATCCGGGCCGGATGGCCCATCGCGGCCAGCGCGCGGCACACGGCGTCGCCGCCCAGTCCGGGCAGGTCCCGGTCCAGGATCACCACGTCGTAGTCGGCCTCGCCGGTCTTCCGGAGCGCCTCCAGGCCGTCGTGGGCGAGGTCGCAGACCATGCCCTCGTCGCGGAGCCCTTCGGCGAGCATCAGGGCCAGTTCCCGCTCGTCCTCGACGATCAGCACCCGCATCGCGTTCCGCTCCGTTCGCCCGTGCCGCCGCTGTTCCACCCGAGCCGGCGCCGGGAACCAGCCTGCCCGCAGCCGGGTTAGCCGGCGGTTAGGCGCGCGATCACAGGGGGCTCACCGCGCGAACCGTAGAACTGGGGCGTTCATCAGCAACGCACTGGGAGTGTGGGACATGCGAAGCGCATCCGCGATACGCGGCCGGTCCGTACGGGGACTGCTCATGCGGGGCCTGCCCGTGGCAGCGGCGGCCCTGGCACTGGCCGGCTGCTCGGCCACCGCCCCGGCGCCCGAGGTCGCCGGGAGCGACCGCGGGGGCCCGGTCAAACCGCAGGACGACAACGCGGTCCGCCGGGCCTGGGTCGACTGCATGCACAAGCAGGGGCAGACGAGCGTCGAGCAGGACAAGGACGGCAACATCGGTTTTCCGGCGGCGAGCACGGACACCGGCATGCCGTCCGGGTACGACGCCGCGAGCCGGCTGTGCGACGAGAAGGTGCCCGGCATCCACCAGGTCCAGCAGGCCGACAAGACCAAGTACGTGGAGATGGCGCGCAAGTGGGTCGAGTGCGCCCGCACGAGCGGCTACTCCGACATGCCGGACCCGGATCCCAAGGACGCGGTGGTCGTCATACCGCGCGCCGTGTTCGACGAGGCCAAATGGGACGCCGCCGCGCGCGCCTGCGACGCGAAGTTCCCGCTGCCCGGCTACCGGATCGGTGAGTGAAGGTGACCCGCACGGAAGAACCCGTGGAAGCGGCAGGGCCCGTGGAAACCGCAGGACCGGAGGCGCCCCTCGCCGGGGAAGGAGGCCGGGTGCGGGGCAGGAAGCGCCGCAAGGTCCTCGTCCCGCTGCTGCTGGTCACCGTGGTGGCCGGGGCCGGTGCGCTGGCCGTCGCCCGCCCGTGGGACCACGGCACCGGGGGGACCGAGCGGGCGGACGTGCGGTACGGCCTCGCCCCGGTGGAGCAGGGCTCGCTGTCCAGCGGCATCCAGCTCACCGGCTCGCTCGTGTACGACGCGCCCACCCCCGTCGTCGCGTCCGGCAAGGGCACCATCACCGGACTTCCGGCCGTCGGCGCCGTCGTCAAGGCCGGGCAGAAGCTCTTCGAGGTGGACGGGCAGGCCGTGGCGCTGATGGTGGGCGACCGCCCGATGTGGCGCGACCTGGGCCCCGGAGTTCCCGCGGACTCCGATGTGGAGCAGCTCAAGCGCAACCTGATCAAGCTCGGCCACGCCAAGGGTCTCGGCCTGGCCGCCGACCGGAAGTTCACGCCGGACACCGCCACCGCCGTGAAGCGCTGGCAGAAGTCGCTGGGGCTCAAGGAGACCGGCACGGTGGCCCTGGGTGGCATCGTCATGCTGCCGCGGGAGTCCGTACGCGTGCAGCAGGTCGGCGCACAGCTCGGCGCGGTCCTGGGCGGCTCTTCGCTCATGACCGTGACCCGCGAGGGCCTCGTGGTCACCGTGCGGCCCGCCGAGAACCAGCTCTCCCGGTTCAAGCCGGACGGCCGCGTCCGCGTCAAGCTGGCCGACGGCTCCGCCGTCGAGGGGCGCATCCGTTCGCTGATCCGCGGCTCCGGCTCCGGCGGGGAGGACGGTTCCGGTGGAGCGGGCGGCGGCTCCGGGGACGGAGCGGGCGCCGTCAAGACCACCGTGACGATCGTGCTGGACGGCCAGGAACAGGCGCAGCGGGCGGGGCAGTCCGCGGTGACCGTCACCGTGGTGGGCGACACCGCCGACCACGCGCTCATCGTCCCGGTCACCGCGCTGCTCGCCCTGGACGGTGGCGGATACGGCGTACGGGTCTCCGACGGCCCCACACCCCGGCTGGTCAGGGTCCAGCTCGGCCTGATCGCCGACGCCAAGGCACAGATCACCGGCGACGTGAAGCCCGGCTCACAGGTGGTGATCCCCAAGTGATCTCTCCCCCGACCTCACCGACCTCGCCGACTTCCCCGACTCCCCCGGCTTCCCCAGCGGCCGGCGCCGCCCCCGTCCTGGAGCTGTCCGGCCTCGTCAAGGAGTATCCGGGCGCGCCCCCGCTGCGCATCCTGCACGGCATCGACCTCACCGTCGAAGCCGGTGAACTCCTGGCGGTCGTCGGGCCGTCCGGCTCCGGCAAGTCCACACTCCTCGCGCTGCTCGGCTCGCTCGACCGGCCCACCTCGGGCCGGCTCCGCTTCGAGGGCCGCGATCTGGCCGGCCTGTCCGACCGGGAGCTGGCCGCGCTGCGGGCGCACCGGATCGGTTTCGTGTTCCAGCAGTTCTTCCTGCTGTCCGGACTCACCACCGTCGAGAACGTCGCGACCGGGCTCCTGTACGCCGGGGCGCCCCTCTCCGAACGGCGCGCGCGGGCCGTGGAGTCGCTGCGCTCCGTGGGGCTCGGGCACCGGCTGGACCACCGGCCCGACCAGCTCTCGGGCGGTGAGAAGCAGCGCGTGGCGATCGCCCGCGCGCTGATCGGCCGCCCGGCGCTGCTGCTCGCCGACGAGCCCACCGGAGCCCTGGACAGTGTGTCCGGCGCCGCCGTGGTCGAGCTGCTGCACGCCCTGAACGCGGGCGGCACCACGGTGGTGGTCATCACCCACGACCGTTCGCTGGCCGCCTCGTTCCCCCGGCGGGTCGGCATCCAGGACGGCCGCATCGCGTTCGACGAACGTCTCCCGGAGCCCTCCGGAGCCGTCCGATGACGGGCCTGCCGACGAAGGACCGGCCGAAGACGACATCTCGCTCCCGGCTGCGCGCCCTGGACTTGCTGCGCCTGGGCATGATCGGGCCGCGTACCCGCCCCCTGCGCACCGCACTGTCCGCGCTGGGCATTTCGCTGGGCATCGCCGCCGTGGTCGCGGTCACCGGCATCTCGAACTCCAACCAGCAGCACCTGCTGGCACGGCTGGACCAGCTCGGCTCCAACCTGATCACCGTGGCCCCCGGCAAGGGGCCCGACCAGCAGCCGGTACCGCTCCCGCTCACCGCCGAGAAGATGCTCTCCGCCATCGCGCCCGTGCAGCGGACCACCGCCACCGGGGCCACCACGGCCCAGGTGTACCGCAACGACCTGGTACCGGAGCAGCAGACCGGCAGCCTCAGCGTGCTGGCCGCGCGCCTCGACCTGCCGGAGGTGCTGCGCGCCGAACTGCGCAGCGGGCGCTGGCTGGACGCCGCGAGCGAGAACCTCCCGGTGACCGTGCTCGGCGACCGGGCCGCCCAGCGCCTCGGCGTCACCGGACCGGGCGAGCGGGTGTGGCTGGGCGGCGAGTGGTACCAGGTCCTCGGCATCCTCGCCCCGAACGAACTCACCCCCGAACTGGGCACGGCGGCCCTGGTCGGCTGGCCCCGGGCGGTCGCCCACCTGGGGGCCGACGGCAGCGCCGCGACCGTCTACCTGCGGTCGTACTCCGAACGCGTCCCCCAGGTCCAGGCGGTGGCCGCGGCCACCGCGAACCCCGGCAGCCCGACCATGGTCGCGGTGAGCCGGCCCTCCGACCTCCTGCTGGCCCGCACCGAGACGGAGAACAGCCTCAACGCGCTCGTACTCGTCCTGGCCGGAGTGGCGTTGCTGGTGGGGGGCGTCGGGATCGCCAACACCATGGTCGTCGGCGTGATGGAACGCCGCGGCGAGATCGGGCTGCGCCGCGCCCTGGGCGCCCGGGGCGGCCAGATCGCGGCGCAGTTCCTGCTGGAGGCCGTGCTGATGGGCTTCATCGGCGGAATCGGCGGACTGCTCCTCGGCAGCCTCACCGTGTACGGCTACGCGCTGGTCCAGGGCTGGCCGGCTGCCATCCCGCTCCACACCTTGGTCGCGGGCCCCTCGGTCTCGGTGGTGGTGGCCGCACTCGCCGGGCTCCATCCCGCGCTGCGGGCCGCCCGGGCCTCCCCCACGGACGCCCTGCGTTCGGCGTGACGCCCCCGGATCCGCGCGGGCCGGCGGGCGCCTTCGCCGGACGAGTGCGCAGGTCCGGGATAGGGTGCCGCCGACGGACGTACACGGGTGGGCGGGGCGGTACATGACACTGCGGGACGGGGATCCGCGGGCGATCGGCGGCTATGTCCTGATCGCCCGGCTGGGTTCCGGCGGGATGGGGACGGTGTACTCGGGGCGGGCCGCTTCGGGGCGGCTCGTCGCGGTCAAGCTGGTGCACCAGCAGTTCGCCGACGACCCGGAGTTCCGGACCCGGTTCCGGCAGGAGGTGGCGGCCGCCCGGCGGGTGAGCGGCGCCTTCACGGCTGCGGTGGTGGACGCCGACCCCGACGCGGAGCGGCCCTGGATGGCCACCCAGCTGGTGCCGGGGCGGACCCTGGGCGCGCGGGTGAAGACGGACGGCCCGCTGCGCGGGAGCGCGCTCCGCGTCCTCGCGCTGGGACTGGTGGAGGCGCTGCGCGAACTGCACACCACCGGGGTCATCCACCGCGACCTGAAGCCGGACAACGTCATGCTGACGGACGACGGGCCGCGGGTCATCGACTTCGGGATCTCGCGGGCGGCGGGTCAGCAGACGCTGACCTCGACCGGGCAGATCCTGGGGACGCCGCCGTACATGTCGCCGGAGCAGTTGTCGGCTCCGGCGCGGGTGCGGCCTTCCTCGGACGTGTTCTCGCTGGGGTCGGTGCTGGTGTTCGCCGCGACCGGACGGGGGCCCTTCGACGCGGAGTCGCACTACATGACGGCCTACCGGGTGGTGTCGGACGCGCCGGACATCACGGGTCTGACCGACGCCCTACGGGACGTGGTCGGGGCGTGTCTCTCCAAGGAGGCGTCCGACCGGCCGGGACCGGACGAGCTGCTGGCCGTGCTGGCGCGGATCCCGGCGGCCGACTGGGAGAACCCGATCCGCGAGGCGGGCGACCCGGGCGAGGAGCCCCGTAAGCCGGTCGAGACGCCGGTCGAGGAGCTGGCCGAGGAGCCGGTCGAGGACACCGCCGGGGCGCTCACCCGGCAGTCCGGGCCGCCGACCGGCCCCGCCGGGGACGCGGCGGCGGCCGTACGGCCCCGGCGGTCGCGCGGGCCCCGTCGGCCTCGTAGGCGCGTCCTGCTCGCCGCGGCGCTCGCGGCTTCGCTGCTGACGGGCGGCGGGATCTACCTGCGGTTCTCCCCGCCGGGCGGCGGGGAGCGGGAGAACGCGAAGGTCCCCGAGTCGTCCGCCGGGGCCTCCGGGAACCCCGGCGGGGGCACCCGTACGTCCTCCCCGCAGGCGGTCACCGGCGCCCTCGCCCCGTACGTGGCCACCGAGGGCGGCAGCCCGGGCGGCGGCCGCGCCTACGCGGACGGGCCCGCCCGGCGCCCCGCCGGGTGGCGGGCCTGGAACGGCGGCTCCTCCATGGGGTCCTGCGTGTACGCGGAATCCTCGTTGGTGTGCACCTCGCCCCGGCCCAAGAAGGAGCTGCCGGGCGACGGGATCAGCCGGTTCGACGCGGCGACCGGCAAGCTGCTGTGGGGGCGGATGCTGGAAGGCTTCACCGACGGCCAGGCCCCGGTGGTGGCCCCGGGGCCGGTCGCCGGCACGCACACGGTGATCGCCCTCGACAGCAGGGGGTTCACCGCGCTGGACCTCGCCGAGGGCACCCCCCGGTGGCAGTTCCCCACCGAGGAGAAGCTGCGGCGGCCGGTGCTCGACGCGGACGGCGGCCGGGTGTACGCGGTCTCCGCGTCCGGCACGGTCACCGCGTTGGAGACCCGGTCCGGGAAGGTCCTGTGGCAGCGGGAGGTGCCCGGGTCGGACGACGGCTATCCGGCGCTGCGCGCCGACGGCGCCCGGGTGTACGTACAAGGGCGCTCCCAGAACACCGACGACATGAGGTTCGAGAGCTTCGTGACCGCACTCGACGGGGCCACGGGCAAGAAGCTGCCGTCCGGGACCCCCCAGGACGGGACCTCTCAGGACGGGACCCCCCAGGACGGCACCCGCTTCACGATGCCCGGGAGCTGCGAGACGCGCGGGCTGACGCTGGGCCGGGACGGGAACGGGGCGACCGTCTTCCTGTGCAACAAGGAGAACGGGGCCGGGGTGCTGCGCGGTGAGCCGGCGCGGCGGCGCAGCGCGGACCTCCCGTACGCCGGCGCCACGCTGTCCGGACCGGCCGTGGCCGGGGACAAGGTGTACCTGATGGCGACCGCCTCGGGCGGCGAGCCGGGGTTCATGGAGCTCAACCAGGAGTCCGGCGGCGCCGTGTGGCGGGTCCCGCTGGCACAGGAGTGCACGGACCCGGAGCGCCCGGAGGCGGCGAACGCGGTGGTGGTGACCGACGGGCTGGCGTACGTGCGGTGCCGGACCTCGGGGGTGGTCATCGACCTGGTCTCCCGCAAGCAGACCGGCCGGTTCACCGTCCCGGGCGGCGGCGTCCGCTCCGGGGCCGACGACCCGTTCGGCTTCCTGGTGGTGGGCGGGATCGTCTTCACCCCGACCGCCAAGGGGTGGTCCTCCGTGGAACCCTCCGCCGTCTAGGGGGTGTTCTGCGGCGCGAGCACGGGTGCCTGCGGCGCGAGCACGGGAACGGCGGGAACGGGGCCGGTGCCGTGGAGGGGCCCCGGTGCCGTGGAAGGCGAGTCCCCCTCCCCGGCACCAGCCCCGGAGCGAGGCAACTGATCCGCCGGCCGGGCGGCGGGCCGCCGGTCCGTCGGTGGTCCGTCAGCGGTCCGTCGGCGGTCGGTCGGCGGTCGGTCGGCGGTCGGCCGCCGGTCGGTCGGCGGCCGTCCGGCCGGCGTGGGACCTCGGGCCCGGGTGGCGCATGATGTCCCGCGTGCACAGTGCGGAGGATTTCGGCGGAGCCGACAACGGAGCGGGCATACCGGGGAATCGGCCCGCCCCGGGAGACATGACGGGCGCCGTCCGGGCGGCGCAGCAGGGTGACGAAGCGGCCTTCCAGACGCTGTTCCGCGCGGTGCAGCCCGTACTCCTGCGCTACCTGACCGTCCTGGTCGGCGAGGACGCGGAGGACGTGGCGTCCGAGACCTGGCTTCAGATATCGCGGGACCTGGGCTCGTTCAGCGGAGACTTCGACGGGTTCCGCGGCTGGGTGTCGACCATCGGCCGGAACCGGGCGATGGACCTGCTGCGACGGCGTCGCCGCAGGCCGGCCGTTTCCGTACCGGTCGAGTACCTGCACGACCGGGCGGCCTTGGAGGACACCGAGGGGGCCGCGCTGGCCACGATGGGGACGGGTGCGGCGCTCGCGCTGATCTCCCTCCTGCCCCGCGACCAGGCGGAGGCCGTCCTGCTGCGGGTGGTCATGGACCTGGACGCGGAGAGCGCCGCGCGGGTGCTGGGGAAGCGGGCCGGGGCGGTACGGATGGCGTCGCACCGCGGGCTGCGCAAGCTCGCCCAGCTACTCGACCAGCAGGGGGCGGATGCCACAACGGGCAGGGACATACCGGGTGAACCGGCCGATCCCCGGCGGCCCGAAAGAACTTCCGCCCCAGGAGTGACACCGACGACGGCTCCGACGCTGAAGGGCACGAAATGAGCACCCGCCGATCCCGCCGCATCGACCGCTTCACGGCCGAGCAGTTGCTCGCCGGTGCCCGGTCGCAGGCCTCGGGTACGCCGGGTGCGGCCCATACATCCGAGTCGACCGATTCACGCGGCGCCACGGACCGTCCCGCCCCTTCGGACCGTTCGGACCGTCACGAGAGCCTCGCGGAGCTGCTCGCAGCCGCCGCCGCTCCCGCGGGGAAGAGCGAACTGTCCGGCGAGCCGGAAGCCCTCGCCATGTTCCGGGCCGCCCGCCTCGACGCCGCGGCCGCTCACGCATCCGTACCCGTACGCGCACCCGTCCCGGTCTCCCCGAGGCGCTCGCCGCTCACCGCGGCGGCGCTCCTCGCTTCGAAGGCCGCGGCCGCCGTCCTGGCGGTCGCCCTCGGCGGTGTGGCCGTCGCGGCCGGCACGGGCAACCTCCCCACCGTCCTCGGGGGCGCTCCCGAGCGCGATCTTCCGGTCTCCTCCCCCACGCCCGGCATCCTGGCCGCGGACGCGCCGTCCCCCGAGGCATCCGGCCGCCCGTCGGCGGCGCCCTCCGGCCTGGCCGAGCTGTGCCGCACCTTCATCCGCGCCACCGGGGCGCACCCCGAGGAGGTCTTGGCCGAACAGCGGTTCGCCGCGCTGGTCGCCGCCGCGGGAAGCCGCCACGCCGTTCCCGGCTACTGCGCCCGCGTTCAGGACGGCGAACCGGAACCGAGCACCTCCGCGGCGCCCACCGACCCGGCCGCCGCGCCGACCCGCAACCCGCGGGCCGCGACCCCCGCGCATCCCGGCAAACCCGATCCGAGCCGACGTCCCGTCACCCCGGGGCCGGGTAACGGAAAGCACGGGCCCGGCACCCGTCCGCCGGGCCCCCCGAGGGCTGTCCCGTCCCCGCCCCGCGGTGAGGTCCCAACCGGGCGTCCCCCGGGGCCGCACCCCTGACCCCGGACGGGGTCCGGCCCGGCGGAGTGCCGGGCGCCCCCCGCGTCCGATTGTGGCGGCCCGGGACCGGCCCCGGTTTGGCGGGTGCCGGGAATCTCAATACGATCCGGCGATGATCACTAGAAGATGGGTGAGGGCCAGTGCGTGCGGCCTGTTCGTCACCCTCGCTGCCGGGTTGTTCCCGGCAGGTGCCGCCGCCGGTGAGCCGGTTGCGAAGGAAGCGCCCAAGGTCGAGTTGGTGCTGGACGTCAGCGGCTCGATGCGGGCACAGGACATCGACGGGCAGACCCGGATGTCAGCCGCGAAACAGGCGTTCAACGAGGTGCTGGACGCGGTGCCCGAGGAAGTGCGCCTCGGCATACGGACCTTGGGCGCCAACTACCCCGGCCCCGACAAGAACCTCGGCTGCAAGGACACCAAGCAGCTCTACCCCGTAGGCCCCTTGGACCGGACCGAGGCCAAGACGGCGGTGGCCACGCTGGCCCCCACCGGGTGGACGCCCATCGGGCCCGCGCTGCTCGGAGCCGCCGAGGACCTGAAGGGCGGCGACGCCACCCGGCGGATCGTGCTCATCACCGACGGCGAGGACACCTGCGCCCCGCTCGACCCCTGCGAAGTGGCCCGGAGCATCGCGGCCCAGGGGATCCACCTGGTCATCGACACGCTCGGGCTCGTCCCCGACGCCAAGACCCGCGACCAGCTGATCTGCATCGCCGAGGCCACCGGCGGCACGTACACCTCCGTGCAGCACACGGCCGAACTGTCGGGCAGGGTCAAACAGTTGGTGGGTCGCGCGGCCACACCGGTGGTCAATCCGGTGGCCACCGAGGGCGCCAAGCAGTGTGCTGCGGCACCGGAGTTGCAGCCCGGCCTCTACAGCGACCGCGAGAGCTTCGGCGAGCACCGCTGGTACCGGGTCTCCGTGCCGCCGGGCAAGGAGCTGCGGGCCTCGGTCAGCATCGGGGCCGACCGCGCCGTGAACAACGACTACGGAGTGCTGCTGCGCGCCACCACGCGGAGCGGCCGGGAGATCGTACGCGGCCAGGAAGCCGGTGACGGGCGGACCGACCTGATCTCGTCCGGGCTGCGCTACCCCAAGGCCGGGAGCGCGGACGACGAGGAACCGGCCGAGACCGTGTGCCTCCAGGTCAGCAACTCCTTCTCGGCCCCCGCCACGGTCAAGACCACCCCGGGCATGCCGGTCGAGCTGACCATCGACGTGGTGGACGGCCCGGACGGGGCCTCCGACGTGGCCTCCTTCGGCCTCGGACGCGGCTGGTGGCTGCTCGGCGCACTGGCGCTCACCGGCCTCCTCGCCGGACTGGTGTGGGGCTGGGTCTCCCGCTGGCGTATCACGGTCTGGAGGACCAACAACTGATGAGTGCCGTGAGACGTGAACGAAACGAAGGATCCCGGGCCGACCGCCCGGCCGGCCGGCGCGCGCGGCGGGCGCTGACCGCCGCCCTGCTGGTGGGCGGCGGCCTGCTCGGGGTGGCGGCCTCGCCGTCGCCGAGCCCGAGCGGCGGCGGGGAGGCGCCGACCGAGGCCGGCACGGCCTTCCGTACGGCCACCCCGGTCCAGCTGGGCCAGGAGGCCACGGCCGACGCCTCCACCGGCGACTACCTCTACTGGGTGCTCCCCCTGGACTCGGGGCAGCGCGCCACCGTGCGGGCCTCGGTCACCCTGCCCGCCGCGGCGGGCCGGCACTCCGCCTCCACCTGGCAGCTCGACGTGTACGACGGCCTGCGCCGCCGCCAGCCGTGCATGTACGGCACGCAGACCGGCACGGCCGCCAAGGACGCGGCCACCGTCGACCTGTCCTGCACCCTGCGCCCGGTCCGATCGGGCGCCGACCAGTGGGCCAACGACCCGCTGCCGGGGGCCTATTACCTCCGGCTCACGGTCACCGACCTCGCACCGGAGGACCTCGGTCAGCCCGTACGGGCCCGCGTGCAAGCGGATGCCCGGGACGTCGGCGGCGCCTACGCGGCCGACAACGCCCTGGCCGTGCCGCTCGTCCCCGCCGCCGGCACGGCGTCCGGCATCGCACCGGCTGACGGCTGGTCGGGCACCTGGTGGTCGGACCGCTGGCTCTGGACCGCGGCCGGCGGCCTGCTCGCCGCCCTCGCGGGCATCGGCGGCTACCGCCTGACCCGCGGCGCGGGCCGCCCGGGACGGGTACCGCCCACCGCCTGACCGGGCACCCGGGTGCGGGACCGACAGGCCCCGCACCCGGGAATCCGCACGGCATCCACACGCCGGAGCCGTTGCCTCCCCCAGGAACCCGCCGGGATGATGCGCCACACACGCACATCCGGGGGGCGGCACGTGGACAACGGTGAAGCGCGGGGCGACCAGTACGACGACGAGTCGGAGGACTACGTCGCCTACTGGGAAGGACGCGACTACGAACACGCGGCGGAGCTGGCCGCGGTCAAACGGCTGATCGGCGACCGCCGTTACGGGCTCGTCTGCGAAGTGGGCGGCGGGTTCGGGCGGTTGAGCCCGGTCCTCAAGGAGTACGCGGACCGGGTCATGATGTGCGACCCGAGCGCGAAGCACGTGGCCATCGCCGGACGGCTGCTGGCGGACCACCCCGGCATCACCGCGCACCACATGCGCCCCGGCCACCTCCCGCTGGACGACGGATCGGCCGATCTGGTCTCCATGATCCGCGTCATGCACCACATTCCCGATCCGGTCCCCACGCTGCGCGAGATCGCGCGCGTACTGAAGCCCGGTGGCCGCGCCCTGATCGAGGTGGCCAACTCCGCGCACATGCTGAACAAACTGCGCTACGCGAAGCGGCTGCGCGGCGTCCCGCGCGGGCCCGTGGACATCCGCTCCGCCGAGAAGGCGGCCGAGGGCGGCATCCCCTTCGTCAACCACCACCCCGACACCGTCGTACGACAGTTCGCGGAGGCCGGGCTCCGGGTCGAGGACAAGCTGTCCGTGTCCAACATGCGCAGCGGCCGGCTGAAGCGGAGCGTCGGCGAGGACCGCCTGCTGGCGGTCGAACAGCGCGTCCAGAGCCCGCTGGCCGCCCTCAACTTCGGACCGAGCCTGTTCTTCCTGCTCCGGCGGAGCGGGTAGCCCTCCCGGTTCAGGGCGTCGGCGTCCCGGAGCCCCCGTCGGGGCCGCCCAGGCTGAACGTGGCGGCGCCCGACGGTGGCAGGAGCGGGCGCCACGCGTCGGGGAGCCCCGTCGGATCGACGAAGGTCGTGTTCATGAACTGCCCTTGGTCCGCGAAGTCGGTTCCGGCGAAGGTCACCAGGTCCGCGAAGAACGCGCCTTTGAAGAACGTGGGTCCGGAGAAGGTGGCGTGGTCGAAGGAGGTCCGGCCCTCGAAGCGGACCTGGTCGAACACCGCGTCGGAGCCCCAGACGCTGGACCCGAAGGAGGCGGGTCCCAGGAAGGTGGCGCTCTTCCAGTCGCTGTGGCCGTGGAAGACCGTGCTCCCGAGGTCGGCGGCTCCCCGCACCCGCATCCGGCCCATCCGCGCCCTGCCCCACACCTCGGCCCGGGTCATGTCGAGGCCTCGGGCGAACACGGCTTCCGCGAATCCGGCGTTGACCTCGAAGTCCGCCCTGGCGAAACGCGCTTCGCCGTCGAACACCGCCGCGTCGAAGGTCGCGCCGCGACGGAAGTCGGTCCGACCGAAGGAGACATCCCCCTTGAAGTGAGCAGCGTCGAACACCGCCCGGCCTTCGAAGACGGCACGGTCGAAGGAGGCGCGCTTCTCGAACTCTCCCCCCGCCGCGGACCACTCCTCGACGAAGCGCGCCCGGTCGAACAGCGCGAGCCGCATCCGTACGTGCCCCGTCTCCGGGTCACGCAGCGCGGCCATCAGGCGCTCGAGCAGACCGTCGGCGAAGGTGGTTCCCCGCAGGTCCACGTCCCACCCCGGCCCCAGGCTGCCGAGGTACTCGTCCCGGTCCGAGGCGGAAGCATGGGCCAGGCAGAGCCTGCCGCCCAGCAGCCGGATGCCCGTGCACCCTGCCGCCTCCGTCTCCACGCCCCCGTACCCGCAAGGCGGCCATCCGATGCCCGGGTCGTCGATCCCCAGCTCCGCATCGGCCAGTACCCGCCCCACCACGGCGGGTGGGTCGAGCCAGATCCATCCGCGCGGCCCCGGTTCCGCCCCCGAGCGGAGCGGTTCGGCCGTGAGGGAGTCCAGCCCTCCGACGTCCAGCAGCGATGCGCCTTTCACGGTGACGACCGATCCCATCGCACCGCCCCGCAGCCGCTCCATGAGCTCCGGGCGCCGAACCAGCGCCAGGGCCTCGTCGGCCGCCGGTCCCCGCACGGCGCTACCCTCGGGCATGAACTGCCCCCTGGCCAGCGCCACCGCCAAGGAAACCTCCCATTCGCCGGAACCCCCGCGCATCCGGGAGAGGATCCCCGGAAACGCGGCCAGCATCAGCCCGGCCGTTCCGAGGGCGCCCGGACCGGACAGGGGGACCAGCAGGGCCCCGTCCGCCCAGAAGGACATCTGGACCGCCACACCGACTTCCGCCTGCGCACGCAGGACGAGTTCGGACAGCTCCGACTGCGCCGACCGGCCGGACGGGCCCAGCTCCACGTGGAGCAGCAGTGCCATGCAGATTCCGGAGCTCTCGTACCCGGCGCCCGTCCGCCTGGTGACCGCCACACGGAATTCGCTCTGCTCCAGCAGCGCCTGCCCCGTCAGGAACACCATCCGGTCCGGTAGCACCGTGTGCACGACGCCCACCAGCATCCCGTTGTGGGAGACCGGTGAGCCCACGTAGCGGCTCCAGGCCTCCGGTTCGGCGGAGAGCCGGACCAGTTCCCCATTGCGCTCCCCCTCGTAGGGGAGGACCTCACCGGTCAGCGCCACCGCCTCGCCCTCGTCGGTCACACCGTCCACGACGAGGTGCTCACCCGGGGCCGCGAACCCCTCCATCCAAGCCCGGTCCCTCCAGTCCGCCGGATCCACGAGGTCCACGGCGGCGAGGAGGAGGAGGATCTGGGGCGACGCTCCGTCCCCCCAGGCCCGCCGACAGAGGACTTCCTGCCCCTCCGCCCGGACCCAGGCCGAGGTGTCCGACCCCGTGGCCTGCGCCTCTCTGACCGTCAGGACCAGCCGGGGCGACAACAGCACGCCCACCGCCTGCGGCTCCGACTGCATCCCGAATCCGACCCGCACCACCCGGTCGGCCAGCCCCGACACCGGCCCCCCGGTCACGGCGAACGGCATCGCGTTCGGGGCCAGTTCGCGCCGTCCCCCGCCCTGCGGGCCGAGGCGGAACGCCGTGAAGTCCCGGGCGGTGCCGCGGTTGCGGGACAGGTAGTCCCCGACGCGCCGCCGGACCAGTTCCCGTACCGCGGCCACGTCCCCGCGCAGCTGCGACCCGAGCAGGGCTTCCCGTACGCCCGGCAGGAACTCGAACTCCACGTCGTCCGGCGCCTGTTCGCCGTCCCAGGGGGCGAGCAGGCCGCCCAGGGCCACTTCCGCGAGGTGGCCGTGCTCGGACTCCCGCAGCAGGGAACGGCGTACGAGGGTCATCACGGGCAGGGTGAGCGGTACGGCGGCCAGGTGGTCGGCGAGGCGCTGGGCCGTCGGTGAGGCGCTCGCGCGGAACCGCTCCACCGCCTCCAGGGGGTCCGGGAAGAACTTCGCGGTCCCCGGCGTCCCGTAAGAGGCTTCGCGCGCGGGTTCCCCGTCGAGGCGCAGGCACGCGAGCCGCCGCCAGCGGCCGTCGCCGGACACCACCCGCACCAGCCGGGCCAGGCTCCCGGAGGCGATGCCCACCACCGGGATCACCGCCCCGCCGCCGCGGGCCCGCCGGGTCATCGGGACCCGCTGCCAGGAACGGGTGGCCGCCGCGGGCCGGTCCGCGCGGACCACGAAGGGGACCGGCTGGACCGCCCCGCGCGTCCACAGCCGTTCGGGCAGGACGTTGAGCACGGCCACCGCGTTGTGCGCCGACCACTGCCGCAGCACCGCGCGCAGGGGGGCTTCGCGCCAGCCGCCGGCCACCGTGTCGGAGAGCACCAGGATCAGCCGCCGGCCCGCCGGGTCGACCAGCTCCAGCGGGTTGCGGGACGGGCCGTCGCGGTGGTGCGCGACCCTGGGCGCGCCGCCGGGGCCGGTGCCCGTGAGCCGCCAGGTCCGCACGTCGCGGAAGACCCCGCTGCGGGTGAGGAGCCCGCGCACCTCCTCCACCAGGTCGGCCCAGAGCAGCATCGAGTGGTGGGAGTCGACGACCAGGGCCACGTCCAGCCAGCGGCTCTCGGCGGGGCGCAGGACCGGGGTGAGCACCATCCGCTCGATGCTGCGCTCGACGGTGAGCTGTTCGTCCAGCTCCTCCCCGGGCCCGCCGATGCCGCGCCGGCCGATCGGGCGCAGGGCGCGCATCAGGGCGAGCGGGTCGTCGAGGGTGGCGGCGCGCGGCAGCCGCACCGCGCTGCCGCGGCGCCGGGCCGACGCGGGCGCCCCACCAAGGGTCTTTGCCGCGGCCGGTGCGGCGGCGGGGTCCACGGGGGTGCCGGGGGCGCGGGCGGGCCCGGCCGGGGGGAAGTACTGGACTCGGGGGCCGCCGGAGCCGCCGCGTGCCGGGACGGGTGGCTCCGTCGCGTTCGCGGCGGGTTCGGGTGCGGCAGCCGGGGGCGTCCCGTCGGGTTCCGGGCGCGCGGCCGCGTCCACCCGGGTCGCGAGCCACAGGATGTCCGCGATCTCCTCCGCCCCGAGCCCGGGGCGCGGGCCGCCGTCCCCGGCGCCCTCCGCGCCTTCGGCCAGGGCGGCGAGGAGCTTCTCGATCACGCGGAGGGCCCGGTGAGGTGGTGCATGACGGTAGCCAGGAAGCGCTCGCGGTCGCCGGGGGCGGACCAGGCCCCGGCCAGCCGGAGCTGGATGGCGTTGAGGAGTTGGTCGGTGGCCAGGTCGCCGTCCTCGGCGCGCTCCAGGAAGCTCCGCACGAGGTCCCGGTACTCGTCGCTGTTCTCGATGTCGACGCCGAGCCGGCCGCGCACGATGCGGGCGAGCTTGTCGGGTCCCGGCGGGTCCAGGTGGAGCCGTACGCAGCGGCGCAGGAAGGCGGGCGGGAAATCGCGTTCGCCGTTGCTGGTGAGGACGACGATGGGGAAGTACCGGCACTGGACGCGGCCTTGGGAGATCCGGACGGCCTCCTCCGTGTCGTCGTCGGTGCCGATGGCGACGGTGGGGGCCTCCTTGGCGAGCCGGGCGAGCTCGGGAATGACGAAGCCGCCGTCCTCGAAGACGGTGAGGAGGTCTCCGGGGAGGTCGATGTCGCTCTTGTCGATCTCGTCCACGAGCAGGACGCGGGGCCGGTCCTGGGGCAGGAGCGCGGTGCCGAGCGGGCCGAGGCGCAGGTAGCGGGCGATGGACGGCCCGCCCTCGGCGGAGGCAGGAGTCCGGTCGCGGGCCGCGGGCGGTTCGGCGCCGGGGGTGCGCAGCTGCTCCAGCCCCGCCTCCTGGAGCCGGCCGATCGCGTCGTACAGGTACAGGCCGTCGCGCAGGACGGTCCTGCTGGTGACCGGCCAGTGCAGTACGGGGCCGAGGCCCAGGTCGGCGGCGATGCTGGAGGCGAGCGTGGACTTGCCGACACCCGGCTTGCCGGTGATCAGGAGCGGCCGGCGCAGGTGCAGGGCCGTGTTGACCACGTCCTTCTCCAGCTCGTCGGGGACGTAGCCCTCGCCGCGCCGCCAGGTCCGCTCCCAGGCCGGCCCCGCGCACTCGGGTGGCGCGTACCCCGGGTCGGGGACGCCCTTGAAGTCCCGCCAGGGCGGCGGCGGTCCGGCCTCCAGCCTGGCCCGGCGTTCGGCGGCCCCGCCGGTCCCTTGGTACAGCCACCAGTCCTTCACCACAGCCTCTGCCTCCATCGTGGGTGTCGCGGGCCGTCGCCGCGCGCGGTCATCGGGATCGGTGCGGATGCGAAGTCGGGGGGGCGGGCGCGGGATCAGGATCGGCATCGGGCGCGGGTTCAAGCCAGGGACCGGAGGGTGAGGGTGTCGTCGGGATCGTCCCACAGGAGGACCAACCGGTCTCCCCCCAAAGGCTGTCGGCGATCGCCGCCGGGGGCGCCCGCGCCCGCGACGGCCGCCGCCCTGCGCACCGCGCGCACGCGGGCGGGCAGGGCGAGCACGTCGAGTGCGCCGGGGTCGGGCGGCTGCCCGTCCTCGCCGGGCGGCACCAGCAGATCGAGCAGGTCGCCCGCGGACCCGCCCGGGCCGGCGTACGCGAAGCCGCCCGCCCCGGGCTCCGTGCCCCGGCTGGAGCCGGCCCGCGGCGACCGGGTCCGGTCCGAGCCCGTGGGCGGGGACGCGGGCGCAGACCCGGACGTGGACGCGGACCCGGACGCGGGGCCGCGGTGCCAGAGGGCCACCGGGACACCGCCCTCCAGCACCGCCTCCACCACCGCCGAGGTCCGCGCCCCGGCCCGGGTGTGCGCCAGGACGCACGCGGGCGCCGGTCCCGCGCCCAGTTCCATGCCGAGCCCGTCGTCCGCGTCCGCGTCGGCCACCACACGGACCGCGTCCGGGTGCCGGCCGCCCTGGGACCACAACCAGCGCCATTTGCCCCGCCATTCGGCGCCGGTGTCCTCGCGTTCCTGCGGGCAGCGCACCACCACCTGGTAGAGCGCCCCCAGGGGCCGGGTCCGCCCGCCCGGGCCGCGCGGGACCGGCCACTGGTCGAAGTCGAGGGCCAGCAGCTCGTACGGCACGTGGAACTCGATCCGCTCCACCGCTCCGGACGGCCGCCCGGCCTCCGCCTCGGCCCCCAATGCCTTCCCGACCGACGCGAGTTGCCGGACCAGCGCGTCCCGTACCGCGTCCAGCCGGACCGGCTCCCCCTCCGATTCCCAGATGTGCTCGGTCGCCTCCCGCCGCAGCCACATCCGGGCGCGGAGCCCGTCCTCCCCGCCCGGCGGCGTCTCCAGGCGCACGTGCAGGACCGTCTTGCGCGGCGGCGGGGGCGGGGGCGGCAGCGCGGGCAGGCCGAGGCGTTCGCGGGTGGCGCGCACCCAGTCGCGCACCCGGGCCGCCCACCGTTCGTCTCCCGCCGCCCCCTGTTCCCCGAGGAACCGTACGAAGGGCACCGCCAGCGGCATCCCGCCGGGCCCGCCGTGGCGTTCGTCGAGGTCTTGGGCCACCTCCAGCAGGGTGTCGCCGGGCAGGCCGCCCCGGGCGGGGGCCGCGCAGCCGGCCGCCCGGAACGCCCACAGGTACGCCTCGTAGGCGCAGCGCGGCAGGTCGCGGTCCTCGAAGAGTTCGCCGAGCCCGTCCCAGGCGCTCTGGTCGAGGCGGCTCGCGCGCGGCGGCGCCAGCCCGGGCACGTCGTCGTCGAGGAAGGAGGAGGCGTCCCAGTCGCGGTCGACGACGAACTGCGGGAGCTGCCAGCCTTCGCCGCGTTCGCGCAGGCCCAGGAAGGTGTGGTGGATGGAGCGGGCGGTGTCGGAGAGACCGGAGACGGCCTCGCGCACCGTGCGTTCGGCGAGTTCGGTGAGGAGTTCCTCGGTGAAGCGGCCGGCGCCGCGTTCGGCGTCGTTCTTCGCGGCCTCGCCCTCGCGGGAGGCGTACAGCCGGAACTGGCGCCGCCCGGGGACGGTGGCGCCGCCGCCGTAGTCGCTGGTCCCGAAGTTCCATCGGGCGTCGCGGGGTGCGTCGACCCGGCAGGCGTCCACCAAGGCGGCCTGGTACCGGAAGAGTTCGTGCCTGACGAGGTTGGTGCGCCACCAGCGCAGCGCGGAGTCGAGGTTGAGGTGGCGGATCTGGCCGGGCCGGGCGTCCGCGGAAGGCAGCATCAACTCGCCGCGGCGCGGTTCCGTATAGCCGTGTCCGGCCCAGAAAACGAGAAGCAAGTCGCCCTCGCATGCCGGGAGTTCCTCGAACAGCACCGATTTCACGTTCGCCTCGGTCGCCGGGCGGTGCGTGCCGCGCAGGGCCGCCAGCCCGGCCGACCCGGACCAGTCGAGCGCCTCCGGGTCGTCGAGCGTGGACAGCAGCAGCCGTACATGGGCCGGCGGCACCCCTCCCGGGCCGGTGAGCCAGCGGGCGAAGCGCAGGGCGTCGCGGGCCGGGCCGCGCAGGTTCCAGTGGCGGCTGATCTCGTACCTCTCGACCCCGGCGACGAGCGCGAAGGTGCGCGGCCCCAGGTCGGGGGGCAGGAGGTCCAGGGGGTTCACCCGATCTCCGCTTCGGCCACCGCCCGTTCGATGCGTGCGTAGAGCGAGTCCTGTTTCCAGTAGGCGCTGTGGCAGGCCGGGAAGGGCTGGCGGCTGCCGATCTCCTGGTCGCTGACGCGCGGGTCGCCGGGGAAGACGGGCTCGGCGAGGTACGAGAGCACGTCCTGGCGGTCGTAGACGTTGAGCCAGCTCGGGAAGCCGTACGGGAGCTTGCTGCCCGGCACCACCCCGGCCAGCGCTCCGAGTTCATGGAGGAAGGGCGCCTGCGAGCCGACGGTGACGAGCAGTTCGACCCCGGGCACCGGCTCGCCGCGGGCGGCCGCGAGGGCGAGGAGGTCCACCAGGGCGATGCCGCCGAGGCTGTGGCCGATGAGCACGGTCGGCCCCGGCTCGGCGGTGATCCGCTCGCGCAGGAAGGCGCGGAGGTCGGCGCCCCGGGCCTGGTAGCGCAGGATGTCGCCGAGGGCCGGGGTGGCTCCGACGGTGAGGGAGCCGCGCCAGGCGTTGAGCAGCGGCTGGGTGGTGACGCGCATCGCGAGCCGGCCGAGGACGGCGGCGGCCCGGGCTCCGGGAACCCGGGCGTCGCCACCGAGGCGGGCGGTGATCAGCTCGACGAGGCGGTCGCGTTCGGTTCCGGTGCAGTCGGCCTCGGCTCCGGCCGAGGCGAGGGCGGCGGCGGTCACCGCGCGGGCCAGGACCTTGGCCAGCTCGCGGGCCTGCGGCTCACTGGTGGCCCGGCCGCCGGCGCGGGCGGCCTCGGCGGAGCGGGCGACGGTCTCCAGGGCGGCGGGGAATCCGGCGGCGAGGCCGGTGCCGAGCAGCAGCGCGGCCTGTTCGCCGCCCTGTTCGCCGCCGCCCCGGGCCCCGGGGAGTTCGGCGAGCAGCTCCAGCACGAGCTCGCCCGCGGACCGCACGCCGGGCATGGCGAAGGCGTCGCCCCCGTCCAAGCCGCCGCCGAATCCGGCGCCGGAGCCGCCGTCGGGGTCTCCCCCGGACCCGCCGCCGGCTCCGGTGTCCCAGCCGGCTTCCGCCAGGACCCGCAGCTCGCAGAGCGGATCGGCGACCAGCAGCCCCCACTCGGCGACCTCCTCGTCGTCGGCGCCGGGGGCCGCGCCGGGGGCGCCCAGTCCGGGCACCGACCGCCCCTGGGCGCTCAGGGTGGCCCCGTACCGGTCGCCCCAGAAGCAGGAGTCGACGGCGGCGCCGGGGAACCGGGCGGTCAGCCGGTCCCGGACCAGGGCGAAGAGCGTGTCGTGCCGCTCGCGCCGCACCCCCGTGCCGTGCACAAACAGAAATCGCATCGCGGCTCCGCCCCCTCGCACCGTCGTCCCCGCTCGGCACGATAGCGCCGCACGGCGAACGGGGCCCCTGGAACGTGCAGTTCGGATGGCCACTGCAAGCACCCGGTGCGGCCCGGGCACGCGCCCCGGGCGCCGCCCGGGGCGCACCGGGGGTCCACCTCCCCCACACCTATCAATCACCTGTCACATGTGAAATATTACTCCCGCTCCGGCAGCCCCCGACCGACCGGAACCTCCAGAAAGGTCAGTTACGTTGCGCAGACTCGCTGCGGTGGGAGCGGCGATATCACTCGCCCTCCTCGCCGCCCCCGCGCTAGCCGCCACCGCCTCCCCGGCCCCGCCGGCCACCCCGACGCCCGTCGGCCGGCAGCAGGCCGAGCAGCGGCAGGCCGCCGCCCCGCCGCCCGCGCCCCTGGAGCTCCAGCGCCAGGCCCTGCGCCGCCAAGCCCTCGAAGAGGTGGCCTCGGGCCGCCCCGGCGGCCTGCGCGCCGAGGCCGACGGCACGCTGCCCCGGCGGGCCAAGGTCGGCAAGCGGTACGTCGAACTGGCCCAGGAGCGCGAGGACAAGGTCTTCGTGATCCTCGCCGAGTTCGGCGACCAGGTGGACAACACCACCGAGTTCGAGGGCAAGCCGCGCTTCGGCGGCACCCCGGGTCCGGCGCACAACACGATCGGCAAGCCGGCCTCGGACGACAACCACACCCTGTGGCGCAAGAACTTCGACCGGTCCTTCTACCAGAAGCAGTTCTTCTCCACCGATCCGCAGTCGGCGTCCCTGCGCGCCTACTACCGGCTCCAGTCCTCCGGCCGGTACGACATGGACGGCACGGTGACCGACTGGGTCAAACTCCCCTGGAACGAAGCCCGTTACGGCACGGACAACTGCTCGGAGTCCGGCCAGTGCCGGACCAACTGGGACATGATCCGGGATGCCACGAACTCCTGGTACGCCTCCGAGCGCGCGAAGGGCCGTACGGCCGAACAGATCAAGGCGCAGCTCGCCGAGTACGACGTGTGGGACCGCTACGACGCCGACCACGACGGCGACTTCGACGAACCGGACGGCTATCTCGACCACCTGATCGTCGTCCACGCGGGCAAGGACGGCACCTGGGGCGGCGGTGCGCAGGGCAAGGACGCCGTATGGGCGCACCGCTGGTTCGCCTACTGGAACCAGGCCGGCAGCGCGGGCCCGGAGGGCAACAAGGCGGGCGGCACCCCGGTCGGCGACACCGGCATCTGGGCCGGGGACTACCTGACCGGTGGCGAGAACAGCGGCGCGGGCCTCTTCGCGCACGAGTTCGGGCACGACCTGGGCCTGCCGGACCTGTACAGCTCGGACGGGGACAACAGCGTCAACTTCTGGTCGCTGATGTCTTCCGCCTCCTACCTGGGTAAGGGCCGCAACTCCACCGGCGAGTTCCCGGGCGACCTCGACCCCTGGAGCAAGCTGCAGCTGGGCTGGCTCCAGTACACGGAGGCCGACGCGGGCCGCACCACGCGCGCCACGCTCGGGGTGTCCGGCTACAACACCGAGGATCCGCAGGCACTGTTGGTGCACCTGCCGCCGTCCTCGACCACGACCGAGCTGGTCGACCCGTACGAGGGCGGCAGCCAGTGGTGGAGCGGTACGGGTGACTTCATGGACAACACCCTGTCGCGCACGGTCGACCTGTCGGGGGTCGCGGCCCCGGCCGCGACCCGCTTGGACGCCCGGGTCTGGTACGACATCGAGCAGGACTTCGACTACCTGACGGTGGAGGCCTCCACGGACGGCGGGACCGTCTGGACCGCGCTGCCGGGCACGGTGGACGCCACGCCCATCGGGGCGAAGGGAATCTCCGGCACCTCGGCCGGCTGGACCCGGCTCTCGGTGCCGCTGAACCAATTCAGCGGTACCTCGGTTCAGTTGAGGCTGCGGGTCACCTCGGACAGCAACACCCACGGCAAGGGCGTCACCTTCGACGACATCCGTGTCACGGCGGGCGACGACGACCGGGTGCTGCTGCGCGACGGGGCGGAGCAGGGCGTGAACGGCTGGACGGCGGCCAAGTGGTCGCGCACGAAGGGCCGTACGGGCAGCGAGCGGCATCCGCGCGCGTACTTCGTGGAGAACCGCCGCTACACCGGCTATGGAAGCCTGCTGCGGACGGGTCCGTACAACTTCGGCTTCACGGGCGACACGGTGGAGTTCTACCCGTACCAGCAGGGCGTCCTGGTGTGGCTCTGGGACACGGCGTACAGCGACAACACCACCAAGGCGCACCCCGGCGGCGGCCTGCTGCTGCCCGTCGACTCCCGGCCGGATCCCCTGACGAACGCGGACGGCACGCTGCTGAACGCACGGGCGCAGACCTTCGACGCGCCCTTCTCGCTCGGGAAGAGCGACCGGATCGTCCTGCACAAGGCGGGCGCGGCGACCGTGATCCCGGCCCGGAGCGGCGTACCGGTCTTCGACGACCGCCACGGGTCGTACTGGAACGCGGCGCTGCCGCAGCTCGGGGTCAAGGTGCCGGACACCGGGACCCGGATCGCGGTGGTGAAGGAGGCCGCGGGCGGCGCCCTGACGACGGTGCAGCTCAGCCCGTCGAAGTGACCCGCCGAGGCTGAGCGGGGGGAGGGTGGCGGGGACAGCCGGTCAGTGGCGCACCAGGCAGAACGGGTGCCCGGCCGGATCGGCGTAGACCCGCCAGCCCTCTCCCGCCCGGTCCCCGTCCAGCAGGGTGGCTCCGCGGGCCAGGACCTCCGTATGCGCCGGGTCCAGATCCGCGACGGCGAAGTCCAGGTGGATCTGCTGGGGCCGGGCCGGGTCCGGCCAGCTGGGCGGCCGGTGGTCCTCGGCGTACTGGAACGCGAGGACCGCACCGGCGGGGAGGTGCAGGGTCGCCCAGGTGGCGTCGGTCGCCCAGCGCCGGTCGGGACGGTTGACCTCGCCGCCGGCCAGACACTGGTAGAAGGCGGCCAGCGCCGCCGGGTCGGGGCAGTCCAGCACCACACACTGCAGCTCAGCGATCATGGGGCCGATCCTAGATCGCCCGATGGCCCACGGAGTGGATGACATAGGCTGCCGACGGGGCCACGCCGTGATCCGCACGGTGGGCCATGGGGGCGGACGGTACGGGATTCGATGGCACAACGAGGAGACACCGGCCTGCCGGGAACCCTTGACGGCGCGGCGTTGCGGTCCCGGTCCGGCGGCAGTTGGGACTCGTCCCTGTCGGTCCAGGAGTTCGCGGCGGTCGAGGGCGCCGGGTTCGATCCGGTGGGGCAGGTTCTCGGCACCGCCGTCTTCGCCATCGGGTACACCGGCCTCTGGGGCTGCCCGGGCGCCTGGTCGGTCACGGACGGGGTGAAGAAGCCCTCCTCCGCATGGACCGCCTCCTACTCCCAGTTGGTGCGGACCCTGTACACGGCCCGCCGGCTGGCACTCTCCCGGGCGGTGACCGAGTGCCGCGCGCTGGGCGGCGACGGGATCGTCGGTGTGGATCTGCGGGTCACCGAATTCGCCGCGGAAACCCTGGAGTTCACGGCTCTCGGCACGGCGGTACGGGCCCGCTCCCGCGTCCGCCCGCGCGAGCCCTTCACCTCACACCTCGGCGGGCAGGACTTCGCCCGGCTCGTGCACTCCGGGTGGATTCCCACCGCACTGGCCTTCGGCATCGCGATCGACACCCGCCACGACGACTGGCGCACCTCCCGCCTGTCCCGCTTGACGGCCGGGAACCAGGAGGTCGACGGGTACACCCAACTGGTCGGCCACGTACGCCACAAGGCCCGCGAACAGCTGGCCGAAGAGGCGGCCCGGCACGGCGGCGACGGGGTGGTGGTGGACGACATCGGGCTCCGGGTGCGCGAGAACGAGTGCCCCTCCATCGGGTACGCGCGCGATGTCGTGGCGGAGGCCGTCCTCGTCGGCACCGCCGTCGCCCGGTTCGGCCGCTCCGCGCGGCCCGCCGGACCAGGACCACTGACCATCATGCGACTGAAACGTGAACACTGAGATGACCGAGAACACGGGGCACGCAGGGGCAGGGCAGGGGATACCGGAGGACGCGATGCGGCGACTGGCACAGCTCCGGCCGGGAGAAAAGGGTTCGCTCTTCACCTCGGACCTGTCGGTGAACGAGTTCCTGCTGGTACGCGAGCTCGACTTCCGCCCCCTCGGCCTGGTCCTGGGCTCCTCCGTCTACCACGTGGGCATCCAACTCGGCCGGTGGACGAAGAACCAGGAACTGACCAAGCTGTCGCAGGCCATGTACGAGGCGCGCGAACTGGCGATGAGCCGGATGGAGGCCGAGGCGAGCGCCCTGGGGGCGGACGGGATCGTGGGGGTGCGCCTCGACATCGAGTTCAAGGAGTTCGGCTCGGACATAGCGGAGTTCATCGCGGTCGGCACGGCCGTGAAGGCGGACGGCGCCGACCCGGGTCCGGGCGGGACCTGGCTCAACAACAAGGGCAAGCCCTTCACCTCGAACCTGTCCGGCCAGGACTTCTGGACCCTGGTCCGCGCCGGGTACGCGCCGCTGGACATGGTCATGGGGTCGTGCGTCTACCACGTGGCGCACCAGCGCTTCACCCAGGCCCTGTCCACCGCCGGTCGCAACGTCGAGATAGAGCCCTTCACCCAGGCCCTCTACGATGCCCGCGAGTTGGCGATGAGCCGGATGCAGGCAGAGGCGACGAGTCTGGAGGCCGAGGGAATCGTGGCGGTCCAGTTGAGGCAGCACACCCACAGCTGGGGGTCGCACACCACCGAGTTCTTCGCCATCGGGACCGCGGTGCGCCCGCTGCGCGCCGACCACGTCATCGACCGGCCGACCATGGTGCTGGGCCTCGATGACTGACCTGCCCGAGGTGCCCGAAGTCCCGGAGGTTCCCGAAATGCCGGAGACGGACGTCGAGTTGCTGGCCGCGGCGCTGCGCAGTGACCAGGCGGACCTGAGCCTGCACGTCGGAGTGCTGGCGGCGGACCTGGCGCACTCCCTGCCGCCCGGCGCCGTACGGGTCGACCGCAGGCGTTCGGTCGCGGACCGCCTGGCCGGGCGCGAGGGCACGGTCACCGCGCTGGACGTCGCTCTCGGCGAGCAACGGCTGTCGCTGCGGACGGATCGGGGCCAGGTGGCCGGGGAGATCTGCCACGAGGTACGGGGCGTCGTGCTCTCCCGCCGCCGGGTGGGCCTGGACGAGTGGATCGACGCCCTGGCCCGGTCCCTGGCCGACGAGGCGGCCTCCAGCGCCCGTGCCCGCGAGGCCGTCGAGCGCTACCTGACCCGTCCCACCGGCGCGCCGTGGTGGGGCGGGTAGGCGGTGGTGTGGGGGCTCTCCGGGAGGTGGCGCTTGGACAGGACGCGGACCATCGTGACGGGGTCGAGCAGGGTGCCCGGCGGCCGGGTCAGCGAGAGCACCCCGAAGAAGCGGGAGGCGATCGCCTGGTCGGTGTTGGCTCCGGCCATCACCCGGGACATGTAGCGCTGCAGGATCCGCGTGGCCCGGTCCGGCGCCGGTCCCTCCGTCACCGGATAGCGCATGTCCTCGCTGGTGGCGATCTGCCAGGGCACCGCGGCCGTCGCGAGGGTCCGGCGCTGGATCCGGCGGGAGGCCGCCGCGATCCCCTCCGGGTTCAGGGTGCGGATCTCCTTGGCCAGGGCTTCCGCGGCGAGCGCGGCGGCCGTCATCCCGTGCCCGTACACGGGATTGACGCGGCAGGCGGCGTCGCCGAGCACCAGGAACCCGGCCGGCCAGCGCTCCAGGCGCTCGTAGTGGCGCCATTCGTTCACCGTGTTCCGGAAGACTGTGGGCGAGGACAGCGGTACCGCGCCCCGGATGGCGTCGTACAGGGCCGGACTGCGCAGGCTCCGGGCGAACGGGAGGAACTCCTCGTCCTGTGCGGACGGGGCGTGTTCGCCGTTGCCGACGAGGGTGACCAGCCAGCGGTCCCCGTCCAGCGGCACCAGCACACCGCCGCGCGGGAGCTCGGGCCGGCCCTGGACGTACATGCCCTGCCAGCGCCGGCCCGGATCGTCCGGGATCTCGAAGTAGCGGCTGGAGTACCCGAGATGGGAGTCGTAGCGGGTGACCGCGGGGACCGGGTGGCCGAGTGCCGCGAGCCAGGCGGGGGCCTTGGAGGAGCGTCCGGTCGCGTCGACGACGAGGCGTGCGTCCAGCCGTTCGCCGCCGCGCAGTTCCACGCCGGTCACGGTTCGGCCGTCCGGCCCGGCCACGAGTCCGGCGGCGGCCGCACCGGCCCGGATCCGGACGCGTGGGTTGCGGAGCACTTCCGCCCGCACCGTCGTGTCGAGCAACTCCCGTCCGGCGAGCAGCACTCTGGACCCGGACACGGGCCCGAACCAGTCGGCCGGGCTGAGCCAGAGGAAGTCGCGCGGGGAGTCGAAGAGGCCGGCCCCCGCGGCCACCAGCTTGCCGGTGATGCCCGGCAGCATCAGCTCGATCAGCTCCGCACCCCGGGACCACATGACGTGCACGTGCCGGGCCTGGGGTATGCCAGGCCTGAACACCTCTTCTCCCTGCGGCAGTTCGTCCCGCTCGATCAGGGTGACCCGGGCGAACCGCATAGCGAGCACGCGTGCGGCCAGCAGCCCGGCCATACCCGCGCCGAGGACCACGGCATGGTCCCCGGCGCGGTGTTCGGCACGGTCCCCCGCGTGGTGTTCGGCGTGGTGCTCGGTGTGCGGGCCGGTGGTGGTGCGTAGGTGGTTGTCCGTTGCGTCGTCGTCCATCCGCCGAGTGTGGATGCGGACGGGGCGGCCTGGTCAGGTCCCGGACGGGGCGCCCGGAGGCTCGACGGGGGCGGACGGGCTCATACCGGGGCGCGCCCCGGCCGGGACCGCCGCCGGGACCCCGGCCCGGCCCCCCGCGTCAGGGGCAGAGGGCGGTCCAGGTGACCTTCACGTGCCCTCCGTCGTCCCCGCGGAACTCGCTGGTACGGGTCCCCGGCTGATCGGTGTACGGATCCCATGCCACCGTGCCCCGGGCGACCAGGTCGTCGGCCGAGGAGGCGTCGTAGTCCCAGAGGAAGACGCCGATCTCGAACGGCCCGGGCCCGTACGTCGCCCCCGAGCCGACCCGCTGGTAGAAGTACGGGTCGGGGTCGGTGCGGTTGCCCTGGTTGGGGAAGGTCGACGGGTCCGAGCCGGAGCGCGACCACACGGCGGTGCGCGCGCCGTCGCCGGTCCGGACCGCGATGTCCCCGTAGAGCGCGGGGCGGGTCGTACCGTCGTCGAAGTAGGTCAGCTCCGCCCGGTCCACGCGGACCCGGCAGGCGGGGACGCCCTGCGCCGGGGTGACGGTGTAGGTGACGGAGGCTTCGCCGCCGTCCACACCGGCCATCCTGGCGGTGAACCGGCCGAAGCCGAGGGACGGGTCCCAGTGCACGCGGCCGGCGGCCATCACGTCGTCATTGTTCCCGGCGCTGTAGTCGGCGTCGGTGAGGTAGGCGGTGACGGTCGCCCGGCCGCTGAACAGCCGGCTCCGGGTGGTGTCGTCGAGCCCGAACCAGGGGTCGTGGTCCGGGAAGGCGGTGGCGCCGGACCGGTCCCGGTGCCACAGGGAGCGGGCGGTCCCGTCGGTGGTCAGGGTGAGGCCGTCGTACAGCTCGGGCCCGTTCTCCCCGCCGGAGGTGAACCGCGCCGAATCCACCGTGATCCGGAACGGCCCCGTCTTCAGCTCCACTTCGCTCACCGGGTCCTTGGAGAACTCGGCGACGATCTGCCGGCGGACCCAGTCGTTGCCGAGCAGTCCGTAGTGCGAGGGGCAGCCGCTGTCGCCCACCGGCAGGACGTGGTTGACGGCTCCCGCCAGCTCGGTGGAGCGCGGGGCGCGACCGTCGCCGGGCGGGATCTGCTGGTCGCAGGTGGAGCTGATGGTGGTGTAGCGGGTGGTGCCCGGGGTCTCGTCGCCCGCGTTGAGGGAGGTCAGGAAGGGGCTGCCGGGGGTCATGTCCGCGAGCGAGGCCGCATGGATGTCACAGAAGGTGGCGAAGGGCCCGCAGGGTGCGGCGTCCCCCGCTCCGTGGTTGGGGCCGCCGAGCGAGACCCAGGCGCGGACCCGGGAACTCCCGCCGTCCTTCAGGTACTTGCGGGTGAGCAGCGAGCCCATGCTGTGGGCGACCACGTCGACCGGGCGGCTGCCGAACCGTTCGGTGAGAAAGGCGCCGAAGCGGGCGGCGTTGGAGTCGTTGGTGGCGGCCCAGTCGTAGCCGAATTCGGCGAGGTCCCCGGCGAGCCACCCCTGGGCGAGCAGATGGTCCTCCAGCCCGTCGAGGGAGGCCGCGGTGTCCCCGAACCCGTGCACGAGGACGACCGGCGTACGCCGCTGCGCGCGGACGGCGCTCTCCGCGGTGTCCGCGGCCCGCGCGGTCGGGGCGGTGAGCAGGGTGGCGACGAGGGCCGCGGCCAGGGTCGCGGCCAGGGCGAGGAGCATCGGGAACGACAGGGGCGCGGGCAGGGCGGATCTGCGCATGGCTCTCCCAGGGACGCGGCGTGACACGACCGGGCCGCCGGAGCCCGAAGCCGGAGCTCGCACTCGACAGCCCGAAGTGACTGGCGAGTAGCAAGCTAACCCCCGGGGATTCAGCGCGATAGAGCCGCGTACGAGACTCCGGTGAGCTTTTCGGAAGCGCGCCAGAGGCGTTCGCCGGACTTGTCGTCCAGGGTCCATTTCGCCCGCCAGGAACGGTGCGGCGCGCCGCGGATGCTGAACCGCGGCCCGATGAACTCGTCCGGCCGGACCCCGGGGGCGGTGGCCGCGTACAGGGTGGGCAGCGCGCCGGAGGCCGCGGACTGGGCGATGACCCCGTTGCCGATGGCGACGCCGAGGCCGTTGGCGGCGACCGCGAGCCGTGACGTGAGGGTGGCGCCCGCCTGCGGGGCCGCGGCGACGTGCAGGTTCGTGGACGCGTAGCCGGGATGGGCGGCGGCCGCGACGATCCCGGACCCGGCGCTCGCGAGGCGCCGGGCGAGCTCGTGGGTGAAGAGCAGGTTCGCGGTCTTGGACCGGCCGTAGGCGATCCAACGCCGGTAGTTCCGCTCACCGCTCAGGTCCTCGTGGTCCACGTCCCCGAAGAGGTGGAAGCCGCTGGAGAGGGTGACGATCCGGGCCCCGGGCGGGGCGTCGAGGAGCCGGGGCAGCAGAAGTCCGGTGAGGGCGAAGTGCCCGAGGTGGTTGACCCCGAACTGCGTCTCGAACCCGTCGGCGGTGCGGCCGTAGGGCAGCGCCATCACGCCGGCGTTGTTGACGAGCAGATCCAGCGTCCCCTGCCGCCGTCGCCCGTACGCGGCCGCGAACTCCCGTACGGAGGCCAGATCGGCGAGGTCCAGCGCCATGAACTCCACGTCGGCGCCGGGCACTTCGCCCCGCAGCGCGACTTCGGCGGCGCGCCCCCGGGCCGCGCTCCGGCAGGCGAGCACCACCGAGGCGCCGTGGCGCGCGAGTTCCCTGGCGGCGGCGTAGCCGATCCCGCTGTTGCCTCCGGTGACGATGGCCGTACGCCCGCTCTGATCCGGTATCCCGGTGGCCTTCCAGCCCGCCATGGCGACTCCTCCCTCCCGGCGACCCCATGGCCCACCGGCCCCCGCACCCTACTCCCCGGTGTCGAGGCCCCCCACCGCCGCTCCGGCGCCCGACGGGCCGCCGCGGACGGCCGGCCGTGCCCGCCGAAAGCCGGATCCCGGAGCCGCCGATCCGGCACTCGAACCGCTGCGCGCGGCCCGGTCACCGGACGGGGTTCCGAACCGCCCACGGCTCAGAAGGGGTCGGCGTCGATCGCCACCCGGCCGGTGGAGGCAGCGCAGACCAGCCAGCGGTCGTCGGCACGGTGGAGTTCCAGGACCACCGCGATCGGGCCGCCCTCCGGAGGGGTGAGGTCCACGTTGACCGACGCGTCGCCGCCGCTCTCCGTAGAGGACACGATGTCGTGGCCGAAGGTCCCCGCGAGGCCGTGCAGCACGGCGGCCGGGTCGGCCGCACCCTCGGGGCAGCCGACCGCCGCCCCGGGGACCGGACCGCCGCGGCCCACCACGTCGAGGTACTCGTCCACCGCCCGGTGCAGGGGGCTCGGCGCGAGCGCGCCGGTGACCGTGAACACCACCGCGAGCACGAGCCCGGTCGCCAGCAGCGGCAGCCCCACCGCGAGTGCCACCAGCCGCGCCCTGCTCCGTCGTCCGTCTCCGCGCACCATTGCGCCCACCTTCCCCCGATGCCTACGTACACATCCTCCACCCCCGACCGGCCCCCGAGCACCTACGCGGCCCACTCCGTCCAGCGGTGGGCGCGCACCGTTTCGGGGTGGGGCGGGTCCGGGGACGGGGTGGGCTCCTCGGTACCCCTGTCGGGCACCGCGTGGGACGGGCCCGGCCGCCAGGGCCGCAGGCCGGGCCCAGTAGGCTGCGGGTCCACCCGCTTCCCGTACCCCGAGGTCCACCCAGTGAGCTCCGCACCGCCCCCCGTACCCGTGTCGGTCGTCGGCCTCGGCGCAGACGGCTGGGGCGGGCTGACCGAGCCCGCCCGGGCCGCACTGGCCGGGGCGGAGGTGCTGATCGGCGGGCCCCGGCAGCTGGACCTGCTCCCGCCCGGGGAGTGCGGCGGCGCCCGCGTGGCGTGGCCCAGCCCGCTGCGCCCGGCCGTGCCGAAGCTGATGGCGGAACACGCGGGCCGCCGCATCGCGGTGCTGGCCAGCGGCGACCCGATGTTCTACGGGATCGGCCGGGCCCTCTCCGAGGAGCTCGGTCCGGACGCCCTGCACGTCCTGCCGCACCCCTCCTCCGTCTCCTACGCCTGCGCCCGCCTCGGCTGGCCGGTGGAGGACACCGAGGTGGTCACCGTGGTCGGCCGCCCCGTGGTCCGGCTCGCGGCCGCCCTGTACGAGGGCCGCCGGGTCCTGGTGCTGAGCGCCGGAGCACTGACCCCGAACGAGATCGCCGCTCTGCTTCGAGAGCGGGGCTTCGGCCCCAGCCGGATGCGCGTCCTGGAACAGCTGGGCTCCGAGCACGAGGACGCGTACGAGGGCCTCGCCCAGAGCTGGGAACACCCGCCCGGCGACCCCCTCAACGTGGTCGCCGTCGACTGCCGCCGCGACCCCGAAGCCGAAGCCCCCCGGCTCGGCTCGACCCCCGGCCTGCCCGACGCCGCCTACGAGCACGACGGCCAGCTCACCAAGCGCCACGTCCGCGCCGCCACCCTGTGCGCCCTCGCCCCCGCCCCCGGCGAACTGCTGTGGGACATCGGCGGCGGCTCCGGCTCCATCGGCATCGAGTGGATGCGCACGCACCCCTCCTGCCGGGCGGTGACCGTGGAGCGGGTGACGGAGCGGGCCGCGCGGATCACCCGTAACGCGGCCGCGCTCGGCGTGCCCGCCCTGCGCGTGGTCACCGGCTCCGCGCCCGCCGCCCTCGCCGGGCTGCCCGCCCCCGACGCCGTGTTCATCGGCGGCGGCCTCACCGCACCGGGCCTGCTCGACGCGGCCTGGGAGGCGCTGGCCCCCGGTGGCCGGCTCGTGGTCAACACCGTCACCCTGGAGTCGGAGGCGGTCCTCACCGACCGCTACCGCCGCCACGGCGGCGAACTGGTCAAACTGGCCGTCGCGCACGCCGTACCGGTCGGCGGTTTCACCGGCTGGCGCCAGGCGATGCCCGTCACCCAGTGGACGGTCACCAAGCCGTACCCGCCCCACCCGCACTCCCAGCCCGACCTGCCCGACCCCGAAATGGTGGATCAGACGACATGACCGTGTACTTCATCGGTGCGGGCCCCGGCGCCGCCGACCTGATCACGGTGCGCGGCGCCCGGACGCTGGCCGCCGCCCCCGTCTGCCTGTACGCGGGCAGCCTGGTCCCGCGCGAACTGCTCGCCGAATGCCCGCCGGACGCCCGCCTGATCGACACCGCGCAGCTGAACCTGGACGAGATCATCGCCGAGTGCGTACGCGCGCACGCGGCGGGCCAGGACGTGGCCCGGCTCCACTCCGGCGACCCGTCCGTCTTCAGCGCCGTCGCGGAGCAGATGCGGCGCCTCGACGCGGCCGGCATCCCCTACGAGGTCGTCCCCGGCGTCCCCGCCTTCGCCGCCGCGGCCGCCGCGCTGAAGCGGGAGCTGACCGTCCCCACCGTCGGCCAGACCGTGATCCTGACCCGGATCTCCCAGCAGGCCACGCCGATGCCGCCCGGCGAGGACCTCGCCACGCTGGGCCGCAGCGGAGCCCTCCTCGTCCTCCACCTGGCCACCCGCTACGTCGACCGGGTCGTGGACGAACTCCTGCCGCACTACGGGGCCGAGTGCCCGGCCGCGGTGGTCGCGATGGCCAGCCGCCCCGACGAGCTGATCCTGCGCGGAACGCTGGCCGACATCGCCGCCCAGGTGAAGGAGGCCGGGCTGGTCCGCACGGCCGTCATCCTGGTGGGCCGCACCCTGGGCGCCGAGCAGTTCCGCGACAGCCACCTGTACTCCGCCGAGCGCGACCGGCATGCCTGCTGATCCGGCCGGCTGCCCGGGTCCGCACGTCCTGATCCTCGGCGGCACCACCGAGGCCCGCCGCCTGGCGGAGGCGCTGGCCGCCGCCCCGGACTCCCCCCGGGTGACCACCTCGCTGGCCGGCCGGGTCGCCGCCCCGGTGCTCCCGCCCGGCGAGACCCGGATCGGCGGCTTCGGCGGTGCCGACGGGCTGGCCGCCTGGATCACCGCGCACGGGGTCACGCACCTGGTCGACGCCACGCACCCCTTCGCGGAGCGGATGAGCTTCAACGCGGCCGGGGCGGCGGCCCGTTCGGGCGTCCCCCTCCTGGCCCTGCGCCGTCCCGGCTGGTCCCCGGGCCCCGGGGACGACTGGCACTTCGCGGACTCCCTCGCCGAGGCGGCCGCCCTGCTGCCCGGGCTCGGCACCCGCGCCTTCCTGACCACCGGACGGATGGGACTGCACAGCTTCGCGCACCTCACCGAGCCCTGGTTCCTGGTGCGTTCGGTGGATCCCCCGGCCGGGTCCGTGCCGCCGCGCCTGGAAGTCCTCCTGGCCCGGGGCCCGTTCACCCTCGGCGACGAGCGGGACCTCCTGTCCCGCCACCGCATCGACCTCCTGGTCACCAAGGACAGCGGCGGCTCGGCCACCGCCCCCAAGCTGACGGCCGCCCGCGAGGCGGGTGTCCCGGTGCTGGTGGTCCGCCGCCCGCGGGTGCCGCAGGGCGTCCCGCAGACCCCGTCGGTGGACGGGGTACTGGGCTGGCTGTCCGGCTGAGCGTCTCACCGAGCCCGCCCGGCTGCGAGCGTGCCGCGGCGCAGGAGTCCCCTACCCGCCCTTCCACCGTTCCCCGGGCGTTGCCCGGACCCATGCCGCGTGCGGCGCCGTTCCCGGGGGCCGGCACGGTGCGCTGCGCGCACGTGCGGGCTGCGCCGGCCATATCCAGCCTCGCCGACGCGTGAGGCGCGGGGTCCGGGGCGGAGCCCCGGGGAACGGGCGAAGGGCGGGTAGGGGACTTCGCCCCGCAGGGCCGAACCACCCGAACCCGCCCACCGGGCCCCCGCCAAGTCGGCGGAGCTCCCCGGCACAGACCCGCCCGGCGTCAGCCGTAACGGCGCGGGGTCCAGGTCACCCGCGACCCGTCGGGCCGCTCGGTCACCTGGGTCTGCGAGGAGCCGATCAGCAGGATCGTCCGCATGTCCACCTCGGACGGCTCCAGTTCGGCCAGCGTGACGATCCGCACCGACTGCTCCGGCCCGCCCACGTCGCGCGCGACGACCACCGGGGTCTGCGGCGCGCGCAGCTCCAGCAGCAGTTCGCGAGCGCGGGCCACCTGCCAGTTCCGGCTGCGGGAGCCCGGGTTGTACAGGGCCAGGACCAGATCGGCCGCGGCGGCCGCGCGCAGCCTCTCCGCGATGACCTCCCAGGGCTTGAGCCGGTCCGAGAGGGAGATGGTGGCGTAGTCGTGGCCGAGCGGCGCACCGGCCAGGGCCGCCGCCGCGTTGGCGGCCGTCACCCCGGGCAGCACCCGTACGGGCACGTCCTTGTACTCGGGCTGCCCCGCGACCTCCAAGACGGCGGTGGCCATGGCGAAGACCCCGGGGTCGCCGCCGGAGACCACGGCGACCCGCTTGCCGCGCCGGGCGAGGTCGAGCGCGAACTCGGCGCGCTCCGACTCGACCTTGTTGTCCGAGCCGTGCCGGATCTGGCCCGGCTTGACCGGGACCCGGTCCAGGTAGGTCGTGTACCCGACCAGCACCTCGGCGTCGGCCAGCACCCGCCGCGTCTCGGCGGTCAGCCACAGCGGCCCGGCCGGGCCGGTGCCGACGACGGCGACCTCGCCGGGGCCGGACGGCACGCTGCCCGGGTTCCCGATCCGGCTGGGCACCACGGCGACGGCGAAGTAGGGGACGGAGTCGGGGTCGGTGTCCGCCAGGAGGCCCGTCCGCTCCCCCGCCATCGTGGCACGCTCCACGTAGCGCGCCTCGGCGATCCGGCCGCTGTTCTCCATGGCCCGCCGGATGGCGGGGAAGGTGCGGCCGAGCTTCATGACGACCGCCGAGTCGGTGGCGGCGAGGCGGGCCGTGAGCTCCTCCTCGGAGAGGGTGCCGGGCAGGATCGTCAGCACCTCCTCGCCCTCCACGAGCGGGGTGCCGAGCCGGGCGGCCGCGGCGCTCACCGAGGTCACCCCGGGGATCACCTCGGTCTCGTACCGGTCGGAGAGCCGCTTGTGCATGTGCATGTACGAGCTGTAGAAGAGCGGGTCGCCCTCCGCGAGCACGGCGACGGTCCGGCCGGCGTCCAGGTGGGCGGCGAGCCGGGCGGCGGCGGCCTCGTAGAACTCCTCCATCGCCCCCTGGTAGCCGCCGGGGTGGTCGGTGGTCTCGGTGGTGACCGGGTAGACCAGCGGCTCCTCGATGTGGTCCGCGCGCAGGTGCTTCGCGGCGATGGAGCGGGCGATCGAGCGGCCGTGGCGGGCGGAGTGGTACGCGACCACGTCGGCCTCCGCGATCACCTCGACGGCGCGCAGCGTCATCAGCGAGGGGTCGCCGGGCCCGAGCCCGACCCCGTAGAGCCGTCCGGTGCTCATTCGGCCACGCTCGCGATGGCGTTGACGGCGGCCGCGGCCATGGCGCTGCCGCCGCGGCGGCCACGGACGATCAAGTGGTCGAGTGCGGAGGGGTGTTCGGCGAGGGCGTCCTTGGACTCGGCGGCGCCGATGAATCCGACGGGGACCCCGATGACCGCGGCGGGGCGCGGGGCGCCCTCCTCGATCATCTCCAGGAGCCGGAAGAGCGCGGTCGGCGCGTTCCCGACGGCGATCACCGAACCCTCCAACAGGCCACGGTCCCGCCAGACTTCGAGGGCGGCGGCGCTGCGCGTCGTGCCCATCTTCGCGGCGAGATCCGGCACGGCCGGGTCGGAGAGGGTGCAGATCACCTGGTTGTCGGCGGGCAGCCGCTTGCGGGTGACCCCGCTGGCGACCATCTGCACGTCACACAGGATCGGGGCACCGGCCTCCAGGGCGGCGCGCGCCCTCAGCACGACCTCGGGCGAGTAGCCCAGGTCCCGGGTCAGGTCGGTCATCCCGCAGGCGTGAATCATGCGCACCGCGACCTGGGCGACCGAGGCGGGCAGCCCGGAAAGGTCCGCCTCGGCGCGGATCGTGGCAAAGGACTGGCGGTAGATCTCGGCGCCGTCCTTCTCGTACTCGAACACGGTGTACTCGCTCATTTCTTCACTGCGTCTTCGGACACTCGGGGTTGGCTGCGCGCGTCGGCGACGGCCTGGGCAAGTTCGTGGGACGGCACCGGGCGGCCGTCGAGCCGGTACCCGTCGGGCGTGGCGACGAGGTCGACCCAGGCGGTGCCGCGCGGGTGCCCGCAGCGGCGCTCGCACCCGGACCAGTGGACGGGCGCGCCGCGGCCGGCCCGATCATCGCCGAGGGCACCGTTCGCGCCCTGCGCGTCCACGACGGCCCGCGCGTCGGCGCGCACGTCGGACAGCGCCTTGGCGCAACCCGGCCGCCCCGTACAGGCGGTGACGGACTCCCAGGGGCCGTCGGGTGCGACGGACAGGCCCGCGGCCACGAGCCGCGCGTAGCCCTCGACCGGCCGCCGCACGGTGCTCGCGCCGGGCAGGACGATGCTCCGCCACGGGGTGACCCGCAGCTCGCCGCCGCCCTCACCGCTGTCCGCCCAGCCGCCTTCCCAGCCCTCTTCCCCGCCGGCCGCGACGTCCACCAGCACCCGCCACTGGTCGGCGGTGAGCCGGCCGAGCGGGGGCAGGACGCACAGCGCCGTCCGGTCACCGGTGCCGGGGCCCCAGGGCCTGGGCGGCGGCGCGTAGGGCCAGGCCACCTCGGGAAGGACGTCGGCCGCGATACCCGCCGACCCGAGCCGCAGCGCGAACTCCCCTTCCAACAGGGCGTGCTCGGCGGGCAGTTCGGACACCCGCCAGGCCCGGGTACCGGCGGCGTCGGCGGAGTCGAGGAAGTACTCGGCCGCGAGCAGGGCCGCCCGCGGCACGTCGGCGGCGTCCACCTCCACGGCGCCCGGGGCGGCGCCGAGCCGGACCAGCGCCCGGCCCCGCGGTCCGCCGAGCAGGGTGACATCGGGGTCGAGCGCGGCGACGTCTCCGCGCCCGTCGTCGATGGCGAACAGGAACCGCCCGGACAGGGCCGTCGCACGGGTGCTCGCGCACAGCAGCCGGTCCAACTCGCCGACCCAGGGCGTCACATGGGGCCGCCCGGAGCTCCCGATCCCGGACAGCGGGGTCGCGACAATGTTCCGTACCCGCTCGTGGCCGGGGGCGGGCAGCAGCCCGGCCCCGTCCAGCAGCTCCGCCAGCCCCGTGCCGCATCCTTCGGCGAGCCCGCGCAGCTGCACGTTCCCCCGCGAGGTGAGCTCCAGGTGCCCGTCCCCGAAGCGGTCGGCGGCCAGCGCCAGCACCGAGGCCTGCCGGCCGGTCAGCAGACCCCCCGGGATCCGGACCCGCGCCAGGTACCCGTCGTCGGCGGCATGCAGGCGCAGCGCGCCGGGGCAGGCGTCGCCGCGATCCCGTATGACGGGTTCGTCCCGCGCGGTGGCGGAGGGGGGCGTGGGCATGGCGGCGAGCATACCCACGATTCTGCGCCCGCCCCCTGTGGCCCACACCACCCCGTTCCAGCCTGACGACTGCCCGAATCCAGCCCCACGCCCCGCCTCCACGGAATCCGTCCGGGCCCCACCCGAACCCTCCGGGCGCTGCCCGGACCCCCGCGTGCCGCTGCGCGGGGCCGAAGTCCCCTACCCGCCCTTCCACCGTTCCCCGGGCTCCGCCCGGACCCACGCCTCACACGCCGACGAGGCTGGATGTGGCCGGCCTCAGTCCGCACGTGACCGCAACGTGTGGGGAATATCCAGCCCCTCCGGCGTTTGAGGAGCGGAGGTCCGGGGGCCGGCCCCCGGCGACGGCGCCGCGCGGAGGGCTCCCGTACCCCCGGAGGGCCCCCGCTCCCGGCCGGGGACCCCGCCCCCTAGGATGAGTCCAAGGCGGCCAACAGGCCCGCCATCGCCGAGGACGGCGACATGGGAGGAAGCCCGGTGCGAATCCGGCGCGGTCCCGCCACTGTGAATCCGCGCGGCCCCGGCCGCACCGGATGAGTCAGGAACTCCCGCCGTCCTCACTGCCCGGGGCGCGGAAACCCCGAGGAAGGCCTGCCGCCGCATGATCCTGCTGCTGTCGACGTCCGACACCGATCTTCTCAGCGCCCGCGCGGCGAACGCGGGGGACGCTCCCGTCCCGTACCGCTTCGCCAACCCCTCCCGCCTTCCCCTCGACGACCTCCCCGGTCTCCTCGACGGCGTCACCCTGGTCGTCGTACGCCTCCTCGGCGGCCTGCGCGCCTGGCAGGAAGGCCTCGACCTGCTCCTGGCCCCCGGCCAGACCCGCCCGGTGGTCGTGCTGACCGGCGAACAGGCCCCCGACGCCCAGCTGATGGAAGCCTCGACCGTCCCGATCGGCATCGCCGCCGAGGCGCACGGCTACCTCGCCCACGGCGGCCCGGCCAACCTGGACCAGCTGGCGCGCTTCCTCTCCGACACCGTGCTGCTCACCGGCCACGGCTTCGAGCCCCCGGCGGCCTCCCCCACGTGGGGCCCGCTGGAGCGCACCCCGCAGCGCGCCCCCCTCGAGGGAGGGCCCCGCATCGCGGTGCTCTACTACCGCGCGCACCAGATGAGCGGCAACACCGCCTTCGTGCACACCCTCGCCGAGGCGATCGAGGCCCACGGGGCCCAGGCGCTCCCGCTCTACGTCTCCTCCCTGCGCTCCCCGGAGCCGGAGCTGATCGCGCAGCTCGCGTCCGCCGACGCGATCGTCACCACGGTCCTGGCCGCCGGCGGCACGAAGCCCGCCACCGCCTCCGCCGGCGGTGACGACGAGTCCTGGGACGCCGGCGCCCTGGCCGCCCTCGGCGTGCCGATCCTGCAGGCCCTGTGCCTGACCGGCTCCCGGTCCGCCTGGGAGGCGAACGACGAGGGCCTGTCCCCCCTCGACGCCGCCACCCAGGTCGCCGTCCCGGAGTTCGACGGCCGCCTGATCACCGTCCCCTTCTCCTTCAAGGAGCTGGACGAGGACGGGCTGCCCGCCTACGTCGCCGACCCCGAGCGGGCCGCCCGCGTGGCCGGCATCGCCGTGCGCCACGCACGCCTGCGCCACATCGAGCGCCGCGACAAGAAGATCGCCCTGGTCCTGTCCGCGTACCCGACCAAGCACTCCCGCATCGGCAACGCGGTCGGCCTGGACACCCCGGCCAGCGCCGTGGAACTGCTGCGCACCCTCATCGCGGGCGGCTACGACTTCGGTCCCGTCGAGGACGTCCCGGGCCTGGTCTCCGGCGACGGCGACGAGCTGATCCGCGCCCTGATCGAGGCCGGCGGCCACGACCAGGACTGGCTCACCGAGGAGCAGCTCGCCCGCAACCCGGTCCGCATCCCGGCGGCCGACTACAAGCGCTGGTTCGCCGAACTCCCGGCCGATCTGCGCGAAAGCGTCGAGCGGCACTGGGGCGAGGCCCCGGGCAACATGTTCGTGGACCGCTCCGCGAACCCCGAGGGCGACATCGTGCTCGCCGCCCTGCGCCGCGCCAACCTCCTCATCCTCATCCAGCCGCCGCGCGGCTTCGGCGAGAACCCGATCGCGATCTACCACGATCCCGACCTGCCGCCCTCGCACCACTACCTCGCCGCGTACCGCTGGATCCAGGCGCGCGCCGAGGACGGCGGTTTCGGCGCCGACGCGATGATCCACCTGGGCAAGCACGGCAACCTGGAGTGGCTGCCGGGCAAGAACGCCGGCCTGTCGGCGTCCTGCGCCCCCGACGCCGCGCTCGGCGACCTGCCCCTGATCTACCCGTTCCTGGTCAACGACCCGGGCGAGGGCACCCAGGCCAAGCGCCGCGTGCACGCCACCCTGGTCGACCACCTGGTGCCGCCGATGGCGCGCGCGGAGTCGTACGGCGACATCGCGCGCCTGGAACAGCACCTCGACGAGTACGCCCAGATCTCCGCCATGGACCCGGCGAAGCTGCCGGCCATCCGCGCGCAGATCTGGACCCTGATCCAGGCCGCGAAGCTGGACCACGACCTGGGTCTGGAGCAGCGCCCCGACGACGACGGCTTCGACGACTTCCTGCTCCACGTCGACGGCTGGCTGTGCGAGATCAAGGACGCCCAGATCCGCGACGGTCTGCACGTCCTGGGCGGCGCCCCGACCGGCGATGCCCGCGTCAACCTGGTCCTCGCCATCCTGCGCGCCCGCCAGATCTGGGGCGGTACGACGGCCCTGCCCGGTCTGCGCGAAGCGCTCGGCCTCGACGAGTCCGCGGCCACCCGCACCACCGCCGACGAGGCGGAGGAGACGGCCCGCGCGCTGGTCCAGGCGATGGAGGACGCGAACTGGGCCCCGGAGGCGGTGGCTTCGGTCGCCGCCGGCCACTCCGCGGACGTGGCGGCCGTACTGGACTTCGCGGCCCGCGAGGTCGTCCCGCGCCTGGCCGGCACCACCGACGAGATCGCCCACGTGGTTAGCGCCTTGGACGGCGGATTCGTCCCGGCGGGCCCGTCCGGCTCCCCGCTGCGCGGTCTGGTCAACGTGCTGCCGACCGGCCGCAACTTCTACTCGGTGGACCCGAAGGCCGTCCCCTCCCGCCTCGCGTGGGAGACCGGCCAGGCGCTCGCCGACTCCCTCCTGACCCGCTACCGCACGGACAACGGCGCATGGCCCGCCTCCGTCGGCCTGTCCCTGTGGGGCACCAGCGCGATGCGCACCTCGGGCGACGACGTGGCCGAGGCCATGGCGCTGCTCGGTGTCCGCCCTGTCTGGGACGAGGCCTCGCGCCGCGTCACCGGCCTGGAGCCGATCCCGCTCGCGGAGCTCGGCCGTCCGCGCATCGACGTGACCTTGCGCATCTCGGGCTTCTTCCGGGACGCGTTCCCGCACGTCATCGGCCTGCTGGACGACGCGGTACGGCTGGCGGCCTCGCTGGAGGAGCCCGCGGAGGACAACTTCGTACGGGCCCACGCGCAGGCCGACCTGGCGGTGCACGGGGACGAGCGGCGGGCCACCACCCGCATCTTCGGCTCGCGCCCGGGCACGTACGGCGCGGGCATCCTGCAGCTGATCGACTCCCGCGACTGGCGCACCGACGCCGACCTCGCGGAGGTCTACACGGTGTGGGGCGGGTACGCGTACGGCCGGGGCCTGGAAGGGCGCGCGGCGCGCGAGGAGATGGAGACCGCCTACAAGCGGATCACGGTCGCGGCGAAGAACACCGACACCCGTGAGCACGACATCGCCGACTCCGACGACTACTTCCAGTACCACGGCGGCATGGTGGCCACCGTCCGCGCCCTGCGCGGCACGGCCCCCGAGGCGTACATCGGGGACTCGACCCGGCCCGAGACGGTCAAGACGCGCACGCTGGTCGAGGAGACCTCCCGGGTCTTCCGTGCCCGCGTGGTGAACCCGAAGTGGATCGAGGCGATGCGCCGCCACGGTTACAAGGGCGCCTTCGAGCTCGCGGCCACGGTCGACTACCTCTTCGGCTACGACGCCACGACCGGTGTGGTCGCCGACTGGATGTACGACAAGCTGACCGAGACGTACGTCCTGGACCCGGAGAACCGCGCCTTCCTGGAGGAGGCCAACCCCTGGGCCCTGCACGGGATCGCGGAGCGGCTGCTGGAGGCCGAGTCCCGCGGCATGTGGGAGAAGCCGGACCCGCAGGTCCTGGAGGCGCTGCGCCAGGTGTACCTGGACACGGAGGGCAACCTCGAAGGCGAAAGCGACTAACCGGACACCGGCTGGATCAGACTGGCCGCATGTGCCACTACTGCGGCTGCCGTGAGATCCCCCTGATCAAGGAGTTCATCGCCGAGCACGAGGCGGTGACGAACGCCGCGGGCGACGCGCTGCGCGCCCTGGATACGGGGGACCTCCCGAGGGCGCGTGCCCTCGTCACGGAGATGACGGCCGTCCTGCTCGCCCACTGGAAGGGCGAGGAGGACGGCCTGTTCACCGTCATGGAGCAGGACCCGGAGTACGCCCCGTACATCGCGGCGCTGGTCGAGGAGCACCGCGAACTGGCGGCGTTCCTCGCCGGCGCCGACCTGGCGGACCCGGCGGACGCCGCGGCCCTGCGCCGGGCGGTGGAGGAGCTCCACCATCACATCGCGAAAGAGGAGGACGGCCTCTTTCCCGCGTCCCTCACCGCCCTGACGGGCGACGACTGGGACCTGTCCATCAAGGCCTGGCGCACGGCCCACCCCGACGGGGACCTGAGGCCCGCCGGGTAGCCGGTGCGCCGGATGGCCGGCGCGCCGGATGGCCGGTGCGCCGACCCTCTTACTTGCTGGTCTGGTTCAACGCGACCAGCGCCTGGGCCCAGCGCGCGTACTTCAGCTGGCCGAAGTCGGCGACGGTCTTCACGCCGAAGGCTTCGAGCAGCAGCTCGCCGTCCTTGTCGGTGACGCCCTTGAGCGCGGCCACCGGCGCCGCGAGCACCTCCGCGAGCGGCTTGTCGGCCCACGCCTTGTCCAGCACCTTGTCGAGGTCGATCGCCATGAGTCTCTCTCCCGGAACTCGAAAGTATGAACTGATGGGACAAACCTAGAACAATCGGACAAGCATGTCGGGGTGCGACACCAGCTACACCGCGAGCGCGCCGGGCACCCTTCCGGCCAAGGAGCGGGCACCCACCCTCACCCTTACCGATTCCACGTATAATCCGCCCCGTTCACCCTGCGCCTCGCGTCGGATATCGGAATCGAAAAGGCTGTGACCAAGAAATGAATTCACTGCGGGCCCTTCTCGACGGCGGGATTCCGCTGGTGGCCGTCAGCTTCGACGACAGCGAGACCGAGCCGCGCGCACACGCCGCCAAGAACGCGGGCGTCGACGTGGCCGAACTGCGCGTCGACCGGTACGCGGCGACCGACACGGCCCATGTCCTCGCGCAGGTGGACGCGTTCAAGACGCTGCCCGTACTGGCCACCATCCGGTCCGCCCGCGAAGGCGGCGACTGGAAGGGCACCGAGGCCGAGCGGCTCGAACTGTTCCGCGCGCTCGCCCCTCAGGTCCAGGCCGTGGACATCGAGCTCTCCTCCGGAGAAATCCTGTCCGAGGTGATCGAGGCCGCCCACCGGCACGACACGGTGGCGCTCGTCTCCTATCACAATTTCGAATTCACCCCGGCCACCGAGGAACTCCAGACCGTCATCGACGACGCGAAGAGTGCCGGCGCCGACGTGGTCAAGGTGTCCACCATGGTGCGGTCCCAGGACGACGTACGGCGGCTGGCCTCGCTGCTGCTGCGCGCCGGGGCCGAGGACACCCGGCTGATCGTCATCGCCATGGGCGAGACCGGAGCCGTCTCCCGCGTCTTCTTCCCGGCCCTGGGGTCCCGGATCACGTACTCCTTCTTCGGTGCCAGCTCCGCTCCGGGCCAGCTCGACTTCCCCGAGACCTTCGGCCTGCTGCGCAAGTTCTACCCGGCCTTCGACGAGCGGAAGTCCGCCGGGGCCTGAGCCCCCTCGCCGGGGAGGGTCACCGCCTCCCCGGCCAGCCGACCCGAACCCTCCCCGGCCGCCCCATCGGCCCCTCTACCGGTCACCGGCCCCATCCGTCGCGGAACGACGCACACGTCACCTGATGAAGTGAAGTCCCCCTTATCCCACCGGCAACACGGGTAGTGCCCTGCTGATCTCGTGAGGAACCAACGAGACAGTCAGATGAAAGGCCCACCCTGCCGTGACGCAGCCGTTTCAACTGCCGGATTTCTATGTGCCTTATCCGGCGCGACTGAACCCCCACCTGGAGGACGCCAGGGTCCACACCAAGAAGTGGGCCCGCGACTTCGGGATGCTGGAAGGTTCCGGCGTCTGGGAGGAGAGCGACCTCGACTCGCACGACTACGCCCTGCTCTGCTCGTACACCCACCCCGACTGCGGCAGCGAGGCGTTGTCCCTGGTCACCGACTGGTACGTGTGGGTGTTCTTCTTCGACGACCACTTCCTGGAGATGTTCAAGCGCTCCCAGGACCGCGCGGGCGCCAAGGCCTACCTCGACCGGCTCGGCGCCTTCATGCCGATGGACCTGGCGGACGGGTTCCCCGAGGCGACCAACCCCGTCGAGGCCGGACTCGCCGACCTGTGGGCCCGTACCGTCCCGGCCATGTCGATGGACTGGCGGGAACGGTTCTCCCTGTCCACCAAGAACCTGCTCGACGAGTCGATGTGGGAACTCGCCAACATCAACATCGGACGGGTCTCCAACCCCCTCGAATACATCGAGATGCGCCGCAAGGTCGGCGGGGCGCCCTGGTCGGCCGGGCTCATCGAGTACGTGTCCGCGGAGGTTCCGGCCCGCGTCGCGCACTCCCGCCCCCTCGGCGTGCTGCGCGATTCCTTCTCCGACGCCGTGCACATCAGGAACGACATCTTCTCCTACCAGCGCGAGGTCTCCGAGGAGGGTGAACTGTCCAACGCCATCCTGGTGCTGGAGACCTTCCTCGACTGCACCACCCAGGAGGCAGCCGAGGCCTCCAACGACCTCCTCACCTCCCGGCTCCAGCAGTTCGAGCAGACCGCCCTCGCCGAACTCCCGCAGCTCTTCGCCGACCACGCCATGAACCCGGCGGAGATCGCCGCCGTCCTCGCCTACGCCAAGGGGCTCCAGGACTGGCAGTCCGGCGGCCACGAGTGGCACATGGTCTCCAGCCGCTACATGAACAAGGAGGCCCGGGCCACGGCCCCGCTCACCCTCCCGTTCATGCCCACCGGCCTCGGCACCACCGCCCTCGACCTCCGCTCCATCCTCGCCCCCCGCGCCCTGGAACTGCGCCGGCGCTCCTTCACCCACGTCCCCTTCGAGCCGACCGGCCCGTCCGTCGTCCCGGACGTCTACATGCCGTTCCCGCTCACCCTGAGCCCCCACCACGCCCGCGCCCGCGAGGAATCCGTCGCCTGGGCCCGGCGGATGGGTCTGATCGATCCGCAGCCCGGCGACCCCGGCTCGGCGATCTGGAACGAGGAGAAGCTGCGCGGCTACGACTTCGCGCTCTGCTCCGCCGGCATCGACCCCGACGCCACCCCCGAGGCCCTGGCCCTCAACGCCTGCTGGCTGACCTGGGGCACGTACGGGGACGACTACTACCCGGTGGTCTTCGCCCAGTCCAAGAACCTCTCCGCCGCCAAGGCCACCACCGCGCGGCTCGTCGCCATGCTCCCGGTGGACCACGCCGAGCAGCCGGTGGGACTGACCGCGATGGAGCGGTCCCTCGGCGACCTGTGGGTGCGCACCGGCAAGGACATGTCCCCCGAGGTCCGGGCCGAATTCCGGGCCACCCTCGTGAGCATGCTGCACAGCTGGCTGTGGGAGATGGAGAACCAGATCCAGAACCGCATCCCCGACCCGGTGGACTACGCGGAGATGCGCCGGCACACCTTCGGCTCGCACCTGACGATGTACCTGTGCCGGCTGGGCCAGGCGGGCCGGGGCATCCCCCAGGACATCTACGCCTCGGGCACCATCCGTTCGCTGGAGAACGCGGCGGCCGACTCCGCGTGCCTGATGAACGACATCTTCTCGTACCAGAAGGAGGTGGAGGTCGAGGGCGAGGTGCACAACTACGTGCTCGTCACCCGCAACTTCTTCGACATCGGCTACGAGAAGGCGCTGCACATCTGCCACTCGCTGATGACCCAGCGCACCGAGGAGTTCGAGCACATCGTCGCGAACCAGCTGCCCCTGCTCTACGACGACTGGAAGCTGGACGCCGAAGCCCGGGCCGGACTCGACGCGTACGTGGGCGAGTTGAAGGACTGGCTGGCCGGGATCCTGAACTGGCACGAGAAGACGGTCCGTTACCGCGAGGAGCACCTGCACCGCCTGGGTGACGGGATCTCCACCGGGGTCCTGAGCTCCGACTTCGGCATGTCGGCGGCCCGGATCTCCCTGCCCACCCCCTGAGCCGGATCCGCGGCGGGGGCCGTCCTCCCCGCCGCGGACCCTTCAGAACTCGTCCGCCGTGTGCGGGAGCAGCGCGGTGCGCAGCCCGGCGTCCAGGGCCGCTGCCGCGCCGGCGGTGTGCTCCACCAGCAGTCCCGCCGCGGCCAGTTCGACGGCTCGGGTCCCGCCGAGGTAGCAGGCCGCGAGCTCCCGTACGTCCAGGGTCAGGTCCGGGGCCCGGCCCGCTGCGGCGGGCTCGTACGCCGCGCCGTCCGGCCCGGCCTTCAGCAGGAACCGCCCCGCGTTCGCGGGCAGCCGTACGTCGGTCAGCTCCAGGACGAGTTCCACGGGCGCGGCCCACGACCGGCCGGTCAGGGCGGCCGCCACGTCGACCAGCCGGAGCCAGAGCGCCGGGAACACGGCGGTGACCCTGACCTGGTCCCGGTCGGCGGCGAAGTGCAGCAGCGGGTCGTCGGCCGGCCGGCCCCACGCGGTGACCCGGCCGGTGAGGTCGAGGGAGGCCACGCACTCCCACAGCGCCGCGGCGGCCCCCGGGGTGTCGGCCTCCAGCTCGTCGACCCGGACCAGGCCCGGGACCCGCACGCCCCCGGTGTTCTCCTCGGGCTTCGTGCGGTAGAGGACGTAGCCCGCGATCGGTTCGCCCGGCTCCCCCAGGACGATGATCCGGGGTGGGCTGAGCTCCTCGTCCTCCTCGTCCTGCTCGATGAGCCACTCCTCGGTCCAGCGCCGCTCGCTGCGGCTGGGCCGCCCGGCCCGGACCGCTCGGGCCGCCTCCTGGTACGGGCCCACGACGGCGACCGCCTCCTCGGGGGCGACCAGCCGCAGCGGCCTGCGGTCCGCCTCGATGCGCAGGGCCAGCGGCCGGGTGGAGTCGATCTCGATGGTGGCGCCCTGGGTGGCGCTGCCGTAGCCGAAGCGCCCGTAGATGGCCGCCTCGGAGGCCCACAGGGCGGCGACGGGACTGCCGGCCGCCCCCGCGCGGCGCAGCAGGTCGCCCATCAGCGCGGTCAGTACCCCGCGGCGGCGGTGGGTGGGGGCGACGGAGACGAAGGTGAGCCCGGGACAGGGCAGGTCCGCCCCGGGCACCGAGAGCCGGAAGGCGTGCGCGGCCATGAACCCGACCAGCGCGTCGCCGTCGTAGGCCCCGATCCGCAGGCAGGGGCGGAGCAGCTCGTGGTGCCGCTCGCGCCCCTCCTTCTCCGGGCGGTCGTGGAAGACCAGGTACGCGAGCTCCAGAGCGCGGTCGATGTCGGACTCGGGCACCTCGCGGATCTCCACCATGATCCGGAGACTAATCGGTCATGGTGGACCAGTCACTTCATAACGGCCGATTCTCGATGCGGGCCGGTTCTCGCCCCGTCCGGTGGCGGGTCAGCGCGCGGCGGGCCCCGTCCAGTCCGCCGGGACGTGCCCGAGCCGGACCCGCTGCGGGTGGTCGCCGACGGGTACGGAGACGCGCTTGGCGCCGGTGGCGAAGTCGATGGCGGTGACCTGGTCCGCGGCGCTCTCGGAGATCACGCAGCCGGTGCCGTCGCCGTCGACGGTGGCCCAGTAGGGCTTGGCGGCGGGGACGAGGGGCCCTTGCTCCAGGGTGGCCCGGTCCACGACGGTCGCGTAGTCGTCCATGGTCCCCGCGATGCAGAGCTTGGATCCGTCCGGGCTCATGGACATGCCGTGGTGCCGGGAGTCGTTGACCCAGGTGGTGCGGTCGGTGCTGGTGGCGGGGTTCACCGGGAGGGTCTTGATCCGGGTGATCCGGTCGGCGGCCACGTCGTACTCGACGAAGCCGTTAAAGAAGGACACCTGGAAGTACATCTTCGACTCGTCCGGGGTGAAGGACATGGGCCGCACCGCGTCGGACAGGTCGGAGCGCCCGAAGGCGTCGAGGCGGGCCCGCATGTCGATCACCCGGACCGGGCGGAGGGTCTGCGCGTCGGCGACCGTGATCCTGCGGTCACCCTTCGTCCAGTCCAGCCAGGGCGCGTCGAGGGCGGAGGTCACGTCGCCGATGGAGCTGTTCCACAGGAAGCGGCCGTCCCGGGTGAAGGTGTTCTCGTGCGGTTTGTCGCCGGTGGTGAAGGAGCCGGCCTGGCGGCCGCTCGCGATGTCGAGGACGTGCACGGTGTTGGCGGTGGAGGCCGAGACCGCCACGCGGGTGCCGTCCGGGGAGATCGCCATGTGGTCGGCCCGGTAACCGGCGACGGGGAAGCGCCAGTTGACGCGTCCGGTGCGGACGTCGATGGAGACGACGTCGGCGAAGCTGGGGCGGGAGGCGATGACGGAGGAGCCGTCCGGGGTGGTGTACATGTCGTCCACGAACTGGTCGTGGCCCTCGCCCGCGGTGGCCCGGACGCCCAGGAAGTAGGCGAGCTTCACCGGGTTGAGGTAGATCTCCCGGAGCCGCTCCTCCTTGTCCGGAACCATGTCGATCCGGCCCACCTTGGCCAGGTCCCCGGTGGAGGCGAGGACGTCGGCGGTGCCTTCCCAGTTGTTGCCCACGAACAGGACCTCGCGCGGGCCCGCACCCGCGGACCCGGAGCCCGCCTCGGACCCGGAGCCCGCCGCGAATCCGGCCCCCGCCGCGGGCGCGGGACCCACCGCGAGGGCGGCCAGCGCCAGCGCGGCCACGGCCGCCAGGGCCGGCAGGGCGCGGCCGGCCCCACGCTCACGACGGTTACTCGATCGACTGGCAGACATCCGGTCAACTCCGTTAAGGCGAGACGCTGTTACCGGCCGGTAAGATAGGCGGAACAACGAAAGGGCGCAACCCCCACGGGGTTGCGCCCTGTACACACCGTGCTAAAGCTCGTCAGCTCTTCAAGCGACGGAACCGATCCTGCTGATCACCGTGTTCGCGACGTCCGGGTGGATCGGGATGTGCGCGCCGGTCAGGGCCGCGCCGGTGCCGCCGCGCCGGTTGGCGACGATCTCGGCGGCGATGGACAGCGCGGTCTCCTCCGGCGAGCGGGCCCCGAGGTCCAGGCCGATCGGGGAGCGCAGCCGGGCCAGCTCGAGCTCGGTCACGCCGACCTCGCGGAGCCGCTTGTTTCGGTCCTCGTGGGTGCGGCGGGAGCCCATGGCGCCGACGTAGGCGACGGGAAGTTTGAGGGCCAGTTCGAGAAGGGGGACATCGAACTTGGCATCGTGCGTGAGGACGCACAGGACCGTCCGGCCGTCGATCGCACCGGCGGAGGACTGCTCCTCGAGGTAGCGGTGCGGCCAGTCGACCACGATCTCGTCCGCCTCGGGGAAACGCTTCTTCGTGGCGAAGACGGGCCGGGCGTCACACAGGGTGACGTGATAGCCCAGGAACTTGCCGATCCGCACGAGCGCGGAGGCGAAGTCGATGGCACCGAAGACGACCATCCGGGGCGGCGGGACGCTGGACTCGACCAGCACCTTGAGCGGCTCTCCGCAGAGGCGGCCGTCGGCCCCGATCTCCAGCACGCCGGTCTTGCCGGCCTCGAGCATGGCACGGGCCTCGTCGGCGATGGCCCGGTCCAGCTCGGGGTGACCGCCGAATCCGCCCTCGTAGGAGCCTTCGCCCCTGACGAGTACGGCGCGGCCCATGAGCTCGGCCGGGCCTTCGGCGATCCGCGCGACCGCCGCCGCCTCCCCCCGGGCGGCGGCGGCCAGCGAGGCCGCGAACACCTCCCGGGAGGGAGAGCCCACGGGGACCGGGGTCACCAGGATGTCGATGATTCCGCCGCAGGTCAGACCGACGGCGAAGGCATCGTCATCGCTGTACCCGAAGCGCTCCTGGATGGTCTCGCCGTCCTCCAGCGCCTGCTGGCACAGCTCGTACACCGCACCCTCCACGCATCCGCCGGAGACCGAACCGATGGCCGTGCCGTCACTGTCGACGGCGAGGGCCGCTCCGGGCTGCCGGGGTGCGCTCCCGCCGACCGCCACGACCGTGGCGACGGCGAAGTCGCGTCCCTGCTCGACCCACCGGTTCAGTTCTTCGGCGATGTCCAGCATGGGGGCCTCCTCGGAGAGGTTCAGATTCCAGTATCGGATACGTGGAGGGTGCGGGTTTTGCTACGGATCAGACCCGGCCGGCTCAGCCGACGCCGAGCCAGCTCTCGATCGGGTGGAGCGCGAAGAAGACCAGGAAGATTCCGGTCAGCGCCCACATGAAGCCGCCGATCTCACGGGCCTTGCCCTGAGCGACCTTGATGGCGACGTAGGAGATGACACCCGCGGCGACACCAGCGGTGATCGAGTAGGTGAAGGGCATGACCACGACGGTCAGGAAGACCGGGATCGAGGTCGAGGAGTCGGCCCAGTCCACGTGGCGGGCGTTCTGCATCATCATCGCGCCGATGACGACCAGGGCCGCGGAGGCGACCTCACCCGGGACGATCTGCGTGATCGGGGTGAAGAAGAGGCAGGCGGCGAAGAACAGGCCGGTGACGACGGAGGCGAGGCCCGTGCGGGCACCCTCGCCGACGCCGGTCGCGGACTCGACGAACACGGTCTGGCCGGAGCCACCCGCGATGCCACCGATGGCGCCACCGGCACCGTCGATGAACAGCGCCTTGGACAGGCCCGGCATGCGGCCCTGCTCGTCGGCGAGCTTGGCTTCGGTACCGACGCCGATGATGGTGGCCATCGCGTCGAAGAAGCCGGCGAGCACCAGGGTGAAGACGATCATGCCGACCGTCATGTAGCCGACGTCGCCCCAGCCGCCGAAGGAGACGTCACCGAAGAGCGAGAAGTCCGGCGCCGAAACCGCGGAGCCGCTGAGCTCCGGCGGGCCGTTCTTCCAGGCCTTGGGGTCGATGTCCACGATGGCGTTGAGGATCGCGGCGAGGACCGTGCCACCGACGATGCCGATCAGGATCGCGCCGGGCACCTTGCGGGCCTGGAGCATGAAGATCGCGATCAGGGTGATGGCGAAGAGCAGGACGGGCCAGCCGGAGAGCTCTCCGGTCGCACCGAGCTGGACGGGGGGCATGAACTCCCCGCCGTTGCCGACGAAGCCCGCCTTCACGAAGCCGATCAGGGCGACGAAGAGGCCGATGCCCATGGTGATGGCGTGCTTGAGCGCGAGGGGTATCGCGTTCATGATCATCTCGCGGAGGCCGGTGACGACCAGGAGACAGATCACGACGCCGTAGACCACGCACATGCCCATGGCCTGCGGCCAGGTCATCTGGGGGGCCACCTGCGAGGCCAGCACGCCGGACACGGAGAGGCCGGCGGCGAGCGCGAGGGGAACCTTGCCGACGAAGCCCATGAGGAGCGTCGTGACGGCCGCGGCGAACGCCGTGGCGGTGATGATCGCCGAGGCGGCCATCGTGTGGCCGTCGACATCCTTGCCGGAAAGCAGCAGGGGGTTCAGCAGGAGGATGTAAGCCATGGCCATGAAGGTCGTGATACCGCCACGAACTTCGTTTCCGACCTTGGATCCGCGCTTGCTGATGTGAAAGTACCGGTCGAGCCAAGACTGTCCAGCGGGGGTCGAAGAGCCGTCTCCGGCTTCCTCCGCACTGGTCTTGGGCTCCACAGAGGACTGGGTCATGGTGCCTAACTCCCAAGGTTCAAAGGGGCACCCGCATAAAGATTGGAGACACGGGATTTGGGAAAACGCGTTTGGCTGCACGACCCGGGGTGACGGCCCGAGGCGACGCAAAAGGTGCACTGCGTGTACTGCGGGTACTGCGAGGGTTCTGCGGTACGGCTGGTACTCCTGGTGTCACCTGGGGTAGGCGGTGACCCGGGGGGTACTACGGGGGGGTACTTCCGGGGAAAACTTGACCGCGAGCGGTGCGGTGCTGATGACTCCGGACTTCTGTGCTCCGGGCGGTGCGACTGGAAGTGTGACGTTCCCGTGTCACACCGCCCGGAAATCTGGGGGGTCCGGGGGCCTCGCGGCCCCCGGACCGGCCGTCCTAGAGGGTGCCGGTGAGCAGTTCCGGACGGATCGGCGTCTTGTTGATCTCCAGACCGGTCGCCGCCCGGATCGCCGCGATGACGGCCGGGGTGGACGAGAGGGTCGGGGCCTCGCCCATACCGCGCAGGCCGTACGGGGCCTTCGGGTCGGCGAGCTCCAGGACGTCGACCGGGATGGTCGGGGTGTCGAGGATGGTCGGGATCAGGTAGTCCGTGAAGGAGGGGTTGCGCACCTTCGCGGTCTTCGGGTCCACGATGATCTCTTCCATGATCGCGACGCCCAGGCCCTGGGTGGTACCACCCTGGATCTGGCCGACCACGGAGAGCATGTTCAGCGCCTTGCCGACGTCCTGGGCGGTCGCCAGCTCGACGACCTTGACGAGGCCGAGCTCGGTGTCCACCTCGACGACCGCGCGGTGCGCGGCGAAGGTGTACTGGACGTGGCCGTTGCCCTGGCCGGTGACCAGGTCGAAGGGCTCGGTCGCGGCGTGGCGGAACTCGAGCTCGATGTCGATCGCGTCCTCGCCCTCGAGGATGTCGGCGATGTCCGCGAGGACCTCTCCGCCATCGGTGACGACCTTGCCGCCTTCGAGGAGCAGCTCGGCGGTCGCCCACGCGGGGTGGTACGAGCCGTTCTTGCGCCGGCCGATCTCCAGGACCCGCTCGCGGACGGCCTCACAGGTGTTCTTCACGGCGCCACCGGTCATGTACGTCTGCCGCGAGGCGGACGTGGAACCGGCGGAGCCGACCTGCGTGTCGGCCGGGTGGATGGTCACCTGCGTGACACCCAGCTCGGTACGGGCGATCTGCGCGTGGACGGTGATGCCGCCCTGGCCGACCTCCGCCATGGCCGTGTGGACCATCGCGACCGCTTCGCCGTTGATGACCTCGAGGGTCACGCGGGCGGTGGAGTAGTCGTCGAAGCCCTCGGAGAAGCCGACGTTCTTGATGCCGACCGCGTAGCCGACGCCGCGGACGACGCCTTCACCGTGGGTGGTGTTCGACAGACCACCGGGCAGCGCGCGGACGTCCGCGTTCTCGCCGGCGGACTCCCACTGGCGCTCCGGCGGCAGCGGGCGGGCCTTGACCCGGCGCAGCAGCTCGGCGACGGGCGCCGGAGCGTCCACGACCTGGCCGGTGGGCATGATCGTGCCCTGCTCCATGGCGTTGAGCTGACGGAACTCGACCGGGTCCATGCCCAGCTTCGCCGCGAGCTTGTCCATCTGGGCCTCGTAGGCGAAGCAGGCCTGGACGGCGCCGAAGCCGCGCATCGCGCCACAGGGCGGGTTGTTCGTGTAGAGCGCGATCGCCTCGATGTCCACGTCCTCCAGGACGTACGGACCGACCGAGAGGGAGGAGGCGTTGCCCACGACCGCCGGGGAAGCGGACGCGTAGGCGCCGCCGTCCAGGACGATCTTGCACTTCATGTGCGTGAGCTTGCCGTCCTTGGTGGCGCCGTGCTCGTAGTACAGCTTCGCCGGGTGACGGTGCACGTGGCCGAAGAAGGACTCGAAGCGGTTGTAGACGATCTTGACCGGCTTGTTCGTGGCCAGGGCCAGGAGGCAGGCGTGGATCTGCATCGAGATGTCTTCGCGGCCACCGAACGCGCCGCCGACGCCCGAGAGCGTCATGCGGACCTTCTCCGGCGGCAGGCCCAGGACCGGGGCGATCTGCTGGAGGTCCGAGTGCAGCCACTGGGTGGCGACGTACAGCTCGACACCGCCGTCCTCGGACGGTACGGCCAGACCGGACTCCGGGCCGAGGAAGGCCTGGTCCTGCATGCCGAAGGTGTACTCGCCCTCGACGATGACGTCGGCGCGCTTGCGGGCCTCTTCCACGTTGCCGCGGATGATCGGCTGGCGGTGCACGATGTTCGGGTGCGGGACGTGACCGATGTGGTGGTCGTCGCGGCCCTCGTGGATCAGCGGCGCGCCCTCGGCGAGGGCGGAGGCCTCGTCCGTGACGAGCGGCAGCTCACGGTAGTCGATCTTGATCTTGGCGGCCGCGCGGCGGGCGGTCTCCGGGTGGTCGGCGGCCACGAGGGCGACCGGCTCACCGTGGTGACGGACCCGGCCGTTGGCGAGAACCGGGGTGTCCTGGATCTCGAGGCCGTAGTTCTTCATCTCGGCCGGCAGGTCGTCGTACGTCAGCACCGAGTAGACGCCCGGCATCGCCAGGGCCTCGGAGATGTCGATCGAGACGATCTCGGCGTGGGCCACGGTGCTGCGGAGCGTCTGGCCCCACAGCATGTCCTCGTGCCACATGTCCGAGGAGTACGCGAACTCACCGGTCACCTTGAGGGTGCCGTCCGGGCGCAGCGTGGACTCGCCGATGCCGCCCTTGGTGTGGTTCTGCGTGACGTTGGTCGGCGTACCCGCCGGGACCGTGCGCGTGTTCTGGGCCATGGTCAGACCGCCTCAGACTGACGGGCGGCCGCGAGGCGGACCGCGTCGAGGATCTTCTCGTAGCCCGTGCAGCGGCAGAGGTTGCCGGACAGGGACTCACGGATGTCCTGGTCGGACGGGGAGGGGTTCTCCTCCAGCAGCGCGTCGGCCTGGACCAGGAGGCCCGGGGTGCAGAAACCGCACTGGACGGCGCCGGCGTCGATGAACGCCTGCTGGATGGTGGAGAGCTCGACGCCCTCGCCGGTCTGCGAGTCGCCCGGCTTGGCCTGCCACTGCTTGGCCGCGTCCAGGGTGACGCCGCCCTTGCTGCCGCAGCCGCCGCCGGTGCCGCAGGCACCGCCGTGGCCGTGCTCCTCGCGCTGCTTGGCGAACTCCGCCAGGCCCTCGACGGTCACGACGTCGCGACCCTCGACCTGACCGGCCGCGACCAGACAGGAACAGACCGGCACGCCGTCGAGACGGACGGTGCAGGAACCGCACTCGCCCTGCTCACAGGCGTTCTTCGAACCGGGCAGGCCCAGGCGCTCGCGCAGGACGTAGAGAAGGGACTCGCCCTCCCAGACGTCGTCGGCTTCCTGCTGACGGCCGTTGACAGTGAAATTGACGCGCATGATTACGCAGCCCCTTCAAGCGAGCGGCCGTTGTTCGAACCGCGGTACTGCTCCCACGTCCAGACGAGCTGGCGGCGAGCCATGATGCCGACCGCGTGGCGGCGGTACTTCGCCGTGCCGCGGACGTCGTCGATCGGGTTGGCCGCGCCGGAGGCGAGGTCACCGAACTGCTTGGCGATCGACGGGGTGATGACCTTGCCGGACTCCCAGAAGCCACCCTCTTCGAGCGCGGCGTTGAGGAACTCCTCGGCGGCCTTCGCCCGGATCGGGGTCGGCGCGGCCGAACCGATACCGGTGCGGACCGTACGGGTCTCGGGGTGCAGCGCCAGGCCGAACGCGCAGACGGCGATGACCATCGCGTTGCGGGAGCCGACCTTGGAGTACTGCTGGGGGCCGTCCGCCTTCTTGACGTGGACGGTCTTGATGAGCTCGTCGGCGGCCAGCGCGTTGCGCTTGACGCCGGTGTAGAACTCGTCGATCGGGATCAGGCGGGATCCGCGTACGGACTCCACCTCGACCTCGGCACCCGCCGCGAGGAGCGCGGGGTGGGAGTCGCCGGCCGGCGAGGCGCAACCGAGGTTGCCGCCGACACCGCCGCGGTTACGGATCTGCGGGGACGCGACCGTGTGCGAGGCGAGCGCGAGTCCCGGAAGCTCCGTGCGGAGGTTCTCCATGATCTGCGTGTACGGGACGGAGGCGCCCAGACGTACCACGTCCTCGCCGACCTCCCACTCCCGCAGGAGACCGATGCGGTTCAGGTCCAGGAGGTACTCCGGCCGACGGTGGTCGAAGTTGATCTCGACCATCACATCGGTGCCACCCGCAATCGGCACAGCTGTGGGGAACTCGGCCTTAGCGGCGAGCGCCTCCTCCCAGCTGGCGGGGCGAAGGAAGTCCATGTGCGGCTCTCTTCTTCTTAATCGGGTCGTTCACTTCAAGCCAGGAGGCCGTTGGGCCCTCGACTGGTCGTTCACGTGCTGTTAACGCGGTGTGGACTCAGTACACCGGCCCTGCGTCCCCCGGGTGCAGTCACCGAAACCATGAAGGAGTTGGCTGGGGACCTCCCTCGTCTTGTAGATTCGTATGAAAGGCAGGATGCGACGACCTGCCCGATTTCCAACGGCAACATTCGAGACAGATCGGCGGCGACATCATGCGGCTGCGCGCACTGCTGGAAACCGAGGCGCTGGGGCTGCGGCTGCTGGGCGGCGAGGAAGAACTCGACCGGACGGTCCGCGGGGTCATGACGACCGACCTACGGGATCCCAGCCGGTACCTATCCGGAGGGGAGCTGGTCCTCACTGGCCTGGCCTGGAGACGAAATTCAGCCGACTCCGAGCCGTTCGTACGAATCCTCGCGAGCGCCGGCGTGGCCGGGCTCGCGGCAGGCGAGGCGGAGCTGGGTGACATTCCCGACGACCTCGTCTCGGCGTGTCTTCGCAACCGTCTGCCGTTGTTCGCTGTAAACGAAGACGTTGCATTCGCCACCATCACCGAGTACGTGGTGCGGCAGGTGTCGGGAGAGCGTGCCGGAGACCTCGCGGCCGTCGTGGACCGCCATCGACGGCTCATGACCTCCGGTCCGGCCGGTGGCGGACCCGATGTGGTGCTCGATCTGCTCACCACGGACCTCGATCTCCGGGCCTGGGTGCTCTCGCCCACCGGACGGCAGATCGCCGGGGCGGGCGAGCCGCTGGCGCCGGGCATCTGCGCGGCACTGGCGAGCGAGCACCTCGCGGCGGTCCGGACGGGCCGCAGGGGACCGCACCGGATCTCCCTCCAGGGTATTACGTACTCCCTCTTCCCGATCAGGGGACACGGGCGCGGCGCCGCCGGTCCGGCGGCCCGGGACGTCCGCGAGAGCGTGCTCTCCGACTGGCTGCTGGCCGTCGAGGCCGACGCCGGCGACTGGCCGGCCGAGCGGCTCGACCTGCTCCAGGGCGTCACCCAGCTGATCGCCGTCGAGCGGGACCGCCGCGACGCGGCCCGTACGGTGCGCCGGCGCCTCGCCCAGGAGGTCCTGGAGCTGGTCCAGACGGGCGCTCCGCCCGCCGAGATCGCCGCCCGCCTGCGGGTGGCCGCGCCGGTGCTCCTGCCCGGGCTGGGCGCCGCCCCGCACTGGCAGGTCGTCGTGGCCCGGGTGGACTGGGACGGCGGTGACATCGCGGGCGGCCCCGTAGCCCAGTCGCTGCTCGAAGAAATCCTGGTCGACCCCTCCGTCTCCGGTCCCGAACCCTCGGACCGGATCGCCGTCGCGCACGCCGGGGACGAGGCGATCGCCCTCGTACCGCTGCCCGCGCCCGCCGGGGAGCCCGGCGAGGAGAAGGGCCCCGACACCGCCCTGCACGCGGAAACGCTGCTCGCGGCCGTACGGGACCCCCTGGCGGCCGGACTCGCCGACGACGGCCGGCTCACCCTGGGCGTCAGCGCGGCCGTGTCCTCCGCCGAGGGCCTGCGCGGGGCCCTGGAAGAGGCCCGGCACGCCCGCCGGGTCGCCGCGGCCCGCCCGGGCCGCGTCTGCGCGGCCGGGCACCACGAGCTGGCCTCGCACGTCCTGCTGCTCCCGTTCGTCCCGGACGACGTCCGCCGCGCCTTCACGGCCCGGCTGCTGGACCCGCTGCGCGACTACGACCGCCGCCACCGCGCGGAGCTCATCCCCACCCTCGAAGCCTTCCTGGACTGCGACGGATCGTGGACCCGCTGCGCGACGCGGCTGCACCTCCACGTCAACACGCTGAGGTATCGGGTCGGGCGAATCGAGCAGTTGACGGCACGGGACCTTTCCCGGCTCGAGGACAAGCTCGACTTCTTCCTGGCACTGCGGATGAGCTGAGAAGATCCACCGCCTGACCGGCCGGGGGGCCGGTCGGGACCGAGTGCAGCCCGACTGGAGGCCGGGCGGGGGTGGCTGATGATCCGTCCGGACTTTGTGAAAGAGTTCACCCGACCCCTTGGCCGAACCTGCCGATCCGTGCTCTCATTTCGCCCCAGGGCTCAACGACGTGCTGCTTGGTTGCTTTGGGGAGGGCAATGTGGCGGATACCGCCATGTCCAGTGCCGGAACTATCGGGGGAGACGACCCCCTCCAGCGGGCGATATGGCGGCTGCGCTCGCGCGGCTGTTGGACCGACGCGGCGGCCCTGCTGACACCGCACCTGCACGATGCCGGAGCCGCCGTGCAGCGGACCGGGCTCCTGGTCGAACGCTGCCTGTTCACCGGGCAGGGCTGGGCCGAGGCCGAAGACGCCCTGCGCGTGGCCGAAGCGGTCTCCCAGGACGACGACGACCGGGGCGCGGCCGCGTGCGAGCGGGGTCACCTGGCGTACGCGGCGACCGTACTGGGCGTACGCGACCGGGCCGACGAGGCCCGCTCCGCCCTGGGTCGGGCGGCGGCGCTGCTGTCCCCCGGCTCCCGCACCCGGCCACTGCTGGACTTCCGCCGGGGCCTGGTCGCGGAGCACCTGGCGGACGCGCCCTCATCGGCCCTGCCGGCCTACCGGCGGGCCCACGCGGGCGCCCTCGCCCACGGCGACACCCTCCTCCTGTCCTTCACCTGGCGGCACCTGGCGGCGCTGGCCCTGCGGGACGGCGAGGTCGCCGAAGCCCGCAAGGGCTTCGCGGAATCGCTCCGCATCCGGGAGGACCTCGGCTTCCTGATCGGCACGGCCCCCGCCCTGGCGGCCCTGGCCGAAGCCGAACCGGAACCGGAGGCCGCCCGCCTCCGCGCCGAGGCCCGCCGCCTCTTCCACCTCCTGGGCGGCATCCCCACCTGGCTGGCAGACCAACTCCACCCCGCCCCCACGCCTTCCTGACGCACCGCCCGCCCGATGCGGCCTGGGCGGGCCACACCAGCTCCGCCCCAGCCACACCGGACTCCGTCCGGCGGTGGCCGGTCGGGGTGCTCGCCACCGCCGTCCCGGCGCGGGGTCCGGTGGGCGGGTGCGACTAGGTGGGCCCTGCGGGGCGGAGTTCCCCTACCCGCCCTTCCACCGTTCCCCTGGCGCTGCCCGGACCCCGGTCCTCAAACGCCGGACGGGCTGGGAAGGGGTCCCGGGCTACGCCCGGACCCCCTGGGGCTCCGCCCCAGGCCCCGGTCCTCAAACTCCGGACGGCTGAAAGGGCGCGGGCGGGCTAGAAAACCCATCCCCGACCGCCTGAAAGCGGCCCGGCCGGGTCTGGATGTCCTCCCAGCCGGGGTCGGGAAGGCGCCGGGTCGGTGCCGGGGGCGGGGTGGGGTGTTGGCCTGGACGTAAAACGTGATTTGTGGCGCTAGAGCACCCCGCACCCTGTCGGAGTCGGAGGCAGGGCGCCTAAA
>NZ_JBIAPV010000002.1:0-92289 GCF_042888445.1 Streptomyces sp. NPDC002886
CAGTCATGTCGGAATAAGACCGACCGTCCACTGCGTCCTCGCTGTGTAATTGCCTGCAAGCATCACGGCAGAACCGCGACCTCACAGGTCTTTTTCAAAGGAACCTCATCCACCGAAATGGACGGGGTATCAACTTTTTGGCGTTGATTTTTGGCACGCTGTTGAGTTCTCAAGGAACGGACGCTTCCTTTGTTCCTGTTTCCAGGCCCTCCGGGCGCTTCCTTCGTTTCCAACTCTACCAGATCATTTCCGTTGTCGTTTCCGACTCTGGATTTGAATTCGGTGACCGTTGGGGGTCTTTGCCTTTCGGCGCTCCACCACATTAGCGCTTATCCCGTGCGGCTCATAATCGGCCGTTCGGAATCGAATTCGGACATGCCGAATAAGACCCCGCCAGGGGTAAGTCGTAGGTGGTTGGTTGGCCGCTCTGGGGGTCTGCTGATAGCAGTGCCCCGTTCAAGCGGCTCGGGCTACGTTAGGCGTCCGCCGGCGCCGAGTCAAGTTGGGCGGCGGCGTGGCGCGTGGGGCCGGTACGGGCTCACCGTCGGGTCGTGGGTGATCCAGTAGCGGTATGGGTGGGCCGCGCCGGCGCCGCCCACCCCGGTGCGCGGGCCGCTGCTCCGCTGGTCCGGCGACACGGGAGCGCCGGTCAGCAGGGACAAGGGGGACCCCGGGTCGGCGCAGAGGTCCGTGCCGTCCAGGGAGCGGTCCACGGCCAGGGCGGTGGCCAGGCGGGCCGGGCCTTTGGCTAGTTCCCGGTCGTTTCTGGCTGAAATCCGGCGTTTGCGGGCTTGGTCGGCGCCCACGGTGATCTCTCCGGCCCGGAGCAGGACTCCGCTCGCGTGGCCCGGCGGGCCGCAGACCAGGTTGAGGCTGAACCACATGCCGTAGATGAAGTAGACGTACGCGTGTCCGGGTGGACCGAACATCGACTCGTTGCGCGCCGTCCGGCCGCGGTAGGCGTGGGAGCCCGGGTCGGCTTCCCCCTCGTACGCCTCCACCTCCGTGATGCGCAGTTCCATGGGGCCGTCCGGGGTGCGGCGGACCAGGGTGCGGCCGAGGAGGTCCGGGGCCACGGTGAGGACCGGGCGGTCGAAGAAGGACCGGGGCAGGGGCGTACGGTCGGGGCGCGCGCTCATCCAGTCGAGCGTAGTGGACTGCGTACTCCTGCAACCGGGGCCTAAGGTTCCGCGTTTGTAGAGGTAGGTAGAGGTGGTACCGCGCGCCGTGGCGCGCGTCTTGCCGCGCAGGATTCTTTCGAGCACGTCGTAGTCGTAGTCGTATAGGGGAGTCAGAGCATGGGGTTCAGGAAGCTGTTCGCGAGCCTGGGTGCCGGTGGTGCTTCGGTCGACACCGTCATCACCGAGCCGAACGTCGTCCCGGGCGGGATCGTCCAGGGCGAGGTGCGGATCCAGGGCGGGTCCGTGGAGCAGCAGATCGAGGGGCTGTCCGTCGGGCTCCAGGCGCGGGTGGAGGTGGAGGGCAACGACCAGGAGTACAAGCAGGACGTGGTCTTCACCAAGCAGCGCCTCGGTGGTGCCTTCCAGGTGCAGGCGGGCGCCCTGCACGTGGTGCCGTTCGGTCTGGAGATCCCCTGGGAGACGCCGATCACCCACTTCGGGGGGCGTCAGCTGCACGGGATGAACATCGGGGTCAGCACGGAGCTGGAGATCGCGCGCGCGGTGGACGCCGGCGACCTCGACGCGATCAACGTGCACCCGGTGCCGGCGCAGCAGGCGATCCTCGACGCCTTCGCGCAGCTGGGCTTCACCTTCCGCAGCGCGGACATGGAGCGCGGGCACATCCGGGGGACGCGGCAGACGCTGCCGTTCTACCAGGAGATCGAGTTCCTGCCGCCGTCGCAGTACCGGGGGCTGAACCAGGTCGAGCTGACCTTCGTCTCCGACGGGCGCGAGATGGACGTCGTCCTGGAGATGGACAAGAAGCCGGGTCTGTTCAGCGAGGGCAGCGACACCTTCCGCTGCTTCCAGGTGGGGCTGCAGTCCTACCAGGGCACCGACTGGGCGGCCTACCTGAACCAGTGGATCTCCTCGGTGGGTTCGCAGCGCAACTGGCTCTGAGGGGCGAGCCAGCCCCTAGGCTCGGTGCCGGTACAGGTACCGGTCAGCGTCGACTCGATCCAGTAGGAGGTTCCGCAGTGGCCGAGCAGAACAGGGCGCCGCTCCCCCACGATTTCCATCCGGCGGTGCACGCGTTCACCGTGACCAGTGCGGACCTGGAGCCCGGGGCCGATCTGGGGTCCGACCAGGTGCTGTCCGGTGGGAACGTGTCTCCGCACCTGCGGTGGGAGGGGTTCCCCGAGGGGACGAAGAGCTTCGCCGTGACCTGCTTCGACCCGGATGCCCCGACGGGCAGCGGGTTCTGGCACTGGGTGCTCTTCGATCTGCCGGTCTCGGTCACCGAGCTGCCGGCCGGGGCGGGCAGCGGGAAGTTCGAGGGGCTGCCCGCCGGGGCCGTGCACGTGCGCAACGACTACGGCACCCAGGACTTCGGCGGGGCGGCTCCCCCGGCCGGGGAGCGGCACCGTTACGTGTTCACCGTGTACGCGGTGGACCAGGAGAAGCTCGGTCCCGGTGCGGACGTCTCGCCGGCCGTCGTCGGGTTCAATCTGCGGTTCCACACCTTGGGGCGCGCGCAGCTCGTCGGTGAGTACGAGGCTCCCGCGAGCTGAGCATTCCTGACTCCGTTCTCCGGGTGTTTGCCCGGTCCTGGTCTAAAGACGGCCGGGACCGGGCATTTTTATTGCGTTGTCCCGCGTGGCGCGCGCGACCAGAGTGGTTGCGGGCCTTGCCGCCAGGGTGGTCGCGGGCCTGCACACGGGAGGTGGGCGAGATGCGGGACACGCTGGTGCTGAACGCGAGCTTCGAGCCGCTGTCGACGGTGACGATGAACCGGGCTGTGGTGCTGGTGCTCCAGGACAAGGCCGTGGTCGAACAGGCGCATCCCGAGTTCCGTGTGCGCGCGGCCACGATGGAGCTGCCGCTGCCACGGGTGATCAGACTCTGCAGGTACGTCCGGGTGCCCTTCCGGAGACATGCTCCCTGGTCACGGAGGGGGGTGCTGATCCGGGACCAACACCGGTGCGCCTACTGCGGGAAGCGTGCGACGACCGTGGACCACGTGCTTCCGCGGGCGCAGGGCGGTGGGGACACCTGGCTGAACACGGTGGCCTCCTGCTCCGAGGACAACCACCGCAAGGCGGCCCGGACTCCGGAGGAGGCGGGGATGCCGCTCCTCCGGAAGCCCTTCGTACCCTCGCCGGCCGACGCGATGCTGCTCGCGCTGGGGGTGGGCGGGCGGGACGCGCTGCCGGAGTGGCTCGAGCGTTCCGCGTAGGGCGGTCGGTGATCGCGTAGGGCGGGATCGTCCCGCCGGATAGACGGCTGCGCTGGGCGGCGTACGTTTTCTACGTCGCTCAGCGGAGCAGCAGCTGGACGATCGCGATGATCCCTACGGTCACGATGACCGCGCGCAGCACGGTCGGCGGCAGGCGGCGGCCCACCTTGGCGCCGAGCTGGCCGCCGATGGTGGAACCGACGGCGATGAGCAGGACGGCCGTCCAGTCGAACTCGGCGACGAAGAGGAAGAAGACGGCCGCGATGCCGTTCACCATCGCCGCGACGACGTTCTTCACCGCGTTGATCCGCTGGAGGTCCTCGCGGAGCAGCAGGCCCATCAGGCCGAGGTAGAGCACGCCCTGGGCGGCGCCGAAGTAGCCCCCGTACGCGCTGGAGAGCAGCATGCCCGACAGCAGCAGCGGGCCGCCGTCGGGATGGCTCGTGTCGCCTCCGGCCGCCTCCTGGCGCCTGCGCAGGGCGGCGGCGAGCCGGGGCTGGAAGACGACGAGCACGAGGGCCAGGCCGATCAGGACGGGCACGATCGTGTCGAAGGAGTCCGAGGGCAGGGTGAGGAGCAGGATCGCGCCGGCGAGTCCGCCGACGAGGGAGACGGCGCCGAGCCGGATGATGCGGGCGCGCTGGCCCTGGAGCTCCTTGCGGTAGCCGATGGCTCCGCTGATGGAACCCGGTACGAGACCCAGGGTGTTGGACACGTTGGCCGTGACGGGCGGCAGGCCGGTGGCCAGGAGCACCGGGAAGGTGATCAGGGTGCCGGAACCGACGATGGTGTTGATGGTGCCGGCGCCGATGCCGGCCGCGAAGACCGCGAGTGATTCCCAGATGGACATGGGAGGGGTCGTCCCCTTTGCATGAGTGAGTCGCCTCCCCGCCGTGAAGGTCGGGGGGCCTCACTGATCATGCCGGAGGGGACGCCCCGTTCAGTCGATGGGGGGCTGCTCGCGGCGTTCCGCGGCGTCCTTGTCGCGGGCGGCGGGGATCCCGCCGCTGCCGCCGCCGTCCTTCGCACCGTCCCTGCCCGCGGGCTGCGGGTTGAAGCCGGAGGCCGCGCCCATCGGGCCGAAGTTGCCCATCGCTCCGGAGAGGCCCTTGAGGGCGTCGCCGATCTCGCTCGGGACGATCCAGAGCTTGTTGGCATCGCCCTCGGCGAGCTTCGGGAGCATCTGGAGGTACTGGTAGGCGAGCAGCTTCTGGTCGGCGTCGCCGGCGTGGATGGACTCGAAGACCGTACGGATGGCCTGGGCCTCGCCCTCGGCGCGCAGGGCCGCGGCCTTGGCGTCACCCTCGGCGCGCAGGATGGAGGACTGCTTCTCGCCCTCGGCGCGCAGGATCTCGGACTGCCGGACACCTTCGGCCTGCAGGATCGCGGCGCGCTTGTCGCGGTCGGCGCGCATCTGCTTCTCCATCGAGTCCTGGATGGAGGTCGGCGGCTCGATGGCCTTCAGCTCGACGCGGTTGACGCGGATGCCCCACTTGCCGGTGGCCTCGTCGAGGACTCCGCGCAGGGCCGCGTTGATCTCCTCGCGGGAGGTCAGGGTCCGCTCCAGGTCCATGCCGCCGATGATGTTGCGCAGCGTGGTGACGGTGAGCTGCTCGATGGCCTGGATGTAGCTGGCCACTTCGTACGTCGCGGCGCGGGCGTCGGTCACCTGGTAGTAGATGACGGTGTCGATGTTGACGACCAGGTTGTCCTGGGTGATGACGGGCTGCGGCGGGAAGGGGACGACCTGCTCGCGGAGGTCGATCCGGTTGCGGATCGAGTCGATGAACGGGACGACGATGTTGAGGCCCGCGTTGAGGGTGCGGGTGTAGCGCCCGAACCGTTCGACGATGGCGGCGCTGGCCTGCGGGATCACCTGGATCGTCTTGACCAGTGCGATGAAGACCAGAACCACCAGAATGATCAGAACGATGATGATCGGTTGCATGCGGTTCCCCGTGCCCTTCCGGCTGTCTGTGCTGCCCCGTTCAGCGGAGTCTCGCAGACCCCGGGGCCGCGGGTCGGCTGCTTGCCCACATGTGGCCTGCACACAAGGGAGTTGCTCACGTGCTGGTCCGTCACATGACCCGTCCCATGATCCCTCACATGACGACGGCGGTCGCCCCGTCGATCTCCACGACGTCGACGGACTGGCCCGGTTCGAAGGTGATGTCGGCGTCCAGGGAGCGCGCCGACCAGATCTCGCCGGCGAGCTTGATCCTGCCCCCGCCGCCCGCGTCCACGCGTTCCAGGACGAGGGCGCTGCGGCCCTTCAACGCGTCGATTCCGCTGCGGTGTTGGGGTTTTTGGCTGCGATGTCGGGCGGCGATCGGGCGGACGACCGCGAGGAGTGCGACCGACACGGCCACGAAGACCAGGATCTGGACGACCAGTCCCCCTCCGAGGGCCGCCGTGACGGCGGCCGCCACCGCTCCCGCCGCGAACATGCCGAATTCGGGCATCGCGGTCAGGACGAGGGGTATGCCCAGTCCGACCGCGCCGATGAGCCACCACACCCACGCGTCGATGTCCACATGGTCATGGTAGGTCGGGTGGGCGCGGTCCGGACAGGGTGCGGGAGGCCCGGCCGGCGTGCGGGACCCCGCTGACGACGGGGCCCCGTACGCCAACTACCGCAGGGGCAGGCCCTGGGCGGTCCAGCGGTCGCTGTCGTTGCGCTCGACGACGAGCGGCAGGCCGAAGCAGAGCGAGAGGTTGCGGGAGGTCAGTTCGAGGTCGACGGGTCCGGCCGCGACCACCTTGCCCTGACGGATCATCAGGACGTGGGTGAAGCCGGGGGCGATCTCCTCGACATGGTGCGTGACCATGATCATCGACGGGGCGAGCGGATCGCGGGCGAGCCGGCCGAGGCGCCGTACGAGGTCCTCGCGGCCGCCGAGGTCGAGCCCGGCGGCGGGCTCGTCGAGCAGCAGCAGCTCGGGGTCGGTCATCAGCGCGCGGGCGATCAGGGTGCGCTTGCGCTCGCCCTCGGAGAGGGTGCCGAACTTCCGGTCGAGGTAGGGCGTCATGCCGAGGCGGTCGAGGAAGGCGCGGGCGCGCTGCTCGTCGATCTCCTCGTACTCCTCCTGCCAGGTGGCCGTCATGCCGTACGCGGCGGTGAGGACGGTCTCCAGGACGGTCTGGCGCCTGGGCAGCTTGTCCGCCATCGCGATGCCGGCCATGCCGATGCGCGGGCGCAGCTCGAAGACGTCGACCTTGCCGAGGGTGCTGCCGAGGATGGTGGCGGAACCCTTGGTGGGGAAGAGGTAGCTGGAGGCGAGGTTCAGCAGCGTGGTCTTGCCGGCGCCGTTGGGGCCGAGGATCACCCAGCGCTCCCCCTCCTTGACCGACCAGGAGACCTGGTCCACCAGAGCCCGGCCCTCGCGGACCACGGATACGTCCACCAGCTCCAGAACATCGCTCATGAGCGTGTTGTCTCCCCTTGCAGTCTCGGTACGTCTGTGCGCCGCCCCGTCCGTGGGCGCAGCCCCAGGGGAAAACCTACGCCACTCGGGGAGGGGTCCGGGCGCGGGCCCGGGTCCAGGGGGCCGTCCGTAAAGTGGGGGGATGCTTTTCGAACCGCGTTCAGGGCGGCTGGCCGCCTGGGGGAACGCTCTGCTGGCCGGTCTCGTCTCGCCCGACGAGGCCGTGTTGTCGATCGTGGGCGAGGACTCGGTGCACCGGGTGGAGGGGCTGCCCGGGGAATCCGGCCCGGTGGGTCTGACCCTGGCGCTGGGCCGGCTGCGGGTGCTGGGGGTGACCGGGCTGCGGATCGCGCTCCCGGCGCCCGGGCATCCGCTGGGGCTGAGCGGGCCGCCGGAGTTCAACGCGAGGGCGCTGGACGCGGAGGAGGCGGTCGTCGCGGTGGGGGCGGCGCTCGGGCTGGTGCCGGAGGTGCGCGAGGTCGGGCCCGCGGGTGATGTGCACGTGTCGGTGACCTGGCACTGCCTGCCGGTACGGGAGGCCCCGCCGGCGGACGTGCCGTCGCTCGGTGAGGCGGAACGGGAGCTGGCGGAGGCGCTGCGCGAGGCCACGGTGGTGCTGACCCGGCTGGACGTGGCGGGATCCGGGCCGGTCGCGGATGCGGCGCTGTCCGCGTACCGGGCGCGGACGGAAGCCGGACGGGACGCGCTGGCGCCGGGGTATCCGGCGCGGGCGGTACGGGTCCTGTCGCTGGCCCAGCGGGTGGACCTGATGGTCTCGCTGGCGACCGAGCGGGGGCACGGCGCGGCGGTGGCCGCCTCGGAGATGGCGGCTCGGGCGGAGGCGCTGCGGCCGGTGGAGCGGGTCGCCCGGCGGGCGCTGGTCGCGGCGTACAACTCGGCCGTCGAGGAGCGGCTGCGCTAGGCCGCCTCTTTCGGATCTTGCCGCTGTGGAGGCAGGGGATCCGGTGCGGCACCGCCGCGTGAGCGTCCCCGGCTGCGCCGGCCTCCGGCCGTGGGCTCAGCCCTGGGCGGCACCGCTGCGCGGGAAGGCGTGCTTGGCTCACGTGCCGCGTCGGGGAATGGCTCGGCCCCGCTTCCCAGGGAGAGGGGGGAAGCGGGGCCGGGGCGCAGGGCCGCTGCGCGGGGGCCCGGCTGCCCCGCCGGACGGAGTCCGGCGCAGCGGTGCGAAGCCTGCGGAGCAGTGCGAGTACCGCGGTGAAGAAGGGTGCGGGCTAGTTGTTCACGCCCGTGTTGCCGAAGGCGCCGTTCAGCAGGCCGATCACGTTGACCGAGTTGCCCACGACGTTCGCGGGGATGTGCACGGGGGCCTGGACCTGGTTCCCCGCGGCCACGCCGGGCGAGTTCAGGGCCTCGCCCTGCGCCGACGCACCGCCGTGCGCCGACGAGACACCGGCGCCGGCGGCCAGGAGGCCGCCCGCGATCATGGTGACGGCGGTGGCCTTCTTGAAGTTCTTCACGTTCTCGTCCTCCAGTACGTCTGCCGCGGCCAGCCGCCGCGGCACGTCATGAAGAACGCTCATCAGACGAACGGGATGCGCCATGTGGGCTACGTACACCCGACCGTATGAATCACGGCGCGATGCCGTGTCTGACCGCCCACAGCGCCGCCTGCGTACGGTCCGCGAGGTCCAGCTTCATCAGGATGTTCGATACGTGCGTCTTGACCGTCTTCTCCGACAGGACCAGCGCGCGGGCGATCTCCCGGTTCGAGCGCCCGTCCGCTATGTGCTGCAGCACCTCGCGCTCGCGGTCCGTCAGGTTGCCGCCGCGGCCGGCTGACGGGCCGGAGCCCTCCTCGGCGAGCAGGGCTCCGGCGACCTCCGGCTGGAGGAGGACGTGGCCCGCGTACACCGAGCGGATGGCCGCGGCCAAGGCGTCGGGGTCGATGTCCTTGTACACGTAACCGGCCGCGCCCGCGCGCAGGGCCGGGACCACCGTGCGCTGCTCGGTGAAGCTGGTGACGATCAGCACGCGCGCCGGGTTCGCCAGCGTGCGCAGCCTGCGCAGGGCCTCGATGCCGTCGGTGCCCGGCATCTTGATGTCCATCAGGATGACGTCGGGGCGCAGTTCCTCGGCGCGGTCGATGCCCTCGTCGCCGTCGGCGGCCTCGCCGACGACCTCGATGTCGTCCTGGACCTCCAGGAAGGTGCGCAGGCCCCGACGGACCACCTGGTGGTCGTCGACCAGCAGTACTTTGATGCGGCTGCCGCCGCGACCGTCTCGGCCGTTGCGGCCCGGCGTCTCAGCCACCGGGTACCTCCAGTTCGATCGTGGTGCCGGTGCCGGGCTCGGACCGTACGGTGAGCCGGCCGCCGACTCCGGCGGCCCGGTCCCGCATGGAGACCAGGCCGAGGTGCCGGCCCGCCCGGCGGACGGTGGGAGGGGAGAAGCCGGAACCGTCGTCGGTCACCCGGAGCAGAGCCCCTCCGGTCTCGCGGCGGGTCAGGGTGACCTCGATCCGCTCGCCCGCCGAGTGGCGCAGGGCGTTGTGCAGGGCCTCCTGGGCCACGCGCAGGACCGCCTCCTCCTGGGCCGCGGGCAGGGCCCGCACGCCGTCGCAGGTGAAGGAGACGTGCGCGGTGTGGGCCCGGTCCAGGACCCGGACCTGGTTGCGGAGGGTCGCGATCAGGCCGTCCTCGTCCAGGGCGGCGGGGCGGAGCTCGGTGACGGCCTCGCGCAGTTCGTCGGCGGCCTCGGCCGCGAGGACGGCGACCTGCTGGAGCTCGTCCTTGGCGCGGGCCGGGTCGCGGTCCACCAGGGCGGCGGCGGCCTGCGCGGTGAGACGGAGGGAGAAGAGCTTCTGGCTGACCGCGTCGTGCAGCTCGTGGGCCAGGCGGGAGCGCTCCTCGGCGATGGTCAGCTCGCGGCTGCGCTCGTAGAGGCGGGCGTTGGTGAGGGCGATCGCCGCGTGCTGGGCAAGCAGGGAGAGGAGCTCCTCGTCCTCGTCGGTGAAGCCGCTTCCGCCGCCCGGGACGCTTCGCTTGTTCGCGAGGAAGAGCGCGCCGAGGGTCTCCTCGCCGTCCCGGATGGGCATGCCCAGGAAGTCGGACATGTCGGGGTGGGCGGAGGGCCAGCCCTCGAAGCGCGGGTCCTCGCGTACGTCGGCCAGCCGCTCGGGGCCGTCCTCGTGGAGCATCGCGGCGAGGATGCCGTGCTGGCGGGGCAGCGGGCCGATCGCGCGCCACTGTTCCTCGCTGATGCCGTCCACGACGAACTGGGCGAAGCCGCCGTGGTCGTCCGGGACGCCCAGCGCCGCGTACTCGGCGTCGAGCAGTTCGCGGGCCGAGGCGACGATCGTGCGCAGCACGTCGCGGACTTCCAGCCGGCGGCTCATGGCGAGCAGTGCGGTGCTCACGGCGGCCAGGCCGCCCCCGCGGGGGCCTCGGGGTCCGCAGTGCATGGCCTCGCGCGAGTTCATGGCCTCACCGTACTCGCGGCGCCGGCCGGGCGGATCGGGCCCTGGGCGTAGGCCTCGGCAGGGGCTTGGCGTAGGGCTCGGCCTAGGCCGAAGGGACCTGCAGGGGTACCGCCCGCGGCCGAGGCGGCGGGGGTGGCCGGGTTCCTACGTTGGGGGCATCTGCCGGGCGGTTCGGAAGGCGAGGGTGCGGTCATGTCTGTGGCGATGGTGACGGGGGCGTCGAGGGGACTGGGGCGGGCGGTGGCCGGGGAGCTGGCGGCCCGGGGCTGGGACCTGGTGCTGAGCGCACGGGGCGCGGGCCCCCTCGAGGAGGCCGGGGAGGCCCTGCGGGCCGCGGGGGCGCGGGTCTCGGTGGTGGCCGGGGACGTGTCCTCGGCGGCGCACCGGGCGGAGCTGGTGGCGGCGGCGCGGGCGCTGGGCGGGCTGGACCTGCTGGTGAACAACGCGGGCGTGCTGGGCGCGGAGCCGCTGGTGGCGCTGGCGGTGCACCCGCTCGAGGGGCTGCGCGAGGCGTTCGAGGTGAACGTGGTGGCCCCGCTGGGGCTGGTCCAGGAGTCGCTGCCGCTGCTGCGGGCGTCGGCCGCCGGGGCGGTGCTGAACATCAGCTCGGACGCGGCGGTGGTGCCGTACCGGACCTGGGGCGGCTACGGGGCGACCAAGGCGGCGGGGGACCTGATGTCGGCGGTCCTGGCGGTGGAGGAGCCGGGGCTGCGCGTGTGGTGGGCGGATCCGGGCTCGATGCGGACGCGGATGATGGCGGCGGCCGAGCCCGGGGAGGACCTGGCGGGGCTGCCGACTCCGCGGGAGGTGGCTCCGGTGCTGCTGACCCTGCTGACGGCGCCCGCGCCCAGCGGGCGGTACACGGCCGAGGAGCTCGCCGGGGCGCGGGAGCGGCACGAAGACGTGGAGGGCCACGCCGGGGCGGAAGGCCACGCCGGGGCGGAAGGCCATTCCGGGGCGGAAGACGCCCTCGGGGCGGACGGCGCCTCCGCGGTGGATGGGGTGCAGCGGTGAGCGCGGAGCAGGGGCTACGGGAAAAGGGACTGTATATAAGGGACATTCCGCCGGGTCTTGCGGCCCGGGTTCCCGCCGAGCAGCGGGGGCCGGGCCGGGGGCGGGACTCGGTGCGGCTGCTGGTCTCGCAGGGCGCCTCCGAGGTGTCCCTGCGCGCCTTCCGGGAACTGCCGGGGCTGCTGCGCGCCGGGGACGTGCTGGTGGTGAACACCTCGGTGACGCTGGCGGCCGCCGTGGACGGGCGGCTCGGCGGCGAGGAGCTCGTCGTGCACTTCTCCACGCACGGGGACGACGGCCGCTGGGCGGTGGAGCTGCGCGGCCGGGACCGGTTCGCACGGGGGACGACCGGGCCCCGGGCCGGCGGGCCCGCCGAGGGTGTCGTGGAGCTGCCGGGCGGGTGGCGCCTCGTACTGGAGGAGCCGCTGGTTCCGGGGGCGGACAGGCTGTGGTGGGCGCGGCCGGCGCCGCCCGGGGGGCGTCCGGAGGAGGTGCCGGCGCTGCTGGGCTCGTACGGGCGGCCGATCCGGTACGCCTATACGGAGCGGGACCAGCCGCTGTCGGCGTACCAGACGGTCTTCGCGGTGCCCCGGGCCGACGGGGCGGGTTCGGCGGAGATGCCGAGCGCGGGCCGGCCCTTCACGGCGGAGCTGGTGGCGGAGCTGGTGCGCCGGGGGGTGCTGTTCGCCCCGCTGACCCTGCACACGGGGGTGGCCTCCCAGGAGGCGCACGAGCCGCCCTACCCGGAGCGGTACGAGGTGCCCGCGGTCACGGCCCGGCTGGTGAACGCGGCGAAGGCGGCGGGCGGGCGGGTGATCGGGGTGGGGACCACGGCGGTGCGGGCGCTGGAGTCGGCCGTCGGCGGGGACGGGGCGGTGCGGGCCGCCGGGGGCTGGACCGGCCTGGTCGTGACGCCGGAGCGCGGGGTGCGGGTGGTGGACGGGCTGCTGACCGGGCTGCACGAGCCCGAGGCCTCGCACCTGCTGATGCTGGAGGCGGTGGCCGGACGGGAGGCCGTACTGCGCGGGTACGCCTCAGCCGTAGCGAACCTGTGCCTTTGGCATGAGTTCGGGGACGTTCATCTGCTACTCAAGGATGACAACGGTCACTGAGTGGATTGCTGACGCAACGGTTGGTGAGATTGATACGTGCCCGATGTGAGCCCGCACATAGGACGCACATCACTTACGAAGCTCCCTAGTGGACACGTAAGGACACTGTTAGCGCTGGTCTCGCATGTACCGGGCCCCGAATTCGGAGCCCGGTCGGGGGCCCTGATCCACTAAGCGGGATCGTACGTCACACCTTTGCCACAGGATTTTGCCACCGCTAAGAATTGCTCTCGCCGCACAGCGCCGCGGATCTCGGATCCGGCAGGCGCTTTCCTGCGGCCCCCGCTATTCGAAGAGGTTGCTACTCATGACCGAGACCACCACTCCCGGCCACAGTCGTCGTCTGACGAAGGCCCACAAGCTTTCCGTCGCCGGTGTAGCCACCCTGGGCGCCGCGGCCCTGGCCTTCTCCCTCGTGCCGGCCAACGCCGCCGAGACGCAGACGGTCGTCGCCGCTGCCCCGGTCGCCTGGTCCAAGGTGGTCGACGGCGCGCAGACGCAGGCCGTGCAGCAGCACCTCACCGTTCAGCAGGTCGTCGCGGACCAGCAGGCCAAGGTCGCGAAGGACGCCAAGGCCGCCCAGGCCGCCAAGGACGCGGCCGCGAAGGCCAAGGCCGAGGCGGACGCGAAGAAGGACCGCGAGCAGAAGGCGGCCGCCAGCCGTTCCGCGACCCGCACGCCGGTCTTCGCGAACAACCTGGACGGCTGGATCAAGGAAGCCCTCTTCATCATGAAGCGGGAGGGCATTCCGGGCACCTACGCCGGGATCCACAAGAACATCATGCGCGAGTCCAGCGGTAACCCGATGGCGATCAACAACTGGGACATCAACGCCCAGAACGGCATCCCCAGCAAGGGTCTGCTCCAGGTCATCGCCCCGACCTTCAAGGCGTACCACGTCAAGGGCACCAAGTTCGACCTGTACGACCCGGTCGCCAACATCGTCGCGGCCTGCAACTACGCGGCCGACCGCTACGGCTCCATGGACAACGTCAACAGCGCCTACTAGGCCGCTGGCGTCCTCCCAGCCCCCCATGCGCCTCAGGGCGGCCCCGGTGTTCCGGAGCCGCCCTGAGGCGTTCGTGCGTGTTCGATCGCGCGCCAGCCCGTCGGCTTACTTGCCCGCGCGCATGACCTCGGGCTCGTGGCGGCGCAGCAGACGCTGGACGGCGAAGCCGCACGCGACGCCGAGGAGCAGCAGGATCGTGATGTTCAGGCCCCACTGGCCGGCCGTGGCGTCCCAGAGCGGGTCGGTGTTGGTCGGGTTCTCCGCGTCCCACGGCGGCATGAGCACGCCGAGGTTCAGCGTGGTGCCGGCGGCGGCGATCGCCCAGCGCGACGGCATCAGCCAGGCGAACTGCTCCAGGCCCGGAGAGTCGTAGACCTGGAAGAGGATGCCGGTGAACACGACCTGGACGATCGCGAACATGACGAGCAGCGGCATGGTCTTCTCGGCGGTCTTCACCAGCGAGGAGATCACCAGGCCGAACATCATGGACGTGAAGCCGAGCGCGATGACCGAGAGGCAGATCTCCACGGCCGGCGGCATCAGCAGACCCTCGGCGGGCAGGTCGCGCGGGTAGAAGCCGATCGCGCAGATGATCACGCCCTGGATGGCCGTGATGAACCCGAGGACGATCACCTTCGAGGCGAGGTACGCCGACCGGGACAGACCGGTCGCGCGCTCGCGCTCGTAGATCACACGTTCCTTGATCAGCTCGCGGACCGAGTTCGCGGCGCCCGAGAAGCACATGCCGACCGCGAGGATCAGCATGATCGTGCCGGCGTCGCCGTTGAAGCGGGACGGGGCCACGGGCGGCGCGAGTCCGAACTTCGCGGGGATGACGACGGAGACCACGCCGAGGACCGCCGGGAGGATCAGCATCAGCCCGATGAAGCCCTTGTCGGACGCGATGACCGACATGTAGCGGCGCATCAGCGTCCAGAGCTGGGAGCCCCAGCCCTGCGGCTTCGGCGGCCGGGTCTGCTGCACGGCGGGCTGCACCGACTGCGGGGCGACCGCGTCGATGTCGGCGGCGTAGAGCTGGTAGTGCTGCGAGCCCTTCCAGCGGCCGGCCCAGTCGTAGTCGCGGTAGCTCTCGAAGGCGGAGAACACATCGGCCCAGGTGGAATAGCCGAAGAAGTTCAGTGCCTCGTCCGGCGGGCCGAAGTACGCGACCGAACCGCCCGGGGCCATGACCAGCAGCTTGTCGCAGATGGCCAGCTCGGCGACCGAGTGCGTGACGACGAGGACCGTGCGGCCGTCGTCGGCGAGGCCGCGCAGCAGCTGCATGACGTCGCGGTCCATGCCCGGGTCGAGGCCCGAGGTGGGCTCGTCCAGGAAGATCAGCGAGGGCTTGGTGAGCAGCTCCAGCGCCACGGACACGCGCTTGCGCTGACCACCCGAGAGCGCGGTGATCTTCTTGTCCTTGTGGATGTCGAGCTTGAGCTCGCGCAGCACCTCGTCGATGCGGGCCGCGCGCTCGGACTCGGTGGTGTCCGCCGGGAAGCGCAGCTTGGCCGCGTACTTCAGAGCGGTGCGGACCCGCAGCTCCTTGTGCAGGATGTCGTCCTGCGGGACCAGGCCGATGCGCTGGCGGAGCTCCGCGAACTGCTTGTACAGGTTGCGGTTGTCGTACAGGACGTCGCCCTGGTTGGCCGGACGGTAGCCGGTCAGTGCCTTGAGCAGCGTCGACTTGCCGGAGCCGGAGGGGCCGATGACGCCGATCAGCGACTTCTCCGGGACGCCGAAGGTGACGTCCTTGAGGATCTGCTTGCCGCCGTCGACCGTGACCGTGAGGTGGCGGGCCGAGAAGGAGACGTCACCGGTGTCGACGAACTCCTCGAGGCGGTCGCCGACGATCCGGAAGGTCGAGTGGCCGACGCCGACGATGTCGTTCGGGCCGAGCAGTGCGGTGCCCGACTTCGCCAGCGGCTGGCCGTTGACGTAGGTGCCGTTGTGGCTGCCGAGGTCGCGGATCTCGAAGCGGCCGCCCGGCATCGAGTGGAACTCGGCGTGGTGGCGGGAGACCTGGAGGTCGGAGACCACCAGCTCGTTCTCCAGCGCACGGCCGATGCGCATGACGTGGCCCAGCGCGAGCTGGTGGAACGTCGTCGGGCTGCGGTGGTCGCCGTAGCCCGGGGTACCGCCGCCACCCTGCTGCTGGGGCGGCTGGTGCGGCTGGGCCTGCTGCTGCGGGAACGGCTGGGCCTGGTGCGGCTGCTGGGCCTGCTGCTGCGGGAACGGCGGAGCCTGCTGCGCCTGCTGTTCCCAGGCCCGCGGCTGCGCCTGCGGCGCCTGCGGCTGCTGCGCGTACGCCTGGGCGGCCGCCGGCTGCGGCGCCGGGGCGGCCGCGCCCGCGACGGGGTTCAGCCTCGGCCCGTCGGTGGCGTTGCCCAGGTGCACCGGCGTGCCGGGTACGAGTTCGGCCTGCTGGACCCGCGCCCCGCGCACGTACGTGCCGTTGGTGCTGCCGTGGTCCTCGATTCCCCAACCTCGCCCGTTCCAGGCGATGGTGGCGTGCCGCCACGACACCCGGGCGTCATCGATCACCACATCTCCCTGGGGATCGCGCCCCAGCGAGTACGACCTGGACGGATCGAGCGTCCAGGTCCTTCCATTCAATTCCAGTACGAGTTCCGGCACTCCAGCCCCACTTAAGTCCCCCGAGAATCCCCCATGACGTCAGGGAGTCTAGGGATGGCGAACATCCGGGGGAACTATTTCAGGCGCACGGCCACAAGGGGAATCCGGCCCCGCCGGGGGTCTCCGAAAGGACGGACGGAGGGGGCCGAAAGACACCCGGAGAGTGCGATAAGGGACTTCTCACCCGCGTGCGGGCCGGGCCGCGCCCCCGGATCAGGACAGGTCCGCCCGGCAGGACGTCCCTGACAGCCGCAACGGCCGGTTTCGGCGTACGCTCGCCGGTCCCGACAGAATGGTTATCGGACAATGGACGTCCGCTCCCCCACGCCCCCGCTCCACCCCCCAGGACTGCAATGACGCGTACAGACCACGCCGCGCGGACCGAGACCGAGCGACCCCCGCCGCTCGGCCCCCGGAGCTCCGCCCTCAGGGCCCGCCGGGCGCTGCGGCAGGGCCCGGGTGCCGCGCTGGTCTGGCTGCTGCCCGCGCTGGCCACCCTCGGCGCCGGCCTGTACCGGATCAGCACCCCGGTGCTGTGGCACGACGAGCTGGCCACCCTCACGGTGGTCCGCCGTCCCGTGGGCGCGCTGCTGGCCATGCTGCAGAACGTGGACGCCGTGCACGGCGCCTACTACCTGCTGCTGCACTACTGGATCGGTCTCTTCGGCGACTCCCCCGCGATGCTCCGGCTCCCCACCGTGCTGGCGATGGCCGCCGCGGCGGCCTGCGCGGCGCTCGCCGGCAAGCGGATGTTCGGTGCGCGCGCCGGACTGACCGGCGGCCTCCTCTTCGCGCTGATCCCGTCCGTCACCCGGTACGCGCAGGAGGCCCGGTCGTACGCCTTCGTGGTGCTGGTCGCGGCAGCGGCGCTGCTCCTGCTGCTGCGCGCCCTGGAGCGGCCCGGCCCGCTGCGCTGGCTCTGCTACGGGGCCTCGGTGGCGGCCGCCGGCTACTTCCACCTGGTGTCGCTGGTCTTCCTCGGCGCCCACGCGGTCGGCGTCGCCCTGCACTGGTGGAAGGAGCGGAGCCAGTGGCGGATCCCCGTCGGCTTCGTCCTGGCCGCCGGACTGGGCGTGGCCTGCACCTACCCCCTGATCGCCCTGGGCGAGGGGCAGGCCGGCCGGCAGATCGGGTGGATAGCCAAGCCGCGGCTGAGCGACCTGGCGGGGGTCTGGCCGCAGATCTTCTCCAGCACCGCGATGGCGGCCGTGCTGTTCCTGGCCGCCGCGCTCGCCTGGGGCAGCGACCGCAGGCGGTCGGTGCTCTTCGGCACGGTCTCGGCGCTGCTGCCGGTCCTCGCGCTGTGGGCGATCTCGCAGCGGGCCGGCGTCTCCTACTTCATGCCGAAGTACCTGTTCTTCGTACTGCCCGCGTGGGCGGTGCTGGCCGGCGCCGGCCTCGCGCTGGTCCGGGTGCGCGGGATGGTGGCGGCGCTGCTGGCGGTGGTGGTGATGGTCACCCCGGACCACGTGGCCGTGCACGGGCCGCTCTCGCACGGCGCGTACACCTACCCCGAGCCGGTGACCTGGTTCACGCCGCTGGACTACCGGGCGGCGGCGGAGATCGTCGCCGCGGGCTACGAGCCGGGCGACGCGGCGGCGTACGGGCAGCAGCAGTTCTCCCCGTGGTGGGGCGTGGACACCGGTGTCGCGTACTACCTGCCGTCGCACATCCACCTGCGGGACGTGCTCACGGGCCAGAGCGGCCAACAGCTCAACGACCTGTGGCCGACCCTGTCCACCGACCCCGCCGCGACGCTGGACGCCGTCGCGCCCCCACGGATCTGGCTGGTCTCCAAGGACGACGGCGGAGACCCCTTCTCGACCCTGCCGCCCCCCTACGCCAAGGTCCTCCAGGACCGGTACGTGCAGAAGAGCTACCGGCAGGTCCCGGGCATTTCCGTCGCCCTGCTCGTGCACCGGTGACATCCGGTCCCGGAGGGTGGGACGGGGGTCCTGAGCCGGGGGCGGGGAAGATACGGTGAGGGCACCATGAGCGCTTCGCAGACCTCCGACGTCCCCACCCTCCTCGTCAAGATCTTCGGCAAGGACCGTCCCGGGATCACCGCCGGGCTGTTCGACACCCTCGCCGCCTACTCCGTCGACGTCGTCGACATCGAGCAGGTCGTCACCCGGGGCCGCATCGTCCTGTGCGCCCTCGTCACCCACCCGACGGCCGGCACGGAGGGCGAGCTGCGGGCCACCGTCCACAGCTGGGCCGAGTCCCTCAAACTGCAGGCCGAGATCCTCTCCGGCACCGGTGACAACCGGCCGCGCGGAAGTGGCCGTTCGCACGTCACCGTGCTCGGGCATCCGCTCACCGCCGAGTCCACGGCCGCCATCGCCGCGCGGATCACCTCGACCGGCGGCAACATCGACCGCATCTTCCGGCTCGCGAAGTATCCGGTGACGGCCGTGGAGTTCGCCGTCTCCGGCACCCCGACCGAGCCGCTGCGCACGGCGCTGGCCACCGCCGCCGCGCAGATCGGCGTCGACGTGGCCGTGGTCTCGGCCGGGCTGCACCGGCGGGCCCAGCGCCTCGTCGTCATGGACGTGGACTCGACCCTGATCCAGGACGAGGTCATCGAGCTCTTCGCCGCGCACGCCGGCTGTGAGGCCGAGGTCGCCGAGGTGACCGAGCGGGCCATGCGCGGGGAGCTGGACTTCGAGCAGTCCCTGCACGCCCGGGTCGCGCTGCTGGCGGGGCTGGACGCCTCCGTGGTGGACAAGGTCCGCTCCGAGGTGCGCCTCACTCCGGGTGCCCGGACCCTGATCCGTACGCTCAAGCGCCTCGGGTACCAGGTGGGTGTCGTGTCCGGCGGGTTCACGCAGGTGACGGACGATCTGCGGGAGCGGCTCGGGCTGGACTTCGCCTCCGCCAACACCCTGGAGATCGTCGACGGAAAGCTGACGGGCAAGGTCACCGGAGAGATCGTGGACCGGGCCGGCAAGGCCCGGCTGCTGCGCCGCTTCGCCGCGGAGGCCGGCGTACCGCTGGCCCAGACGGTGGCCATCGGCGACGGTGCCAACGACCTGGACATGCTGAACGCCGCCGGGCTGGGCGTGGCCTTCTGTGCCAAGCCGGTGGTCCGTCAGGCCGCGCACACCGCGGTGAACGTGCCCTTCCTGGACGCGGTGCTCTACCTGCTCGGGATCACCCGCGAAGAGGTTGAGGCCGCCGACCTGGCGTGACGACGACGTCCGGCTTCCTACGAGGCGGCGGGCCCCGGCACTTCCACAGTGCCGGGGCCCGCCGCGTCGGCGTGGCCGGTGTGGGTCGGTGCGGTCGGCGGGGTGAGCGTGTCAGCCGTGCGGGGTCCAGAAGTCCAGCAGGGTGCCCACTCCGTGTTCCACGGACTTCCACGAGCCGGTGAAGGAGACGACGGCGATCCCCGAGGTCGGGAAGCCGCTGCGGTTCATCCGGGCGAGCACATCGCCCTGCGCGCTCCCGGCGAGGGCGTCGGCCAGGGCGTGCATGCCGGGGTTGTGGCCGATGACGAGGAGGTTCTTGACCTCGTCGGAGGTCTCGTTGACCAGGGCGATGAGCTCGCCCAGCGAGGCCTCGTAGAGCCGTTCCTCGTACGTGGTCTTCGGCCGGTGCGGCAGCTCTTGGACGGCCAGCTTCCAGGTCTCCCTGGTCCGGGCCGCACTGGAGCAGAGGGCCAGGTCGAAGGTGATGCCGGTCTGGGCCAGCTTCTGGCCCGCGGCCGGGGCGTCGTGACGGCCGCGCTCCGCCAGGGGGCGGTCGTGGTCCGTGCCGTCCGACCATTCGGCCTTGGCGTGCCGGAGGAGGACGATCCTGCGGGGTGTGTCGGCGCTCATGGCTCCCAGCTTCGCATGAATCGAGCCACGGGGCGCAGGGTGTTGAGAGGGTCCCCCCGCAGGTGTGGCGGGTGTGGGGCGCACCCCGGCGCGCGGCCGCGCGGGCGGGCTCCCCATGGCTGGCGCCTCGTCAGCCGACGGCGCTCAGCAGCCGTTCGGTGACGTGGACGAGCACGGAGCCTTCGCCGGAGGCCGCGTGTGCCTGGCCGGATCCGGCGAGGAGTATGAGCAGGAGGCCGAAGCCGAGGGCGGGCAGTGCGAGCCCCCACCAGGGCAGCCGGGCCTCGGCCCCGGCGGCACGGGGAGGGGACGGGTGGCGGGGGGCCGGGCCCGTGGGGGCCAGGTGCGTGGGGGCCGACATGGCCGCCTCCGTGGGTGCGTCGGACGGGCTCGCTCTTGCTCTTCGAATCTAAGGATTCGAGCAGGCGGTTCCCATCCGGGACGCACCCCAGATGTCCCTGAGCCTGACCCCCTAGGGGTTGGGGGGTTAACCCCACCCCCACGGCGCTCCTACGGGGAGGCGAGGGTCGCGATGACGGCGATGACCACGGTCACCAGGAGCATCGCGCCCAGCACGAGGCCGAGCTTGCGGTGGCCGTTCTGGGGGTTCGGTTCAAGTACGGGCGACATGCCGATCAGTCTCGCATGCCGCATTCGTCCTCGATCGTGCGGTCCCGGCCCGCGAGGATCCCGAGCACGATCTGCGGGACGAGCAGACCGGCCATCAGGGCGAGGGGCAGGTCCCAGCCGCCGCTGTGCTGGTAGAGGACGCCGACGACGAGCGGTCCGGGGATGGAGATGAGGTACCCGGTGCTCTGGGCGAAGGCGGAGAGCTTGACCACGCCGGCCGGGGACTTGGCGCGCAGCCCGATCATCGTGATGACCAGCGGGAAGGCGCAGTTGGAGACGCCGAGCATCAGGACCCAGGCCCAAGCCCCGGCGGCGGGGGCGAAGTAGAGCCCGAGGTAGCCGGCGAGGCCGAAGAGGCCGAGGACGACCGCGATGGGCCCCTGGTTCTTCATCCGGCCCGCCAGGCCGGGGATGATGAAGGCCAGCGGGACGCCCATGACCATGGTGACGGCGAGCAGGATGCCCGCGGTGGAGGCGGAGACCCCGGCGTCGCGGAAGATCTGCGGGAGCCAGCCCATGGTGATGTACGCGCCCGTGGCCTGGAGTCCGAAGTAGCAGGCGAGGGCCCACGCGGTGCGGCTGCGCACGACGCCGGGTCCGGCGTCGGGGCGGGCGGCCGGTACGCCGGCGGCCGCGGCCTTCTCCTTGCGGGCCGCCGCGGCGATGGCCAGCCAGGGCACGACGGCGGCCAGGGCGAGGAAGGCCCAGATCAGCAGGCCGGTGCGCCAGCTGCCGCCGAGGGCCCGGGTCATCGGGACGGTCGCGGCGGCTGCGAGCGAGGTGCCGGCGGCCAGGGCCATGGAGTAGAGCCCCGTCATGGTGCCGACCCGGTCGGGGAACCAGCGCTTGACGATGACCGGCAGCAGCACGTTGGTCAGCGCTATGCCCGCCAGGGTCAGGGCGCTGGCCGCGAGGAATCCGGCGGCGTTGGTCGCGAAGGGCCGGATCAGCAGGCCCGCGGCGACGGCGGCCATGCCCGCGCAGACGACGGCGGCCGGGCCGAAGCGGCGGGAGAGCCGGGGCGCGGTGACGCCGAAGACGGCGAAGCAGAGGGCGGGGACGGAGGTGATGAGTCCGGCGACGGTCCCGCTCATGCCGAGGCCCTCGCGGGTCTCCTCGAACAGGGCGCCGAGGCTGGTGATGGCGGGCCGCAGGTTGAGGGCGGCCAGCACGATGCCGACGAGGAGCACGGGTCCGAGCCACGCCGGCTGCGGGGCGGCGGGGGCGGGAAGGGGCTGCGGGGATGCCGTGCGCGCGGCCGGGAGCCGGTTCAGGGTCTGGACTTCTTCGTCGGACATCCAACCATCATAGAATCATGGGATGATTGGTTGTCCACCCCGCGGCCGTATCGTGACCCCCGCCACCATCGCGCCCGCCCCGAGAGGAACCCCGACCGCATGCCGCTGACCTCGCCCCGGCGATCCGCCCTCGTCGACCAGGTGATCGCCCAGCTCAGGAACCAGATCACCACCGGCGAATGGCCCGTGGGCTCCCGCATCCCGACCGAGCCGGAGCTCGTGGAGCTGATGGGAGTCGCCCGCAACACGGTCCGGGAGGCCGTCCGGGCCCTCGCGCACAACGGCCTCCTCGACATCCGTCAGGGCTCGGGGACGTACGTCATCGCCACCAGCGAGCTGGCCGGGGTCATGCACCGCCGCTTCGCCGGCGCCGATCCCCGGCACATCGCGGAGCTGCGCTCGACGCTGGAGTCCTCGGCGGCCCGTCTCGCGGCGGAGCGGCGGACCGCGCGGGACCTCGTACAGCTGGACGCGCTGCTGGCGCGCCGCGAGGAAGCGTGGCGGGGCGGGGACGCGGAGCCGTTCATCGCGGCGGACGTGGCCCTGCACATGGCGGTGGTGGCGGCCTCGCACAACGAGGTGCTGATCGAGCTGTACGCGGACCTCGGCGACCTGGTGGCCGACTGGCTGCGCACCGACGTGGGGACGGAGCTCGATCCCGCCTCGCACCTGGACCACGAGCGGCTGATCGAGGCGATCCGGCGGGGCGACGGGGACGCCGCGGCCTCGGAGGCGGCCGGCTACCCGTTCGTCTGCCTGGCCAAGGAGGGGCGGCGGCCCACGGGGGTCACTGCCGCTGGTGGCTGACCCAGGCGGAGCGGACTTCCTTCCAGCAGCGGCCGGAGAGCTCCACCCGGCCGGCCGGTCCGACGGCCACGGCGGCGCCGTCCCCGTCCACGTCCCACCAGCGGTCGCACTCCACGTGCAGGCGGACCAGGTCGGTCTGGGGGTAGCCGTTGTGGCAGAACGCCACCACCTGGGAGCCGTTGATCTCGGTGTCGCAGTCGGCCCCGAAGAGCTCCTTGGCGGGCTTCGCGGGCTGCACGGGCGGTTCGGCGGGGATCTGGGCCGGATCGACCACGGCCGGAGCCTGTACGTCCGTACCGGGCCCGGGAGCCTGGAGGTCGGTACCGGGCATCGGGGCCGGCCCCTCGTCTCCCGCGACGGCTCCCGGGAGCAGGAATCCGGTCAGGACCACCGAGGTGACCAGCAGGGATACCGCTCGGCTCCGCCTCGCGCGCACTCCCGTACCTCCTCCCCGCAGGAGCCGGGAAGATCCCGACGGGCCCAGTTTGCAGGGAAATGTCCTGATATTCGACTCGGGAAGATCCGGTCCGGGGGCGGACATCTGATCGAGTCACCCCGTACGGTCCCCACCCCGCACACCGAAACGGCGGCGGCCGCGCCTCCCGGAAGGGAAGACGCGGCCGCCGCCGTACGGATGGAACGGGCCGCCCGGATCGGGATCGGGCGGAACGCGGAGCGCGCGAAGGTCAGGCACCCACGGCGTGCAGACCGCCGTCGACGTGGATGATCTCGCCGGTGGTCTTGGGGAACCAGTCCGACAGCAGGGCGACGACGCCCTTGGCGGCCGGCTCCGGGTCCGCCATGTCCCAGTCCATCGGGGAGCGCTGGTCCCAGATGTCCGCCAGGCCGGAGAAGCCCGGGATGGACTTCGCGGCCATCGAGCCGATCGGGCCCGCCGAGATCAGGTTGCAGCGGATCTTCTCCTTGCCCAGGTCACGGGCGAGGTAGCGGCTGGTGGCCTCCAGGGCGGCCTTGGCCGGGCCCATCCAGTCGTACTGCGGCCACGCGTACTGCGCGTCGAAGGTGAGGCCGACGACCGCGGCGCCCTCGTTCTCCGGGAAGAGCGGCTTGCAGGCCATGGTCAGCGACTTCAGCGAGAACGCCGAGACGTGCATGGCGGTGGCGACCGACTCGAACGGGGTGTTCAGGAAGTTGCCGCCCAGCGCGTCCTGCGGCGCGAAGCCGATGGAGTGGACGACGCCGTCGAGGCCGCCGAGCTCCGCGCGGACGAGCTCCTCCACGCGGGCCAGGTGCTCGTCGTTGGTGACGTCGAGCTCGATCACCTTCGCGGGCTTGGGCAGCTTCTTGGCGATGCGCTCGGTCAGCGTCGGGCGCGGGAACGCCGTGAGGATGACCTCGGCGCCCTGCTCCTGAGCCAGCTTGGCGACGTGGAAGGCGATGGACGACTCCATCAGCACCCCGGAGACGAGGATGCGCTTGCCGTCGAGAATTCCGCTCATGGTGATCAGTGACCCATGCCCAATCCGCCGTCAACGGGAATGACGGCACCAGTGATGTACGCGGCGTTGTCGGACGCCAGGAAGCTGACCGCGGCCGCGATCTCCTCGGGCTGCGCGTAGCGGCCCAGGGGCACCTGGCCGACGATGCCGGCCCGCTGCTCGTCCGTGAGCACCTTCGTCATGTCGGTGTCCACGAAGCCGGGCGCGACGACGTTGAAGGTGATGTTGCGGGAGCCCAGCTCGCGGGCGAGGGAACGGGCGAAGCCGACCAGCGCCGCCTTGGAGGCGGCGTAGTTGGCCTGACCGGCCGAGCCGAGGAGGCCGACGACCGAGGAGATCAGGACGACGCGGCCCTTCTTGGCACGGAGCATGCCGCGGTTCGCGCGCTTGACCACCCGGAAGGTGCCGGTGAGGTTGGTGTCGACCACCGAGGCGAAATCGTCCTCGGACATACGCATCAGCAGCGTGTCCTTGGTGATGCCGGCGTTGGCCACCAGGACCTCGACCGCGCCGTGCGCGTCCTCGACCTGCTTGTAGGCCTGGTCGACCTGGTCGGAGTCCGTGATGTCGCAGCGGACCGCCAGCACGCCCAGGGCCGTGAGCTCCGCGGGGGGCTCGCCCGACCGGTACGTGATCGCGACCTTGTCCCCCGCTTCCGCGAAGGCTCGGGCGATGGCGAGGCCGATGCCCCGGTTACCTCCGGTGACGAGAACCGAGCGGCTCAACGGATCACCCTTTCGACTAGCGGTCTGAATACCAAAAACCTATAGGTCAAGTACCCCTTCCGGAGAATCCGGCTCCGACAGGGCCTCGGTACGCGCTCTGTCGAGTCCCTACAGAAAGATGTAGGCACCGCGAGCCCCGGCGCGACATGATCGTGCCAGCTGCCCCAACCCCCCGGGAGGACCTCCGTGCCCCATTCCATCGACGCGGCCTTCACCGCGCTGCCCTTGCGGGCGCTCGCCGACGCGGCGCTCGCGCGGGCGCGCGCGCTGGGCGCCGATCACGCCGATTTCAGGCTGGAACGCATCCGCAGTGCCTCCTGGCGGCTGCGCGACGCCAAGCCCTCCGGCGGTTCCGACACCACGGACCTCGGCTACGCGGTCCGCGTGGTGCACGGAGGCAGCTGGGGGTTCGCCTCCGGTGTGGACCTGACCATGGACGCCGCCGCCAAGGTGGCCTCGCAGGCCGTGGCCATGGCGAAGCTCTCCGCCCAGATCATCAAGGCGGCCGGATCGGACGAGCGGGTCGAGCTCGCCGCCGAGCCGGTGCACGCCGACAAGACCTGGATCTCCGCCTACGACGTGAACCCCTTCGAGGTGCCGGACACGGAGAAGGCCGCGCTGCTCGCCGACTTCAGCGCGCGTCTCCTGGCGGCCGACGGGGTGGCCCACGTGGACGCCTCGCTGCTCGCGGTCCACGAGAACAAGTTCTACGCCGACACCGCGGGCACCTCCACCACCCAGCAGCGGGTCCGCATCCACCCGCAGCTCACCGCCGTCGCCGTGAACGCCTCCACGGGCGAGTTCGACTCGATGCGCACCATCGCCCCGCCGGCCGGGCGCGGCTGGGAGTACCTGACGGGCACCGGCTGGGACTGGAACTCCGAACTGGAGGCGATCCCCGGGCTGCTCGCCGAGAAGATGCGGGCGCCGAGCGTCGAGGCCGGTCGCTACGACCTGGTCGTGGACCCCTCGAACCTGTGGCTCACCATCCACGAGTCCATCGGCCACGCCACCGAGTTGGACCGGGCGCTGGGCTACGAGGCCGCGTACGCCGGGACCTCCTTCGCCACCTTCGACCAGCTGGGCAAGCTCGCCTACGGCTCCCCGATCATGAACGTGACGGGCGACCGGACCGCCGAGCACGGGCTGGCGACCATCGGGTACGACGACGAGGGCGTCGAGGCCCAGAGCTGGGACCTGGTCAAGGACGGCACCCTGGCCGGCTACCAGACGGACCGGCGGATCGCGAAGCTGACCGGCCTGGGCCGCTCCAACGGCTGCGCCTACGCCGACTCCCCCGGGCACGTGCCCGTCCAGCGCATGGCGAACGTCTCGCTCCAGCCGGATCCGGGCGGACTCTCCACCGAGGACCTGATCGGCGGGGTGGAACGCGGGATCTACGTGGTCGGCGACCGCTCCTGGTCCATCGACATGCAGCGCTACAACTTCCAGTTCACCGGGCAGCGCTTCTTCCGCATCGAGAACGGGAAGCTCGCCGGGCAGCTGCGCGACGTCGCGTACCAGGCCACGACCACGGAGTTCTGGGGCTCGATGGAGAAGGTCGGCGGTCCGCAGACCTACGTCCTGGGCGGCGCCTTCAACTGCGGCAAGGCCCAGCCGGGCCAGGTCGCGGCGGTCTCGCACGGCTGCCCGTCCGCCCTGTTCCGCGACGTGAACATCCTGAACACCACGCAGGAGGCCGGGCGATGAGCTCGTCGATTCGTACCACCAAGCCCCACGAGATCGTCGAGCGCGCGCTGGAGCTGTCCACCGCGGACGGCTGCGTCGTCATCGCCGACGAGGAGTCCAGCGCGAACCTGCGCTGGGCGGGCAACGCCCTGACCACCAACGGGGTCACCCGCGGCCGGACCCTCACGGTCATCGCGACCGTCGACGGCAAGGAGGGCACGGCCTCGGGGGTCGTCTCGCGCTCCGCCGTCACGGCCGCGGAACTGGAGCCGCTGGTCCGGGCCGCCGAGGCGGCCGCCCGCGGCGCCGGACCGGCGGAGGACGCCCGGCCGCTGGTCACCGGCACCCCGTCCTCGCCGGACTTCGCCGACGCCCCCGCCGAGACCTCCTCGGCGGTGTTCGCGGACTTCGCCCCGGCCCTCGGCGAGGCCTTCGCCCGGGCCCGCGCGGGCGGCCGCGAGCTGTACGGGTTCGCCAACCACGAGCTGGTCTCCACCTACGTGGGCACCTCTACGGGGCTGCGCCTGCGGCACGACCAGCCCAACGGCACCCTGGAGCTCAACGCGAAGTCCCCGGACCGCCAGCGCTCCGCCTGGGCCGGCCGGGCGACGCGGGACTTCAAGGACGTGGACCCGACCGCGCTGGACGCGGAGCTGGCCGTCCGGCTCGGCTGGGCGGAGCGGAAGATCGACCTGCCGGCCGGACGGTACGAGACGCTGCTGCCGCCCACGGCCGTGGCCGACCTGGTGATCTACCAGATGTGGTCGGCGGCGGCCCGGGACGCGGTGGAGGGCCGGACGGTCTTCTCCAAGCCCGGCGGCGGCACCCGGCTCGGCGAGCGGCTCTCCCCGCTGCCGCTGAACCTGCGCAGCGACCCGAACGCGCCGGGCCTGGAGTCCGCGCCGTTCGTGATCGCGCACAGCTCAGGGGACGACGCCTCCGTCTTCGACAACGGCCTGCCGGTCCCGGCGACCGAGTGGATCAAGGACGGCGAGCTGGCCCGGCTGACCACGACCCGGCACACGGCGGAACTGACCGGGCTGCCGGTCGCCCCGTCGTTCGGGAACCTGATCCTGGACGCCGGCGGGGAGAAGTCGCTGGAGGAGATGGTCGCCGCCACCGAGCGCGGGTTGCTGCTGACCTGCCTCTGGTACATCCGCGAGGTGGACCCGGCGACGCTGCTGCTCACCGGGCTGACCCGGGACGGCGTCTACCTGGTGGAGGACGGCCAGGTCGTCGGCGAGGTCAACAACTTCCGGTTCAACGAGTCCCCCGTGGACCTGCTGTCGCGGGCCTCGGAGGCCGGCCGGACCGAGAAGACCCTGCCGCGCGAATGGAACGACTGGTTCACCAGGACGGCGATGCCGGCGCTGCGCATCCCGGACTTCAACATGAGCTCGGTCAGCAAGGGAGTCTGATCAACGGCGTCCGACCAACGGGATGGATCAACAAAGCGTGAGAGGTGCGGGCCTTCCCCGCCTAGACTGGCGGGGAAACCCTCAGCTTTCCGTTTCACCTCGTTTCACCTCGTTGCATCTCGTTCAAGGAGACCCAGAACCGTGACGGACATCGTCGACGAACTGAAGTGGCGCGGGCTGTTCGCCCAGTCCACCGATGAAGAAGCGCTGCGCAAGGCCTTCGCGGACGGTCCCGTCACGTTCTATTGCGGCTTCGACCCGACGGCGGCCTCGCTGCACGTGGGTCACCTGGTGCAGGTCCTCACCGTGCGCCGGCTCCAGCAGGCGGGCCACCGTCCGCTGGCGCTGGTCGGCGGGGCCACCGGGCAGATCGGCGACCCGCGCCCGACCGCCGAGCGCACCCTGAACGACCCGGAGACCGTCGCGAACTGGGTGACGCGCCTGCGCACCCAGATCGAGCCGTTCCTGTCCTTCGAGGGCGAGAACGCGGCGCTCATGGTCAACAACCTGGACTGGACGGCGGGCCTGTCCGCCATCGAGTTCCTCCGGGACATCGGCAAGCACTTCCGCGTGAACAAGATGCTGACGAAGGACTCGGTCGCCAAGCGGCTGGAGTCCGACCAGGGCATCAGCTACACGGAGTTCAGCTACCAGCTGCTCCAGGGCATGGACTTCCTGGAGCTGTACCGCCGCCACGGCTGCGTGCTCCAGCAGGGCGGGTCCGACCAGTGGGGCAACCTGACGGCCGGTCTCGACCTGATCCACCGGGTGGAGCCGGACGCGCACGTCCACGCCATCGCGACCCCGCTGATGGTCAAGGCGGACGGCACCAAGTTCGGCAAGTCCGAGAGCGGCGCCGTCTGGCTCGACCCGGAGATGACCACCCCGTACGCGTTCTACCAGTTCTGGCTGAACGTGGACGACCGTGACGTCTCCACCTACATGCGCATCCTGTCCTTCCAGACCCGGGAAGAGCTGGAGGCGCTGGAGGCGCAGACCGCCGAGCGGCCGCAGGCGCGTGCCGCCCAGCGGGCGCTGGCGGAGGAGCTGACCACGCTGGTGCACGGCGCCGATCAGTGCGCCGCCGTGATCGCGGCGTCCAAGGCGCTGTTCGGCCAGGGCGAGCTGGCGGACCTGGACGAGGCCACGCTGGCCGCGGCCCTGTCCGAGCTGCCGCACGCGAAGGTGGCGGAGCCGGGCCTGGTCGTCGATCTGCTGGCGGAGACCGGACTGGTCGCGAGCAAGTCGGCCGCCCGCCGGACCGTCAAGGAGGGCGGCGCCTACGTGAACAACGTGAAGGTCGCCTCCGAGGACGCGGTCCCCGCCAAGGAGGACCTGCTGCACGGGCGCTGGCTGGTGCTGCGCCGCGGCAAGAAGAACCTGGCGGCCGTCGAGGTAACCGGCTAGTCGCCGGCTCGACGGTACGACGCAGGGGCCGGTCCGGACGTATCGTCCGGGCCAGCCCCTGCGTCGTGCTCCGCCACGAAGTGGGCGGGAGCCCTCAGGTCATCTGCCTCTTGTTGCCGCGCAGCGAGCTGTAGATCAGATCGCCGAGCCCGACCACCACGACGGCGCCGGCGAGCTGCAGCAGGTGCCGGATCCAGTCGACGCCGCGCGTTTCGTTGACGCCGATCCACGTGGCCACGGCGTTGCCGAGGACGGCGCCGATGATGCCGAAGATGGTGGTCAGCCAAAGGGGCTGGTGCTGCTTGCCCGGCAGGATCGCCCGGGCAATCAGTCCCAGTACAAAGCCGACGATGATCGCCCACAACCAACCCATGTCGAGCCTCCTCCTGGCGCGTTGTGCGCATGTGGGCCCAGTCTCGACCCGTCCGGCCTACTGCGCATTTCGGGCACCTCCATTCGGGGGACACCCCCTCTGCCCGTCGGCGGGCACGCGGCGTACCGTGGAGGCGTCCGGGCCGGGGAGTGCCCGGCGATCGATCGGGTGGTGGGTTGTGGAGCGGACGAAGCGGAACGGGTCCGAGGTCTTCCGGATCACGGGCGCGCGGATGAGCCTCGCCGAGGACGTAAGGGGCCGCCAGCGCCGGTACGTGATCTCGATGCTGATCCGCACCCTGTCGGTCATCGCGACCATCGTGTTGTGGAACGTGCAGCGGCCCGTGGCCGTCGTGACGCTCGTCGCGGGGGCGCTGCTGCCGTACATCGCGGTGGTCATCGCCAACGCGGGGCGCGAATCGACGCCCTCCCTGCCGTCCCACTTCGTTCCGGCACCCGTACACCCCGCGTTGGGTGACGGAAACCTCAAGAAAAGCTCAGATCAATCATGAAGTTCCAGTGCACCGCACCGGGTCCTGCGTGACATACTGCCTACGCGCTCCGCATCCCCCGTCGGAGCGACGGACCGACGCCGGGCAGCTCCCCCCGTGGCTGCTCGGCGTCGCCATTCCGTCTTAGGGTTGAGCCGTGACTCCCCTAGACGCACTCATGAACGACTCTTCCGCCGCGGACGCGCCCACCTGTTCCGCCAAGGCCTGCCGCGAGGCGGCCGTCTGGGTCCTGGCGTGGAACAACCCGAAGCTGCACACCCCCGAGCGCCGCAAGACCTGGCTGGCGTGCGAGGAGCACCGCGAGCACCTGTCCCAGTTCCTGGGGGTCCGCGGTTTCCTCAAGGACGTCGTGAAGCTCGACGCGTGGGAAGCGCCCGAGGGCTCGCAGCGGCCGTAGCCACCGCGAGCCCTCGGGTTCGCTCGAGACCGCCGGGGCGGTGCGGGGATCAGCCGCCGATCGCCGACATCGGGCGGTCGGGCTGCAGGAAGGTCGGGTCGTCGAGGCCGGACCCGGCCTTCTTGCCCCACATCGCCACCTTCCACAGGCGGCCGATCTCCTCGTCCGGGGCGCCCGAGCGCAGGGCGGCGCGCAGGTCGGACTCCTCGGTGGCGAAGAGGCACGTACGGATCTGGCCGTCGGCCGTGAGGCGCGTACGGTCGCAGGCTCCGCAGAAGGGGCGGGTGACCGAGGCGATGACGCCGACGGTGGCCGGGCCGCCGTCGACGACCCAGCGCTCGGCCGGGGCGGAGCCGCGCTCCTCGGAACCCTCCTCGGTGAGGGTGAAGCGGGTGCGCAGGGATTCCAGGATGTCGCCGGCGGTGATCATGCCGTCGCGCTTCCAGCCGTGCTGGGCGTCGAGCGGCATCTGCTCGATGAAGCGGAGCTCGTACTCGTTCTCGACGGCCCAGGCCAGCAGGTCGGGGGCCTCGTCGTCGTTGAGTCCGGGCATCAGCACGGCGTTGACCTTGACGGGGGTGAGGCCGGCGTCGCGGGCGGCCGCCATGCCCTCGATGACGTCCTTGTGGCGGTCGCGCCGGGTCAGGGTCTTGAAGACCTCGGGCCGCAGGGTGTCCAGGGAAACGTTCACCCGGTCCAGGCCGGCGGCCTTGAGGGCCTGTGCGGTGCGCTTGAGGCCGATGCCGTTGGTGGTCAGCGACATCTTGGGGCGGGGCTCCAGGGCCGCGCACTGCTCGACGATCCCGACGAGGCCGGGGCGGAGCAGCGGTTCGCCGCCGGTGAAGCGGACTTCCTTGATGCCGAGCTGGGTGACCGCGATGCGGATCAGGCGGACGATCTCGTCGTCACTGAGCAGATCCGATTTGCCGAGCCACTGCAGACCCTCCTCGGGCATGCAGTAGGTGCAGCGCAGATTGCACCGGTCGGTGAGTGAGACGCGCAGGTCAGTGGCTACGCGGCCGTAGGTGTCGAGAAGCACTGTAAGCCCCCTCCCCTGTCCGGTTTATAGAGGTTTGCGCCGTGATGGATGAGAGTACGAGCGCTATCAACGAGCCTACGCGACACGCATGACTTGTAGGGGTGCCCGAATGAACGAGACGGGACGTGGCCGTGTCGTAGGGAAATACGACACGGCCACGCTGGGTGTTCGTACTGATTCACTGAGGCGCAGCGTGTCAGTGCGCGCCGGTTCCGGTCAGTGAGCGGACTTCGAGCTCGGCGAACTTCTGCGGGTCGGCCTTCTCCTTGGACAGGACGGTCCCCAGCCAGCCCAGCAGGAAGCCGAGCGGGATGGAGATGATGCCGGGGTTCTCCAGGGGGAACCAGTAGAAGTCGGCGCCCTTGAACATCGAGGTGGGCTTGCCGGAGACGACCGGCGAGAAGAGCACCAGGACGACCGAGGAGATCAGGCCTCCGTAGATCGACCACAGCGCGCCCTGGGTGGTGAAGCGCTTCCAGAAGAGGCTGTAGAGGATCGTCGGCAGGTTGGCGGAGGCGGCGACCGCGAAGGCGAGGGCGACGAGGCCGGCCACGTTGAGGTCGCGGGCCAGGGCGCCGAGACCGATGGCGACCGCTCCGATGACCACGGTGGACCAGCGGGCCGCCCGTACCTCTTCCTTCTCCGTGGCCTTGCCCTTGCGGATCACGTTCACGTAGATGTCGTGCGCGAAGGACGAGGAGGAGGCCAGCGTCAGGCCCGCGACGACCGCGAGGATCGTGGCGAAGGCCACCGCCGAGATCACGGCGAGCAGGACGGCTCCGCCGGTGGATCCCGAGCCGCCGCCGATCTCCTGGGCGAGCAGCGGGGCCGCGGTGGTGCCGGCCTTGTTGGAGGCGATGATGTCGGCCCGCTTGAGCAGGGCCGCGGCGCCGAAGCCGAGGACGATCGTCATCAGGTAGAAGGAGCCGATGATGCCGATGGCCCAGTTCACGGACTTACGGGCGGCCTTGGCCGTGGGGACCGTGTAGAAGCGGATCAGGATGTGCGGCAGGCCGGCGGTGCCCAGGACCAGGGCGAGGCCCAGCGAGAGGAAGTCCAGCTTCGAGAGCGAGTCCTTGCCGTACTTCAGGCCCGGCTCCAGGAACTTCACGCCCTGGCCGCTGTTGTCGGCGGCCTTGCCCAGCAGGTCGGAGATGTTGAAGTTGAACTTCCACAGCACCAGGAAGGTGATCAGCAGGGTGCCCGCGATGAGCAGCACGGCCTTGATCATCTGGACCCAGGTGGTGCCCTTCATCCCGCCGATGGTGACGTAGAGGATCATCAGGACGCCGACCAGCGAGACGATCACGACCTTGCCGAAGTCGCTGGTGATGCCGAGGAGCAGCGAGACGAGCACGCCGGCGCCGGCCATCTGGGCGAGCAGGTAGAAGATCGAGACCACGATGGTGGAGGTGCCGGCGGCGGTGCGCACGGGGCGCTGGCGCATCCGGTACGCGAGCACGTCGCCCATCGTGTAGCGGCCGGAGTTGCGCAGCGGCTCGGCGACCAGGAGCAGGGCCACCAGCCAGGCGACGAGGAAGCCGATCGAGTAGAGGAAGCCGTCGTAGCCGAAGAGCGCGATGGCTCCGGCGATGCCGAGGAAGGACGCGGCGGACATGTAGTCGCCGGAGATGGCCAGGCCGTTCTGGAATCCGGTGAACTGGCGGCCGCCCGCGTAGAAGTCGGCGGCGTCCTTGGTCTGGCGTCCGGCCCAGATGGTGATGGCCAGGGTGGCGATGACGAACGCCCCGAACAGGGTGATGATCAGCGGTCGGTGCTCGGAGGCGCCGGCGGCGGTGGTCGTACCCGCCGTGGCCGCGCCGGCGACCGCCACGTAGAGCGGGGCGCTCATTCGCCGGCCTCCATCCTTGCCTTGATGGCCGAGGCCTTGGGGTCGAGCTGGGTCGCCGCGTGGCGCGAGTACAGCCAGGCGATGAGGAAGGTCGTCGCGAACTGGCCGAGGCCCAGCACGAGGGCGACGTTGATGTTGCCGAAGAGCTTCGTCCCCATGAAGTCGCCCGCGTAGTTGGAGAGCAGGACGTAGAGCAGGTACCAGGCGATGAACGCCACGGTGAGCGGGAAGGCGAAGGAGCGGTGGGCGCGGCGCAGTTCGGCGAACTCCGCGCTCTGCTGGACGCGTACGAACTCTTCGGCCGTGGGGGCCGCGGGGCTCGCCGGCGGCGTTCCCGCGCTGCCCGGGGGCGGCGCTGCTTCGGTGGTCACGGGGGACTCTCCTTGTGACGCGGGGGCGGTGGGGACAGCGGGGACGGCGGACAAAACAACCTCCGTGTGGGGACGGTGGTGCCGATCCCCCTGTCAACGGCACGGCCGGCGCGTCGGGGCGGTTCAACACCTGTTTGTTTCTTTGGGAACTGATTCCTCGAACTGATTCCTCGAACTAATGGCGCGAAGTCGAACGTCGGCACTAGGTTCACGTGACATGAACCCGTCGGGCGCGACCGCGCCCGCACGGCTTTTTCACGATGATGTGGAGAACCCATGGCTCATCTGGGAACCGGTAACCGGCGGCGCGCTCTCGCCGTTCCGGTCGGCCTGGCGCTCACGGCCTCGCTCGCCTTCCTGCCCTCGGTCGCGGCCTCCGCCGCTCCGCTCGGCATCACGGCTGACGCCTCGGCCACCGCCACGCCCGACACCTCCGGCCCCAAGCTGTCCTACGTGGCCAACTTGACCTCGTACGGAAGCGTGAAGCAGGCGAAGAAGTCGATCGAACGTGCCGGTGGCACCGTGGTGATCGCATATGAGCAGATCGGAGTGGTCGTAGCCCACTCGCAGAACCCGGACTTCGCCAAGCAGCTGCGCGGCCAGCGGAGCCTGTTCGCCTCGGTCGGCGCCACCCGCGTCGCCCCCCTGTCGGTCGTGCAGACCGACGAGGAGGGGTCGACGCAGCGCCTCAGCGACGCGGACGCCGCCAAGGCCTCCGCGCAGGCCGAGCCCGGACAGGAGCCCCTGGAGTCCAACCAGTGGGACCTGCGCGCGATCAAGGCCGACCAGGCTCACAAGATCAACGATGGCAGCCGGAACGTGACGGTGGGCGTCATCGACACGGGTGTCGACGACACTCACCCGGATCTCGCCCCGAACTTCTCCAAGGGCCAGTCCGCCAACTGTGTCGGCGGCGTCGCCGACACCACCGAGGGCGCCTGGCGCCCGTACGCCGACGGCAGCGACCACGGCACCCACGTGGCGGGCACCATCGCGGCCCCGCGCAACGGGGTCGGCATCAGCGGTGTCGCGCCCGGCGTGCAGGTGGCCGCGATCAAGGTGAGCGAGCCGGCGACCAGCCTCTTCTACACCGAGGCCGTCGTCTGCGCCTTCATGTTCGCCGCCGAGAAGGGGATCGAGGTGACCAACAACAGCTACTACGTCGACCCCTGGCTCTACAACTGCAAGTCGGACGACGACCAGAAGGCGCTGGTGGAGGCCCTCAGCCGGGCGACGCAGTACTCCGAGCGCAAGGGCGTCCTCAGCGTGGCCTCGGCGGGCAACTCGAACCACGACCTGGCGTCCGACGCCATCGTGGACGACACCAGCCCCGACGACGCCACCCCGGTGCCCCGCACGATCGACCCGCACGTCTGCCTGGACATGCCCACCCAGCTCCCGGGCGTGGTCACGGTCGCCGCGACCGGTGACAAGGGCTTCAAGTCGTACTACTCCAGCTACGGCCTGGGCGTCGTCGACGTCACGGCCCCCGGCGGCGACAAGTGGCAGATACCCGCCACCCCGGACGCCAACGGCCGCGTGCTGTCCACCCTCCCGGGCGGCGGCTACGGCTACAAGCAGGGCACCTCGATGGCCGGCCCGCACGTCGCCGGTGTCGCGGCCCTGCTCAAGAGCCGCCACCCGTGGGCGACCCCGGCGCAGCTCCAGCTGCTCCTCAAGGTCCAGGCCACGAAGACGGCCTGCCCCGAGAAGGTCTACGACGCCACGGGCGTGCTGATCGACGCCACCACCTGCAACAGCAAGTGGGGCCAGAACGGCTACGACGGCTACGGCGTGGTCGACGCGCTGAAGGCCGTCAAGTAAGCCGGCCGAATCCGCTGAAACGCGGAAGGGCCGGGCGGGGAACATCCCGCCCGGCCCTTCCTCGCGTTGCCGCGTTGCCGCTCTCCTACGCCGTCAGGGCTTGATCATGACCTTGAGCGCGCTGCGGTCGTCCATCGCCCGGTAGCCCTCCGGGACCTCGTCCAGGGTGACGGCCCGGTCGAAGACCGGCGACGGGTCGATCGCACCGCTGAGCACGTCCGCGAGCAGCTCGGGGATGTACGCGCGGACGGGCGCGACCCCGCCCCGCAGGGTGAGGTTGCGGTCGAACATGACACCGAGGTCGAGGCCGGTGCCGCTGCCGTGCGGCACGCCGACGTAGCCGATGGCCCCGCCGTCGCGGGCGATGTTCACCGCGGTGCGCATGGACTGCTCGGTGCCGACCGCCTCGATGACGGAGTGGGCGCCCTGGCCGCCGGTGAGCTCGCGCACGGCCGCCTCGGCCGCCTCGCCGCGCTCGGCGACCACGTCGGTGGCCCCGAAGAGCTTGGCGATGTCCGTACGGGCGGTGTGCCGGCCCAGGGCGATGATCCGGTCGGCGCCCAGGCGCTTGGCCGCCAGGACCCCGCACAGGCCGACCGCGCCGTCGCCGACGACGGCGACCGTGGAGCCCTCGCGGACCCCCGCGCCGAGCGCGGCGTGGTGGCCGGTGCCCATGACGTCGGACAGCGCGAGCAGCGCGGTCAGCAGGTGGTCGTCGGAGACGGCGTCGGCGGGCAGCTTCACGAGCGTGCCGTCGGCGTGCGGGACGCGGACGGCCTCGCCCTGGCCGCCGTCGTGGCCGACCGAGCCCCAGAAGCCGCCGTGCTCGCAGGAGGTGTAGAGACCCTCGACGCAGTAGGCACAGGTGCCGTCGGACCACATGAAGGGGGCGACGACGAGGTCTCCGGCGCTCAGGCCCGAGACGGCGGAGCCGGTCTCCTCGACGACGCCGAGGAACTCGTGCCCGATCCGCTGGCCCGGCTGGCGCTTGGCCACACCCTGGTAGGCCCAGAGGTCGCTGCCGCAGATGCAGGCGCGCAGGACGCGGACGACGGCGTCCTCGGGGCGCTGGATCGCAGCGTCGGGCACCTCCTCCACGCGGATGTCGTGCGGGGCGTGGATGACGGTGGCGCGCATGGTGGTGCAGTCCTCCGGCTAGGAAATGGTTGAGCCCTGTAGGGCCTCCCTACCGTACGCCCGCTCCGGCGCGAGTGCTCCCGTGGCCAGCAGGTACTGGGCCGCCACATAGGTGGCCATGACCCAGAAGTCGGCGCGGGGCAGCTGGGGCCACTCGGCGACCCCGGTGGCGATGAGCGTGTCGGAGAGCAGGAACAGCGCCCCGCCGAGCCCGGCCCGGAGCCCCAGGGCGCTGGAGCGGTAGGCCATGGCGGTGAGCAGCAGGCTGTACCCGGCGACCGGGATCCGCAGGTCCGCGGGCAGGTCGCCCCAGAGCAGCGTGACGGTGGACAGGAGCGCGGCGGCGTACGCGGCCCCGAGCAGGGGGCCCGTACGGCGGCGGCCGAAGAGCACGAGGTAGCAGACGTGCCCGGCGGCGAAGGAGCCCATGCCGATCAGGAAGGCGGGATCGGCGTCGAAGAGCAGGGCCAGGTCGCCGCCCCAGCCGAACAGCAGGGCCGCGATCAGCAGACGGGGGGCGCGTCGGGTGATGACGTAGGCGACGAGCAGCGGCATCAGCAGCGGCTTGGCGATGAGGTGCCCGGGGTGCCAGTCCGCCAGCAGGGATCCGAGGTCCAGGGCGGTGGCGACGGCGAAGGCCGCGAGCAGCGCCCGGCCGGCGGAGCCGGAGCCCGGGAGGACGGCGGGGCGCGCCCAGGAGGGCGTACGGGACTGCGCGCGCTCGGCGGGTCCGGCGGCGCTCACGCGGCGTGCTCCGGGGCGGGCGCGGGCGAGGTCGTGGCCGTCTCGGCCTGCGCGGGCTGCTCGGCCTGCGCGGGCTGCCAGCCCGGGCCGCGGAACACGCGTCCGGCGCGCTCGCGCCAGGTGGCGGCTCCGCGTACGTCCCGGGCGATGGAGGCGTACTCGTGGGTGGCGACGCGCAGCGGGTTGTAGGTGCCGATGTTCTTGGTGAGGCCGAAGACGGGCTTGTCGGTCTCCCCCACCCAGGAGCCGAACATCCGGTCCCAGACGATCAGGATGCCGCCGAAGTTCCGGTCCAGGTAGCCGCCCTGGGAGGCGTGGTGGACGCGGTGGTGGGAGGGGGAGTTGAAGACGTACTCGATCGGCCGGGGCAGCTTGTCGATGCGCTCGGTGTGGATCCAGAACTGGTAGACGAGGTTGACCGAGTAGCAGAACGCGATGGCCGCCGGGTGCACGCCCAGCGCGATCATCGGGAGGTAGAACGGCCAGGAGGTGGCGCTGGTCCAGGGCTGGCGCAATGCGGTGGTGAGGTTGAACTTGCGGCTGCTGTGGTGGACGACGTGGCAGGCCCACAGGATCCGGATGACGTGGTGGCCGCGGTGCTGCCAGTAGTAGAGGAAGTCCTGGGCGAGCAGCATCAGCGGAACGGTCCACCACAGGACGGGGACGCGCAGCGGGGTGAGCTCGTAGACCGCGGTGTAGATCGCGACGATCGGGATCTTCCAGAGGAAGTCGAAGCCGAGGCTGCCGATCCCCATGCCGAGGCTGGTGACGGCGTCCTTGGTCTCGTACCCGGCGGAGTCCTCGTCGGGATGGATGCGGTAGCTCACGAGCTCTATCACGGTGAGCAGGACGAAGGCGGGTATGGACCACAGCACGACATCGGGCAGGTTCGGCATGTCCGCACCATAGAGGCGGGTTCGGGGGCTCGGCTAGGGGTTGTTACCGATCGGTATCCATCGGTGTTACCGACGGTTCACGAGATGCTTCCGGGTGAGGGTGTCCGGGCCAAGGGGAGGGCGTGGGAGATGGGGCACGAAGCGGTTTTCGAAGAGATCCTCTTAGAGGCGGCGGACGCGGTGGCGCGGACGGTGATGCGGGCCCGGCCGCCGGGGATACCCAGGTTCAGGCCAGTGCGGGAGGACGGCCGCGAACGGCTGCGCCGCGCGCACAGGCTGGTCGGCCTGCTGAAGGAAGCGAGCGCGGGACTCGACGGAGCCGACCGGGCGGGCGCGGTGGACGCGGTCCGCAGGGCGTTCGCCGCGCTCAGCCCGAAGGAGACCGGGGCCCTCCTCCTGGCCGCCGCCGGCCCCTCGGCCGTGCCCGTGCCCCCGCCGCCCGCGGAGCTGGGCCCCGCGGCGGAGGCCGCTTACCGGGAACTGTTCGTCCTGTGCCTCGAGGGCCGCGCGGCGGCGGAGCGGGGCTCCTCCCCGCAGGACGGCCCATCGGCCGCGGCGGAGGCGGCGGCCGCCTTCGACGAGGGGGACCCTTCCGGTCCGCCGGCCGCGGAGGCCGCCGGGGCCGCCCGGCCCACCGGGGCCGCCGAGCCCGACCGGCCCGCCGGGGCCGCGGGGATCACCGAGCCCGCGGAAGAGGTCACCGAGGCGGCCGAGGCCTTCTCGGTCTTCGAGGAGCGGTACGCCCAGTACGTCGCCGGGGCCCAGGGGCGGGTCCAGCTGTACGGGCTGACGCTCAGCCAGGACCGCCAGGACTGGTCCCTGGACCGCGCCTACATCAGCCTCGCCGTCAGCGGCGGGGAGTTCCTCGAGGAACCCGGCCTGCAGAGCTCGGTGAAGGCCGAGGTGGCGCTGAACGCGACGGAGCGGGTCCTGCTGCGCGGCCCGGCCGGCTCGGGCAAGAGCACCCTGGTGAAATGGCTGGCCCTCAACGCGGCCCGCAGCAGCTTCACGGCCCAGCTGCCGGACTGGAACGGCCTGGTCCCCTTCGTCCTGCCGCTGCGCTCCTTCAACTCCCCCGCCGGGCTGCCCCGGCCGCAGGACTGGCTCGGCGCGACGGGCGTCCCGCTGCTGCCTCCGGACGGCTGGATCACCGGGCTCTTGGCCGCCGGGCGGGCGCTGGTGCTGATCGACGGAGTGGACGAGATGCCTCCGCGGCTGCGCGACCGGACCGAGTCCTGGCTGCGGGACCTGCTCACCGCGTACCCGGCGGCCCGCTTCGTGGTCACCACCCGGCACTCGGCCGTGCCCGAGGACTGGCTGACCGCCCAGGGCTTCACCTCCCTGGCCCTGCTGCCGATGGACCGCGACGACGTCGGCGCCTTCATCACGCACTGGCACGCCTCCGCCCGGGGCGAGGCGGACGGCGAGGACGAGGGGCCGGAGCGGGAACTGCTCGACCGGTACGAGACGGCGCTCCTGGAGGCCGTGGGATCGCGCCGGGACCTGGGCAGGCTGGCGACGAACCCGCTCATGTGCGCCCTGCTGTGCGCGCTGAACCGGGACCGCCGGATGCATCTGCCCCGGGCCCGCAAGGAGCTCTACGACACGGCTCTGGACATGCTGCTGATCCGCCGCGACAGCGAACGGGACATCTCCGGGGTCGAGGGGGTCTACCTCAGCCGGGACGAGCAGACCCTGCTGCTCCAGCGCCTCGCGTACTGGCTGATCCGCAACGGGCAGGTGGAGGCCTCCGCCGAGGAGGCGATCGGGATGATCACCGAATCGCTCGACTCCATGCCCCAGGTCAAGGCCCAGGCCGACGCGCAGACGGTATTCCAGCACCTGCTGATCCGCAGCGGGCTGCTCCGGGAACCGGTACCGGGCTCGGTCCTGTTCGTCCACCAGACCTTCCAGGACTACCTCGGCGCCAAGGCGGCCGTGGAGGCGCGGGACTTCGGCGTCCTGGTGAGCCATGCGCACGAGTACACCTGGGACAACGTGGTCCGGATGGCCGTGGGACACGCCCGGCCCGATGAACGCTCCTATCTGCTGCGGCAGTTGCTGGAGCGGGCCGACCGGTCGGAACCCGACCGCAGCCGGCTCGTGCTGCTCGCGGCCGCCTGTCTGGAACACGCGCCGGAGCTGGATCCGGAGGTCCGGCGCGAGGTGACGGCCCGGACCGCGCTCCTGCTGCCCCCGCGCTCCCCGGGCCAGGCCGAGGAACTGGCCAAGGCGGGGGAGCTCGTACTGGAACTGCTGCCGGAGCCGGCCGGGCTCGTCGAGGCCGAGGCGGCCGCGACGATCCGTACGGCGGCGCTCGTCGGCGGCGACCGGGCGCTCCAGGTGATCGCGGGCTTCCGGACGGACGACCGCTACGAGGCCGCCCGCGAACTCTCCGACGCCTGGGGGCGGTTCCCCGTGGAGGCGTACGCGGACGCGGTGCTCGCGGGCGCCCCCATGACCACGGCCCACCTGCACGTGCGGACGCCCGGACAGTTGCGGGCCCTGGAACGGCTCCGGCACGTCCGCCGGCTCCACGTCACCTGGGACGGCCCCGTTCCGCCGGAGATCGCGGGGCGGCGGGACCTGGAGTCGCTGACCTTGCACCGCAATCCGGGGCTGGCCGATCTGTCGCCGCTGGCCGGGCAGTCCTCGCTGCGGCACCTGGGCGTCCTGGACTGCCCGCAGGTCACCGGGATCGAGGTGGTGTCCGAACTGCGGGCGGACAGCCTCGCCTTCGGCTACCTCCGGGACGACCTCTCGCTCGCTCCCCTGGCGGGGGCGGCGGACCTGCGCTCGCTGGTCATCGGTTTCGAGCCGGAGCAGCGGCGGATCGGGGACGTGCCCGCCGCGGACTCGCTGACCGCGCTGCACCTGTGGCAGGGGGCCCGCCGGATGACGCTCGACGGGATCGAGCGGTGGCCGCGGGTGGAGAAACTGACGGTCGCCGGCAGCGGCCAGTACCGGCAGCTGGTGCGTTCGCTGCCGCTCAGGGGGCTGACCGCCCTGCAGATCCGGCACGCGGCGCCCGTATCGGCCGGGGCGCTCCTGCCGTACGAACGTCTCGGCCGGCTCGTGCTGATCCGGTGCGCGCTGGAGGGGTCGCTGGAGGCGCTGCGCGAGTTCCCGGAGCTGCGCCGGCTCGTGCTGAGCGAATGCCTGGGGACCGTGGACCTGTCTCCGCTCGCGCCCGTGGAGCGGCTGGTGATCGAGCTGCGCCGGGGCACGCACGTGAGGGGTACGGAGCTGATCCCGCCGGAGCGGCTCGTCCGCAGGGACTGAGCCGCTCCGGGCGGGCGCCCCGGGCCGGTGACGCGGGGCCCGGGCTCGGGGCGCGGGCGCTACCAGACCCGGACCGAGCCCCCTCGGGCGAAGGCCGGGCTGGTGGCGGCGGCCGGGACCTCCGTCAGGGGCTGCGCGACCTCCGAGACGAGGGGGCCGTGCTTGGCGGCCACCGCGTCGAGGAGGGCGAGGTCGAAGCCGTACACCCGGGCGGCGTTGCCGCCGACCATGGCCGCGACCTCCTCGCGGGGCAGGCCCGCGTAGGCGATGCGCAGGCCCTCGCGGGAGTAGGGCGTGGTGCCCTCGTCGTGCGGGTAGTCGCTGCCCCACATGATCTTGTCGAGGCCGATCCGGTCCCGCAGCGGGACCTCGTGGGGGCGCATGAAACTGGCTCCCACGAAGCAGTTGTCCCGCCAGACCTGGCTCGGCCCCTTGCCCATGGACTCGGCCAGCCCGGCGCCGAACTTGGCCTCGGCGGTGGCCGAGGCCGCGACCAGGCGGCCGTGGTAGTAGTCCAGCATCTCGATCACGCCGGGGATCCAGCCGGAGCCCTGCTCCGTCAGGACCAGTTTCAGCCCGGGGTTGCGGCGGAAGGCCCCGCCGAAGATGAGGTGCCACAGGGCCCGGTGGGAGAACCAGGTGGTCTCCACCATGAAGACGGCCCGCGCCGCCGGCTCGTCGCCCAGGGGTGGCGAGGCGGAGCCGCCGTGGTGGTTGACCGGCACGTCCAGCTCGTCGCAGACGGCCCAGATCGGGTCGTAGACCTCCGAGTAGAGCTCGGGAACGGTGGAGCCGGGCGGGACGCCGGGCAGCAGGATGCCGCCGGTCAGGCCCGCGTTGCGGGTGCGGCGGATCTCCTCGACCGCCGCGTCCACGTCGTTCAGCAGGATCTGGACCACGCCCGCCCGGCGGCCCGGCGCGTCCGCGCAGAAGTCCGCCAGCCACCGGTTGTGCGCCTGGAGCCCGGCCCAGCGCATCTCGTACTCGGCCGCCGTCGGGGGCTGGGCCATCAGCGAGGCCTTGGGGAAGAACGGCGGGATGGTGTTCGGGAAGAGCACCTCCGCGACGATCCCGTCGGCTTCGAGCTCGGTCAGGCGCCGCTGGGAGTTCCAGTTGCGGTCGGCCGTGTCCGCGAGGAGGTCCTCGTACGGGTTGACGTAGGTCGCGGCCCAGGCGTCGAACTCCGCGTGGTGGCGCTTCTCCAGGTACGGCTTGTAGTCCAGCAGGTCGGCGCCCGCGTGGCAGTCGGCGGAGATGACCGTGTAGCGGTCCTCCCCGGTGGCCGGGTTCTCGGAACTCACGGGTTCACCCCCAGCACCGGGAAGTCGTTGTCCGTCAGCCAGTGCCGGCCCACGTCGCGCGAGCGCGCCCAGGAGGCTTCGACGGCCGCCTGGTCCGCGCTCTGCCCGAGCTCGGCGGGGGTGGGGCCGATGCGGCGGGCGATCGGCGCCAGCTTGTCGGTGTCGAAGCCGAAGACCTCGGCGGCGGCCAGGCCCAGCATCCGGCGGGTCTCCTCGACGGGGATGTCGTGGAAGGTGTTCTTCAGCCAGGTGCGGGTGTTGGGCCAGGTCCCTTCGGGGTGCGGGAAGTCCGAGCCCCACAGGATGTTGTCCACGCCGATCTCGTAGCGCTGGGCCAGCTCGCGCCGCTTGGTGTTGGTCGCGCAGACGAACACCTGCCGGTCCAGGTACTCGCTCGGCGGCCGCTTCAGCTCCTCGAACGGCGACAGCTTCTTGCCGCCGTGCGCGCCGAGGTAGAGCCGGTCCATGAACCAGAGCTGGTTGGGCAGCCACCAGCAGCCCGACTCGGCGACGCCGAACTTCAGGCCCGGGTGCCGCTCGAACACCCCGGACCAGAGCAGGAACCACAGCGGGCGGGCCGGCCACCAGGTGACCTCGGAGACGAAGATGCCCAGGTGGTCCCCGTACTCGTGGCGCGGCGAGGAGCCGGAGTGCGTGACGATCGGCATCTGCGTCTCGGCCGCCGCCGCCCACACCGGGTCGTAACGGCGGTCGTGGTACGGGGCCTTGTCCACCCACATGGCCGGGATCATCAGGGCGCCCAGCCCGGATGCCTTGGCCCGGTAGATCTCGGCGACGACCTTGTCCGGGTCGCCGGTGATGGGCAGCAGGGCGACCCCGCAGTGCCGCTCGGGATGTTCCGAGACGAACTCGGCGAGCCAGCGGTTGTGCGCCTGGGCGCCGGCCATGCCGAGCTCGGGGTCCTGGTCGCCGGAGAGGCCGAGGCCCACCCCGAAGGGGGCGGCGGTCTGGCTGTCCACGGCGTCGGCGTCGGGGAAGACGACTTCGGCGGCCACGCCGTCGCCGTCGAGCTCCTTCAGCCGCTGTGTGACGTCCCAGCCGCCCTTGAGGCCCTCCTCGTGGTCGTGGAACCACTTCTCGGCGAAGGCCTCGTTGCGCACGCCCAGCTTGGTGGCCTCGGCGCGGCGGGCGTCGCGCTGGCCGAGGAACTCGTCGAACTGCGGGTGGAAGGCGCTGTCCAGGTAGGGGCGGTACTGCTCGGTGGGCAGTCCCGCGTGGCAGTCGGAGGAGATGATCAGGTACGGGTCTTCGTACGCACTCACGATTGAGGCTCCTCAGTCGAGGATGAAGCTTTCCAGGTAGGCGGGGTTGGCGCGGTCGAGCATCGACTGCGACCGGGCGCGGATCTGCCGGTCGCTGTGCTCGCTGTCGGGCAGCATCCAGAAGCGGTCGGCGCGGATGCCGTCCACGACGTGGTCCGCGACGTCCTCGACCGGGGTGAAGTTGACCTCGTGGCCTGCGTTCTTCATGGCCGCCTCGTACTGGTCGAGGCTGCGGTACGGGGACTTGCGCGGGCGTTCCTTGGCGTACCGGTCGGGCCGGTTGCGGTGCGACTCCCACAGGCCGGTGCGCAGCATGTGCGGTCCGGGGAAGAGCACGGAGGCGCCGATGGCCGCGCCCTCCGCCTTGAGGTGGGCGTAGAGCGACTCGGTCATGGTGACCACGGCCGCCTTGGTGACGGCGTAGACCGAGGCGGTGGGCAGCGGGGCGATGCCGCCGTCGCCGGAGGAGGTGTTGACGATGTGGCCGGGGCCGCCGGCTGCGATCATGCGGGGGACGAAGGCCTGGATGCCGTGGAAGACGCCCCAGACGTTGACGGAGAAGGCCCATTTCCAGTCGTTGGGCTCGTGCTCCCACATGCGGCCCTCGGCTCCGGAGCCGACGCCCGCGTTGTTGCACAGGACGTGCACGGCGCCGAAGGCCTCGTACGCCGCGTCGGCCAGCGAGATCACGGAGTCCCGGTCGCTGACGTCGACGATCTTGGCGAGCACCTCGGCGCCGTCGGCGGCGAGTTCGTCGGCGGCCTTGCGCAGGGCGCCCTCCTCCACGTCGGCGAGGACCACTTTCAGCCCCTCGGCGGCGAAGCGGCGGGCCATCGCGAGGCCGATGCCACTGGCGGCTCCGGTGACGACCGCCACCTGTCCGGGTTCGAGTCGCACGTCACACACTCCCCTCGGGCGGTCCGTCGAGGATCTGCATCGGGTCGTCGTAGCGCTGGTGGATGTACGGGAGCAGGGCCTGGGCGCTGACCCGCTCGACGACCTTGCCCCGCTGGTCGGTGGTCTTCTCGCCGATGGTGAGCTCGACGAGGCGGCGTACGGGGAGGTCGGCGACGGGGTCGAACATCGACTCGCGGAGCACCACATCGCCGGTGATGTGCTCCAGCTTGCGGACCTTCTCGTTGCGGGTGCAGTGCACCAGCACCGGATCGGCGTCGAAGCCCGAACCGTCCACCGCGGGGAGGAACTTGAAGTAGAAGTCGGTCTTCACGGTGGGTTCGGGCAGGGGCAGCTCGCGGTCCACCGCCCCGCGCACCTCCACGAAGGCGATCCCGTGCCGGGCGAGGGAGGCCTTGACCACCAAGCCGTCGCGCTCGACGGTGATCTCGCCGAGCTTCTTCGGCTCGCCGAAGACCTCGCGGCCTCCGATCAGGGCTCGCTCCATGCTCATCGGCATGACCAGCGGGTACCAGCCCTCGACCCCGTCGTGCTGGGCGGCGACGGCCACCGAACCGGCGCCGAGCGGATAGCCGGTCAGGTCCACCTTGCTGATGTTGGCCCGCACCAGGGGCCGTTCCGTGGGCTTCAGCGGCGGCGGGAGGACCGCCGCCACCACGTCCGGATCGGTCTCCCAGACGGCCACCACACCGGTGGACCAGATGTCGGGGAGCTTCGAACTCTTCTCGCGCGCGGCGGCGATCTCCGCCTCGGTGCGCGCTCCGTACCGTACGCGTGCCATCTCTCGCACCATCCTTCGTCCAGGACTCGGTCGGTTCTGACGCAGCTGGTTCTGTAACACAGTTACACCGCGACCGATGAAGGGTAAAGACCCGTGCACGTAACCGATCTGACGGATCGACAGAAAGTTGGGACGGACAGATGACCAGAACCACGCTGACCCGCGCGGAGGTACTGGACGCCGCCGCGTCCCTGGTCAAACAGCACGGCCCGGCCGCCCTCACCATGCGCAAGCTCGCCGCCGAGCTGGGCACCGCGGTGACCTCCATCTACTGGCACGTCGGCAACCGCGAATCGCTGCTGGACGCCCTCGTGGAGCGGACCGTGGAGGAGGTGGGCGCCATCCGGCCGGTCGGCCGCACCCCCGGCGACCGCATCCTCTCGGTCGCCCGGATCCTGCGCCGCGAGCTGCGCGAGCGCCCGCACCTGATCGCCATGGTCCACGAGCGCGGCCTCACCGACCGGATGTTCATGCCCGCCCAGCAGGCGCTGGTCCACGAGGTGCACGCGGCGGGCCTGCGCGGAGCCCGGGCCGCGGACGCGGTGCGGGCGATCCAGTTCCAGATCATCGGCTTCGTCCTGGTCGAGCGCAATCGCGAACGCTCCCCCGCCCAGTCCCCCGCCGAGAGCGAGCTCTGGGACCCGGCCGACGCCCCGCACGACCCGCCGCTGGCCCGCGCGCTGGCCCGGCCGGTGGATCCGGAGCGGCTGTTCCTGCTGACCCTGAGGGCCCTGGTACGGGCCCTGCTGGCGCCGCCGGCCGGGTAACCGGCTGCCGCCGCGCGGCCGCCCGGCAGGTAATCGGTTTGCCGCCTCACGACCCCCCGTGATGGGATCGGACGTACGGGGGCGGCTCCCCGGCGTGCATCCTTCTCACTCCTTTTGCAAAGAACCCGCGCGCCCACTCTCCGCCCCCGTTTTCGTTTTGCGGAGGGAACCCCACGACCGTGCCTGCCATCCGACCCGTCGACTCGCTCATGCTGCGCCGGCTCCAGACCGTCTACGTCGACCAGCCGCCGGCCGCCGCATCGCCCGGCACCGAAGGGGTCCGCCCGCTGGAGGGCGAGCTGCTGGAGCGCGGCCACGCCATGAGCCGGGAGCTCTACGCCGCCCTGGCCGTCCTCGCGCCGACCGATCTCGCCGTCGAACGCTCGCGCCTGCTGGCACTCGTGGACGAGCTCATGGGATCCGACCGGGTACACAAGCCGCTCTTCCGCCGCTTCCCCTTCTCCATCCCGCGCGACACCGAGCGCTGGTACGTGGACCGCGTCTTCTCCCTGCTGCTCCAGGAGCCCGGCCAGCCGTGCGTGCTCTGCGCCGAGACCGGCTCCGTGCACCCGGTCTCGCCGTGCGCCCATCTGATCTGCCGCTCCTGCTGGGACGGCGCCGACTACACCGGCTGCCCGCTCTGCCACCGCCCCGTCGACCCGGCCGACCCCTTCCTGCGCGCGGAGGACCACGCGCCCGGGAAGGCCGGCAAGGCCAAGGCCGGGAACCCGCCCGGGCCGCTGCGGCTGCTCCGGCTCGGCACCGACCCGGCGGCGGACTCGGCCCGGTTGCTGGCGTCACTGCTCGCCCGGCCGACCCCCCTCTCCCCGGAGGACCGCGAAGACGTGCACCTGCTGGCCCGCCTGGCCCCGGCCGGATGGGACTGGCTCCCCCAGGAGATCCCCGTACGGGAGACCAAGGCGCTGGTCCTGGCCGCCCTGCTCACCGGCCCCGCCACGCACGAGGCCGTACGGCCACAGCTCGCCGGGCGGCTGACCACCGCCACCGACGTGCTGCGGCTCCTCGGCGCGCTGTCCGGCGGGGACGCGGAGCTGCCGCCGACATCGCGCTTCCGGTCCCTGTCCCGGCCCCTGCGCCGCGAACTGCTCAGCGTGCTCGACGCGTTGCCCACGGCGTACCTCGTCGAGGACCTGCTGCGGCATCCGACCGCCTGGAAGCGAGCCGCCGAGACCCTGCACCCCTTCGAGGGGCACGCCCGCCACCCGCGGGCCGCTCTGGCCTTCGCCGCGCTGCGGGGCACCGACCTGTCCGGCTCCCTGGGCTCGGCCCTGCGGGAGACCGCCGCCGCGCATCCGGACGCCGTACGCGTGGACGGCGACCGGATCCTGCCCGTGACCTGGGCCGGGCGCATGGAACGGGCTCTGGCCGAGGGGGACCCGGCGGCTGCCGCCGCGACCGCCGCCGAGCGCCCGGGTGAACTCGTGCGCCGTCTCGACCACCTGCTGCGACTGCACGCCGGCGACGTCCTGGTGCCGGAGCTGGCGAAGGCGCTGGCACACGGGCTTCCCGCCGTCGGCGCGGGCCCGCTGCTGTCGGCGCTCGGAGCCCTGCGGGTGCGCTCCACGGACCGGACCGGCTCCCGGCGCGTGTTCTTCCCGAAGGGGCGGGTCACCCGGGCCCAGTCCGTGGCGGAGGACCGCCCGGCGCTGCCCGCGCCGCTCGCCCGGGCGGCCGTGGCCATGCTGGAGGCGGAGGTCCAGCGCCGCTTCGCCCGGGCCGAGGGGGACCCGTACGAGCTGGCCGTCCTGGACTCCGGGCTCGCGGAGCTGCCCGTGCCCTTCGGGGAGCGCTCCTCCGCGAAGGCGCTGGTCGCGGTCCCCCGGGGCAGCGTCCTGGCGCTGCCCGGAGGCGAGGTGCTGCGGCTGTTCCTGCACTGGACCGAGCCCGCCGACCAGGTGACCGACCTGGACCTGTCGGTGGCCTTCTTCGACGCCGACTGGAAGTTCACGGGCCTGTGCGACTACACCCGTCTGCTGTACGGGGCGGGGAGGGCCGCCGTGCATTCGGGCGACCTCACCTCGGCGCCGGCTCCGGAGGGGGCCACCGAGTACGTGGACCTGGACCTGGCGAAGCTCGCCCGTCAGGGGGACGCGTACGCGGTCCCGCTGGTGTTCAGCTTCAACAACGTGCCGTTCGAGGAGTTGGACGACGCCTTCGCCGGGTTCATGACCTTGCCGGCGGACGGCCCGCGCGACTCCTCGTACGACCCGCGCACGGTCCGCCAGCGGTTCGACCTGAGCGGCGCTTCCCGGGCCTGCATGCCGATGGTCGTGGACCTGGCCGCACGGCGGGCGCTGTGGGCGGACGTCCACCTGCCCCCTTCGGGGGGCTTCCAGAGCGTCGCCTCGCACGGCGACCGGCTCGCGGCCGTGGCCTCGGACGTATGGGCGCACTTCACCTCCGGCACCCGCACCACCCTGTGGGACCTCACCGTGTGGCGGGCCGCGGCCCGCACCCGCGAGGTGGCGGTGATCCGGCGGGCGCCTGAGAGTTCGGCCACCGACGAGGTGTGGCTCTACCGGGCCGCCGTCGGCGAGGAACCGGCCGGCTTCGCCGCGCGGATCGCCGCCCTGGAGCCGCCCGAGGAGCGCCGGGCCCCCGCGGACGCGGACGCGGAGGCCGCCGAACTGGCCTCCGGGAAGCGCGCGTTCCTGGCACTGACCTGCGCGAGCGTGGCGCCGGAGGGCGGTTCGGGGACGGTCTACCGGCTCTTCCCCGGCCCCGCCGAAGTACCCGGGTCCTTCGCCCGGGTGACGGCCGGGGAGCTCGTGGCGGAGCTGAGCCGGGCCGGGGCCGGGCCGAGCTGAAAGGCCGTAGGGCTTCGAGTGTCGGCGCGGGCCGATATCCTCTGTGACCATGCTCGCCGACCGTACGACCGCAGAGACGATGTGGCCGACCGCGTACCCACAGGGGTACGCGGTCGTCGACGTGGAGACCACCGGGCTCGCTCGCGACGACCGGATAATCTCCGCCGCCGTCTACCGGCTCGACGCTCAAGGCAATGTCGAGGACCACTGGTACACGCTGGTCAACCCGCTCCGGGACCCCGGCCCCGTGTGGATCCACGGTCTGACCAGCGACATGCTCCAGGACGCGCCGCTCTTCAAGGACATCGCCGAGGAGTTCGCGGGCCGGCTCGCCGACCGGGTGCTGGTCGCGCACAACGCGATCTTCGACTGGCAGATGATCGCCCGCGAGTACGCGCGGGCCGAGGCCACCGCTCCGGTGCGTCAGCGGCTGTGCACCATCGCCCTGTCGAAGGAACTGAACCTCCCACTGCCCAACCACAAGCTGGAGTCGCTCGCCGCGCACTTCGGCGTGGTCCAGCAGCGCGCCCACCACGCGCTCGACGACGCACGGGTCCTCGCGGAGGCGTTCCGTCCGTCCCTGCACGCGGCCGCGCGGGACAACGTACGGCTGCCCCTGCTGGAATGCCGGCCGCTGACGGAGTGGTCGGACACCCCGGCCGCCCCGCGCGTCGGGTACCAGGCCTCGTACGGAGCGAGCTCGAGCTGGCGGCCCTCGCGCAAGCGGCCGGCTTGCCCGTACCCGAACCCGGGGCGGTGGGCGGACGGCACCCCGCTCAAGCAGGGCATGCGGATCGCGTTCTCCGGCGACACCTCCGTGGACCGGGAGCTGCTGGAGGACCGCGCCGTCGAGGCCGGTCTGCACGTCGCGACGAGCCTGTCCCGGCTCACGAGCCTGCTCGTGACCAACGACCCGGACTCCTCGACCTCCAAGACGGTGAAGGCGAAGTCCTTCGGGACCCCCGTCGTCGACGAGGCGGCCTTCACCCAGCTGCTGCGGGACGTGGCTCCGGCGCAGGACTGAGCACGGGGGGAGGTTCGGGGCCTCCCGTTCGTGGCCCCCGTCGCCCCGCCCGTCGCCCCGCCCGTGGCCCCGCTCGTTGGGCCGGCCGGGTGCACGCTCGGCGACTCACCCCGGTGGATCTTGTTCCGGCGGTCCGGCCTGCGCAGCATGCCGCGCATGGCACGTTGCGAAGTCTGCGGGAACGATTACGGCATGTCCTTCGAAGTCCACGCACAGGGTGCTGTGCACGTCTTCGACTGCTTCTCCTGCGCCATTCACCGCATGGCGCCCATCTGCGAGCACTGCCGGGTCCAGATCATCGGGCAGGGCGTCGAGGTCGAGGGGCAGTGGTTCTGCGGAGGGCACTGCGCCCGCGCGGAGGGGAAGGTGGGCATCACCGACCGCGTCTGACTCCCGTACCGTCCCCCGACGCCTTCCTCCCCTCCTTCCTCCCCTCCTTCCTCCCTTCCCTCCCCCTCCGCCACGACCCCGGACGGCCACCCGGCCGCCGGGGTCCTCGCCGCTGGGGGTACCGTCGTGGGCGTGTACCGCTTTGTGCTGACCCGGCAGTGGGTGTGCCTCACCCTCATCGGCCTCGCCCTGATCCCCGCGATGATCAAGCTGGGGTTCTGGCAGTTCCACCGTCATGAGCACCGTGTCGCGCAGAACCAGCTGATCGACACGAACCTGCGGGCGAAGCCGGTCCGCATGACCGAGATCACCTCCCCCGGACACGTGGTCCCGCGCGCCGACTACTGGCGTGCCGTGACCGCCACCGGTACGTACGACTCCGCGCACGAGGTCGTCGTGCGCATGCGCACCGACAACGACGACAAGGTCGGTTTCCACGTCCTCACCCCGCTGGTCCTGGCCGACGGCCGGGTCGTGCTCGTCAACCGCGGCTGGGTCGCGGGCGGCGACGACCCCCGCGCCTACCCGCCGGTGCCCGCCGCGCCCACCGGCGAGGTGACGGTCACCGGCCGGCTGAAGGCCGACGAGACCAGCGGCGGCAGCGGCATCAAGGACCGCAAGGGCCTGCCGGACCGCCAGGTGATGCTGATCAACAGCAAGCAGCAGGCCGCGTACCTGGGCAAGCCCGTCCTCGGTGGCTACCTCGAACTCACCGCCCCGGTCCCGGCCGACGGCAAGCCCGAGGTGGTCGCCGAGCCCGACCACGACTCGATCGGGCCGCACATGGCCTACGCCATCCAGTGGTGGCTGTTCACCTTCGCGGTGCCGGTGGGCTGGATCGTGCTCGTACGGCGCGAGAAGCGCGACCGGGATGCGGCGGCCGCGGCTTCCGCCGCCGCTTCCGAGCGGGAGCCCGTGACGACCGCGTAGCGTGTCGGCATGGATCTTGGACTGAAGGACCGTGTCTACGTCGTCACCGGCGCCACCAGGGGCCTCGGCTACGCTTCCGCCCGCGAACTGACCGCCGACGGCGCCAAGGTGGTGCTGACCGGCCGGGACGCGGGGCGCGCCGAGGCCGCGGCCAAGGCGCTGGGCCCGAACGCGGTCGGTGTGGCCGCCGACAACTCCGACCCCGGAGCCGCCGCCCGGCTCGTCGCCGCCGCCCGGGAGCACTTCGGCCGCCTCGACGGCATCCTCATCAGCGTCGGCGGCCCGGCGCCCGGTTCGGCGGCCGACAACACCGACGAGCAGTGGGCGGCGGCCTTCGAGTCGGTCTTCCTCGGCGCGGTCCGCCTCGCTCGGGCGGCGGCCGCCGAGCTCTCCGACGGCGGGGTCATCGGCTTCGTCCTGTCGGGCTCCGTGCACGAGCCGATCCCCGGCCTCACCATCTCCAACGGTCTGCGCCCCGGCCTGGCCGGCTTCGCGAAGTCCCTCTCCGTGGAGCTGGGCCCGCGCGGCATCCGGGTGGTCGGACTGCTGCCCGCCCGGATCGACACCGACCGGGTCCGCGAGCTCGACTCCCTGTCCGGGGACGCGGACGCCGCCCGTACCCGCAACGAGGCGGGCATCCCGCTGCGCCGGTACGGCACCCCGGAGGAGTTCGGCCGCTCGGCGGCGTTCCTGCTGTCCCCGGCGGCCTCCTACCTGACCGGCGTCATGCTCCCGGTGGACGGCGGCTCCCGGCACGGCTTCTGACGCGCCGCCCGCCCCGGCTCCGCCTCACGTCACCCGCCGCGCCCGGCGGGGGGTGACGTGGAGGCGGGCCTCCGCCGGGAGGGCCGGGAGCGCCGCCGAGGCGCGGGCCCGGCCCAGCACCGGGCCGGCGAGGGCCGCCAGTACGTCGGCCGGCACCGCGTGCGGCTCCAGCTCCAGGGCGACCCGCAGGGCCGGGGCCCCGCGCCGCCCGCGCAGAGCGACCCGGCACCGCGCCACGCCCTCCACGGCCTCCTGGACATCGGCCTCGACGGCCTCCTCCAGCGCCCGCCCGCGCAGTACGGCGAACGCCCCGTCCCCGGTGTCCACGAGCACCGCCGCGAGCCGGGCCCGGCGCAGCTGGGACAGCAGCCACCACAGGGCGAGCAGCACGCACGCCCCGAGCGCGGCGAGCACCACCCACCAGGGCGCGGGCCGGCCCGGCCCGTGCGGCGCCAGCAGCGGTTCGTGGCGGCCCTCGAACGGCCCGGTCGCGGCCAGCAGCGACGTCCCCGCCGCCAGCAGGACCAGCCCGAGCAGCGCGAGCAGGACCCGGTTCACCGTCCCGAGGGTCACCGGCGGTTCACCCGTACCCTCGGCCGCGGCGCGTGGGCCAGCCCCAGCTCCTCGATTCCGACGGCCAGCACCGCGTCCAGATCGGCCCGTACGTCGTCCAGTTCGCGGAAGTGGGACACGGCCCGGACCCCGATGGCGGCCCGGCCCACCCTGACCCGCGCCGACCGCACCCCGGACACCTCCATGACCCGGTCCCTCAGCACCTGGGCGGCGGCCTTGCGTTCCAGCCCGCCCCGCACCTCCGGGTTCCCGGAGGCCATCGGGAGGATCCCGCGCAGGCCCGGGGTCAGGGCGTACAGCAGCAGCGCGGCCCCGGCGACGGCCAAGGCCGCGCCGCCGATCAGCACGCCGGGGTCGGCCGGGGTGTGTTGTTCCAGGGCCCGGGAGAGCTCGTCGCGCCAGCGCATGCCCGGGCGGTGGGCCCGTACCGCCGCCAGGTCGTACAGGAACAGCCCCGCCACCCCGAGGACGGCGCACGCCGCCACGGCGGCCGGGAACCTCCGGGGTGACCGGAAGCGGGCGCTCACCGGACCCGCCGGTCGGGCCCGGCGACGGGCCGGCCCCGCGCGGGGCGCAGGTGCTCGATGTCGACGTCCACCTCGGGTACGGCCATCTGCGCGCACTCCTCGACGCGCAGGGCGACCTGGCGGCGCACGGCCGCGCACTGGGCGGCGAGGTCGGAGGGATAGGCCAGCTCCAGGGCCACCCGTACGCGGGCGATGTCGTGGTGCACGGTGACGGTGGCGTGCGGCGGGGCGGCGTCCGGAGCGGGCCGGGTCAGTGCCTCCCGGGCGGCCCGGGCCGCGATCTTCGCGACGACGCGGTCGGCGATCCGGGTGGCTCCCCGCTCGGCGGCGGGCACCCGGGGCGGGGTGGGCCGGGGGGTGCTCACCGGTCGCGGTCCCGGTCGCGGTCCCGATCCCGGTCGCGGTCCCCGGGGCGGCCCCGGGGGCGGAAGAAGTCGCCGGGTTCCAGGTCGCCGTCGAGGAACCGGCCCACGACGAAGCCGATGGCGCCGAGCGCGGCCACCAGCAGGAAGGCCCCGAAGCCGCCGAAGTACCCGGCGAACCCCAGTGCCATGCCGGCCACGAGGCCGACGACCGACATGCTCATGCGGGCTCCTCTACTGCAGTCGGGACTCCGGCTCCTCGTCGTCCTCGTCCGGCAGTTTGACGTCGCTGACCGCGATGTTGACCTCGACGACCTCCAGGCCGGTCATCCGCTCCACCGCCGAGACGACGTTCTCACGGACGGCCCGGGCCACGTCCCGGATCGACACGCCGTAATCCACGACGATCTCCAGGTCGAGGGCGGTCTGCACCTCGCCGACCTCCGCCTTCACGCCCCGGCTGACGGTGGATTTGGCCCCGCCGGGGACGCGGTCGCGGACGGCGCCGAAGGTACGGGAGAGGCCGCTGCCGCTGCCCATGGCGTGGACGCCGACCACCTCGCGGGCCGCCAGGCCGGCGATCTTCTCGACGACGCCGTCGGCGATGCTCGTGCGGCCGCGGTCGGCGGGAGGCTTCGCGATGCCGCCTGTGGCGGCGGATTCGGTCATCTCGTATCCCTTCGCACGGTGGGCCCCCGACCACGTTAAGCCGCGGTCCGGGCCGGCGCGCGGACTGGGCCGCGTTTCGCGCCCTCCGCGGCGCGGCCCTGCGGGGCTGTCCCCTACCCGCCCTTCCACCGTTCCCCGGGCTCCGCCCGGACCCCGAAAGGCCCTGGGGCTCCGCCCCAGGCCCCGCTCCTCAAACGCCGGAGGGGCTGGATTTTCGCCGGCGTCAGCCAAATCCAGCCCCTCCGGCGTTTGAGGAGCGGGGGTCCGGGGGCCGGCCCCCGTGCCACTGCGGCGCGGCTAGTCGGAGAGGCCGGCCAGGTCGCGGAGGCGGCGGGCCTGCGCGGCACGCTCGGCCGCACGCTGGTCGTCGTACGCCCGGGTCGTCGCACCGCGCAAGAGCGCCTTCGTCTCGGTCACCGCGTCCCGCGGCGGAGCCAGCAGCGCGGTGGTGAGGTCCTGGACCGCCGCGTCGAGCTCGCCCGCGGGGACGACCAGGTTCGCGAGGCCGATCCGTTCCGCCTCCTCGGCGTGGACGAAGCGGCCCGTCGCGCAGATTTCGAGCGCGCGGGCATAGCCGACGGCCGAGGTCAGCGGCTGGGTGCCGCCGAGGTCGGGCACCAGGCCCAGCCCGGTCTCGCGCATGGCGAACTGCACGTCGTCCGCGACGACGCGCAGATCGCACGCGAGGGCAAGCTGAAAACCGGCACCGATCGCGTGCCCCTGAACGGCGGCCACGGAGATGATGTCGTTGCGCCGCCACCAGGTGAACGCTTCCTGGTACTCGGCGATGGTGGAGTCGAGCAGTTCCTCCGAACCGCGCGCCAGGTCAAGGAACGACGGCTCGCCCTCGAAGCCTTCGGGGGTGAATGCCTGCCGGTCGAGCCCTGCGGAGAAGGACTGCCCTTCGCCGCGCAGCACGACGACCCGGACGGTGCCCGGCAATGACCTTCCAGCCTCCGTCAACGCCCGCCAGAGCGCGGGGGATTGAGCGTTCCGTTTGGCCGGATTGGTCAGTGTCACCGTGGCGACCGTGTCGTCGACGGTGAGCCGTACGCCGTCCTTGTCGAGCAGAGCCATCTGTGTGCCTCCGGTGGTCGTGCCGTCGCTGGGCCGCATTCTCGGCCTAAGTGACTGCACAGTAACCACCCGGCCGGCCATGGAACCGACCGGGGGGTCACCGAAGGACGGTGGAACTGGAACCGTGAAGCTGATTACGGAAAACCGTTGGAACCAAAGGGAACCAAATGGTCAGGCCGTAGCCGCCTTCTTGCCGCGCGTCGCGCCACCGCGACCACGCAGCGTGACTCCGGACTCGCTGAGCATCCGATGGACGAATCCGTAGGACCGGCCGGTCGATTCGGCCAGCGCCCGGATACTCGCACCGGAGTCGTACTGCTTCTTCAGGTCTGCCGCGAGCTTGTCGCGCGCGACGCCGGTTACCCGGCTGCCCTTCTTCAGAGTTTCGGCCACCCGTGCCTCCTCATGGGAAGTGCGCTCTGACTTCTCATGATCACCCCTCCCCGGCTTCCTGGCCACCCATTCAGCAAGGTGGTAGGGCGGCATTTCTTCAGCCGTGGACACACGAGCAGAACGGAATCTTCTCTTCCGCTGCATGACCTCCGTCACATTTCCGCTCGGCCGGTAGGAATCGCCAGGTCAGGGGCCGGAGCGCGCAAACGGAAGGCCCCGGCCGCACATCCTGGGAGATGCGGCCGGGGCCTTCGTCGCGCACGGATCGGTATGAGACCGTCTCACTCAGATGATGGATCACGTCTGAGCCGAATGATCCATAAGCAAAGGATCACGGAAGCGGAAGCGCGTCAGGCGAGCGCCACGAGGTCCCGGTAGTCCGGACCCCACAGGTCCTCGACGCCGTCCGGGAGCAGAATGATCCGCTCCGGCTCCAGCGCCTCGACCGCGCCCTCGTCGTGGGTGACGAGGATGACGGCGCCCTTGTAGGTGCGCAGGGCGCCCAGGATCTCCTCGCGGCTGGCCGGGTCGAGGTTGTTCGTGGGCTCGTCGAGCAGCAGCACGTTGGCCGAGGAGACGACCAGCGTCGCCAGGGCGAGGCGGGTCTTCTCACCACCGGACAGGACGCCCGCGGGCTTGTCCACGTCGTCGCCGGAGAAGAGGAACGAGCCCAGCGTCTTGCGTACGGCGACCAGGTCCAGGTCCGGCGCCGAGGAGCGCATGTTCTCCAGGACCGAGCGCTCCGGGTCCAGGGTCTCGTGCTCCTGGGCGTAGTAGCCGAGCTTGAGCCCGTGGCCGGGGACGACCGAGCCGGTGTCGGGCTTCTCGGTGCCCGACAGGAGGCGCAGCAGCGTGGTCTTGCCGGCGCCGTTGAGGCCGAGGATGACCACGCGGGAGCCCTTGTCGATGGCCAGGTCGACGTCGGTGAAGATCTCCAGCGAGCCGTAGGACTTCGACAGGCCCTCGGCGGTCAGCGGGGTCTTGCCGCAGGGCGCCGGGTCCGGGAAGCGCAGCTTGGCGACCTTGTCGGAGACGCGGACGGCGTCCAGGCCCGCCAGCAGCCGGTCGGCGCGCTTGGCCATGTTCTGGGCGGCCACGGTCTTGGTGGCCTTGGCGCGCATCTTGTCGGCCTGCGAGTTCAGCGCCGCGGCCTTCTTCTCGGCGTTCTGACGCTCGCGCTTGCGGCGCTTCTCGTCGGCCTCGCGCTGCTGCTGGTAAAGCTTCCAGCCCATGTTGTAGACGTCGATCTGGGCGCGGTTGGCGTCCAGGTAGAACACCTTGTTGACGACCGTCTCGACCAGGTCCACGTCGTGGGAGATCACGATGAAGCCGCCGCGGTACGTCTTCAGGTAGTCGCGCAGCCACACGATCGAGTCGGCGTCGAGGTGGTTGGTCGGCTCGTCGAGGAGCAGGGTGTCGGCGTCCGAGAAGAGGATCCGGGCGAGCTCGACGCGGCGGCGCTGACCGCCGGAGAGGGTGTGCAGCGGCTGGCCGAGCACCCGGTCGGGCAGGCCGAGGGCGGCGGAGATGGTCGCGGCCTCGGACTCGGCGGCGTACCCGCCCTTGGTGAGGAACTCGGTCTCCTGGCGCTCGTACTGGCGCATCGCCTTCTCGCGGGTGGCGCCGGAGCCCGACGAGATCCGCTCCTCGTTCATCCGCATCTTCTTGAGCAGGACGTCGAGTCCGCGCGCGGACAGGATCCGGTCGCTGGCCAGCACGTCGAGGTCGCCGGTGCGCGGGTCCTGCGGGAGGTAGCCGACCTCGCCGGAGCGGGCGATGCTGCCGCCGGCCGGCGTTCCCTCACCCGCGAGGCACTTGGTGAGGGTGGTCTTGCCGGCTCCGTTGCGGCCGACGAGGCCGATGCGGTCGCCCTTGGCGACGCGGAAGGAGGCGTTCTCGATGAGGATGCGGGCGCCGGCGCGCAGCTCGATGCCGGTGGCGGTGATCACGGAAATACTCCAGGGCGGGTCGGGACGGCGGAAGGGGGGCAGGACGCGATGCTTCTACGCCGCTAATCCGCGAGGAGATTTGCCATGGAAGTCATTCTACCGGTGGCCCGCAACTACTTTCGGGCCCGGCCGCCCCGCGCGGGACCGGCCCCGGCCCGTGCCCCGCGTCCCCCGTTCGGCCCAGGGAACACGCCTGTGGGCCGAGGGGCGTATGAGGATGAACGGGTTGATACTCGCCGCAGGGGCTGACACGTACCCCCGGTCAGGAATGGAGGGCGGTGCGGGATGCAGTTCGACGACAACGCCAATCTGGACACTTCCGAGGTCAAGGACGTACGCGGCAGCCGCATCCCGGGCGGGAAGGCCACGATCGGCGGCGGCATCATCGGTTTCATCGCGCTGATCATGGGTCTGCTGTTCGGGGTGGGCCCGGACCAGCTGGGCCTGTCCGACGGAAGCCCGGAGCCCGCGTCGACCTCCTCCTCCGCAGCCCAGGTGCAGCAGAGCTGCAAGACCGGCGCGGACGCGAACACCAAGGAGGACTGCCGGCTGGTGGCGGTGATCAACAGCACCCAGGACTTCTGGAAGCAGGAGTTCGCCAAGCGCGGCGCCCGCTACACCCCCGCCCAGACGGTGTTCTTCACCGGCAAGGTGGGCACCGCCTGCGGGGCGGCCACCTCGGCCGTCGGCCCGTTCTACTGCCCCGGCGACCGGCAGGTCTATCTGGACCTGGGCTTCTTCAACGAGCTCCGCACCAAGTTCGGCGCGAGCGGCGGCCCCTTCGCCCAGGCGTACGTGGTGGCCCACGAGTACGGCCACCACATCCAGAACCTGACCGGCACCCTGCAGAAGGCCCAGGACGGCCGGCAGGGCGCGAACAGCAACGCGGTGCGGGTCGAGCTGCAGGCCGACTGCTACGCCGGGGTCTGGGCCCACAACGCGACGAAGACCCCGGACGAGTCCACGGGCAAGCCGCTGATCACGAGCCTCACCGACCAGGACATCAGGGACGGCCTGGACGCGGCGGCGGCGGTCGGCGACGACCGGATCCAGGAGAAGTTCCAGGGCCGGGTCTCCCCCGAGTCCTGGACGCACGGCTCGGCCGAACAGCGCCAGCAGTGGTTCTACCAGGGCTACCGCACGGGCGACATGGCCCAGTGCAACACCTTCCGCTGACTTCCCGCGGCGCCTGCCATGCTGTGACCCGGCTCACCGTCCACCCGAGGACCGGCCACCCGCGGCACGAGAGGGAGTGATCGTCATGGCAGGCGTTCCGTCCATCTGTCCGACCTTGCTGTACACCGACGCCAAGGCCGCCATCCAGCTGCTCACCGAGGCCTTCGGCTTCACCCAGGTCGCGGCGTACGAGGGCGAGGACGGCACGGTGGCGCACGCCGAGCTGTCCTACGGGAACGGCATGGTGATGCTCGGCAGCAGGGGTACCGGCGGCCTCTTCGACAAGGCGATGGAGACGGCCGGCCCGGCCGGGGTCTACGTGCTCGTCGACGACGTGGACGCCCACCACCGCCGGGCCGTGGAGCACGGCGTGGAGATCGTGATGGAGCCGACCGACCAGGACTACGGCTCCCGGGACTACATGGCCCGCGACGCCGAGGGCAACGTCTGGAGCTTCGGGACCTACGCGCCGCAGGTCTGAGGGACCGGCGGCGCGCACACGGTTCCCGTACGGGCGCTACGCGCCGCCGGTGTGCACCTGGAAGGCGGCCCGGCGCACCGCCTTGGCCAGGGCGGGATCGGGGTGCGCGGCGGCCAGGGCCACCAGCACCTGCACGGTGCGGGGGTGCCCGACCGCGCGGACCTCGTCCAGCAGCCTCGGAACGGTGGTCCGCACCGCCGAGTCGAGGTGGCGTGCGAGCAGCTCGGCCTCGCCGTGGTCGGCGATGGCGGCCGCGGTGTCGACCCAGAGCCAGGTCTGCTCCTCGGCGGTGAGCACGTCCTGCGCCTCGTCTGGGTCGACCCCGTCGTGCTCGGCCAGCCAGAGCAGGGCGTACGGGCGCAGCGCGGCCTCGCGGGAGGCCTTGCGCACCTCGGGCTCGGCGGGGGCTCCGACGACGCGCAGGGCTTCGAAGGCGAGCCCGCGCAGCAGGGCGTCCTCGCCGCGGGCCGCGTGGAGCAGCTCGGAGACCGCGTGGCCGACGGGGCGGGCGGCCAGCCAGGCCAGGTATTCGGCGCGGGCCGGGCCGGGGGTGAGCCGCGCGCAGCCGTGGAGCATGGCGGCGGCGGACTGCTCGATGTTCCCCGCCGGGCTCTGCGCCGCGACGCAGATCTGCTCGAGCTTGACCCAGACGGCCCAGCTGCCGAGCGGGGTGAGGGCGGCCCGGGCGGGGCCGAGGGTGACGGCGTCGACGGCGGCGAGCCCGCCGAGCGCCCAGCGCAGCAGCCGGGCGAGCGGGACGGGGGGCGCGGCCGCCTCGGAACCGGACGGCGCGGCACCGGACGGCTCCGGACCGGACGGCTCCGGACCGGACGGCACGGCACCGGACGGCACGGAGGCCGCGGACGGAGTCCCGGGCTGCGCCGTGGACTCGTAGGGGACCTCGCACCGTTCGTCGCGCAGTTCCTCGACGCGCTGCCGGAGCAGGTCCAGCAGATCGGGGACGGTCACGGGGCCGGCGGAGAGCTGGAGCAGGGAGAGCAGCTGGGGCATGGCCTCGACCACCTCGGCGACGGCCGCGGGGGCGATGTCGGCGGGGGCCGGGTGGACCAGCGACCAGGCGTCGAAGAGGGCGACCCAGCCGCGCAGGACGGCGGTGTCGTCCCGGTCCCAGGCGCGCAGGCGCCAGCCCGGCCGGGCGTGCCCCCCGTGCATCTCGATCAGTCCGGCGAGCCGGGCGCGGTCCCAGCCGACCCGGATCTGGCCCGGCGTCAGGCTCAGCCGGTCGGCGGCGCGTTCGGCCTCGGCGACGGGCAGCGCGCCCGCCGGGGCGGGCCCGGAGCCGTCGGCCGTGCCGAGGTGGAGCTCGGCCCAGCGGGCGAGCCGTACCGCGTCGGCCAGGGAGGCGCGTGCCCTGTTCGCGAGGTCGGCCGTGGCGGGCGTGCCCGCCGGAGGCCGCTGGGCGGTCCGGGTGCGCCGGTCGGTCACCGCCTTGCGTGCCGTGGCCACGGACCGCGGGGCGACGAGTCGGAGTCTGGAGTCGCGAGCCAACTGCTCATCAGGCTTTCGGGACGTCACGTGAGCAGTCTCGCCCGTCACTGGCCGAAAGCCCAAACGGAACCGGCCATTGCCACAAGGGCCCGAGGGTACAGAAGGGGACAACTCGCCCTCCTCGCCCCGCCCGCCCCACAGTCTTCGGACAACCCGTCCGACGGTCCGTCACCCGGTCCGTCACCGAGCCGCCGCCCGGCCCCTCACATAAGAGGGGTCAGGAAGCGGCGCAGCGCCTCTTCGTAGGCGGCCGGATCGGCGTTCCACATCGCCCCGTGCGTGGCGCCGTAAACGGGGTGCAGGGTGGCGAGGTCGGGCCGGGCCGCCGCCAGCCGCCGCGCGGGCTCCCAGGAGGCGAGGGTGTCGTCGGGGCCGTGGAAGATCAGCGCGGGAACCTTCAGCGCGGCCGGATCCGACCCCGGGGCCCGCCGGTCGGCGCGCAGGCCCGCACGCCCCTCGGCGGCCTTGACGGCGAACGGGAGCAGGGGGGCCGGGGTGCGGCGCGCGGCGGCGAGGGCGCGCAGGGTGGCGTGCCAGTCCAGGACGGGCGAGTCGAGGACGAGCCCGGAGATCCGGTCGGCCAGCGCCGAGCGCTCGGCGGCGTGCAGGGCCATGGTGGCGCCGGTCGACCAGCCGTGCAGGACCACGCGGCGGGCGCCGTAGCGCAGGGCGTAGCGGATGGCGGCGTCGAGATCGCGCCATTCGGACTCGCCGAGGTGGCCGAGGCCGTCCGGCGACTCGGGGGCGCCGAGGTCGCCCCGGTACCCGAGGTCCAGGACGGGGAACTTGTTGCGGTGGAGGAAGGGCATGACCACCATCGGGTGCTCGCGGGTGGCCCCGAGCCCGTGGACGGTGATCACCCAGGTGTCGCGGGCGCCGGGCACGAACCAGGCGGGCAGCGCGCCGAGCTCCCCGGGGACGTCCACGTCGGCGTGGTCCAGCCCGAGGGCGGCGCCCGGGTTCCCCAGGTGGACCTGGGGGGTGAGGGTGACGCGGGTTCCGGGGTCGAGGCTGCCGTGGGTGACGGCGAGGAGCCGGCGCACGACGGTGTCGGGGCCGTGCGGGGCGTCGGGGAGGACGGGCCCGACCACGGCGTGCACCCCGGGGGCGGTGAGCCCGTAGGTGCCGGGCCTCAGGGAGGCGATCGAGCGCGTCAGCTCGACCCGGCCGGCCGCGGTGGAGTGGACGGTGAGCCGGGGGCTGCCGGGGAGCGGGCGGCCGGGCTCGGACCGCAGGGCCGCGTCGGCGGCGTACCGGCCGGCGAGCGCGGCGGCGGTGACGGCGGTGACGGCGGCCGCGCCGGCGCCGAGCAAGGTCGTGGTGACGGCCGCTGCCGTCGCTGTAGCGGTACGCACCGCTCCAGTGTCGAGGCGGACCGGTCGGCGGGCCACCGGAGGGCTTCGTTCCGGCCGGCACCCCGAAGGGGTGGCGCGGGAGGTGATCTAGATCTCTTCGGGGCCCCGGGCGCACCGGAGCACCTACCGGAAGTCCCGCCTCCGAAACATCCGGACACCCTGCCGTGACATGCGTTAATCGACATATCAACGTGCTTCCCGGGACGAAGGTCCCGATCGGGTGCCGTATCGATACACCGCATGAACCCTGGCAGTTCACCTTCCGTTCATCCAGGTTGCCTACGGTCCACGAACCACTGACGTCAAACAGAAGCCTGGGTAAATGGAGCACATAACGCTTCTCCTCGGGATCGTGATCATCACCGCTCTCGTGTTCGATTTCACGAACGGTTTTCACGACACGGCCAACGCGATGGCCACCACCATCTCGACCGGCGCCCTCAAGCCCAAGACCGCGGTGGCCATGTCCGCCGTGCTCAACCTCGTCGGCGCCTTCATGTCCGTGGAGGTCGCCAAGACGATCTCCAAGGGACTGGTCAACGAGGAAGGCATCCAGCCGGAGGTCATCTTCGCCGCCTTGGTCGGCGCGATCCTCTGGAACCTCGTCACCTGGCTGGTGGGCCTGCCCTCGAGCTCCTCGCACGCCCTGATGGGCGGCCTGATCGGTGCGGCCGTGGCCTCCGCCGGCATGGGCGCCGTCAACGGCAGCGTCGTCGTCACCAAGGTGCTGATCCCCGCGATCGCGGCGCCGCTGGTCGCCGGTTTCGCCGCGTACCTGGCCACGAAGGTCACGTACAAGGTCGGCAACGGCATGGGCAAGAAGACCTCGGCCAAGGGCTACCGCGCGGGCCAGATCGCTTCCGCGAGCCTCGTCTCGCTGGCGCACGGCACCAACGACGCGCAGAAGACGATGGGCATCATCACCCTGGCGCTCGTCGCCGGCGGCGCCATCGCCCCCGGCTCCAACCCGCCGGTCTGGGTCATCGTCTCCGCCGGCCTGGCCATCGCGATGGGCACCTACCTGGGCGGCTGGCGCATCATCCGCACCATGGGCAGCGGCCTGACCGACCTGCAGCCGCAGCAGGGCTTCGCCGCCCAGACCTCGGCCGCCAGCGTCATCCTGGCCTCCTCCTCCCTCGGCTTCTCCCTCTCCACCACCCACGCGTGCTCCGGCGCCGTCATGGGTTCGGGTCTGGGACGCAAGGGCGGCGTGGTCCGCTGGTCCACCGCCTCCCGCATGTTCATCGCCTGGGGCCTGACCCTCCCGGCCGCGGCCCTGGTCGCCGCCGGCGCCGAGCTGGTCATGCGCGTCGGGGACGTCGGCGTCGCCGCCGTCACGGTCTTCCTGGTCGGCTCCTGCGTCGCCATCTGGGTGATCTCCCGCCGTCAGGTCGTCGACCACACCAACGTCAACGAGGTCGCCTCGCTCGACGCCGAGGAGCCGGCCGGTGCCGTCACCACGGCCATGGCGGCCGTCGCCGTTCCGCCGACCGCCGCCGCGGGCAGCACCGCCGCGGTGACGGACGACGAGCTCAGGGCCACCATCCCGGCCTCCGCGACGGCGACCCCCGCGGCCCCGGCCGCAGCGGTCTGACCCCGAGAACGACAGAGGATTCAGCGGTATGAAGATCGACTGGGAAGCACTCGGCTCCGTCTTCGGGGTCAGCCTCTCCGCCACCGTCGTCCTGGTGACCCTGTTCACCCTGGGGCTGATGGGACTCTCCAAGCACGAGGCCGCCACCGAACAGGGCGGCGCCGCCACCCTGGCCCGCAGCGGTGCGTACGCCTGCTTCGCGCTCTGCGCGGCGGCCGTGGCCTACGGGATCTACCTGATCGTCGCCTGAGGCGCGGGACGGCACGTACGAAGGCTCCCTCCGGGTTCGTCCCGGAGGGAGCTTTCGCGTGCCCGGGGGCGCATTCACCGCCACCCCGCCGCAGGTCAACCGCGAGTTGACGGGCCTTCGCGCTGCGTGGTGGACTGCCCGAGCCATTACGGCGGCATGGAGAGGAAGTCCGGTGCGAATCCGGCGCGGTCCCGCCACTGTCACCGGCGCACGCGGACCCCGCGTGCGGCCGGGAGCCAGGAACTCTCGCCGCCGGACACGTCGAACCAGGGCGCGGACCCTGAGTGAGGACATACCTGCCACCATGCGTGCCGATCGCGTCTTCGCGTACGGCGTCACGGCGGGCCTGATCGGCGACCGGATCCTCGGGGATCCGCGCCGAGGGCACCCCGTGGCCGCCTTCGGACGAGCCGCCGCCGCCGTCGAACGCGCCCTGTGGCGCGACGACCGCGCGCGGGGCGTCCTGCACACCCTGCTGTGCGCCGGAGGCGCCGCCGCCGTCGGCGCGCTGGGCGCCCGCGCCGTGCGCTCCCGGCCCGCGGCCGCCCGCATCGCCCTCACCGCCGCCGCCACCTGGGCCGTCGTGGGCGGCACCTCGCTGGGCCGGGAGGCCCGCGCCATCGGCGGCGCCCTCGCCGCCGGGGACGCCGAGGTGGCCCGCGAACGGCTGCCCCACCTGTGCGGGCGCGACCCGCAGGCGCTGGACGAGCAGCAGATGGCCCGCGCGGTCGTCGAATCGGTCGCCGAGAACACCTCCGACGCCGTGGTCGGCGCCCTCGTGTGGGGCGCTGTCGCGGGGGTCCCCGGGCTGCTGGCCTTCCGCGCCGTGAACACCCTGGACGCGATGGTCGGCCACAAGTCCCCCCGCCACCTGCGCTACGGCTGGGCCTCGGCCCGGCTCGACGACGTCGCCGGCTGGCCGGGCGCCCGGCTGACGGCCCTGGCCGCCGTACTGGCCGGGCCCGACCGGCGGGGGGCCGTACGGGCCTGGCGCGCGGACGCCGCCAAGCACCCGAGCCCCAACGCGGGGCCCGTGGAGTCCTCCTTCGCCGGGGCGCTCGGCGTACGGCTGGGCGGGACCCTGGCGTACGCGGGCCGGGTCGAACACCGGGCCGTGCTCAACGGAGCGGCCGGGCGGCCCGTGGAGGTCGCCGACATCGAACGGGCGGTGCGGCTGTCGCGCCAGGTGACCTGGGTGGCGCTGGGGGCCTGCGTGGCCGCCCGGACGCTGGTCTCCCGGGCACTGGTCTCCCGTACGCCGGTCTCCCGTACTACGAAGAAGGGGCGGCGCGCATGAGCGGCGGCGCGAAGCGCGGCGGGGGGCTCCTCGTCGCCGGTACGACCTCGGACGCGGGCAAGAGCGTGGTCACGGCGGGCATCTGCCGCTGGCTGGCCCGGCAGGGCGTGAAGGTGGCCCCGTTCAAGGCGCAGAACATGTCGCTGAACTCCTTCGTGACCCGGGAGGGCGCCGAGATCGGCCGTGCCCAGGCCATGCAGGCCCAGGCGGCCCGCGTGGAGCCCACCGCGCTGATGAACCCGGTGCTGCTCAAGCCCGGCAGCGACCGCAGCAGCCAGGTGGTGCTGCTGGGAAAGCCCGTGGGCGAGATGAGCGCGCGCGGCTACCACGGGGGGCGGCAGGAGCAGTTGCTCGGCATCGTCACGGACTGCCTGGAGCAGTTGCGGGGCACGTATGACGCCGTGATCTGCGAGGGGGCGGGCAGCCCGGCCGAGATCAACCTGCGCCGGACCGACATCGTGAACATGGGCATCGCGCGGGCCGCGCGCTTCCCGGTGGTCGTCGTCGGCGACATCGACCGGGGCGGGGTCTTCGCGTCCTTCTTCGGAACGACGGCGCTGCTCTCGCCCGAGGACCAGTCGCTGATCGCGGGCTACCTGGTGAACAAGTTCCGCGGCGACGTCACCCTGCTGGAGCCGGGCATGGAGATGCTGCGCGGCCTGACCGGGCGGGCGACGTACGGGGTGCTCCCCTTCCAGCACGGGCTGGGCATCGACGAGGAGGACGGCCTGCGGGTCTCCCTGCGGGGCGCGGTACGCGAATCCGTGGTCGCCCCGCCCGTCGGCGAGGACGTGCTGCGGGTCGCGGTCTGCGCGGTGCCGCTGATGTCCAACTTCACGGACGTCGACGCGCTGGCGGCGGAGCCGGGCGTGGTCGTGCGGTTCGTGGACCGGGCCGAGGAACTGGCCGACGCGGACCTGGTCGTGGTCCCCGGCACCCGCGGCACGGTCAAGGCCCTGGCCTGGCTGCGCGAGCGGGGGCTGGCGGACGCCCTGGCCCGGCGGGCCGCCGAGGGCCGGCCGGTCCTGGGCATCTGCGGCGGGTTCCAGCTCCTGGGCGAACACATCGAGGACGAGGTCGAGTCGAAGGCCGGCTCCGTGCCGGGGCTCGGGCTGCTTCCCGTACGGGTCCGCTTCGAGCGGGAGAAGACCCTGGCGCGACCCGTGGGTTCGGCGCTGGGCGAGCCGGTGAAGGGGTACGAGATCCACCACGGCGTGGCCGAGGTCCTGGGCGGGACCCCCTTCCTGGACGGGTGCCGGGTCGGGGCGGTGTGGGGCACGCACTGGCACGGCTCGCTGGAGTCGGACGGCTTCCGCCGGGCCTTCCTCCGCGAGGTCGCCTCGGCGGCGGGCCGCCGCTTCGTGCCGGCCCCGGACACCTCGTTCGCCTCCCTGCGGGAGGAACAGCTCGACCTCCTGGGCGACCTGATCGAGGAACACGCCGACACGGACGCCCTGCTCCGCCTGATCGAGACCGGAGCCCCCGTGGGCCTCCCCTTCCTCCCGCCCGGCGCACCGTGACCGGCGCGGCCCCGCGCAACCGCCCGCGTACCCGTACCCACATACAAGAAGGGGCCACCGCATGAGCACGCCCTACCCGTTCACCGCACTGGTCGGCCAGACAGACCTGCGCCTCGCGCTGCTGCTCAACGCCGTGAGCCCCGCGGTCGGCGGTGTTCTCGTGCGCGGTGAGAAGGGGACCGCCAAGTCCACCGCCGTCCGCGCCCTGTCCACCCTGCTGCCGCAGGTGGACGTGGTCCCCGGCTGCCGGTTCAGCTGCGCGCCCACCGCCCCGGACCCCGCCTGCCCCGACGGCCCCCACGAGGCGGGACCGGCCGCCGCGCGGCCCGCCCGCATGGTGGAACTGCCCGTCGGGGCCTCCGAGGACCGGCTCGTCGGCGCCCTCGACATCGAACGCGCCCTCTCCGAGGGCGTGAAGGCCTTCGAGCCCGGCCTGCTGGCCGACGCGCACCGCGGGATCCTGTACGTCGACGAGGTCAACCTGCTCCACGACCACCTCATCGACCTGCTCCTCGACGCCGCCGCGATGGGCGCCTCGTACGTGGAGCGCGAGGGCGTCTCCGTACGGCACGCCGCCCGCTTCCTCCTCGTCGGCACGATGAACCCCGAGGAGGGCGAGCTCCGCCCGCAGCTGCTCGACCGGTTCGGGCTGACCGTCGAGGTCGCCGCCTCCCGGGAGCCGCTCCAGCGGGTGGAGGTGGTCCGGCGCCGGCTCGCCTACGAGGACGACCCCGCGGGGTTCGCGGGCCGCTGGTCCGGGGACGAGGCGGAGGTCCGCGCCCGGGTGGTGGCCGCGCGGGCACTGCTCCCGCAGGTGCGCCTCGGTGACACCTCGCTGCTTCAGATCGCCGCCACCTGCGCCGGTTTCGAGGTCGACGGCATGCGCGCCGACATCGTGATGGCCCGTACCGCGACCGCGCTCGCCGCCTGGGCCGGGCGGACCGAGGTGCGCAAGGAGGACGTGCGGCAGGCCGCCCTGCTGGCGCTCCCCCACCGCCGCCGCCGCAACCCCTTCGACGCGCCCGGCCTCGACGAGGAGAAGCTGGACCGGATCCTGGACGGATTCCCTGACGACGAGCCGGACCCCGAGCCCGAGCCGGAGCCCGAGCCGGAGGGGCCTGGCGAGGGTCCGCAGGACGGCGGCCCGGACGGCGGCGGCTCCGACGGCCCCGACGGCGGGGGCGGCGTACCCCCGCAGGGCTCCGGACCGGACGACGCGCCCGAGGCGGAGCCGGAGGCGCAGGCCCCGGCCGAGCCCGAGACGCAGCCCTCCGCCCCCGAGAACGAGCCGGCTTCCGGTCCCGCCGAGCAGGCGGCCGTACGGGCCGCCGAGCCCTTCCGCACCAAGATGCTCAGCGTGCCGGGCCTCGGCGAGGGTGCGTCGGGCCGGCGTTCGCGCGCCCGCACCGCACACGGCCGCACCACCGGCGCCCAGCGCCCCCGGGGCCAGCTGACCAAACTGCACCTGTCGGCGACCGTCCACGCCGCCGCCCCGCACCAGAAGGCGCGCGGGCGCACCGGGCGCGGCCTGATCGTCCGCAAGGACGACCTGCGGCAGGCGACCCGCGAGGGGCGCGAGGGCAACCTCGTGCTGTTCCTCGTCGACGCCTCCGGCTCCATGGCGGCCCGGCAGCGCATGAGCGCCGTCAAGGGAGCGGTGCTGTCGCTGCTGCTCGACGCCTACCAGCGCCGGGACAAGGTCGGCCTGATCACCTTCCGGGGCTCCTCGGCCGAACTCGCCCTGCCTCCCACCTCTTCCGTCGACGCCGCCGCGGCCCGGCTGGAGAAGCTGCCGACCGGCGGGCGCACCCCGCTCGGCGCCGGGCTGCTCAAGGCCCACGAGGTGCTGCGGATCGAACGGCTGCGGGACCCGAGCCGGCGCCCGCTGCTCGTCGTCGTCACCGACGGGCGGGCCACCTCGGCCGGCGCCGTGGGCGGCGACCCCCGCGAACTCTCGGCGCGCAGCGCCCGGCTGCTGGCGGCCGGCGGGGTCGCCTCCGTGGTCGTGGACTGCGAGTCGGGTCCGGTCCGGCTGGGGCTGGCCGGCGTACTGGCCGCCGATCTGGGCGGCCCGGCCGTCACCCTCGACGGGCTGCGGGCCGATTCGCTGGCCGGGCTCGTGAAGAACGTCCGTACCCCATCCCCGACCCTCAGGAGGGCCGCGTAATGCCGCAGGGACAGCCGTCCGTCGTTCCGGACGACGGACTCACGACGCGTCAGCGCCGCAACCGCCCGCTCGTCTTCGTCCACACCGGGCCGGGCAAGGGCAAGTCGACGGCCGCCTTCGGTCTGGCGCTGCGCGCATGGAACCAGGGCTGGCCGATCGGGGTGTTCCAGTTCGTCAAGTCGGCGAAGTGGAAGGTCGGCGAGGAGAACGCGCTGAAGGTGCTCGGTGCCTCCGGCGAGGGCGGCTCCGTCGTCTGGCACAAGATGGGCGAGGGCTGGTCCTGGGTCCAGCGCGACGCGCAGCTCGACAACGAGCAGGCGGCCAAGGAGGGCTGGGAGCAGGTCAAGCGCGATCTGGCCGCCGAGACGCACAAGCTGTACGTGCTGGACGAGTTCGCGTACCCGATGCACTGGGGCTGGATCGACGTCGACGAGGTCATCGAGGTGCTGCGGACCCGTCCCGGCACCCAGCACGTGGTGATCACCGGGCGCAACGCACCGGAGAAGCTGGTGGAGTACGCGGACCTCGTCACCGAGATGACCAAGGTCAAGCACCCGATGGACGCCGGCCAGAAGGGCCAGAAGGGCATCGAGTGGTGACCTCGTTCAACGTACCGAGACTGGTCATCGCCGCACCTTCCTCCGGCAGCGGCAAGACCACCGTCGCGACGGGCCTGATGGCGGCCTTCTCGGAGCGCGGCCTCGCCGTGTCCCCGCACAAGGCCGGGCCCGACTACATCGACCCGGGCTACCACGCGCTGGCCACGGGCCGTCCGGGACGGAACCTCGACGCCTTCATGTGCGGGCCGGAGCTGGTGGCCCCGCTGTTCGCGCACGGGGCGGCCGGATGCGATCTGGCCGTCATCGAGGGCGTGATGGGGCTCTACGACGGGGCCGCGGGGCGGGGCGAACTGGCGTCGACGGCGCAGGTCGCGAAGCTGCTCCGGGCCCCGGTGGTACTGGTCGTCGACGCGTCCTCGCAGTCGCGGTCGGTGGCGGCCCTGGTGCACGGTTTCGCCTCCTTCGACCCGCAGGTGCGGCTCGGCGGCGTGATCCTGAACAAGGTCGGCTCCGACCGGCACGAGGTGATGCTGCGGGAGGCGCTGGAGGAGGCGGGGATGCCCGTGCTCGGCGTCCTGCGGCGGGCTCCGCAGGTCTCCGCGCCCTCGCGGCACCTGGGGCTGGTACCGGTCGCCGAGCGGCGGCGGGACGCCCTCGACTCCGTGACGGCCCTGGCCGAGCAGGTCCGCCAGGGCTGCGATCTGGAGGCCCTGATGGCCCTGGCCCGCACGGCCCCGCCGCTGGACTGCGAAGCCTGGTCTCCGCAACGGGCCCTGCTCCCCCACGGGCAGGATTCCGCCCCGCCGGCACGTGAGGCGCGGGGTCCGGGGCTGAGCTCCGGCGACGGCGCCGCACCGGTCATCGCCGTCGCGGGCGGGGCCGCGTTCACGTTCTCGTACGCCGAGCACTCGGAGCTGCTGCGAGCCGCCGGCGCGGAGGTGGTCACCTTCGACCCCCTCAGGGACGAGGCGCTGCCCACCGGCACCACCGGCCTGGTGATCGGCGGCGGGTTCCCCGAGGTGTACGCCCCGGAGCTGTCCGCCAACGAGCCGCTCCGCGAGGCCGTCGCCGCGTTCGCCGCCGCCGGTGGCCCGGTGGCCGCGGAGTGCGCCGGGCTGCTGTACCTGGCCCGCTCGCTGGACGGCAAGCCCATGTGCGGGGTGCTCGACGCCGACGCGCGGATGTCGGAGCGGCTCACGCTCGGCTACCGCGAGGCGGTGGCCGTCTCCGACAGTGTGCTCGCACCGGCCGGGACCCGGCTGCGCGGGCACGAGTTCCACCGGACGGTGATCGAGCCGGGCGCCGGCGCCGCACCGGCCTGGGGGTTCACGCATCCGGAACGCCGGGTCGAGGGCTTCGTGGCCGACGGGGTGCACGCCAGCTACCTGCACACGCACTGGGCGGCGGAGCCTTCCGTGGCCCTGCGGTTCGCCGAGGCCGCGGCAGCGCGTCGGTGAGCCCGAGACGCCCGGGGGCGGCCGCCGCGTCACTCCGCCAGGCCCACGACCAGCCAGATCCCCGCCACCCCGCCCACGGTGCACATCAGGGTGGAGAGCGCGGGGTGCTTGTGGTGGGCCTCGGGCAGGATCTCGGCGGCGGCCAGGTACAGCAGGACGCCGCCGAAGAAGCCGAGGTAGGCCCCGAGCGGTTCCTCCGGAAGGGTGAACAGCAGAGTGGACGCGGCGCCCACGACGGGGGCCGCCGCGTCCGCGAAGAGCATGAGCAGGGCCTTGCGGCGGGCGTTCCCGTACAGCCGGGTGAGCGTGTAGGTGTTGAACCCGTCGGCGAAGTCGTGGGTGATGACAGCCAGCGCCACGGCCACGCCCATGCCCCCGCCGACCTGGAACGCGGCGCCGAGGGCCACCCCGTCGGCGAGGCTGTGGCCGACCATGGCGGCGGCCGCCGTCAGGCCGACCTGGGGGACCCGCTGCCCGTGCTCGGGGTGCCCGTCGCCGTTCGTGGCCCCGTGGGAGGCCTGGCGGACGGCCAGGAGGCGTTCCACGCAGTGCGCGGCGAGGAACCCGCCGACGAAGAGCAGCAGGGCGAGCGGGACCCCGAAGAGTTCGTCGCCGGCGGCGTGCATGGCCTCCGGGAGCAGGTCGAGGCCCACGACGCCGAGCATCAGCCCGCCGGCCAGACCCAGCACGAGGTGGCGGCGGTCGGTGACGCGTTGCGCCGTCCATCCGCCTGCCAGGGTCATCAGGAACGCACCCAACGCCACGATCACGGCCATGTGCCCCTGCATACCGACTCCGCGCCGCGCGCGCACTTCCGCGCACGGGTGGCGGACCACGGAGGGTTGACGCGGCCGCCGTGCGCGAGGTCGGCGAACGGCACGGCGAACGGCACGGCGAACGGCACCATGAGCAGCACCACGCACACCACGACGGAGAACGGGTGAACCTGTTGGGCGAGTACGCGACGCAACTGGTCGTCGGGGTCGGAGGCCGCGCGGGCGTGTCCGTGGCGGAGGTGTGCGCGCTGGTGGAGGAGACCCTGCGCGGCGCCGGGCTGGCCTCGGGTTCGGTGACGGCCCTGGCCACCGTGGAGGGCAAGGTCCTGGAGGCGGGGATCGCGGGTGCGGCGGAACGTTTCGGCGTGCCCCTGCTGAGCTATCCCGCCGAGCGCTTGGCCACGATCCCGGTGCCGCACCCCTCGGACGCCGCCCGCGAAGCCGCCGGCACCGCGTCGGTGGCCGAGGCCGCCGCGCTCGCCGGGGGCGGGGAACTCCTCGTACCCAAAAGGCGGTCGGTGGCGGCGACCTGCGCCGTCGCCACGGCCCACACGCACGATCTGCGCCACCACGGGGACGCGGAGGTCGCGGACGGGGGCGCGGAGCTGGTCGATCTCGCGGTGAACGTACGGTCCCACACGCCGCCGCGGTGGCTGAAGGAGAAGATCGCGGCTTCGCTCGACCTCCTGTCCGCGTACCCCGACGGCCGCGCCGCCCGGGCGGCCGTGGCCCTGCGCCACGGACTGCCGGTCGAGCGGGTGCTGCTGACCGCGGGCGCCGCGGAGGCGTTCGTACTGATCGCGCGGGCGCTGGGCGCCGTACGGCCCGTGGTGGTGCATCCGCAGTTCACCGAGCCGGAGGCGGCCCTGCGCGACGCGGGCCACCAGGTGGAGCGGGTGGTGCTGCGGGCCGCGGACGGTTTCCGGCTGGACCCGGCGGCGGTGCCGGAGGAGGCCGACCTGGTGGTGGTCGGGAACCCGACCAACCCGACCTCGGTGCTGCACCCGGCGGCGACCCTGGCCGCGCTGGCCCGGCCCGGGCGGATCCTGGTGGTCGACGAGGCCTTCATGGACGCGGTCCCGGGCGAACGCGAGGCGCTGGCCGGGCGGACGGACATACCGGGCCTGGTGGTGCTGCGGAGCCTGACCAAGACCTGGGGGCTGGCGGGGCTGCGCATCGGCTACGTACTGGCCGAGCCCGGGGTGATCGCGAAGCTGGCGGCGGCCCAGCCGCTGTGGCCGGTCTCCACGCCCGCGCTGGTGGCGGCCGAGGCCTGCGTGGCCCCCGCGGCGCTGGCCGAGGCGGAGGCCGCGGCCCGGCAGATCGAGGTGGACCGGGAGCATCTGCTCGCGGGGCTCGCGGAGTTCGAGGAGATCTCGGTGGCGGGTACGGCGGCGGGGTCGTTCGTGCTGATCCGGGTCGAGGGCGCGATGGAGGTCCGCGCCCGGCTGCGCGCGCTGGGCTTCGCCGTGCGCCGCGGCGACACCTTCCCCGGCCTGGACCGCTCCTGGCTCCGGCTGGCGGTCCGCGACCGTGCGACGACGGGCCGCCTCCTCCAAGCCCTCGACGTGGCCCTCGCGGCGCGCTGACCCACGGGGTGGGGCCCGGCGGGCGCCCGGCGTGCGCGCGGACCTCACCCCAATGGCGCGTTTGCGCCGACCGTGCGTGGCACGGCCCGCACGGGTGCGCGACCATCTCCGTAAGCAGTGATCATGCGACACGGGGGTACGGGGATGAAGACCGTCGGCAGGATGGGTGCGGCCGTGGCCGGGCTGGCCGTTGTGGGGGGCGCCGTCTACGGCGTGACACAGCTGACCGGCGAGGACGGCGGCGCGGCGGCGAAGCAGCGGCTGGGGGCGAAGCCGGGGGCGAGCGCGAGTCCCGACCGGGGCGCCGCGTCCGGAGCCACGGCCCCGGCCCCGCCCGCCGGGAAGGCGTTCACCCTCGTCGGCACCGGCGACATCATCCCGTACCCGTCGATCATCCAGCGGGCCGCCGACGACTCCGCGGCGAAGGGCGGCCACGACTTCCGGAAGATACTCGCCGGGGTCAAGCCCGTCGTCTCCGCCGCCGACCTGGCGATATGCCACCACGAGATACCGTACGGCCGGCCCGGCGGCCCCTACGCCGGATACCCCCTCTTCAAGGCACCGCACCAACTGGCCGACGCCCTCAAGGACACCGGCTACGACAGCTGCTCGACCGCCTCGAACCACACCCTGGACGACGGGTACGAAGGCCTCGTCCGCGTCCTGGACCACCTCGACCGCGTCGGCATCCGCCACGTCGGCTCGGCCCGCGGCCCCGAGGAGGCCAAGGCCCCGGCCCTGCTCGAGGCCGGCGGCGCCAAGGTCGCGCAACTGGACTACACGTACGGGACGAACGGCATCCCGCTCCCCGCGGACAAGCCCTGGGCCGTGAACCTGATCGACCCGGCGCGGATCATCGCCGACGCCCGCGCCGCGCGCGCGGCCGGCGCGAACGTCGTCGTCCTCAGCGTCCACTGGGGCTCCGAGTGGCAGACGGCTCCGGACCGGCAGCAGCTGGAGCTGGCCCGGACGCTGACCGCCTCGCGCGCGGCGGACGGCCTCCCCGACATCGACCTGATCCTCGGCACCCACAACCACGTGCCGCAGCCGTACGAGAAGGTCAACGGCACCTGGGTGGTGTACGGCATGGGCGACCAGGTGGCGAGCTTCTACGAGGCCGACAAGGCCCGCGGCAACATGTCCTCGGTCCCCCGTTTCACCTTCGCCCCGGCGGCCGGCCGGCCGGGCCGCTGGGAGGTGGTGAAGGCCGAGTACCTCACGCAGTTCTCGGACATGCGGCCGCCGTTCCGCGTCGTCTGCACCTCCTGCGAGGCCGCCACCACCTCCGCCGACAGCGCGTACGCCGCGGCCGACCGCGAGGTGACGAAGGCCGTCATGTCACGGGGCGCCGCGGCGCAGGGGCTGACGCGCGCGACGAAGTAGGGCGGATCCCTTCGAGGCCCGGCCCTACGAGGCCCCGGCCCCGGCCCCACGAAGCATCGCCCCCACGAAGCGTCGCCCCTACGAGGCCCTGCCGCGCCGGGTCACGACCAGTGCGGCGGCGCCGAAGCCGAGCAGGAGCAGCGCACCACCGGTCACGTACGGGGTGAGCGAGCCGCCTCCGGTCTCGGCGAGGTCGGCCTGGGTCCCGGTGCCGCCCGTGGTGGCCGTCTGGGGCTTGACGTCGGGCAGCTTCGACGGAGCGGGGCTGGGGGCTGCCGGGGACTCGCAGCGGGCCTCGGCGAGCACGATCTCGCCCTCGACCTCGGCGACGTTCAGTTTGAGCGGGTTCACCGACACCTTGAGCCGCAGCGCGGTCGCGGCGGCCGTGGTGGAGGTGGTCCGGGCGGTGGAGAGCTCCAGGGCCACCAGGCCGACGCCGGGGACCTCCACCTTGGTGGGGCCGCCCGCCGAGAGGGTGACCTTCTTGCCGAGGACGGTCACGGCGCCCAGCACGTTGGAGTGCGCGACCGGCTTCTCCCCCGCCGCGCAGACGGCCTTGGAGGTGACCTTCTCCACCTCGATCACGGACAGCAGGGGCAGACCCGGTACGTGGATCCGGGCCTTGGCGAGGTTCGCCTCCGCCGCGGCGCGGCCGGCGTCGACGGTGGCCTTGGAGGTGGCGACGTCGGCGCGCAGGACGCTGACCGGCGCTCCGCCGTCGACCCCGTCGAGGGTGACGGTCAGCGCCGTCTTCGCGGCGTCCGCCGGGGCGCTGACCTCGTTGAGGGTCGCGTTCAGCGGGACGTGCACGGTCTTGTTGAGCAGGCCCACGTCCAGCGTGGTGCGCAGGACGACGGCACTGGCCTTGCCCCCGGCCGGGTGGGATCCGGTGGAGGGGGCGGAGCCGGTGGCGAAGGCGGGCGGTGCGGCGAGCAGGGCAACCGCTCCCGTGGCGACGAGCGCGGCCACGGGCATGCGGAAGGTGTTGCTGTTCAAGGTGGTGGAACCCCCAGGGAGATGGGAGCCGTCGCGGCGCCAATGGGGGACATTGCGCGGCCGACGGCCTCGACCCCGGAATCTTTACGCACTGAGAGTGAACGGGGGTGAACCCGGCGTGAGTTCACCCCAAAGGGTGGTTTCCAGGCATAGGTTCGATTACATGTGCCTCACCCGGAACGGGAGTTCCCTCCCATCCCGGGAATCCCGGCCGCCCGGGCCCGCTCCGGACCCGTGTCGGGCGTACACAACGACCACACGGCCACGGACGTCACGCCCCGTCAACTCCCGTACGCCCGCGACCTCAGGCCACCACCGTCCCGTTCACCACCACCCGCAGCGGCTGCGCCAGTGCCCGTACGTCGGCCCGCGGATCGGTCTCGTAGACCACGAGGTCGGCCGGTGCACCCTCGGTCAGGCCGGGCCTGCCGAGCCACTCGCGCGCCCCCCAGGCCGTCGCCGAGAGGGCCCGCAGCGGCGGGATACCGGCCTTGACGAGCTCGCCCACCTCGGCCGCGACCAGGCCGTGCGGGAGGGAACCCCCCGCGTCCGTGCCGACGTAGACCCCGATGCCCGCGTCGTAGGCGGCGCGGACGGTGTCGTAGCGCCGCTCGTGCAGCCTGCGCATGTGCGCGGACCACCGCGGGAACTTGGCCTCGCCGCCCGCCGCCATCTTCGGGAAGGTCGCGATGTTCACAAGGGTCGGGACGATGGCCACCCCACGCTCCGCGAACAGCGGGATGGTGTCCTCGGTGAGCCCCGTGGCGTGCTCGACGCAGTCGATGCCCGCCTCGACCAGGTCCCGCAGGGAGTCCTCGGCGAAGCAGTGCGCGGTGACCCGCGCCCCGAGGCGGTGGGCCTCGGCGATGGCCGCCTCCACCTCGGCGCGCGGCCAGCAGGCGGTCAGGTCCCCGGCCTCGCGGTCGATCCAGTCCCCGACCAGCTTGACCCAGCCGTCGCCGCGCCGCGCCTCGCGGCCCACGTACTCGACGAGGTCGGCGGGCTCGATCTCGTGGGCGAAGTTGCGGATGTAGCGGCGGGTGCGGGCGATGTGCCGGCCCGCCCGGATGATCTTCGGCAGGTCCTCGCGGCCGTCGATCCAACGGGTGTCGGACGGGGACCCGGCATCACGGATGAGGAGGGTGCCCGCGTCCCGGTCGGTCAGGGCCTGCCGTTCGGCCGTGTCGGCGTCCACCGGCCCGTGGGCGTCGAGCCCCACGTGGCAGTGCGCGTCCACCAGACCGGGCAGCACCCACCCGGTGACCTCGGTGACCTCCCGGGCGCCGCGCGGGCGCTCATAGGAGATCCGGCCGCCGACGACCCAGAGCTCGTCGCGGACCTCCTCGGGCCCGACCAGCACCCGCCCCTTCACGTGCAGCGGACCCGACCGTGCGCTGTCTGCGTTGACCTCGTCGCTCATGGCGGCACTCTATGTGGGGGCTCGGTAGGCTCTCCAGACCGGCCAGACCGGTCCGGACTTGTCCGGATGAACCACCCCGACCCGAGAGAACGAAGAGAGCGGCACCGTGACCCACCCCCTCCTGGACCTTCCGCCCCTGACCGCCGCGCGCTTCGCGTCGATCGAGCGGGGGGTCGCGGAGCTGCTCGGGACCCGGGCCGACGTGGTGATCACCCAGGGCGAGGCGCTGCTGCCGCTGGAGGGGTGCATCCGGTCGGGCGCCCGGCCCGGCTCGACCGCGCTGAACGTGGTGACCGGCCCCTACGGAACCACCTTCGGCAACTGGCTGCGCGACTGCGGGGCGCGCGTCGTGGACCTGGAGGTCCCCTTCGACACCGCGGTGTCCGCCGCCCAGGTCGACCGGGCCCTGTCGGAGCACCCGGAGATCGACTTCGTCTCCCTGGTCCACGCGGAGGCGGCCACCGGCAACACCAACCCGGTGGCGGAGATCGGCGAGGCCGTACGGGCCCACGGGGCCCTGTTCATGCTGGACGCGGTGGCCTCGGTGGGCGCGGAGCCGCTGCTGCCGGACGCCTGGGGCGTGGACCTGTGCGTGATCGGCGCGCAGAAGGCGATGGGCGGACCGGCCGGCGTCTCGGCGGTGTCGGTCTCCGAGCGGGCGTGGGCCCGCTTCGCGGAGAACGCCTCGGCGCCGCGCCGCTCGTACCTCTCCCTGCTGGACTGGAAGGAGCGCTGGATCGACGGCGGGCGCACGGCGCTGCCGCACGCGCCGGCGCAGCTGGAGATGCTGGCGCTGGAGGCCTGCCTCGACCGGATCGCGGCCGAGGGCCTGGCGTCGGTGACGGCCCGCCACGCGGCCGCGGCGGCGGCGACCCGCGCGGGCGCCGTGGCACTGGGCCTCGCCCCGTACGTCGGCCGGGACGAGGCGGCGGCCCCGGTGGCCACCACCCTCCGTGTCCCGGAGGCCTCGCTGGTGGTGGCGAAGGCCCTCGCGGTGGATCCGGCGGCTCCCCTCGCGGCGGGCGGCGGCGCGCTGGCCCGGGAGATGGTCCGGGTCAACCACTACGGCACGGCGGCCTCCCTGGACACCGTCGGGGCCTGCCTGACGGCACTGGCCGGGGCCCTGTCGGTGGATCCGGCCGGGGCCCTCGCGGCGGCGGGCTCGGCTTGGTCGGCGGCCCTGCCCTCCGCGTGAGCGGGCCGGCCGGACGGGGGGCCGGCCGGGATCGGTCCCCCTGAATCAGCCCTCCCGGATCAGCCCTCCAGGAGGTTCAGCAGCCGGTCCACGTCCGCCTCGGTGTTGTAGAGGTGGAAGGAAGCCCGCAGGGTTCCCGCGCGGGCGGACGTGGAGATGCCCGCGGCGAGCAGGGCGCCCTGACGGTCGGCCAGACCCGGCACCGAGACGATCGGGGACCGGCCCGGGACGGGCTCGTGGCCCAGGCGGGCGAGGCCGGACCGGTAGCGGGCGGCCAGGGCGGTGTCGTGGGCGTGGACGGCGTCGATCCCGATCCGCTCCAGCAGGGCCAGCGAGGGCTCGGCGGCGTGGTAGGCCAGGAAGGCCGGGGACTCGTCGAAGCGCCGGGCTCCGTGGGCCAGTTCCCGCAGCGGGCCGTAGATGGCGTCCCACATGCCGGCGAGCGCCACCCAGCCCGCGTGCATCGGGGTCACGGCGTCCTGGGCCTCCCGCGAGACCGTGAGGTAGGAGACCCCGCGCGAGGCGAGCAGCCACTTGTACCCGGCGGTGACCGTGTAGTCGTAGGGGCTCGCGTCGAAGGGCAGCCAGCCCGCCGCCTGTGAGGCGTCGACCAGCATCCGCGCCCCGTGCGCGGTGGTCGCCGCGCGGACGGCCGCGAGGTCCGCGATGCGCCCGTCGGCGGACTGTACGGCGCTCAGCGCGACCAGTGCGGTGTCCGGGCCGACGGCTTCGGCGAGGGACTCCAGCGGGGCGAAGCGGACCTTGAGGTCGTCGCGCACCACGAAGGGGTTGATGACGGAGGCGAACTCGCCCTCCGGGCACAGGACTTCGGATCCGGACGGGACGGAGGCGGAGACCAGGCCGACGTGGGTGGAGACGGCCGAGCCGACGGCCACGCGGTCCGCGGGGACCCCGACGATGCGGGCGAACGCCTCCCGGACCCGTTCCACGCGACCGAAGTCCCCGAAGCCCTCCGGGAGTCCGGCCCCCGCCGCCTCCGCGAGCCGCCGCACCTCGGCGACGGCGGCCCGCGGGAGGGTCCCGTAGTTGGCGGTGTTCAGATAGGTGAGGGAGTGCGCGAACTCGTCGCGGACGGTCCCGGGCGCAAAGAGGTCCATGACTTTCACTCTGCGCCAGGACCAACCCAAAGTCCATTGCCGGGTTTCCCGCACCACACCAAAGGACTACTTATGGTGGGGCCTTACGGGCGCGGCACCGCGCACGCTCCGTCGGGCTCGCACACCTCGCCCTCGGGGGCGGCGGTCACGAGGACCTCACGGCCGGCCCAGGCCTGCTCCAGCGCCCGCGTGAACACCTCGGCGGGCTGCCCCCCGGAGATCCCGAAGCGACGGTCGAGCACGAAGAACGGCACGGCGTTGGCGCCCAGTTCGGCCGCCTCGCGCTCGTCGGCCCGCACCTCGGCGGCGTACGCGGACTCGTCGGCCAGCACCGCGCGGGCCTCGGCCCCGTCCAGTCCGGCCTCGACGGCGAGCGCGACCAGCACCTCGGGATCGAAGACGGAGCGCTCCTCGCCGAAGTTGGCGCGGTAGGCGAGGTCGAGCAGTTCCTCCTGGCGGCCGCGGGCGGCGGCCAGGTGCAGCAGGCGGTGGATGTCGAAGGTGTTGCCGTGGTCACGGCCCTCGGTGCGGTACGTCAGCCCCTCGGCGCGGGCGCTCGCGGCGACGTGCTCCTCCATGCCGCGGGCCTCCTCCAGGGTGCGGCCGTACTTCTTGGCCAGCATCTCCAGGACGGGAGCCACCTCGCCCTTGGGGCCGTTCGGGTCGAGCTCGAAGGAGCGGTAGACCACCTCGACCTCCTCGCGGTGTGCGAAGCCGGCCAGCCCCTCGGCGAACCGGGCCTTGCCGATGTAGCACCACGGGCAGGCGATGTCGCTCCAGATCTCGACGCGCATGTTCCTTCTTCCCTCCACGGAATCAACTGTTCCGTGTTCAACCATCCGGCCCCGCGTCTCATTCCCCGGACGGCTCGGCCACCGCGAGCCGGTCCCGCACCGTGAGCCACAGGATGCGGTGGGAGCCCGCGACGCGGGCTCCGGCGGGATCGGGATCCGGGAGCCAGCCGTGGGCGGCGTAGAAGGCCTGGGCGCGGAGGTTGTGCTCGAAGACCTCCAGGCGGACCCGGCGCACGCCGGCCCGGAGCCAGGCGTCGATGCAGGCGGCGTGCAGGGCGGCCCCGGTGCCGCGGCGCCAGTGGACGGGGTCCACGTGGAGCTGCGTGAGGGTGGTCTCGCCGTCGGCGGTGCGGAAGGCCGCCACTCCGGTGAGTTCGCCGCCGCTCTCGGCGCAGAGCACCCCGCCGTCGGCGGCGGCCCGGGCCACCGCCCGGGACCAGCCCTCCCGGGTGCGCGCCAGTTCGGCGGCGCCGCCGTAGGCCTCCTCGGGTATCCGGCCCCGGTAGTAGGTGGCGCGGGCCCTGGTGTGGAGGGCGGCTATGGCGTCGAGGTCTTCGGGCTGCGCGGTCCGGATCATGGGAGGGACAACGCGCCGGGAACCCGGCCGGTTCCCGGCGCGCGCTCCTACTTCAGCCAGGCCTTCATCATCTTCTGCGCCACCGGGGCGGCCAGCTTGCCGCCGGCGATCTCGGAGCGGTCGGTGTCCGACCCGACGATCACCACGGCGACGGCGATCTGCTTGCCACCGGCCTTGCCGTACGTGGTGTACCAGGCGAGCGGCGGCAGGTTGTTGTCCACGCCGCGCTGGGCGGTGCCGGTCTTGGCGCCCGACTCCACGCCCGGGATCTGGACGTTCTTGCCGCCGCCTTCGGTGGCGACCGTCCTCATGGCGTCCTGGAGCATCGAGGCGGTCTTCCCGCGCATCACCTGCGTGGACTTCGGGTCCTTGAAGCTCTCCAGCACGTTGCCGTTGGAGTCGGTGACCTCGGAGACCTCGTGCGGAGCGACGAGCTTGCCGCCGTTCTCGATCGCGGCACTCACCATCGCCATCTGGAGCGGAGTGGCCTGGACGTCGAACTGGCCGATGCCGGTCTGCGCGACCTGGTCGACCGACATCTTCTTCGTCGGGTACTTGCTCGCGGGGTCGGTCCAGACGGGGAGCTTCAGCACCACGTTGAAGCCCAGCTTCTCGGCCATCGCCCGCATCTTGTCCTGGCCCAGCTTGTGCGCGAAGTCGGCGAAGACGTTGTTGCAGGAAAGCTTGAGCGCGGTGCGGGGACTGACGTTGTTGCACTGCGCGTCGGTCACCTCGCTCTTGAGCTTGCGCGCGGTGCCGGGGATCGTGTAGTCGCCGGGGACGGAGGTCGGCGTGTCGATGTTGGTGACCAGGCCGTTCTCGATGGCCGCCGCGAGGGTGACCAGCTTGAAGGTGGAGCCGGGTGCCTGCGGATTGCGGAGCGCCGTGTTCACCATGGCCTTGCCACTGTCGACGTTGAGCGCGTCCCACGCCTTCTGCTCCGCGCTGCCCGCGCCGGTGATGGTCCCCGGGTCGAAGGACGGGTTGTTCACGACGGCCAGGATCTCTCCCGTCGCCGGGTCGAGCGCCACGGCCGAACCCTGCTTGCCCTGGAGCGCGTCCCAGCCCGCCTTCTGGACGTCCTTGTCGATCGTGGTGATCACGTTGCCGGGGGCGGCCCGCTTGTCGGTGAGCGTGTCCATGATCGTCTTGAGCCGGTTGTCGGTGCCGTTGAGGATGTCCTTGTAGACGCCCTCGAGCATGCTCCACCCGAAGGCCTGGGAGCTGTAACCGGTGATCGGCGCGTACAGCGGCCCGTCGGTGTAGGTCCGCTTGTACCGGAAGTCCTTGCCGCCCGTGTCCTTGGAGCCGGTGATCGCCTCCCCGCCCACGATGATGTTCCCCAACGGGTTCTCGTACTTCCCGATGAGGTTGCGCCGGTTGTTCTTGTCGTCTGCGAGGGCCTGGCCTTGATATGCCTGCACCCAGGTGACCCGCACCAAAAGGGCCAGCACCAGAAGCAGACAGAAGACCGACGCACGCCTGATCGTCTTGTTCATCCCCCAGAAGGACGCCCCAGCCGTCCCAGGCGTTCCGCTCTGCCCCGATTGTGGCGGAGTTCTCAGCCTTTCTTCATGAGGAAGCCTCCCTCGTACGCCGCGATGACCGCCTGGGTCCGGTCCCGGGAGCCGGTCTTGGCCAGCACCGCGGCCACGTGCGTCTTGACCGTCTGCGGGCCGACTCCGAGCCGCTCGCTCACCTCGTGGTTGGAGAGCCCGGCGGCCATCAGGCGCAGTACGTCGGCCTCCCGGTCCGTGAGCCGGGCGACCCAGGGCGCGGTGGCCGGGCCGGCCCCCGGCGGGGTGTGGGAGGCGGCCAGGGAACGGAGGGCGGCGGGGAAGAGCAGCGAGTCCCCCCGCGCCACGAGCCGGACCGCGGCGGTCAGCTCGTCGGGGTCGGCCCGCTTGAGGAGGAACCCGGAGGCCCCCGCGCGCAGCGCGTCGTACACGTAGGCGTCGTTCTCGAAGGTGGTGACCACCACGATCCGGGGCGGCTCGGCCATGGTGGCGAGGATCCGCTCGGTGGCCCGGATCCCGTCGATCTCCGGCATCCGCACGTCCATCAGCACCACGTCCGGGGCGAGCGCCCGCACCACGGCCACGGCCTCGGCCCCGGTGGCCGCCTCCCCGACGACCTCCAGATCGGGCTCGGCATCGAGGATGACCCGCAGAGCGGTACGAACCATCCGCTCGTCATCGGCCACCACCACCCGCAACACCGCCCGAGCCGGGGCCGCAGCCCGGACCGGAGCTGGGGGCGGAGCCGGAGCCACGGGCAGAGGTGCGGCCGAGGCCGGAGCTGGGGGCGGAGCCACGGGCGGTGGGGGGTCCAAGGTCGGAGGTGAGGCCGGAGCTGGGGCCACGGGCGGGACCCCCGCCGGGACCGGGGCCTCAGCCCAAACCGGGGCCGAGGCTCGGGCCACGGGCAGAGCCGGAGCCGCGGCCGTGGGCGGAGTCGCCTCCCGGGTCCCGGGCACGACCACCTCCGCACTCGCCGTCGGCGGCTCAGCCGGCGGCGGGACCGCAGCCGGGACCGGGGCCTCAGCCGAAACCGGAACCGAGACTGGGGCCACGGGCCGAGCCGGAGCCGCGGGCGGAGTCGCCTCCCGGGTCCCGGGCGCGGCCACCTCCGCACTCGCCGTCGGTGGCTCAGCCGCCGACGGGTTCGTGGGCGGTGTCTGCGGCTCGGGCGGCCTCATCGGGGGCCCTCGGCGAGCGGGAGGACGGCCCGCAGCCGCCACCGGCCCTCGTGTAGCCCGGCCTCGACCCTCCCGCCGAGCAGCGCCGCCCGCTCGGCCGCGCCGTGCAGCCCCCGGCCCCCGGTGGTGCGGGCCCGCGGGGCCCCGGCCGCCACCGCCGGATCGTTCGTCATCGTGATCTCCAGTTCCTCGTATCCACCGCGTTCCCCGCGCCGACCCTGCTCCCTGTGCGGACCGGGCTCCCCGCGCCCATCCGGCTCCCCCTGCCCACAGCGCTCCCCGTGCCGACCCGGTTCCCCGCGCCCACCGGGCTCCCCGCGCCCATCCGGCTCCCCCTGCCCACAGCGCTCCCTGTGCCGACCCGGTTCCCCGTGCCCACCGCGCTCCCCCTGTCCACCCGGTCCGCCCGGGCCGTCCTGGTCGCCCGGTCCGTCTTCCTCGCCCCTCACCCGTACGAGGATCCGCAGGTCGACCGGGCCCGTCCCGTGCCGCAGTGCGTTGCTCAGGCCCTCCTGCACGATCCGGTACGCCTCCCGGGAGGCGATCGCCGGAAGGCGCCCCCAGTCCCCGGAGGGTCCCGGGTCCTGGAGGGCGGTGATCGGGGTCCCGGAGGCCCTGCTGCGGGCCAGCAGCCCGTCGAGGTCGGCGGCGAGCGTCGGGGCGGCCGGCAGCGCGCCGCCCCCGGCGCCCGCTGCGTCGCCCTCGCGCAGCAGGCCGAGGACCGCGTCCAGCTCTCCCACCGTGCGCCGGGTGGTGTCCTCGATCGCGGCCAGCGCCTCCCGGACGAAGCCGGGGTCGCTGTCGAGCACCCGCCGGGCGGCGCTCGCCTGGAGGGTGACCGCGCTCAGGGCGTGTCCGACGGCGTCGTGCAGCTCCCGGGCCAGCCGGTTGCGGACCGCCAGGTCGGCGGCGCGCTCCTCGGCCGCCGCCAGCCGGTCCCCCGCCGTCGGCCCGAGCAGCACCGGCGCCAGCCGGGCCAGCAGCGCCCCCGCCCCGGCGGCGCACAGGACGAGCCCGGCCAGCAGCCCGATCCCGAGCAAGGGGGCCACGTACGGCTGGGCCCGCGCGTCGAACCAGCCGAGCCTGACCGGGAATTCCCGCAGCGCGCTCACGAACGGCAGGGCGAGCAGAACCACCGCCATGGGCGGTACCGCCAGGCTCACTCCGCTGACCAGGGCTCCGACCCCCAGGTGCAGGGTCCACCAGGCCGCGGCCCGCACCCGGGCCGCCCAGCTGCGGGCCCGCCCCTCGGCGAACCGCTCCCCCGGTACCCCGCACAGGGCGCGCGCGGCGGCCACCGACATCGGCCGGACCAGTCCGGACAGCCCGGTCGCGGCGACGAGCGGCAGGGCGGCGGCGTAGGCGGCAAGGCTGAGCGGGAGGGACTCGCGTGCGTTGCTCCCGCCCGCGAGGACACCGACCACCACCTCGGTGAGGAGAAAGTACGGCATCAGCAGGGCCCCGCCGAGGATCAGATGGAGCCAGCGCAGGGGCCACCACCTCGGCCGGCGCTCCACTCCTGCCCCCTCCCTCAGCCCGTGCGGCGGCCGGCGAGGAACCGACCCAGGACCGCGGTCGCGAGGACGGCTGTGAGCATCTGACCACCGTAGATCAAATAGCTTGCGGTGGTGGTCCGTTCGCCGGGGCCGGGGTCGCCGCTCGTGAACGCCGCCAGCATCCACATCCCCCAGCACAGGGTCGCCGCCGACCCGGTCCACGCCACGGCCAGCGGCCATCCCGCCCGCCGGGTCCCGCCCCTGGCCAGCAGGAGCGCCCCCGCCGCCGCGGTCAGCGCGCATATCCCGTGGACCGCGGAGCCCACGGCGGAGTCCGAGGAGTACTGCGCGATCTGCGAGGCGTTCTGCCCGGCCGTGCCGCCCAGTGCCCAGTAGAAGTGCGTCGCCGCGACCACCGCGGCCAGTGCCGCCGCGGCTCCCGCCACCACCCCCGTGGGTGACGGGAGCCGCGCACCGAGGGGACCCTGCCAGCGCCGGCCCCAGCGCTCGCGGGCGTAGGGCACGAACAGGCCTGCCAGGGCCATCGCCTGGACGATGAAGCCCGTGTAGACGACGTGGAAGACCCAGTCGTCGAGGAAGGGCTTCGCCGCCGTCGGCGCGGCCTCGTCCGGACCCAGCCCCATGCTCCTCAGGAGGAGCTGGCCGGGAAACCCGAGCACGATGGGCGTGAGCAGACCGGTGGCGACGAAGCCCGGGACCACCAGCAGCCAGGACGGAACCCGCCTGCCCCAGGGCCTGATGAGCACCAGCACGAGCAGGATCACGGCCGCGTCCATGAGCACGGTGACGGCATTCGCCACGGTGAGGACCAGCCCCGGCTCCAGCAGCACGCTGCCCGCCGGTATCCCGACGTGGCTCCCGGCCAGCCAGGCGGCCTTCAGGGTCAGGTACGGAACGGTGGCGGCGATGGCCACCGCGGCCAGGACCCTCCGCCGCCCGGCCCCCGGCGGGGCGGCGGAGGGCTGCTCTGCGTCGTGGGCCGGTCGTGGTGGTCGCGGCAGGTGCGCGGCTCGTGTGGTCATGACCCAACGTTCCCGCGTCCGTTGCCCCACCACCTCCCCCTTGAAGGGGAACCGCCTCCCCCACCCGGGGGAGGAACCGGGCCCCTCCGCCGCCCACCCGCGACCGTCAACCCGCCGCTACATCCGCCGCGTCACCACCGACAGCTGGTCGCGGGCCGCGAACAGCGCCGCCTTGATGCCCCGTTCGTGCCCCGGAGTCAGCCGCGCCACCGGTACCGAACAGCTCACCGCGTCCCGCGCCGGCGTCCGGTAGGGCACCGCCACCCCGAAGCAGCGCAGTCCGAGCGTGTTCTCCTCCCGGTCCACCGCGTAACCCTGCTCCCGTACCAGGGCCAGGTCCTCGATGAGCCGCTCCCGGTCGGTGATGGTGTGCTCGGTGACGGCTTCGAGCCGGCGCGGCAGCAGTGCGCGTACCTCCTCGTCCGTGTGCGTGGCCAGCAGCGCCTTGCCCAGCGCCGTCGAGTGGACCGGCAGCCGCCGCCCGACACGGGTGAAGGGGCGCAGGTAGTGCTGGGACTGCCGGGTGGCCAGGTAGACCACGCTCGTGCCGTCAAGGCGGGCGAGGTGGATCGTCTCGGTCGTGTCGTCGGAGAGCCGGTCCAGCGTGGGCCGGGCCGCCGCCACCACCTCGTCCCCGTCGATGTACGAGCTGCCGACGAGCAGGGCCCGTACGCCGATGCCGTACCGCGTGCCCGTCGCGTCTGTCTCCACCCAGCCCAGGTTCACCAGGGTGCGCAGCAGCATGTAAAGGCTGGATTTGGGCAGGGAGAGGTCGTTCTGGATGTCTGCGAGGCTGTGCAGCCCCGGCCGGGAGGCGAAGTGCTCCAGCAACAGGACCGTGCGTACCGCCGATTTGACGGCCGCCGACGCTCCCGAGCCCCCCGACTCAGCTGTGGTGGTCATCCGCCTTCGCGCCCCTCTGTCTCTTGCTGTCTCTTGTCAACCCGGAAGACACGGAAATAGAGTCCACGGTGGATGTGATCATTCATCCAACGGAACAGCGTTCACCATACTGAACGCATCCGCGCGGGTCAGCGTAGATCCAGGAGGCAGTTTCGCCATGGCAGCAACACCAGTCTGGAGTGTGGACCCCCGCACCGGGAAGCACCGCGAGCAGGTTGCGGTGGAGGCCACACCCCGGGAGCTGGACGAAGCCGTGCGCGCGGCCCACGCCGCCCGCGGCTCGCTGGCCGACGCGGGGAGGCGCGCCGCCTTCCTGCGCGCCGCCGCCGATCTGCTCGACGAGGCAGCCTCCCACGTCATCGAGGCCGCCGACGCCGAGACGGCGCTCGGCCCCGGCCGGCTCACCGGAGAGCTGGCCCGCACCACGGGCCAGTTCCGCGCCTTCGCCGACGCCGTGGACGAGGGCTCCTACCTCGACGTCCGCATCGACCGCGCCGATCCCACCACCGCCCCGCCCCGCCCGGAACTGCGCCGCTACAAGGTGCCGCTGGGCGTGGTCGCGGTCTACGCCGCCTCCAACTTCCCCCTCGCCTTCTCCGTGCCCGGCGGCGACACCGCCAGCGCGCTGGCCGCGGGCTGCCCGGTCGTGGTCAAGGCGCACCCCGACCACCCGGCCACCTCCGAGCTGTGCGCCTCGCTGCTGCGCCGGGCCGCCGTCTCCGCGGGGCTGCCGGCCGAGGTCGTCGCCGTGGTCCACGGGTTCGACGCGGGCCTGGAGCTGATCCGTCACCCGCTGGTCACCGCCGCCGGGTTCACCGGTTCCATCCGGGGCGGGCGGGCCCTGTTCGACGCCGCCGCCGCGCGGCCCGTGCCGATCCCCTTCCACGGGGAGCTCGGCTCCCTGAACCCCGTCGTGGTCACCCCGGCGGCCGCCGCCGAGCGCGCCGAGGAGATCGGCGGCGGTCTGGCCGGCTCGGTCACGCTCGGCGTCGGCCAGTTCTGCGTCAAGCCGGGCCTGGTCCTCGTACCCGAGGGCGCGGACGGGGACCGGCTCGCCGGGGCGCTGACCAAGGCGCTCGGCGAGACGGAGCCCGGGGTCCTCCTCGACCACCGGATGCGGGAGAACTTCGTCGCCGGAGTCCGCGAACGAGCCGCCCTGCCCGGGGTCGACGCGCCCGTCACCCCCGGCGCGGGCGGCGAGCACACCGTCGGCGCGGGCTACCTGAGCGTGCCGGCGCGGACCCTCCTGGAGGGCGGGCCGTACGAGGCGCTCCTGGAGGAGTGCTTCGGCCCCGTCACGGTGCTGGTGCGGTACGCCGACCAGGACGAGGCCACCGCCGTGCTCGGGCGGCTGCCCGGGAACCTCACCGCGACCCTCCAGCTGTCGGCCGCCGAGGCGGACGGCGGCCCGGGTCCGGCGGCGGAGCTGATCTCCCAGGTCACGACGCTGGCGGGCCGGGTCGTGGTCAACGGCTGGCCGACCGGTGTCACGGTGGCCCCGGCCCAGCACCACGGAGGCCCCTACCCGGCGGCGACCTCGCACTCCACCTCGGTCGGCGGCACGGCGATCGAGCGCTGGCTGCGCCCGGTGGCCTACCAGTCGGTGCCGGACGCCCTGCTCCCGGCGGAACTCCGCGAGGCCAACCCGCTGAACCTCCCGCGACGGGTCACGGGAGGCTAGGGGGACCGCCGCCAAGGCACGGCGGGGTCAGGCGCTCAAGCGCTCAAGCGCTCAAACCCTCAGGCGCTCAGGCGCTCAGGCGCTCAGAACCCTGGCCTTCTCCGCCGCGAACTCCTCGTCGGTGAGCAGGCCCTGGGCCTTCAGGTCGGCCAGCGCTGTGAGCTGGCCGACCCTGTCGAGCGCGGGAGCCGGCGCCGCGGTCGGCGGCGCCTGCTGCGCCTGCCAGGCCTGCTGCTGCGCGGCCGCCTGGGCCGCCGCCTGGTCGACCAGGGCCTGCTGCTCGGCCTCCGCCGAGACCTGCTGCTGTGCGGCGCGCTCGGCCTGGCTGCGCTGCACCCGGCCGGAGACCGCGGTGGCCGTACCCGCCACGACCGCGGTGCGTGCCATCGCGCCCAGCAGACCCGGGCGCCCGAAACGTCGAGGCATGACCGTCCTCCCCTACTTCTCGTCCAGTGCGGCGACGGCGCGTTCCACGCTGTCGCGCGGAATGCGTTCCATGAAGAGCACCTGCCCGTTGGACGCCCGCACCGCCGAGGCCAGGCGGGTGGCCCAGGCGTTCTCCCACACCACCACGAGCGCGGAGGACTCCGGAGCGAGGCCCTGCGCCACGGTCTCCAGGTCCTCGTCACTGAGCAGGTCGTACTCCTCGCCGAGCACCCGCTCGAACTGATCGGCCACCTCGGAGTCGGCGAGCTCCACCACGGAGACCGCGCCGTCCCGCTCCTTGCGGACGAACGTGAGGTCGAGGATGCGCACCACTCCGCTCTCTTGGAGCTCGCGCAGGGCCGGGGCGACATCGCCGTTGAACCGGTTGCCGTCGAAGGCGACCACGGCGACGTCCACCGGTCCGATCGATTCGGCCGTAAGAGCTGCACCAGCAGGCATGGGCAAAACCTCTTCCGTAGCGCAAGAAATCACCGCAAAAGGGATCTTACTCGGCAGGGCTGACACCGCATCACGAGGCCGCTCGGGGTCGGACCGGAGCCCGACCGGGTCAAATTGCGTTGCGGCCCCCCGACCGTGAACGGCACCCTCGGCCCATGCCCAGACCTCACGGATTCTCGTACGAACAGCGGGGCGACCAGAGCGTCGCCATCACCCACCAGGGCCGGTCCGCGGCCACCCTCCGGGGCGGGCGGGCCGCCGCCTTCCTGGCCGAGGTCGAAGCCGGCGACGCCCAGCTCGTGATGGCGCGCTGGACCGGCTCGTACAAGTTCGGCAACGAGCGGACGGCCAGGAACCACCCCCGCAACCAGGGCCGCGCCTGAGGCGCGAGTGAAGAACCGGGAAACCGGGTGAAAGTAAGGGAACGGCAAAGCCACCTCGGTCGTTCTCCCGGCATGACCGCTATGACCCCTGGTTCCAACCTGCCGCTCAATGCCGTCCGCGTGACGGTGGACGTGGCTGCCCCGGTGCGGCTCGACGTGTCCGCGCTGCTCCTCGCCGCCGACGGCAAGGTGCGTTCCGACGCCGATTTCATCTTCTTCAACCAGCCGTCCGGCCCCGGCGTCACCTACCGCTCGGGCGGCGGCACGGCACCGGACTCGATCACCGTGGACACCGGTTCGGTCCCGCCCGGCATCGAGCGGATCGTCATCACCGCCAGCCCGGACGCCGCGGGCCAGACCTTCCAGGGCATCGAGCCCACCGCCACCGTGCGGGACGCCGGCGGCGGAGCGGTGATCTCCTCCTTCACCCCGCCGCAGCTCGGCACGGAGACCGCCCTGGTGGTCGTCGAGGTCTACCAGCGCGGCGGCGTGTGGAAGGTCCGCGCGGTCGGCCAGGGGTACGCGAACGGCCTCGCCGGCATCGCGACCGACTTCGGGGTCTCGGTGGAGGACGAGCCGGCTCCGGCGGCCGCCGCCCCCGCACCCGCCGCCCCGGCCCCCGTCGCCCCGCCCGTGCCCCCGGCTCCCCCGGCGCCGCCCACGTACGCGGCCTCCCCCTGGCTCACCAGCGGCGCGCCCGGCGCCACCCCGGCACCCGCCCCGGCCGCCCCGGCACCGGTCGCGGCTCCCGCCGCCTCCCCCGCACCCGGCGCCGGGAAGATCAACCTCGACAAGGGCCGGGTCAGCCTCCAGAAGAACCAGACCGTCTCCCTGGTCAAGGGCGGCCGCCCGCTGCTCTCCCAGGTCAAGATGGGCCTCGGCTGGGAGCCCGCGTTCCGCGGCCGGGACATCGACCTGGACGCCTCGGTCATCGCCTACGGCCCGCAGCGCAACCACATCGACAGCTGCTACTTCGGCAAGCTCTCCATCCTGGGCGGCTCCGTCAAGCACTCCGGCGACAACCTGACCGGCGAGGGCGCCGGCGACGACGAGGTGATCGTCGTGGACCTCGGCCGGCTGCCCGCGGAAGCGACGGGCCTCGTCTTCACGGTCAACTCCTTCTCCGGCCAGAAGTTCACCGAGGTGGCGAAGGCCTACTGCCGCCTCATCGACGCCGCGACCAACGAGGAGCTGGTCCGCTTCGACCTCACCAGCGCCGAACCTCAGACGGGCGTGATGATGGCCAAGCTGATCAAGCAGTTCTCGGGCGAATGGGAGATGACGGCCATGGGCGAGTTTGTGAAGTCGCGCACAGTGCGGGGCATGGTCAAACCGGCCGCACAGGCACTCTGAGCAGGTGGGCGGGCACATGGAGCGACGGAGGCCCTTCCTAGGTGATCTGTTCCACCTCTAATACGTAGGTGGCTGTCAGTGCCCGCCCGTAGCCTTGGAACCATGCACCAGACACTCCAGCCCGCGGGCCCCGCGCGCCCGTCCGCCGCCGAGGCGAACGAGGCGATCCGGCAGCTCGTCGAGAGCCGGGTGGACGGCGAGTGGCCCTCCGAGGCGTACGAGTTCCTTCTCGAAGAGTGGGCCGCGGCCAGCCGCGCCGAAGCTCAGTAACCGGACAGACGAACAGACGAAGATGTGAGACGACGAGAAGAGCCGCCCGGCCCCAGGGCCCCGCGGCGCGTCTCAAGTCACCCCACCCCGATCAGCCCCAGCGCCCCCCCCGGCCCCGGACCGCCCCCCAAAATCCCCGGGGCGGGCTGTTGTACAAC
>NZ_JBIAPV010000002.1:92299-219099 GCF_042888445.1 Streptomyces sp. NPDC002886
GTGGCCGTTCGCTATGTGGGGGCCGGGCCCCCCCGCCCCGACGCTCTTAACCCGCCAACCCTAACCCCCTATTTGGTGCGCCCCCTACACGCCCCGCGGGGCCGGCGGCCCGGGCGGCTCTTCTCATGTCACCGCTCCCGGATCAGCGCCTGCGCCGCCACGGTCCCGTGACGGCCAGCATAATGCCCGGGTCCTGGATGTTGACGAACAGCGTCCGCCCGTCCGGGGAGAAGCAGACGCCCGTGAACTCCGAGTATTCCGGCTCCTCGGCCGTCCCCAGGTTCATCTCGTTGCGGGCCAGCGGGTACGTGCGCCCCGACTCGGTCGCGCCGAAGAGGTGCTGCAGCCCCGAGCCGTCCTCGGCGATGATCAGACCGCCGTACGGGGAGACCGTGATGTTGTCCGGGCCGTCGTACCCGCCCTCCACCGACGGGTCGGCGTTCACGCCGAGCAGGACCTGCAGCCGCACCGTGCGCCGCTTGGGGTCGTAGAACCACACCTGGCCGTCGTGGGCCGCGCCCGGGCTCTCCTCACGGGCGTAGGAGGAGACGAAGTACGCCCCGCCGTCGGCCCACCACATGCCTTCCAGCTTGCGCGCGCGGGTCACGGCCGACTCCCCGAACTGCTTGCGCACGGCCGCGGTGCGCGCGTCGCGGTCCGGGACCGGAATCCAGTCCACCCCGTAGGTGGTCCCGATCCTCGTCGCCCGCGAGAGGTCGTCGACGAACAGTCCCGCACTGTCGAAGCACTTGGCGGCCGCCAGCACACCGGCGTCGTCGGCGAGGGTACGGAGCTTGCCGCGCCCGTGGCGGAAGCCGCTCGGCGGGGTCCACCGGTAGAGCAGCCCGTTGGGGCCGGAGGCGTCCTCGGTGAGGTAGGCGTGGCCCTGCCGCGGGTCGATGACCACGGCCTCGTGGGCGTACCGGCCGAAGGCCTTGATCGGCTTCGGGTCGAGGTTGGCCCTGCGGTCGTGCGGGTCCACCTCGAAGACGTAGCCGTGGTCCTTGGTCATCCCGTTCTTGCCGGCGAGGTCCTCGTTCTCCTCGCAGGTCAGCCAGGTGTCCCAGGGGGTGGAGCCGCCCGCGCAGTTGGTCGACGTACCGGCGATGCCCACCCACTCGGCGACCTCCCCGCCGCGCCGTACCTCGACGACCGTGCAGCCGCCGGACGCGCCCGGGTCGTAGACGAAGCCCTCGGTCAGCGGGACGGGGTGCTTCCAGCTCGTGCGGGGGCCCTTCAGCTCGTGGTTGTTGACGAGGAGGGTGACGCCCCGGTGGCCCTCGAAGGCGGCGGTGCCGTCGTGGTTGGAGGGGGTGCTCTCGCCCGAGTCGAGTGCGGTGACACCGCTGTGCGTGATCACGCGGTACGTGAATCCGGCGGGGAGGGCCAGGATGCCGGCCGGGTCGGCGACGAGCGGACCGTAGCCGGGCCCGTGACCGTGGCCGTGACCCCGGTCCTGGCCCTGCCCCTGTTCCAGGCCGTCGTCCTGCCGCGCGCCGTCGTCGGCGGCGAGGGCGCCGGGGGCGGTGGCGAGTGCGCCGACCGTTCCGGTGAGCGCGACTCCCGCACCCGCGAGTGCGGTGCGGGTGGTGAAATCTCTGCGGCTGAGCGGCATCGGGTCTCCAGGGGTGGGGAGGTGCTGCGCCTGTCGTGCGGTCGTCGGCGCACACGCTCCCGCCCGCACGTGAACGCCGACTGAACTACCCGCGAAAACGAATCGACCCCTTGACCGGTGCCACCGTTGGCCGACTCCCTTTCGGGAACGGCCGGTTACCAGCGCCTCATACGCCCCGGGAACGCGCCTTGAACGCGGCCTTGCGGGCCTCCTTGGCGGCCTTCTTGTCGGGGTGCAGCCGCCCCATCGCCTCCAGCACGTGGGCCGTCGCCGGGTGCTCCACCCGCCAGGCCTGCTCGAAGAACCCGGCGTGATGGGCGGTCAGCGACTGGATCAGGAGCGGCAGCTCCGCCTCGGCGCCCTCCCCGGCCCCGGCTCCCCCGCCGTCCGCACCGCCCGTCGCGAGCTGCGCCGCGATCGTGTCGACCGTCAGCCAGAACACCATCTCCTCGTCCGGCGCCGGTACGTCGGCCACCCCGCGCTCGGCCAGCCAGACCCGGGCGAGCCCGCCGAGCTCCGCGTCGTCCAGTACCGCGCGGACGGCCGGCTCGGCCTCCGCTCCGGCCGGGGCGAGGGCCTGCTGGCAGCGCAGCCGGCGCAGCGGGCCGCCCGCGTCGGCCCCGCGCGCGGCGGCGAGCAGCTCCGCGGCGGCTTCGGGTACGGGGCGGCCGGCCAGCCACTGTTCGATCTCGGCCTCGGCGGCGGCCTCGGAGTAGTGGGAGACCACGTCCAGCAGGACGTCCGCGCCCTTGCCGGCGAGTTCGCCGACGGCCGGGGCCTCGACGCCCGCCTCCAGCATGCGCGCCCGGATGCCGTACAGCCCGAGCGGGGTCAGGCGCACCAGCCCGTACCGGGAGACGTCCTCCTCGTCGGGGACGGAACCGGAGCCCGCGCCGGCCGTGAGGAAGTCCTCGTCCTCGGCCTCCGCCATCAGCTCCTCGTCCACGGGGCGGAACTCGACGAGGCCGATCGGCTCCAGCTGCCGGAACTGGTCGTCGAGGCGCATCATCGCGTCCGAGACCTGCTCCAGGACGGCGTCGGTGGGATCGCCCATGTCGTCCGGCACCACCATCGAGGCGGCGAGCACCGGGAGCGGCACCGGCCCGTCGGCCGTGCCGCCTTCGGCCACGGCGAGCAGGTAGAGGTTGGCGAGGACCCCGTCGAGGAAGTCGGCCTCGCGGCGCGGGTTCCAGTCGAGCTGGTCGAAGTCGATCTCACCACCCGCGTCGAGGGCGTCGACGAGGTCGTCCAGGGCGGGCACCGCCGCGTCCGCGAGGACGGTGTCCAGGGCCGCCAGCCACAGGTCGAGCACGTCGCCCGGGGTTCCGCCGGTCACCAGCGCCAGGTCCTCGCCGGGCTCGGCGGTGCCGAACTCCCGCTCCTCCCCGTCCTCTTCCCCCGGGTCGCCCCCGTCCTCCTCCGGCTCGGTGACGTCGACGAGGCCGGTGTCGACGGCCACCCGCCAGGCCTGGCTCGCGTGCGCGGCGGAATCCTCGTCGGCGGGGTCGAGGCCCAGCAGGGCCACGGCCTCGGGCAGCTGCCCGTGGACGAGCTCGCCACCAGTGTCCACCCGGGTGTCCGGTCCGGCCCAGCGCGCGAGGCGCACGGCGCGGGCGAACAGCGGGGCGGCCAGGGCGTCGCGGGCGAGTTCCGCGTCGGGGAGCAGCCGTACCGGCGGCAGCGTGGGGTGCGAGTCTGCGGACATGGGGCGGTTCTCCTCGCGGGCACGGGTGGTTCGCGTACGGGTGGTTCGGGTGCTTCGGATACGGGTGGTTCGGGTGCTTCGGGTACGGGTCTTACGGCGCCCCAGAGTAGACGCATTTCGGGCGGTCCCGGCGGCCACTCCCCTTTGGTTCATCCCACAGTCAACCCCCGTATTCCCTGTAGGGCTTGACAACTTTGCCGGGCACGAAGGAAATTGACGCGCGTAGATATCTGCTTCCCCCTCCACACACCGGAGTTCCCGCCCATGCGCTCCTCGCATCCCCGTTCCGCCGCCGTCGCGGCCCTCGTCGCCACCGCGCTGGCCACCGGCCTGCTCGCGGGCACCGCCGACGCGGCCGAAGGCGCCGTGTCCGCCGATCCGATACGCATCCACGACATCCAGGGCACGACCCGGATATCCCCGCTGGCCGGCAAGCAGGTCGCCGACGTGGCGGGCATCGTCACGGGCGTCCGTACGTACGGTTCGCGCGGCTTCTGGATCCAGGACCCCGACACGGACGACGACGACGCCACCAGCGAGGGCGTGTTCGTCTTCACCAGCTCGGTCCCGACCGTTGCGGTCGGCGACGCGGTCACGGTCTCCGGCCTGGTCGGCGAGTACATTCCCGGCGGCGTCTCCTCCGGCAACCAGTCGGTCACGCAGATCTCCAAGCCCGTCGTGACCGTGGTCTCCTCCGGCAACGCGGTGCCCGCGGCCACCTCCGTCAACGAGTACTCGGTCCCCTGCGCGTACGCCCCGGACGGCGACGCGGCCGCCGCCGGCAGCATCAACGGCCTGACCCTGGAGCCCTCGCGCTACGCCCTGGACTACTACGAGTCCCTCGAGGGCATGAACATCGCGATCGGCAACTCGCGCGTGGTCGGCGCCACCGACCCGTACGCCGAGCTGTGGGTGACGGTGAAGGGCTGGGAGAACAACACCAAGCGCGGCGGCACGCTCTACGGCTCGTACGACTCCCAGAACACCGGCCGCCTCCAGATCCAGCAGCTCGCGCCCCTCGCGCAGCAGCCGTTCCCGGTGGCCAACGTCGGCGACAAGCTGACCGGCTCCACCGAAGGCCCGCTGGACTTCAACCAGTTCGGCGGCTACACCCTGGTGGCGCGCACCCTCGGCACGGTCAAGAAGGGCACCCTCGCCGCCGAGAAGACCAAGCCGCAGGCCGAGAAGGAACTCGCGGTGGCCACGTACAACGTGGAGAACCTCGACCCGTCCGACCCGCAGGAGAAGTTCGACAACCTGGCGAAGGCCGTCGTCGAGAACCTCGCCTCCCCCGACATCCTCGCCCTGGAGGAGATCCAGGACGACAACGGCGCCAAGAACGACGGCACGGTGTCGGCCGAGGCCACCCTGACGAAGTTCACCGAGGCCATCGCGGCCGCCGGCGGCCCGGCCTACCAGTGGCGGAGCGTCAACCCGGAGGACAAGAAGGACGGCGGCGAGCCCGGCGGCAACATCCGCCAGGTGTTCCTCTTCAACCCGGCGCGGGTCTCCTTCACCGAGCGCGCCCCGGGCGACGCGGTGACGGCGACCGGTGTGGTGACGGAGAACGGCAAGGCCGCCCTGACCCACTCCCCCGGCCGGGTCGACCCGGCGAACCCGGCGTGGGTGGACAGCCGCAAGCCGCTGGCCGGCGAGTTCGTCTTCCGCGGCAAGACCGTCTTCGTGATCGCCAACCACTTCGGTTCCAAGGGCGGCGACCAGGGCCTGACCTCCTCGACCCAGCCTCCGGTGCGCTCCTCCGAAGCCAAGCGGCTGCTGCAGGCGCAGGCCGTGAACGGGTTCGTGAAGGACATCCTGGCGGTGGAGAAGAAGGCCGCGGTCCTCGTGGTCGGCGACATCAACGACTTCGAGTTCTCGAACACGACGAAGGCGCTGGAGGACGGCGGCGCGCTGTACGCGGCGATCAAGTCGCTGCCGAAGCCGGAGCGTTACTCGTACGTCTACCAGGGCAACGCCCAGGTCCTCGACCAGATCCTGACGAGCCCGGGCGTCAAGCAGTTCAGCTACGACAGCGTGCACATCAACGCGGAGTTCGCCGACCAGAACAGCGACCACGACCCGCAGGTCGTGCGCTTCCGCCCGTAGCGGCGGCGTCGAAGGGGCCGGGCCGCACCGCCGCCCGGCCCCTTTGGCATGATCCCCGCATGATCTTCCGCACCGCGACGCGCCAGGACCTGCCCGCCGTACTCGCCCTGCTGGCCCAGGACGAAGACCCGGAGCCGGCAGGTACCGCGGCCGGCACCGGGATTCCGGCCCCGGAGCCGGTCTCCGAGGCCCACGAGCGGGCCTTCGCCGCGATCACGGCGGACCCGCGCAACGAGATGCTGGTCCTGGAGGAGGACGGGGACCTCGTGGGCTGCCTGCAGCTGACGTACGTCCCGGGTCTCGGCCAGGGCGGGCGGGAGCGGGCCCTCGTCGAGGCGGTACGGATCCGCGCGGACCGGCGGGGCGGGGGGCTCGGGGCCCGCCTGATGGAGCTGGCGGCGGACCGGGCCCGCGAGCGCGGCTGCGGTCTGATGCAGCTCACCAGCAACAAGCGGCGCACCGCCGCGCACCGCTTCTACGAGCGGCTGGGCTACGCCCGGAGCCACGAGGGCTTCAAGCTGCCGCTGGCCTAGGGCAGGGAGGGCGACCGGGGCCGGAGTCCGGACGGTCGGGACCCCAGAACGGGACCTTTGGCCCTGGCGTGACGCTCAGCACATCCCTACCCATTCGGGCGGTTGTGGTGTTGAGTGTCCCCACGCCCGATCTTGTACCGCACTCCAGCACTCCTTTGGAGGACCGCGTGTTCCCCTCCATTTCCCTCGCTCAGGAAATCGGCATCGCCGTCCTGCTCGTGGCCGCCGCCGTCTGGCTGATCGGCCTCGGCCACATGCTGTGGGACAGCCGCTTCCACCACCCGGACCCAGGCGCCTTCGAAGGCCTCTCGGTCATCCCCGCCCAGCGCGGCGTCTCCGTCCACCCGATGGAGTCGGTGGAACTGACCGAAGCGGAGCAGCAGGCCTTCGCCGGCCTGGTCCGCACGATCCCCCTGCACTGACGCCGCCGCCGGCCGGATCCCCGGCCCGCGCGGCCCCCGCGTGCGCGAAGTCCCTCCCCCGCTCGGGGCGGGAGGGCTCTCACCACGCACGACGCCCTCCCACCCGTCGGGGTGGGAGGGCGTCGTGCGTGACCGGACCGGGGTCGGTCAGTTGTGGCTGTGCAGGACCTCGTTCAGGCCGCCCCAGGCCGCCTTGTACGGGCGGGCCTCGACGGCGCCGGTGACCGAGTTGCGGCGGAAGAGGATGTTGTCGGCGCCGGAGAGCTCCAGGGCCTTGACGACCTGGCCGTCCGGCAGGGTGACGCGGGTGCCCGCGGTGACGTAGAGGCCCGCCTCGACGACGCACTCGTTGCCCAGGGCGATGCCGATGCCCGCCTCGGCGCCGATCAGGGTGCGCTCGCCGATCGAGATGATCTGCTTGCCGCCGCCCGACAGGGTGCCCATCGTGGACGCGCCGCCGCCGATGTCGGAGCCGTCGCCGACCACGACGCCCGCGGAGATCCGGCCCTCGACCATGGAGGTGCCCAGGGTGCCGGCGTTGAAGTTGACGAAGCCCTCGTGCATGACGGTGGTGCCCTCGGCGAGGTGCGCGCCCAGGCGGACCCGGTCCGCGTCGGCGATGCGCACGCCCTTGGGGGCGACGTAGTCCGTCATCCGCGGGAACTTGTCGATCGAGGTGACCTGGAGGTGCAGGCCCTCGGCGCGGGCGTTCAGGCGGACCGTCTCGACCTGGTCGATCGCGACCGGGCCCAGCGAGGTCCAGGCGACGTTGGCCAGCAGGCCGAAGACGCCGTCCAGGTTCTGGCCGTGCGGCTTGACCAGGCGGTGGCTGAGCAGGTGCAGGCGCAGGTACGCGTCGTGCGCGTCCAGCGGCTTGTCCTCCAGGGAGGCGATCACGGTGCGGACGGCTACGACCTCGACGCCGCGGACCGCGTCCTGGCGGATCGCCTTGGGCGCGGTGGCCCCCAGCAGCTCCACGGCCTGCTCGGCGGTGAGGCGCTCGGTCCCGGCCGGGCCGGGCTCGGCGACCAGCTGGGGGGCGGGGAACCAGGTGTCGAGGACGGTGCCGTCGGCGGTGATGGTGGCAAGTCCGGCGGCGACGGCGCCGGTGGTACGCGTAGCAGTCATGCCCGAAACCTAACCGGCGACGGCCCGCGGTCGCGAACCGGTCTCATGTGCCGGGCGCGGGTCGTGTCGCGCCGGGTCCTCCGCGGGCCCCGGTGCGAGCCCCGGCTCGGGCTCCCGCGCCGCGAGCGCCTCCCCCGCAGGTCGCGGCTCCCCAGGGCCCCGCGCCACTCGTGCCGACATCCACAGCACCGCCCCGCCCGCCCCCGCCGCCAGCGCCGCGCACAGCGGCCACAGCAGCCCGGGCGCCGCGGCGTACAGGGCCCCGCCGAGCGGCCCGCCGAGGACGACGCCACTGGCCGAGACTCCGGCGTACAGGCTCTGGAACAACCCGATGGCGTGTGCGGGCGCCTGGTCGGCGACGTAGGCGGTGGCCGTCGTCTTGTAGAGGATCTCCCCGAGGCTCAGCAGCAGCATCATCGCGACGGCCGCCGCGATCCCGGGCCCGAGCAGCAGGGCCCCGTACCCCGCGCCCACGAGCAGCAGCCCGACGCCGATGACGCGCAGGGGCGGGCGGGTGCGCAGGGCGACCGCGGCCGGGAGTTCCAGGACGAGGATGACGGCTCCGTTGAGCGCGATGATCAGCCCGTAGGCGGCGGTGGAGAGCCCGTGGGCGGCGAGGTACACGGGGAAGGTCGTGTACTGCTGGCGGTAGATCACGTCGACCACCAGGACCGCGACCAGCATGACGAGGACGGCCGGCCTGGTACGGAGCTCCCCCCACACACCGCGGCCCCGACCCCCGTCCGGGGCCGCGGTGGGGGTGTTCGCGGCGCCGCGCGCCGGTACGACGCGGGCGGTCCACAGGGCGAAGACCAGGATGCCCACGCCGTCGCAGACGAAGAGCCAGTCGTAGGAGAAGCCCGTCGCGATCAGGGCGCCGAGCGGCGCGCCGAGGGTGAAGCCGCCGTTGGAGACGCAGCGCACGACGGCGAAGGCCTGCCGGCGCACCCCCTCCGGGACGATCACCGCGACGAGCGCGGCGTTGGCGGAGCGGATCGAGCCGATGGCGTACTGGGCCGGCGGCAGGGCGGCGTAGAGCACGGCGGTGGGCAGTGCGGGCAGCAGGACGAGGGCGCCGCCCGCGAGGGCGGACGCGACGAGCAGGACGCGGCGGTGGCCGAAGCGGTCCCCGAACCCGCCGCCCGTGAAGTTGCCCGCGACCAGGCCGATGCCGCCGATTCCGGTGATCAGGCCGGCCTCGGAGACGGAGAGGCCGCGCGGACCGGTCAGGTACACGAAGACGAAGACGAAGGTGAAGCTGGATACCGCATTGACGAAAACACCCGGCAAGAGCAGCCACACCGCTCTCGGCACGTCCTTGAACCCTTGCAGCACAGCCGACCCCCGAGCGAGTTCCTTTTGGGAACTAACTATGTCAGCATGGCAACCTCGGGTCAACGGACAAAGGAGTGCCATGGCCCAGCGCACGCACCTCGACGACACGGACTGCTCCATCGCCCAGGCGCTCGACGTCGTGGGCGACTGGTGGACGCTGCTGATCGTCCGCGACGCCGCACGCGGGGTGCACCGATTCGACGAGTTCCAGCGCGAACTGGGCATGTCCCGCAAGGTCCTGACGGAGCGGCTGAAACTGCTCGTCGAGGCGGGCGTCCTGACCCGCGAGCCGTACCAGGAGCGGCCGGTGCGCCACGCGTACCGGCTGACCCCGCGCGGACGCGGACTGCTGCCGGTGCTCGTCGCCCTCCAGGACTGGGGGGACCGATGGATCCTGGGAGAGGGAGAGATGACGGCGACGACCCAAGAGGCTTCGCGCGAGGCGGTACGGGTCCACGCGCTGCGCGGCACCCGGCTGCCGGAGCTCTCGCTGCCGGACCGGTTCGGCGAACTGCGCGACCCGGTGGCGGACACGCCGTTCACCGTCCTGTACTGCTTCCCGGGCGCGTTCGCCCGGTCCGAGTCCTATCCGCCGGGGTGGGCGGGGATCCCCGGGGCGCGGGGGTGCACCCTCGAATCGTGCACCTACCGGGACCAGCTCGCGGAGTTCACGGCGGCGGGCGCGACGGTGCACGGGGTGTCGACCCAGCGGCCGGACGAGCAGCGGGAGTTCGCGGAGGCCGAGGGGCTCCGCTTCCCCCTCCTCTCCGACGCGGAGCTCACCCTGGTGACGGCGCTGCGACTGCCGACGTTCCGGGCGGGGGGCATCAGCCGGCTGAAGCGCCTGACGCTGGTCGTGGACCGCGAACGGACCGTCCGCGAGGTCTTCTACCCGGTCCAGGACATCGAGGCGAGCGTGGCCGCCGCCCTGAAGGCGGTCCGCGACGCGTAGCCGGGGCCGGGCACGGCCCGGGCCACCGCCGGGGCACCACCCGCGCCACCGCCCTGTCCGCCGCCCCGCCCGGCGTCAGGCCCGCAGCACCCGCCGCAGGACCTCGCAGGCGTACGCCCGGTCGTACTCCGCCCCCGTCAGCAGCACCTGCAGGCTGATCCCGTCCATGACCGCCGCCAGCGCCCGCGCCGTGGCCGGGTCCGTCCGTGCGGACAGGGCCGTGGAGACGGCCTCGCACCATTCGGCCGCCACGGGCCGCAGCGCGGGGCGGCGCAGGGCGGCCAGGTAGAGCTCGTACTCCAGCTCCGCCCGCGCCCGGTCCGCCCCCAGGAACTCGCCGAGCAGGCCGGCCAGGGCTTCCGCCAGGTCCGCGGTCGGATCGGCCAGCGCCGCGGAGTCCGCCGCCGCCCGGGCGAAGCCCTCGTTGGCCTGCCGCAGCGCCGCGACCAGGAGGTCGTCCAGGGTCTTGAAGTGGTACGTCGTGGAGCCGAGCGGCACGTCGGCCTCCGCGGCCACGCTGCGGTGACTGAGCCCGGCGATGCCCCGGGCGCCCACCACCCGGATGGCAGCGGCGATGATCCGGTCCCGCCGGTCCGGGTCGTAGCGGCGCACGGACCCGGCCATCAGCGGGCGGCGCCCGTGAGGGCGGCGGCGGGCGACGGGTACGGCATGCGTACGACAGTACACACGCGGCTCCTCAGTGCGTGCTCCCCCCGAGGTTCAGCAGCACGACCCCGGCGATCACCAGCGCGATGCCGCCGATCTTCGCGGCCGTCGCGGCCTCCCCCAGGAAGACCATGCCGATCGCGGCGATCGCGGCCGTGCCCACGCCGGCCCAGATCGCGTACGCCGTCCCCACCGACATCGACTTCAGCGTCTGCGCGAGCAGGGTGAAGGCGATGACGTAGCCCACCAGCGTGATGAGCGAGGGCCACAGCTTCGTGAAGCCCTCGCTGAACTTCATGGCGGTGGTGCCGGCGACCTCTGCGGCGATGGCGGCGGCGAGCAGTATGTAGGGCATGCGTACGACAGTACACATCGTTATGGACGGTCGTACATATCCGTGTGTCCCCGGGACTTCCCCGGCCCCGGCCGCTACGGTGTCGGCGCGGCGGCACCGGGGCGCTCGCACCGGGGGACGGGAGATCCGCATGACCCAGGACGGAGCGAAGGAGGAGTCGCGGTGGACGCCCTGGGGCGGCGGCTGGCTGCCCCCGCAGGCTCCCCGGCCCGGGGTCGTCGCCCTGCGGCCGCTCACCCCCGGCGAGATACTCGGCGGCGCCTGCGCCGCCCTCGCCCGCTACGGGGTCCGCCTCGCCGCGGCCATGTTCCTCGGCCAGCTCGGCGCGCTGCTCTTGGTCGCCGCGGCCGCCCTGACCGCGCTCGCGCTGCACGCCCGGCCCGTCGACGCCCTGGTTCCCGCCGCGGCCCTGGCCACCCTGCTGACCTGCGCCCTGGCCTCCGCCCTGACGGGAGCCGTGCTCCGCCCGGCGGTACTGGGCCGCCCCGTGACCACCCGTACGCTGCTGCGCGCCGCCGGCCCCCGCTGCGCGGCCGTCCTCGGCACCCAACTCCTGGTTCTCGGAGCCGTGGCCGGACCGGGCGCGGTCGTCCTGGCCGCCGGACTGCCCCCGCTCCTGGCGGCGGCCACCCTGCCGGCCGCACTCGGATGCGGGGTCCTGTTCGCGCTCGCGCCCACGGTCGCGGCCTGCGAGGGGCTCGGCCCGCTCGGGGCCCTGCGCCGCTCGGCCCGTCTGGTGCGCGGGGCCTGGTGGCGCACGCTCGGCCTCACCACACTCGCCGCCGCGCTCGCGCTCGCGGCGGCGTACGCCGTCCAGCTGCCCTTCGCCTTCGCCGGGGCGCTCAGCCTGATCCCGGCGGTGGACGGCGGCTTCGTGCACGCGGTCCTCACCGCACTCGGCGGGATGCTCGCGCAGACCCTGCTGCTCTGCTTCCCGCAGCTCACCGCCGGCCTGCTCTACGCAGACCGGCGGATCCGCCGCGAGGACCCGGCCGAGGAGCTCACCAGGCGGTCGGCGCGATCAGAGGGGCTCAGTTCAGCGTGAACCAGGCCGCGCGGGACTTCTTCCACTCCGGGTGGGTGAGGTCCTTCGCCTCGGTGCCGTCGCCGTACAGATCGGCGGAGCCGCTGTCGGTGATCAGCTGCATCCGCGCGCCCGCGACCGACAGGTCGGGAACCGCCACGATGGCTTCCCAGCCGCCCGGGTCGGTGGTCGGCAGGTCGGCCCGCTTGACCGGGGCGTGGGCCGGGACGCCGTCCCACTGGTAGAGGGCGTAGGGGTCGGAGTTGTCGTCCGCCGCCCAGGAGCCCGCCAGGATCAGGTACTGGTCCGCCGCGTTCTTGCGGATGTCGCGGATCGCGAGCCCGCCGAGGTCGAGCTCGATGCCCGCGCCGAAGGTGGCCTTGGTCCCGCTGGAGATCACCTTGTCGAAGTTGGTCACCGGCACGACCAGCGCCTTGCCGCCGATCACCGCCGGGGCCAGCGGGGCACGGAAGCCCAGGTAGGCGGTGGTGGTGGAACCGGGAGCGAACTCCAGGCCCTCCACGTTGAACCCGTCGATCTGCTTCGGCGCCTCACCGGCGGCCGTACCGGCGGCGAAGCCGTAGCGGTTGCCGTTCGCCGTGTCCCAGGCGACCAGGTCGTCACGGAGCTTCTTGCACGAACGCCCGTACGCGAGCTGCGCGGTGGAGCCCGAGCCGCTCAGCGTGGTGGTGAACACCGTGTTGCGGGGCGCCTTGTACTCGCCGTCCTTGTTGTTGCCGAGCGAGCCCGTCCAGTAGATGGTGCCGCCGATCAGGGTCGCGCCCTCGATGTCCACCTCCTTGGTGACACCGAGCTGCGAGCTGAAGTCCCAGGTCCGCACGGGCGCCGCCGAGTTGGCGCGGTCGTACAGGCGCAGCACGTTGCTCTCGTCGTCGGCGACGATCGCATAGCCGCCGCCGACGTCCACGGCGGCCGAGGAGTCGGAGGCGCCGGTGAAGTAACGCGCGTCCGCCGGGTTCTGCACCGCCGTGGAGGCCGCGAAGTACAGGGTCTTGGTGGCGGTCTTGCCGCCCAGCCCGGTCACCTTGACGGTGAGGTTGGTGTAGCCGCGACCGCGCGCGGCGACCGCCAGCTTGCGGACCGCGCCGGTCCCGGTGACGCTCACGTCGCCGGTCCCGGCGACCGTGGCCTTGCTGGAGGCCGAGGCGCTCACGGTGAGCGCGGAGACGTCCGCGCCGCTCTGCGCCACGGTCACGTCCACCGTCGGGTCACCCGTCGCGCCGACGGCCCCGGACAGGTAGGAGGCGGACAGCGAGAGGGTGGGCGTACCGTACGTCACCGCCTGCGCGGGCATCGTCGTGGCGGCGAGCAGCAGCGCGGCGATGCCGGCGGCCCCGAGGTACGTCTTCTTCATCGTCTTCCCATGCTGCGTGTTCATCGGTGACCTCCGCGAATCGGGCTGAGCGTGAACCATCCGGACCGGGACTTCTTCCACTCCGGGTGGTCGAGGTCCTTGGCCTCGGTGCCGTCGCCGTACAGGTCGGCGGAGCCGCTGTCGGTGATCAGCTGGACGGGGGCGAAGGGCACCCGCAGGTCGGGTACGGAGACCACGGCTTCCCAGCCGCCCGGGTCGGTGGTCGGCAGGTCGGCCCGCTTGACCGGGGCGTGGGCCGGGACGCCGTCCCACTGGTAGAGGGCGTAGGGGTCGGAGTTGTCGTCCGCCGCCCAGGAGCCCGCCAGGATCAGGTACTGGTCCGCCGCGTTCTTGCGGATGTCGCGGATCGCGAGCCCGCCCAGGTCCATCTCGACGGGCTCGCCGAAGACCGGCTTGGCCGCGCCGGCCACGACCTGGTCCATGTTGGTGACGGGCACGACCAGCGCCTTGCCGCCGGGTACGGCGGGGGCCAGCGGGGCGCGGAAGCCCAGGTAGGCGGTGGTGGTGGAACCGGGAGCGAACTCCAGGCCCTCGACGTTGAACCCGTCGATGCTCTTGGGGACCTTGCCGGCCGCCGTGCCCGCCGCGAAGCCGAAGCGGTTCCCGTTGGCCGTGTCCCAGGCGATCAGGTCCTCGCGCAGGCCCTTGTAGGCGGAGCCGAAGACGATCTCGGTGTCGGCGCCCGATCCGGTGATCCGGGTGGTGAAGACGGTGTTGCGCTCGGCCTTGTACTTGCCGTCCTTGTTGTTGCCCAGCGAGCCCGTCCAGTAGACGGTGTCGCCGACCCGGGCGGCGGCCTCGATGTCGGCTTCCTTCTTGATGCCGAGCGCGGGGCCGAGGTCCCAGGTCTTCACGGGGGCGCCCGAGCGCAGCCGGTCGTACAGGCGCAGCACGTTGGTCTCGTCGTCGGCCACCAGCGCGTAGCCGCCGCCTACGTCCACGGCGGCCGAGGAGTCGGCGGAGCCCGTGAGGTAGCGGGTGGTGAGGGCGCCCGTGCCCACCCGCGCCGAAGCGGCGTAGGAGAGGGTGGCCGTGGCCGTCCCGCCGCCGCGGCCGGTCACCCGGAGCGTCAGGTCGGTGTAGCCCTGGGCCCGCGGGCGGACGGTCAGTTCGCGGTCGCCCTGCCAGGTCCGCGTGATGCGTACGTCGCCGGGCCCGGCGACCGCCGGGTTGCTGGAGGAGAGGACCTCGACCTTGAGGAAGGCGGCGGGGATCCCCTCCTGCGCGATGTCCACGGTGACGGCCGGGTCGCCGATCGCGCCGACGGCCCCCGACAGGTGACTGGCGGAGAGCGCGATGGTCGGTCCGGCGGCGGCTTCCTGGACGGCGTGGGCGGGCGCGGCCAGCCCCACGGCGAGCAGGGTGGCGGCCCCGGCGGCTCCCACGGCACCGAGGCGGCGTGCCGGTGAAGGGCGAACGGTCAACGGAGGTCCTCTCGTCTGCGCCGTCACGTTGTGACGGCCGTCGAGAAGATTCGGCCACCGTGGCCAACTCCCGGTGCACGCGGCCCGTCCGCCGGGAAAACAGACGACCCCCGGCACACCCGTGCCGGGGGTCGTTCGTTCACTCGGCCGTCGGACGGCCGTCGTGCGGGGTCGTGCGGGGGCAGGCGTCGATCAGACGTTGAACCCGAGCGCGCGCAGCTGCTCGCGTCCGTCGTCCGTGATCTTGTCCGGGCCCCACGGCGGCATCCACACCCAGTTGATGCGCAGTTCGCTGACGATGCCGTCCGTGGCCGACTTCGCCTGGTCCTCGATGACGTCCGTCAGCGGGCAGGCCGCCGAGGTGAGGGTCATGTCGAGGGTGGCGATGTTCGCGTCGTCGACGTGGATGCCGTAGATCAGGCCCAGGTTGACGACGTCGATGCCCAGCTCGGGGTCGACCACGTCGTAGAGGGCCTCGCGGACCTCTTCCTCGGTGGCCGGCTTGATGGACGCCTCGGGCGTCGCGTTCTCGGTCATGCCGTCTTCCTCTCGGCGTCGCCCAGTGCCTGGGCGGTCGCGTCCTTCCACGCCATCCAGCTCAGCAGGGCGCACTTCACCCGGGCCGGGTACTTGGAGACGCCGGCGAACGCGACCGCGTCCTCCAGCACCTCCTCCATGGCCTCGTCGGGCTCCATCTTGCCCTTGGACTGCATCAGCTCCAGGAAGACTTCCTGGATCTTCCGCGCCTCGCCCAGCTCCTTGCCGACGAGCAGCTCGTTCAGTATCGACGCGCCGGCCTGGCTGATGGAGCAGCCCTGGCCCTCGTACGAGATGTCCGTGAGGGTCTCGCCGTCGTACTTCACGCGCAGGGTGATCTCGTCACCGCACGTCGGGTTGACGTGGTGCACCTCGGCGTCGCCGTCGCGCAGGCCTCGCCCGCGCGGGTGCTTGTAGTGGTCCAGGATCAGTTCCTGGTACAGGGATTCCAGCTTCACTGCGCCCTCGTCGCCTTCGTCGCTTCGTCTTATCCGAAGAAGTTCCGTACGTGCTCCAGCCCGGCGACCAGTGCGTCGACCTCGGCCGGAGAGGAGTACAGATAGAAAGACGCTCGCGTCGTCGCCGGAATTCCGTACCGGAGGCAGACCGGGCGGGCGCAGTGGTGTCCCACGCGGACCGCGATGCCCTGCTCGTCCAGTACCTGGCCGACGTCGTGCGGGTGGATGTCGCCCAGCACGAAGGAGATCGCGGCGCCGCGGTCCTCGGCCGTGGTGGGGCCGATGATGCGCAGGTCGGGGACCTCCGCGAGGCGCTTGATCGCGTACTCGGTGATCGCGTGCTCGTGCGCGGCGATCTTGTCCATGCCGATCGCGGTCAGGTAGTCCACGGCCGCGCCGAGGCCGACGGCCTGGGCGATCGGGGGCGTACCGGCCTCGAACTTGTGGGGCGCCGGGGCGTAGGTCGAGGAGTGCATCGAGACGGTTTCGATCATCTCGCCGCCGCCCAGGAAGGGCGGCAGGTCCTCGAGCAGCTCCTGGCGGCCCCAGAGGACGCCGATGCCGGTCGGGCCGCACATCTTGTGGCCGGTGAAGGCCACGAAGTCGGCGCCGAGCGCCTGCACGTCGAGCGGCATGTGCGGCGCGGCCTGCGAGGCGTCGATCAGCACCAGCGCGCCGACCTCCTGCGCGCGCCGGACGATCGCCTCGGTCGGGTTGACCGTGCCCATGATGTTGGAGACCAGCGTGAAGGAGACGATCTTCGTCTTCTCCGTGATGACCTCTTCGATGTTGGACAGGTCGAGCCGGCCGTCGTCGGTGAGGCCGAACCACTTCAGCTTCGCGCCGGTGCGCTGCGAGAGCAGCTGCCACGGCACGATGTTGGAGTGGTGCTCCATCTCCGTGATGGCGATCTCGGTCTCGCGGTCGACCCGGTAGGGCTCGTCCGCCCAGCCGAGCATGTTCGCGACCAGGTTGAGCGACTCCGAGGCGTTCTTGGTGAAGATCACCTCGTTGCGGCTCGGAGCGTTGATGAAGGCGGCGACCTTGTCGCGGGCGCCCTCGTACAGCGCCGTGGCCTCCTCGGCGAGCACGTGCACGCCGCGGTGGACGTTGGCGTTGTGCTGCTCGTAGTACTCGTTCAGCGCGTCGAGCACCTGGCGCGGCTTCTGCGAGGTCGCAGCGTTGTCCAGGTAAACGATCTTCTTCCCGTCGTGGACCACACGATCCAGAAGGGGGAAGTCCTTGCGGATCGCCTCGATGTCGAGGAGGCCAGGCAGCTGTGTCACGCGGTCGCGCCACCCTTCGTGCTGTAGGACTCGTAGCCTTCCGCCTCCAGCTTGTCGGCGAGCTCGGCGCCGCCGGACTCGACGATGCGGCCCTCGGAGAAGACGTGGACGAAGTCGGGCTTGATGTAACGGAGGATCCGCGTGTAGTGCGTGATCAGCAGGGTGCCGGTGTCGCCGGTCGCGTGGACGCGGTTGACGCCCTCGGAGACCTGGCGCAGGGCGTCGACGTCGAGGCCGGAGTCGGTCTCGTCGAGGATCGCGATCTTCGGCTTCAGGAGCTCCAGCTGCAGGATCTCGTGGCGCTTCTTCTCACCGCCGGAGAAGCCCTCGTTGACGTTGCGCTCGGCGAAGGCCGTGTCCATCTGGAGCTGCTCCATCGCGGACTTGACCTCCTTCACCCAGGTGCGCAGCTTCGGCGCCTCGCCGCGGATGGCGGTGGCCGAGGTGCGCAGGAAGTTGGAGACCGAGACGCCGGGGATCTCGACCGGGTACTGCATCGCGAGGAACATGCCGGCGCGGGCGCGCTCGTCGACGGACATCTCCAGGACGTCTTCGCCGTCCAGGGTCACGGTGCCCTTGGTGATGGTGTACTTCGGGTGACCGGCCAGCGCGTACGCGAGGGTGGACTTGCCGGAGCCGTTCGGACCCATGATGGCGTGCGTCTCACCCTGCTTGATGGTGAGCTCGACGCCCTTGAGGATCTCGCGGGCGCCGTTCTCGGCCTCGACGGAGACGTGCAGGTCGTGGATTTCAAGCGTTGCCATGGATACCTCAGGACTCCTGGGTGAGGGAGACGAGCACGTCGTCCCCTTCGATCTTTACGGGGTATACGGGGACGGGGCGCGTCGCGGGCAGGCCGGACGGCTTGCCCGTGCGCAGGTCGAAGGCCGAGCCGTGCAGCCAGCATTCGATCATGCAGTCTTCGACCTCGCCCTCCGAGAGGGAGACGTTCGCGTGCGAGCAGATGTCGTTGATCGCGAACACCTCCCCCTCGGCGCGCACGATGGACACCGGCGTGCCGTCGAGTTCGACCCTCTTGGGGGCGTTCTCTTCCAGCTCGCTCAGCGCGCAGGCCTTGACGTAAGTCATCAGACGGAACCCTGGAGCTCGGTCTCGATCTTGGCGAGCAGGCGCTCCTCGATGTCGTCGACACCGATCTGCTGGACGAGCTCGGCGAAGAAGCCGCGCACGACCAGGCGGCGGGCCTCGTCGGCCGGGATGCCGCGCGACTGCAGGTAGAAGAGCTGCTCGTCGTCGAAGCGGCCGGTCGCGGAGGCGTGGCCGGCGCCGACGATCTCGCCGGTCTCGATCTCAAGGTTCGGCACCGAGTCGACCCGCGCGCCGTCCGTGAGGACGAGGTTGCGGTTCATCTCGTAGGTGTCGGTGCCCTCGGCGGTCTTCTCGATGAGCACGTCACCGATCCAGACGGCGTGGGCGTCCTGACCCTGGAGCGCGCCCTTGTAGACCACGTTCGACTTGCAGTGCGGGGCCTTGTGGTCGACCAGGAGGCGGTGCTCCTGGTGCTGACCGGCGTCCGTGAAGTACAGGCCGAAGAGCTCGGCCTCGCCGCCGGGGCCCGCGTAGTTCACGCGCGGGTGGAGGCGTACGAGGTCTCCGCCGAAGGTGACCACGATCGACTTGAAGGTCGCGTCGCGGCCGACCAGCGCGTTGTGCTGGGACACGTGGACGGCGGTGTCGTCCCAGTCCTGCACGGAGACCACGGTGAGCTTGGCGCCGTCGCCAACGAGGAAGTCCACGTTGGCGGCGCGGACGCCGTCACCGGTGTGGTCGATGACGATGACGGCCTCGGCGAAGGCCTTCACGTCGAACACGGTGTGGCCGAAGGTGGTGCCGCCCTCGCCGTGCAGCGTGACGCGCACGGGCTCGGTGAGGACCGCTTCCTTGGGCACGGTCACGACCGTGGCCTTGGCGAAGGACGAGAACGCCTGGGCGGCGATCCGGTCCACCGGAGTGCCGGCCTTGCCGATGCGCGCGTCGCCGCGCTCAACGGACTCGATCGTGACCACGTCGGGCGCGTCGATCTGAGCCTTCATGGTGCCGTTGGCGACCGCGGTGCCGTCGTGCAGACCCTTGAGGCGGGCGAGCGGCGTGAAGCGCCACTCCTCCTCGCGGCCGGTGGGCACGGGGAAGTCCGCCACGTCGAAGGACGGGGGGGCACTCATCCGGGTGGCGACGGTCGACTCGGCGGCCACCGCGATCGCGCCGGCGGTGGTGGAACCCGCCGGAATGTTCTGAGCCTCAGCCATGGCTGTCGTGTTGCTCTCTTCCTTAAAGAATCTGCTGCGGGACGTCGGGCGGGCCGGGACTAACCGACCGAGCCTTCCATCTGCAGCTCGATCAGCCGGTTCAGCTCCAGCGCGTACTCCATCGGCAGCTCACGGGCGATCGGCTCGACGAAGCCGCGCACGATCATCGCCATGGCCTCGAACTCCGTCAGACCGCGGCTCATCAGGTAGAAGAGCTGGTCGTCGGAGACCTTGGAGACGGTCGCCTCGTGGCCCATGGACACGTCGTCCTCGCGGACGTCCACGTAGGGGTACGTGTCCGAGCGGGAGATGGTGTCGACCAGGAGCGCGTCGCACAGCACGTTGGACTTGGAGCCCTTGGCGCCTTCGCCGATCTCGACCAGACCGCGGTACGAGGTGCGGCCGCCGCCTCGGGCCACCGACTTCGAGACGATGTTGGAGGAGGTGTTCGGCGCCATGTGGACCATCTTGGAGCCGGCGTCCTGGTGCTGGCCCTCGCCCGCGAAGGCGATGGAGAGGGTCTCGCCCTTGGCGTGCTCGCCCATCAGGTAGACGGCCGGGTACTTCATGGTGACCTTGGAACCGATGTTGCCGTCGATCCACTCCATGGTCGCGCCCTCGTACGCCACGGCGCGCTTGGTGACCAGGTTGTAGACGTTGTTCGACCAGTTCTGGATCGTCGTGTAGCGGCAGCGGCCGCCCTTCTTCACGATGATCTCGACCACGGCGCTGTGCAGCGAGTCCGAGGAGTAGATCGGGGCGGTGCAGCCCTCGACGTAGTGGACGTAGGCGTCCTCGTCCACGATGATCAGCGTCCGCTCGAACTGGCCCATGTTCTCCGTGTTGATACGGAAGTAGGCCTGGAGCGGGATGTCGACCTTGACGCCCTTGGGGACGTAGATGAACGAGCCGCCCGACCACACGGCGGTGTTCAGCGAGGCGAACTTGTTGTCGCCGACCGGGATGACCGTGCCGAAGTACTCCTGGAAGAGCTCCGGGTGCTCCTTGAGCGCGGTGTCCGTGTCGAGGAAGATGACGCCCTGCTCCTCCAGGTCCTCACGGATCTGGTGGTAGACGACCTCGGACTCGTACTGGGCGGCGACACCGGCGACGAGGCGCTGCTTCTCCGCTTCCGGGATGCCGAGCCGGTCGTACGTGTTCTTGATGTCCTCCGGCAGGTCCTCCCACGAAGCGGCCTGCTTCTCGGTGGAACGCACGAAGTACTTGATGTTGTCGAAGTCGATGCCCGAGAGGTCGGAACCCCAGTTGGGCATGGGCTTCTTGCCGAACAGCTTGAGGCCCTTGAGACGGAGGTTCAGCATCCACTCCGGCTCGGACTTCTTCGCCGAGATGTCGCGGACGACCTCCTCGGACAGGCCTCGCTTGGCGACCGCGCCGGCCGCGTCGGAGTCGACCCATCCGTATTCGTAGGTGCCCAGGCCATCGAGCTCAGGGTGAGCAGTCTCCGTGGTCATGCGGGGTTCCTCCCGGCCGTACTTGCAGATACTGAAATGTCGGTCTGTGTGGCGTCTGCGGCACGGACGCCGTTCCCACTGCGTGGAATGAACGTCGTGCACACCCCGTCGCCGTGGGCGATCGTGGCGAGACGCTGCACGTGCGTCCCGAGCAGGCGGGAGAAGACCTCGGTCTCCGCCTCGCAGAGCTGCGGGAACTGCTCGGCGACGTGTGCGACCGGGCAGTGGTGCTGGCAGAGCTGTTCACCGCTGTGCGGACCGGGAGCGCTCTTCGCCGTAGCAGCGTACCCGTCTCCGGTCAACGCCTTGGCAAGGGCCTCGGTGCGCCCCGCGGGGCCGGCCGCTTCGACGGCTTCGCGGTAGGTCTCCGCCTGTGCCGTCAGCCTGGCCTTCGCGAAGGCGGCCACCGCCGCCTCGCCCTGCTCCCCGCCCCCGGCGGCCTGCGCGATCCAGCGCATGGCGTCGGCGGCGAGCGAATCGTAGGACTGGTCGAAGGCGTCACGGCCGCAGTCGGTCAGCGCGAAGACCTTGGCGGGCCGCCCTCGGGTCCGCGCGCCGTACACACGCTGCTCACGGGGTTCGACCACGTCGTCTGCGACGAGCGTGTCGAGGTGGCGGCGGACGGCGGCCTGGGTGAGGCCGAGGCGCTGGGCGAGGTCGGCGACGGTGGAAGGGCCGTGGTCCAGGATCGACCGCGCGACCCGGTTGCGGGTTGACCGCTCCCCGGTCGCGAGTTCGCCCTGGGGGGCCTCGCTCATCCGTTCGCCGTATTTCACAACGCCATTGTTGCGTAATTAGTCCGGCCCCGACAAGCCGTGATGGAGGCCACCTCTGGTGGCCTCCATCACTAAGGGTTACCTTATTTATCCACGGAGCGTTACGCGGAAGTCGACTCTCCGCCCTCGCGCAGGGCCCCGCCGGTGAACCAATAAACGGCTCCGACCAGCAATCCCCCGCCCACGATGTTCCCCGGCACGGTGAACATCAGATTGCGGAAAAGATCACCGAACCCGGCTGAGCCATCCAGGATCGCGAGGCTGAAAACAGCCATGTTCGCTACACAGTGTTCGAATCCGACGGCGACAAATACCGCCACCGGCAGCCACAGGACGAAAATCTTGGCGGCATCGCCGCGGGCCCGGGTGAACATCCAGATGGCCAGGCAGACGAGCATGTTGCAGAGCACCGCGCGCCAGAACAGCTGTCCGCCGCCCAGCGCCATCTTCCCGTGCACCATCTCGGTGAGCATCGACCGCGCCGAGGGCGAGGAGGCCACGCCCGAGGCGTGCACCATGGCCCCGAAGGCGAAGGCTCCGACCAGGTTCCCGGCCAGCGAGAGCGTCCAGGAGAGGATCAGGTCCCGGGGGCCGGTCCGCCCCGACAGGGCGCCGACCAGCATGATCATCACGTTGCTGGTGAAGAGCTGGGCGCCGGCGAACATCACGATGGTCAGGGCGATCGGGAAGACCGCGCCCTCCAGCAGCTTCACGGCCGGCGAGCCCTTGGCCACGAACGGCGAGATCGCGACCAGGAGCAGCACCTCGCCGACGGCGATGTAGGCGCCCGCGAGCATCGCCGACACGAAGTAGCGCGGCGGATGCCCGAGGTCATGGGCCTTGTGCTCGGCCTGCCCCGAGGTGGCTTCGACGTTCTGAGCGATGCTGTTCACCATTCGACGTTAGGCCCCGGCCCCGCTCCCGGACGGACGATAAAGTCACGAATGCGCAGGTCCGTGACCCTTCGGGGGCAGGACCTACGGCCCCACCCCGGTCACCTCCCACGGCTCCGTAGACTCACTCCCCATGAGCAACGACCCCGCCGTGGAAATCCGCGGACTGGTGAAGCGGTACGGCCCCAAAACCGCGGTGGACGGCCTGGACCTCACCGTCCGGAGGGCCTCGGTCACCGCAGTCCTTGGTCCCAACGGCGCGGGCAAAACGACCACTGTGGAAACCTGTGAGGGCTACCGCCGCCCCGACGCGGGATCCGTCCGCGTCCTCGGCCTCGACCCCGTGACCCAGGCCGAGTCCCTGCGCCCGCGCATCGGCGTGATGCTCCAGTCCGGCGGCGTCTACTCCGGCGCCCGGGCCGTCGAGATGCTGCGCCACATGGCCAAGCTCTACGCCGACCCCCTGGACGTCCCCACCCTGGTGGAACGCCTCGGCCTCGGCGGCTGCGGCCGCACCGCCTACCGCCGGCTCTCCGGCGGCCAGCAGCAGCGCCTGGCCCTCGCCATGGCCGTCGTCGGCCGCCCCGAGCTGGTCTTCCTGGACGAGCCGACCGCCGGCCTCGACCCGCAGGCCCGGCGCGCGACCTGGGAACTCGTACGGGAACTGCGCGCCGACGGGGTCTCGGTCGTCCTCACCACCCACCACATGGACGAGGCCGAGCAGCTCGCGGACGAGGTCGCCATCGTCGACGCCGGCAAGGTCATCGCCCACGGCACCCCCGACGCCCTGTGCCGGGGCGGCGCCGAGAACACCCTGCGCTTCACCGGCCGCCCCTCCCTCGACGTCGGCTCCCTGCTCAAGGCCCTGCCCGACGGCACCCAGGCCGCCGAGCTCCTCCCCGGCGTCTACCGGGTCACCGGCGACGTCGACCCCCAACTGCTGGCCACCGTCGCCTCCTGGTGCGCGCAGCACGGGGTGATGCCCGACAGCCTCTCGGTGGAGCGGCACACCCTCGAAGACGTTTTTCTGGAGCTCACCGGTAAGGAGCTGCGCGCATGAGCGCCGGTACGTTCACCCCCCGCCCGGGGGCCGCGCCCGTGTCCCGCATGATCCTGGCGCAGACCGCGCTGGAGACCCGGATGCTGCTGCGCAACGGGGAGCAGCTGCTGCTGACCGTGATCATCCCGGCGCTGCTGCTGACCCTCTTCTCCGCCGTCGACATCGTCGACACGGGTGAGGGCAAGTCCGTGGACTTCCTCGCCCCCGGCATCCTGGCCCTGGCCGTGATGTCCACCGCCTTCACCGGCCAGGCCATCGCCACCGGCTTCGACCGGCGCTACGGGGTCCTCAAGCGGCTCGGGGCCTCCCCGCTGCCGCGCTGGGCCCTGATGGCCGCCAAGACGCTGTCCGTACTGGTCACCGAGGTGCTGCAGATCGCGCTGCTGACGGTGATCGCCTTCGCCCTGGGCTGGTCCCCGCACGGGAACCCGCTGTCCGTCGCCGCGCTGATCCTGCTCGGCACCGCCGCCTTCTCCGGGCTCGGCCTGCTGATGGCCGGCACCCTGCGGGCGGAGGCCACCCTGGCCGCGGCCAACCTGGTCTTCCTGCTGCTCCTGGTCGGCGGCGGGGTGATCGTGCCGATGGACAAGTTCCCCGGCGCGGTCCAGTCCGCCCTCGGCCTGCTCCCGATCTCCGCGCTCTCCGACGGGCTGCGCGAGGTGCTCCAGCACGGGGCCGCGCTGCCCTGGGGCGACGCGGCGGTCCTGGCGGTCTGGGCCGTACTCGGTCTGGGCGCCGCGGCGCGCTGGTTCCGCTGGGAGTGAATCCCTTCCCCCGCGCGTTGCCCCGGCAGGAGGATGGTCGCCTCCACAGGGGAGCGCACCACAGACGCCGGGGGGCGGCATGGCGCAGCGGGAGGCCGTTCTGCGGCTGGACGAACAGTGGGCACGGATCCGGTCGGGCGCGGCGCACGCGGAGCCCGCGGAGGCCGACGCCCTGCTCGCCGAGCTGATCGGAGCCCTGCGCGAGCCGGCCCGCGCGGACGCCGAGTGCGCGGCCCGGCTGGGTCTGCGCCTCGGCGACCTGGCGGCCCGCCGGTTCGCCGACGGGGACCGGGCCGGGGCGCTGGCCGCCATCGAGGAGGGGCTGCGGTTCTCGCAGCAGGCGGCCGGGCACGCGGCCGAGTACGCCCGCTGGTACGCCCGGGGCCTGATCAACCAGGGGGTCTGGCTGTCCTGGCCCCTCAGTGACGGGGAGCGGCTGCCGAAGCACCCGCTGGGCCCCGGCTCCGAGAGCGGCCCGAGCCCCATGGAGCGGGCCGCGGGCGAGCGGGCCAGAGATCTGACGCACGGCGCGGTGGAGGTCTGGGCGGCCCTGGACCAGGAGGATCCGGTCAATCAGCGGGGCCTCGCGCAGGCGAAGGTGTTCCTCGGCGACCGGCTCGCGGAGCTGGGCCTGGCCGAGGAGTCCGTGGCGTGGGCGGTCGACGCGGAGGGCTCCTTCCGGCGGCTCCTGCTCGCCGATCCCGGCGTGGACGAGTCCCAGGAGGCCGAAGAGGCCCTGGACCACATCGGCCGCCAGCTCGAACTGCGGCTTCGCTTCCTGCCCTTCGCCTCCCTGGTGGGCCTGCGCACGCGCGGGCTGCTGCCCGACCGGCTGCTGCCCCAGGCCGTGGTGGGTGCCCGCGTCCAGGGCGTCCCCGAGGAGGAGATCGCCGCCGGGCTGGGCCTGGACCCCGACCAGGTCCACACGATGCTGGAGGTGACCCCCTGGGTCGCGGTGTGGCGCGTCGAGGTCCGCGGCTCCGACGGGCTGTGGAACGTACAGTCCCATCCCTGGCACAGCGGGGCAGAAGTGCGAAACAGGACAGCCGAGGACGTAGGGGCCGAATTGGTACACGGCTTCGCGGCTTCGGCCGACTACCCGGGCAGGAGCGCGCATTGGCGGATCCGCGTGTGGTGGCACACCGAAGGCGACCCGGCCGGGGCCCTGTTCCGGCTGGTCATCGGCCCTGACGGAACGACCGCCACCCCCTCGTGAAACTTTGCACAAGTGTCCGCGTACGATAAGTGCCGTGTTGACCCCCCTCGCATACCTCGCCAGCCGCTGGACTCCCTCACCCCGGACCGTCCAGCGGGCCGCGTTGGCGGCCGTGCTCATGAGCATCGTCATCGTCGTCACCGGCGGCGCGGTGCGGCTGACCGGATCCGGACTCGGCTGCGACACCTGGCCCAAGTGCACGAGCGACAGCCTGATCGTGACCCAGGAGCAGGGCTTCCACGGCGCCATCGAGTTCGGCAACCGCATGCTGACGTACGTGCTCTGCGCGGCCGTTGGCTGGGCGATCACCGCCGCCCGCTGCGCCAAGCCGTGGCGCACCTCGCTGACCCGGCTCGGATGGATCCAGTTCGCCATCGTGATGGGCAACGCGGTCCTCGGCGGCATCACCGTCCTGACGGGCCTCAACCCCTACAGCGTGGCCGGGCACTTCATGCTCGCCACCTCGCTGATCACCGTGACGACGATCACCTGGCAGCGCACCCGCGAGGGTGACGGCCCGGCCCGGCCGCGCGTGCCCGCCCCGGTGCGCAAGCTCGCCTGGGCGCTGGTCGCGGCCACCGTCGTCCTGATCGCGGCCGGCACGGTGGTCACCGGTTCCGGCCCGCACGCCGGGGACAGCAGCGAGATCAAGCGGATGCCGTTCGACTGGTCGGCCACCGCCCACGTGCACGCGATCTCGGCCTGGGTGGTCTGCGCGCTCGCCGTCGCCATGTGGCTGGTGCTGCGCGTGGTCGACGCCCCCGTCGACACCCGGGCGCGCGCCCGCGACCTGCTGATCGTGCTGCTCTCCCAGGGCGCCATCGGCTACGTCCAGTACTTCACCGAGGTGCCCGAGGCCCTGGTCGCCGCCCACATGCTCGGCTCCTGCCTGGTGTGGATCTCGGTGGTCCGCGTGGTGCTGAGCCTGCGCGAGCGTCCGTCCGAGCAGGCCGGCATCCCGGCGCAGGGCGACGACGCCCGGCTCGCGGCGGTCTGACCCTCCGGAGGCGGGACCCGCGCGCGGGTCCCGTCCGTCAGCCCCGCCCTTCAGCCGCGTTCGTCAGCCCCGTTCGTCAGCCGCGTTCGTCCAGTCGGTAGACGCGGCGGGCATTGCCCGCCGCGACCATCGCAGCCACCCGCTCCGCGTCCCGCCAGGACCAGGAGCCGTCGGCGACCCAGCCGCCGAGCACCCGGCCGAGCGCCTCCCGGAAGCCCAGTGCGCCCACCGCGTGCAGTTCGGGCAGTTGCCGTCCGCCGCCGGAGAACATCAGCTTCCCGAACGGCGCGGTCTCCAGGCACTCGGCCAGTACCGCGGCCGCCCGCGCCCCCGTGGACCCCAGCGCCGCCCCGAGGTCGGCGTGGACGTGCGGGAAGGCCGCGGCCAGCCCCGCAGCCTGCCGGTGGTGCGGGTACCCGCCGAGCAGGACCAGCCGGGCCCCCGGCCCCCCGGTCGCCCGCAGGAACCCGGTCAGCCGCTCCGGCTCCCCCGACTCCCCGCCCGTGTGCAGTTGGAGCGGGAGCCCCGAGGACACCGCGCTCCACGCCAGGTGCCGCAGGAGTACCGGATCTCGTACGGCCCCGCCCCTGGTCCGTCCGGCCAGCCAGCGCCCGGCCGCGCCCCGCACCTCGCCCGGACCGGGCGGCTCGGGCTCGTCCTCCAGGGCCGCCGCCCAGGCGCGGCCCTCCTCCCCGGCCCCGCAGGTGAAGGCCACGGCCCCGGCGGCGGCCTGATGGACCGCCCCGGCGAGGTTGGCCAGGAAGGCGGCGACGGTCCCGGAGGTGTCCGCCACCTGCCGGGCCAGCAGCTCCGGCCGCACCAGCTCGAAGGCCTCGGCCGCGCCCGCCAGGGCCAGTTCCTTGGGCCCGGTGAGGTCCCCGGGCACTGCGGTGTCGACGAGCCGGGCCCCGACCCCGCAGCCGCGCAGCAGCCGGCGGGCCGTCTCGGCGGCGCCCAGTTCGCGCCGCCGGGCGAGGTAGCGGGCGGGGGCGCAGTGCGGTTCGAGCCCGAGCAGCGGCGGACACCAGCGGCGCACGGCGAAGCCGGCCTGGGTGTCGAAGAAGGTGGTACCGGCGGCGGGCGGGCCGGCCGGGGGGATCAGCTGGGCCTCGAAGGTGGCGAGGCCCAGCTCCGTGCGGAGCACTCCCTGGCAGTACTGGTCCACCAGGGGCGGCGTTTCGATCATCCGGGCATCCCGTTGCGGACGTGAGGAAGGGGCTTCCACACGTCCTAACGGGTGAGCGGGGTGTGAGGTGTTGCTCGCGCTGTTGACCGAGCGGGTGACGCGGAAACGATCAGGCCAATGATCAAGCCAAGATCGACCGGGTCAGGCCGCGGGATTGGCGGTTCCGCCCAGCTGGATTCCGGCCATCCGGGACCACTCGTACGGCCCTGTCCGCACCCGCGCGGCGAACTCGCCGTCGAACTCCTCGTGGAGGGTCAGCCCGGCCTTCCCGGCCGCGAGCCGCGCGGTGTCGTAGGCCGGGGCGACCAGGTCGCCCCACTCGCCGTCGGTGCCGACGAGGACGATCCGGGTACCCGCCTGGCCGATGTGCGCGAGGTGGCCCTCGGCGCCGCCGTGCAGCTTGGCGAACGCGCCGATCTGCTTGGCCAGCCTCGCGGCCGTACGGTCCTGCTTCTTGTCCGCCGTGGCGGCGGTCTCCTCGGTGTCTGCCATGGAGGGCATGCTACCGGCCGGTAACGAGCGGAGGAAGGACCGGCCGCCGAGCGATCCGCCACAGGATTGGCGGAAGGAGCCACCGAAAGATCCACCGGAGGATCCGGAGGGGGGCAGCGAGGGACCCGGCGGAGGATCAGCGGAGGAAGGGGTCCACGGCCACGGCGACGAAGAGCAGCGACACGTAGGTGATCGACCAGTGGAACAGCCGCATCTCCTTGAGCTTCGCGCCCGTCACGCCCGACTTGGCGCGCGCGTTGAGCCCGTGCGCCTCCCAGAGCCACCAGCCGCCGGCCACCAGGGCGACCGAGGTGTAGAACCAGCCGGTGTACCCCAGCGGGGTCAGCAGCAGCGAGACCGCCACCATCACCCAGCTGTAGAGGACGATCTGCTTGGCCACGGCCTTGTTGCCCGCCACGACCGGCAGCATCGGCACGCCGACCCTCGCGTAGTCGTCCTTCACCTTCATCGACAGCGGCCAGTAGTGCGGCGGCGTCCAGAAGAAGATGACGAGGAAGAGGATGACGGCGGCCCAGGAGACCTCGTTCTTCACGGCCGACCAGCCGATGAGCACCGGCATGCAGCCCGCGATGCCGCCCCACACGATGTTCTGCGAGGTGCGCCGCTTCAACAGCATCGTGTAGACGACGACGTAGAAGAGGAGCGCGCCGAGCGCGAGCGCGGCCGACAGCCAGTTGATCAGCAGCCCGAAGAACAGGGTGGACGCGACGCCGAGCGTGATGCCGAAGACCAGGCATTCGCGCGGGCTGACCATGCCGGTCACCAGCGGGCGTCCCGAGGTCCGGTCCATCAGCGCGTCGATGTCGCGGTCGATGTACATGTTCAGCGCGTTGGCGCCGCCCGCCGACAGATAACCGCCGAAGCAGGTGGCGAGGACCAGCCACAACGAGGGCACGCCCTGCTCGGCGAGGAACATCACCGGCACGGTCGTGATGAGCAGAAGCTCGATGATCCGCGGCTTGGTCAGTGCCACGAAAGCCATGGCCCGGGCCCCGAACGGCCGGTGACCGGGGCTCGTCCCGAGCACCCCCGCTGGACGGGATTCGACGGCCGTCACGCACACCCCTGACAGAGAATCCAGCAAGCTCCGACGTGAACCTTTTAAACATGAAGGTCGCGTAAAGGCTTGCGCGTACCACGCCACTCTAGACGTAGCCATTGGCTCGTCCCGCGCGGGGGTCGCCCCCGGTCGCCCCGTGTTGGTCCGATCGGCGCTCAGACGTCACGCGCGGACCTCGGATACTCGCCGGGTACTCGAATAGCTGCACTCTGTTGCGGGGGTAGGCTCGGAATCGCGCCGGTGCACCGTTCGTCACCGGGAACCAGACATGTGGAGAGGAGCCCTGACCCACGGTGAGCACCAAGCCGACGACCACAGAGCTCGACTGGACCGAACTGGACCAGCGTGCTGTCGACACCGCCCGGATCCTGGCCGCCGACGCGGTCCAGAAGGTCGGTAACGGCCACCCCGGTACGGCGATGAGTTTGGCCCCCGCCGCGTACACCCTCTTCCAGAAGGTGATGCGGCACGACCCGGCGGACCCGGAGTGGGTCGGCCGCGACCGTTTCGTGCTTTCCGCGGGTCACTCCTCGCTGACGCTCTACACCCAGCTGTACCTCGGCGGGTTCGGCCTGGAGCTGGACGACCTGAAGGCGTTCCGCACCTGGGGTTCCAAGACCCCGGGCCACCCGGAGTACGGCCACACCGCGGGTGTCGAGACCACCACCGGCCCGCTGGGCCAGGGCATCGCCAACGCGGTGGGCATGGCCATGGCCGCCCGCTACGAGCGCGGCCTGTTCGACCCCGAGGCCCCCGCGGGCGCCTCCCCGTTCGACCACATGATCTACGCGATCGCGGGCGACGGCTGCCTCCAGGAGGGCATCTCCCACGAGGCGTCCGCGCTGGCCGGCCACCAGAAGCTCGGCAACCTCGTGCTGCTGTGGGACGACAACCACATCTCCATCGAGGGCGACACCGAGACGGCCGTCTCCGAGAACACCCTCCAGCGCTACGAGGCGTACGGCTGGCACGTCCAGCGCGTCGCGCAGCAGGAGAACGGCGACCTCGACCCGAAGGCGCTGTTCGCCGCGCTGCAGGCCGCCAAGGCCGAGACGGAGCGCCCCTCCTTCATCGCGGCCCGCTCGATCATCGCCTGGCCGGCGCCGCACGCCCAGGGCACCGAGGCCTCGCACGGCTCGGCCCTCGGCAACGACGAGGTCGCCGCCACCAAGCGCGTGCTCGGCTTCGACCCGGAGCAGACCTTCGAGGTCTCCGACGAGGTCATCGCGCACACCCGCGCGCTGGGCGACCGCGGCCGCGAGGCCAAGGCCGCGTGGGAGAAGGAGTTCTCCGCCTGGCGCACCGCCAACCCGGAGCGCGCGGCCGAGTTCGACCGCATCAACGCCAACGAGCTGCCCGCGGGCTGGGAGGACAAGCTCCCCGTCTTCGAGACCGGCAAGGGCGTCGCCACCCGCGCCGCCTCCGGCAAGGTGCTCGAGGCGCTCGGCGCGGTCATCCCGGAGCTGTGGGGCGGCTCGGCCGACCTGGCCGGCTCCAACAACACCACCATCGACAAGAACTCCTCGTTCCTGCCGGTGGGCAACCCGCTGCCGGAGGCCGACCCGTACGGCCGCACCATCCACTTCGGCATCCGCGAGCACGCCATGGCCGCGGCCATGAACGGCATCGCCCTGCACGGCCACACCCGCATCTACGGCGGCACCTTCCTGGTGTTCTCCGACTACATGCGCAACGCCGTGCGCCTCTCCGCGCTGATGCACGTGCCGGTCACCTACGTGTGGACGCACGACTCCATCGGTCTCGGCGAGGACGGCCCGACCCACCAGCCGGTGGAGCACGTCGCCGCGCTGCGCGCCATCCCGGGCCTGAACGTGGTCCGCCCGGCCGACGCGAACGAGACGGCCGTCGCCTGGCGCGAGATCCTCAAGCGCCACACCAAGGTCTTCGGCAAGGGCGCCCCGCACGGTCTGGCGCTGACCCGCCAGGGCGTGCCGACCTACGAGCGCAACGAGGACGCCGCCAAGGGCGGGTACGTGCTCTTCGAGGCCGAGGGCGGCCCGGCTCAGGTCCTGCTCATCGGCACCGGTTCCGAGGTCCAGCTCGCCGTCGCCGCGCGCGAGGCGCTGCAGGCCGAGGGCGTCCCGGCCCGGGTCGTCTCGATGCCGTCCGTCGAGTGGTTCGAGGAGCAGTCCCAGGAGTACAAGGACAGCGTCCTGCCGCCCTCGGTCAAGGCGCGTGTCGCGGTCGAGGCCGGCATCGGCCTGACCTGGCACCGCTACGTCGGCGACGCGGGCCGGATCGTCTCGCTGGAGCACTTCGGTGCCTCGGCCGACGGCGCCGTGCTCTACCGCGAGTTCGGCCTGACCGCCGAAGCCGTGACCGCCGCCGCACGCGAGTCGCTCGCCGCCGCCGCGCGCTGACTCCCGCACCCAGACCAGTAGGAGATGCAATTCCCATGACAGACGCACTGAAGCGCCTTTCCGACGAGGGCGTGGCGATCTGGCTGGACGACCTGTCCCGCAAGCGGATCACGTCCGGCAACCTGGCTGAGCTCATCGACCAGCAGCACGTGGTGGGTGTCACCACCAACCCGGCGATCTTCCAGAAGGCGATCAGCGGCGGCGAGGGCTACGAGCAGCAGCTCGCCGACCTGGCCGCCCGCAAGGTCACCGTCGAAGAGGCCATCCGCATGATCACCACGGCGGACGTCCGCGACGCCGCCGACATCCTGCGCCCGGTCTACGACTCGACCGAGGGCCAGGACGGCCGCGTCTCGATCGAGGTCGACCCCCGTCTGGCCCACAACACCCCGGCGACCATCGCCGAGGCCAAGCAGCTCGCGTGGCTGGTGGACCGCCCGAACACGCTCATCAAGATCCCGGCGACCAAGGCCGGCCTGCCGGCGATCACCGAGGTCATCGGCAAGGGCATCAGCGTCAACGTCACGCTGATCTTCTCGCTGGAGCGCTACCGCGAGGTCATGGACGCGTACCTGGCGGGTCTGGAGAAGGCGAAGGCCGCCGGCCTGGACCTCTCCAAGATCCACTCGGTCGCCTCCTTCTTCGTGTCCCGCGTGGACTCCGAGATCGACAAGCGTCTGGACGCCCTGGGCACCGACGAGGCCAAGGCCCTCAAGGGCAAGGCGGCGCTCGCGAACGCCCGTCTGGCCTACGAGGCCTACGAAGAGGTGTTCTCCACCGAGCGCTGGGCCGCTCTGGACAAGGCGCACGCCAACAAGCAGCGTCCGCTCTGGGCCTCGACCGGCGTCAAGGACCCGGCGTACAAGGACACCCTGTACGTGGTGGACCTGGTCGCCCCCGGCACCGTGAACACCATGCCCGAGGGCACCCTCGAGGCCACCGCCGACCACGGCGAGGTCGCGGGCGACACCATCCGCGGCACGTACGAGCAGTCCCGCGCCGAGCTCGCAGCGGTCGCGAAGCTGGGCATTTCGTACGACGATGTGGTGCAGCTGCTCGAGGAAGAGGGCGTCGAGAAGTTCGCGGTGTCCTGGAACGACCTGCTGAAGTCGACCGAGGCGGAGCTTGAGCGCCTCGCCCCCACGGAGGCCTGAACACTTTGTCTGTAAACGGAGCGAACCCGCTTCGTGACGCACAGGACCGGCGGCTCCCGCGCATCGCGGGGCCGTCCGGCCTGGTCATTTTCGGCGTTACGGGTGACCTGTCGCGCAAGAAGCTGATGCCTGCCGTCTACGACCTCGCCAACCGAGGCCTGCTCCCGCCGGGCTTCTCCCTCATCGGGTTCGCCCGACGCGAGTGGCAGGACGAGGACTTCGCGCAGGAGGTTCACGACGCGGTCAAGCAGCACGCGCGCACGCCTTTCCGCGAAGAGGTGTGGCAGCAGTTGGTGCAGGGCTGCCGCTTCGTCCAGGGCGACTTCGACGACGACCAGGCGTTCGAGACGCTGAAGTCGACGATCGAGGAGCTGGACAAGGCTCAGGGCACCGGCGGCAACTTCGCCTTCTACCTGTCCGTCCCGCCGAAGTTCTTCCCCAAGGTCGTCGCCCAGCTCAAGAAGCACGGGCTGGCGGACCAGAAGGAGGGCTCCTGGCGGCGCGCGGTCATCGAGAAGCCGTTCGGGCACGACCTGACCAGTGCGCAGGAGCTCAACCAGCTCGTGCACGACGTCTTCCCGCCCAACGAGGTCTTCCGGATCGACCACTACCTGGGCAAGGAGACCGTCCAGAACATCCTGGCGCTCCGCTTCGCCAACACGATGTTCGAGCCGATCTGGAACCGGTCGTACGTCGACCACGTGCAGATCACCATGGCCGAGGACATCGGCATCGGCGGCCGGGCCGGCTACTACGACGGCATCGGCGCGGCCCGCGACGTCATCCAGAACCACCTGCTCCAGCTGCTCGCGCTGACCGCCATGGAGGAGCCCGGCTCCTTCCACCCCAAGGCACTGGTGGCCGAGAAGCTCAAGGTGCTCACCGCCGTGGAGCTGCCCGAGGACCTGGGCAAGCACACCGTGCGCGGCCAGTACTCGGCGGCGTGGCAGGGCGGCGAGAAGGTCGTCGGGTACCTCGAAGAGGACGGCATCGACCCCAAGTCGAAGACCGACACCTACGCGGCCATCCGCCTGGAGATCAACAACCGCCGCTGGGCGGGCGTCCCGTTCTACCTGCGGACGGGCAAGCGCCTGGGCCGCCGGGTGACCGAGATCGCGGTCGTCTTCAAGCGGGCCCCGTACCTGCCGTTCGAGTCGGGCGCGACCGAGGAGCTGGGGCAGAACGCCCTGGTCATCCGGGTCCAGCCGGACGAGGGCGTGACGGTGCGCTTCGGTTCCAAGGTTCCGGGCACCTCCATGGAGGTCCGGGACGTGACGATGGACTTCGCCTACGGCGAGTCCTTCACGGAGTCGAGCCCCGAGGCCTACGAGCGGCTGATCCTCGACGTGCTGCTGGGTGACGCGAACCTGTTCCCGCGCCACCAGGAGGTCGAGCTGTCCTGGAACATCCTCGACCCGATCGAGCGGTACTGGGACGCTCACGGCAAGCCCGCCCAGTACCCGTCGGGCACCTGGGGACCGGTCGAGGCGGACGAGATGCTCGCACGAGACGGACGGAGCTGGCGCCGGCCATGAAGATCGATCTCACGGAGACCAACTCCAGCAAGATCAATGCCGCGATGGTGCAGGCACGCCGGGACCTCGGCACGCCGGCCATCGGCATGGTCCTCACGCTGGTGATCGTGACCGACGAGGAGAACGCGTACGACGCGCTCAAGTCGGCCGGCGACGCTTCCCACGAGCACCCCTCGCGGATCATCGTCGTCATCAAGCGGGCCAGCCGCTCGCCGCGCAGCCGCCGCGAGGCCCGTCTCGACGCGGAGATCCGCGTCGGGGCGGACTCCGGCAGCGGCGAGACGGTCGTGCTGCGCCTGCACGGCGAACTGGTCGACCACGCCCAGTCGGTGGTCCTCCCCCTGCTGCTCCCGGACGCGCCCGTCGTCGTCTGGTGGCCGGAGGGCGCTCCGCAGGACCTGGCGGGCGACCCCCTGGGGGCGCTCGGCCAGCGCCGGATCACGGACACGTACTCCGCCGAGACACCCATCGAGGCCCTCGGTACGCGTGCGGCGGCGTACGCGCCCGGGGACACGGACCTGTCCTGGACCCGGATCACCCCGTGGCGTTCCATGCTCGCGGCGGCGCTCGACCAGCAGACCCTCTCGGTGTCCTCGGCCGTCGTGGAGGGCGAGGACGACAACCCGAGCTGCGAACTGCTGGCCATGTGGCTCGCGGACCGGCTCCAGGTCCCCGTCAAGCGCACCTCCTCGGCGGGCCCCGGGCTCACCGCGGTCCGTCTGGAGACCAAGGGCGGCGAGATCGTCCTGGACCGGGCGGACGGGGCGCTGGCCACGCTGTGCATGCCGGGGCAGCCCGACCGTGCGGTGGCGCTGAAGCGCCGCGACACGGCCGAGCTGCTGGCGGAGGAACTCCGCCGCCTGGACCCGGACAACACCTACGAGGCCTCGCTGAAGTTCGGCGTGGCCCGCCTGGCAGCCACGTCCGGGCCTCCGGCGAAGCCGGCACCCGCCGCCAAGGCGGAGGCCAAGGCTGAGGCCCCGGCCGAGGCGCAGGCCCCGGCGGCGAAGCCCGCTCCGGCGAAGCCGGCCAAGAAGGCCGCGGCCAAGTAGGCGAAGCATCGGCCCGCCGCGCGGAGCTGTCCCCCACCCGGGGCGGCTCCGCGCAGCGGCGTCCGCACCCGCACGACCCCGAACTACCGACAAGGCGGCAGCACATGGGTATGACGACTCCCCAGGTCGTCGTCCACCGGGACAAGGAGCTGATGGCCCAGGCCGCGGCCGCCCGGCTGATCACGAAGATCGTGGACGCACAGGCGGCCCGCGGCACCGCGTCGGTGGTCCTCACCGGCGGCCGCAACGGCAACGGCCTGCTCGCCGCACTGGCCGCGGCACCGGCCCGCGACGCCATCGACTGGTCGCGGATCGACCTGTGGTGGGGCGACGAGCGCTACGTGCCCGCCGACGACCCCGAGCGCAACCACGTACAGGCCCGTGAGGCCCTGCTGGACTCCGTTCCGGTGGACCCCGCGCGGGTCCACGCCATGCCCGCCTCCGACGGCCCGTACGGGGCCGACGTGGACGCGGCGGCCGCCGCCTACGCGGCGGAGCTCCGGAAGGCCTCCGGCCCGGAGGACCACGGCCCGGTCCCCCGCTTCGACGTCCTGATGCTGGGCGTCGGCCCGGACACGCACGTGGCCTCGCTCTTCCCCGAGCACCCGGCGTCCCGCGAGAGCGAGCGCACCGTCGTCGGCGTGCACGGCGCGCCCAAGCCGCCGCCGACCCGGATCTCGCTCACCCTCCCGGCCATCCGCGCCGCCCGCGAGGTCTGGCTGCTGGCGGCCGGCGAGGACAAGGCCGGAGCGGTGGCGATCGCGCTGGGCGGCGCGGGCGAGGTGCAGGCACCGGCGGCCGCCGCGTACGGCCGCTCCCGGACCCTGTGGCTCCTCGACCGCGCGGCCGCCGCGAAGCTCCCGCCGGCCATGTACCCGCCGGCCTCCGCCTGATCCCGTAGACGCAGAACACGACAGGGCCCGCTCTCCCCGGGGAGAGCGGGCCCTGTCTCCTTCGTCGGGCCGGGGTCAGCGGCCCCGCAGCGAGCGGTACGTGGCCACCAGCGCCCGCGTGGACGCGTCCAGGCCCGGTACCTCCGCGCCCTCGGTCAGCGCCGGCTCGACCCTCTTGGCCAGTACCTTCCCGAGCTCCACGCCCCACTGGTCGAAGGAGTCGATGTTCCACACCGCGCCCTGGACGAACACCTTGTGCTCGTAGAGCGCGATCAGCTGGCCCAGGACCGCCGGAGTGAGCTCGGCCGCCAGGATCGTCGTCGTCGGGTGGTTGCCCGCGAAGGTCTTGTGCGGGACCAGCGGTTCGGCGACGCCCTCCGCCCGGACCTCGTCCGCCGTCTTGCCGAAGGCCAGCGCCTGCGTCTGCGCGAAGAAGTTCGCCATCAGCAGGTCGTGCTGGGCCGCCAGCGCGGGCGGCAGTTCGCCGACCGGGCGCGCGAAGCCGATGAAGTCCGCCGGGATCACCTTGGTGCCCTGGTGGATCAACTGGTAGTAGGCGTGCTGGCCGTTGGTGCCGGGCGTGCCCCACACCACCGGCCCGGTCTGCCAGTCCACCGGGTTGCCCTCGCGGTCCACCGACTTGCCGTTGGACTCCATGTCCAGCTGCTGCAAGTACGCGGTGAACCGGGAGAGGTAGTGGCTGTACGGGAGCACCGCGTGCGACTGGGCGTCGAAGAAGGCGCCGTACCAGATCCCCAGCAGGCCCAGTAGCAGCGGGGCGTTCTCCTCGGCGGGGGCCGTACGGAAGTGCTCGTCCATGGCGTGGAACCCGCCGAGCAGTTCGCGGAAGGCGTCCGGGCCGATCGCGATCATCAGGGAGAGCCCGATGGCCGAGTCGAAGGAGTAGCGTCCGCCGACCCAGTCCCAGAACTCGAACATGTTGGCCGTGTCGATGCCGAACGCGGAGACCTTCTCCTCGTTGGTGGAGAGCGCCACGAAGTGCCGTGCCACGGCCGCCTCGTCGCCGCCGACGCCCGCGAGCAGCCACTCCCGCGCCGAGGTGGCGTTGGTGATGGTCTCGATCGTCGTGAAGGTCTTCGACGCGATGATGAACAGCGTCTCGGCCGGATCGAGGTCGCGTACGGCTTCGTGCAGGTCGGCGCCGTCCACGTTGGAGACGAAACGGACCGTCAGGCCCCGGTCGGAGAAGGCGCGCAGCGCCTCGTACGCCATCGCCGGACCGAGGTCGGATCCACCGATGCCGACGTTGACGACGTTCTTGATGGGCTTGCCGGTGAAGCCGGTCCACTGCCCCGACCGGACCCGGTCGGCGAAGGCCGCCATCTTGTCGAGGACCGCGTGGACCGCGGGGACGACGTTCTCCCCGTCCACCTCGACGACCGCGTCGGCCGGTGCGCGCAGCGCGGTGTGCAGGACCGCCCGGTCCTCGGTCGTGTTGATCTTCTCGCCGCGGAACATGGCCTCGCGCAGCTCGGCCACGCCGGTCGCCGCGGCCAGTTCGCGCAGCAGTTCCAGCGTCTCGTCGTTCACGAGGTGCTTCGAGTAGTCGATGTGCAGGTCCCCGACCCGCAGCGTGTAGCCGGTGCCCCGGCCCGGATCCGCCTCGAACAGCTCCCGCAGATGCGTCTGCCCCAGCTCGTCCCGGTGCTTGCCGAGTGCGGCCCACTCTGGCGTCCGGTTAAGCCTCGTACGGCTGTCTGCGTTCATCTCGGACATCAACCCACTTCCTGTCCTGTCGTGCCCCGCCGGTTCCAACCTAAGGGATGGGAAGGGGCGCAACCGACACAAAGCGGCCCGGCCCGCTGGAGACAACTCTCCTGCGGGCCGGGCCGGATGGCACGTCGTTCGGTGGGAATGCGTCAGATCTCGCCGCGCAGTTTTGCGAGCGCCTCGGCGAGGATCGCCTCGCCGTCGGCGTCGGTGCGCCGCTCCCGTACGTACGCCAGGTGGGTCTTGTACGGCTCGGTGCGCGGCGGCGCGGGCGGGTTGTCCCGGTCCTGGCCGGCCGGGAACCCGCAGCGCGGGCAGTCCCAGGTGTCCGGCACCTGCGCGTCGCTGGCGAAGCTCGGCTGCGTCTCGTGCCCGTTCGAGCACCAGAAGGAGATGCGCAGGCGGGGCGCGGACTCGCCGCGCTCGGCCTCACCCATCGGCCCCGCTCCGACCCGACTACCACGGATCGCGTTGCCACTTGCCACGGTCGTAACTCCCTGCGTGATGGTGCCGCGAAGCGTGAGTGGATTCCGTCGCGGGCGCCCAAGTCTACGTAAGGCGGGGCGCCCGTCCAGGAATGGAGTTACCCATTCCAGACAAGGACGCCGGACCTCATGATAGGCCGGGGGGAGCCGACCGGACTGCCGGAATGGCCAGAACGGTTCAGCTGCTCGTCTTCATGAGCAGACCGAGCGCGACGATGCACGCGAACCAGAGCAGACCGATCACCACGGTGATGCGGTCGAGGTTGCGCTCCGCGACCGAGGAGCCGCCGACCGACGACTGCATACCGCCGCCGAACATGTCGGAAAGACCGCCGCCCTTGCCCTTGTGCATCAGCACGAGCAGCATCAGCAGGGCGCTGAAGACGACCAAGGCGATCTCGAACCCCATAATCACGGCTGATTCCTACTTTCCTGGCTTACTGGCTTTCCGGCGTTCCCGCAGTGCCGATTACGAGCACGGGGGCCGGCAGCTGGTTCAGCCTGCTCGGCCCCCGCAAGGGTACGACGGATCCGTCCTACCGCATACTCACGATGAACGTCACTGGTCGCGGAACCGGACGATCTTCACGAACTCGTCCGCGTCCAGCGCAGCGCCGCCGATCAGGGCGCCGTCGACGTCGGGCTGGGCCATGATCGCGGCGATGTTGCCGGACTTGACCGAGCCGCCGTACTGGATGCGGACCTTGTCGGCGAGCTCCTGCGAGTACAGCTCCGCGAGGCGCACGCGGATGGCACCGCAGACCTCCTGAGCGTCGTCGGGGGTGGCGACCTCGCCGGTCCCGATCGCCCAGACGGGCTCGTACGCGATCACGATGGACTCGGCCTGCTCGGCCGGGAGGTCCTTGAGGCCGCCGTCGAGCTGCTTCAGCGTGTACTCGACCTGCTGGCCGGCCTTGCGGATGTCCAGGCCCTCGCCGACGCACAGGATCGGGGTGATCCCGTGCTTGTAAGCGGCCTTGACCTTGGCGTTGCAGATCTCGTCGCTCTCGCCGTGGTACTGGCGGCGCTCGCTGTGGCCGACGGCCACGAACGTGCACTTCAGCTTCGAGAGCATCGGGCCGGAGATCTCGCCGGTGTAGGCGCCCGAGTCGTGGGCCGAGATGTCCTGGGCGCCGTACTTGATCTTCAGCTTGTCGCCGTCGACCAGGGTCTGGACCGAACGGAGGTCGACGAAGGGCGGCAGGACCGCGACCTCGACGAAGTCGTAGTCCTTGTCGGCCAGGGCGAAGGCGAGCTTCTGGACGTGGGCGATGGCCTCGAGGTGGTTGAGGTTCATCTTCCAGTTGCCCGCCATCAGCGGGGTACGGCCGGCGGTGTTCTCAGTCATCAGGGTTCAGACCTCCAGAGCGGCGAGGCCGGGGAGCGTCTTGCCCTCGAGGTATTCGAGGGAGGCGCCGCCACCGGTCGAAATGTGGCCGAAAGCGTTCTCGTCGAAGCCGAGCGTGCGTACCGCGGCGGCCGAGTCGCCACCGCCGACGACGGTGAAGGCGCTGCTGTCGACGAGGGCCTGCGCGATGGCGCTGGTGCCGCCGGCGTAGTCGGGGTGCTCGAAGACGCCCACCGGACCGTTCCAGAAGACGGTTTCGGCGTCGGCGATCTTCGAGGCGTACAGCTCGCGGGTCTTGGGACCGATGTCCAGACCCTCTTGGTCGGCGGGGATCTTGTCCGCGTCGACGGTGATGAAGTCGGCCGGGGCCTTGGTCTTCAGGTCCGGGAAGTCCTTGGACGCGAGGATGTCGACCGGGAGGACCAGCTCGACACCATTCTTCGCGGCGCGCTCCATGTACTCCTTGACGACGTCCACCTGGTCCTTCTGCAGCAGGGAGATGCCGACCTCGTAGCCCTTGGCGTAGAGGAAGGTGTACGCCATGCCGCCGCCGATGAGGATGCGGTCGGCCTTGCCGAGCAGCTGGTCGATGACGGCCAGCTTGTCGGAGACCTTGGCGCCGCCGAGGATGACCACGTACGGGCGCTTGACCTCGTCGGTCAGCTTCTTCAGGACGCCGACCTCGGTGGCGATGAGGTAGCCGGCCGCGTGCGGGAGGCGCGCGGGGAGGTCGAAGACCGAGGCGTGCTTGCGGTGGACAGCGCCGAAGCCGTCGCCGACGTAGATGTCGGCCAGCTCGGCGAGCTGGTCCGCGAAGGCGCCGCGCTCGGCGTCGTCCTTGGCGGTCTCACCGGCGTTGAAGCGCAGGTTCTCGATGACGGCGACCTGGCCGTCGGCGAGGGCCGCGACGGTCTCCTTGGCGGAGGCGCCGACGGTGTCGGTGGCGAACGCGACGTCCGTACCGAGCAGCTCGCCGAGGCGGGCGGCGGCGGGCGCCAGCGAGAAGGCCGGGTCCGGGGCGCCCTTGGGGCGGCCCAGGTGCGAGGCCACGACCACGCGGGCGCCGGCCTCGGCGAGCTTCGCGATGGTGGGCTGCACGGCGCGGATGCGGCCGTCGTCGGTGATCTCACCGTTCGAGAGGGGCACGTTGAGGTCGGCGCGTACGAAGACACGCTTGCCGGAAACGCCCTCGGCGAGAAGTTCGTCGATCGTCTTCATGCTGTTTTCTACTCCTTTTCCCAGCCCAGGACTTTACCCGTGCGGGGTGAGAGGGGTACGAGGCAAGCAACAGGGCCCGTACAGCGCTTCATCGCGCTGCCCGAGCCCCGGTGCTCACATCGTGGTGCCTGCCTTGGTGCTTAGAGCTGACCGCCGACGAACACGGTCAGGTCGACGAGGCGGTTGGAGTAGCCCCACTCGTTGTCGTACCAGCCGATGACCTTGACGCTCTTGCCCTGGACCATGGTCAGGGAGGAGTCGAAGGTGCAGGAGTACGGCCAGTTCACGATGTCGGAAGAGACGATCGCGTCCTCGGTGTAGTCCAGGATGCCCTTCAGCTGGCCCTGAGAGGCCTTCTGGAAGGCCGAGTTGACCTCGTCCTTGGTGACTTCGCGCTCCAGCTCGATGACCAGGTCGGTCACGGAACCGGTGGGGACCGGGACGCGCATCGCGATGCCGTCGAGCTTGCCCGCCAGCTCCGGGATGACCAGCGCGGTGGCCTTGGCGGCACCGGTGGTGGTCGGGATGATGTTCTCGGCGGCCGCGCGCGCCCGGCGCAGGTCCGAGTGCGGGAAGTCCAGGATCCGCTGGTCGTTCGTGTACGCGTGGACCGTCGTCATCATGCCCTTGACGATGCCGAAGTTCTCCAGGAGGACCTTGGCCATCGGCGCCACGCAGTTGGTGGTGCAGGAGGCGTTGGAGATGACGTGGTGGTTGGCCGCGTCGTACTTCTCCTGGTTGACGCCCATCACGATCGTGATGTCCTCGTCCTTGGCCGGAGCCGAGATGAGGACCTTCTTCGCGCCGGCCGCGATGTGCTTGGCGGCGTCGGCCTTCTTGGTGAAGATGCCGGTCGACTCGATGACGATGTCGGCGCCCAGCTCGCCCCAGGGGAGGTTCGCGGGGTCGCGCTCGGCGAAGGTCTTGAAGGTGTTGCCGCCGACGGTGATGGTGTCGTCGGTGTGGCTGACCTCGGCCTTGAGACGGCCCAGGATCGTGTCGTACTTGAGGAGGTGAACCAGGGTTGCGTTGTCAGTCAGGTCGTTGACACCGACGATCTCGATGTCCGCTCCCTGCTCCAGGAGCGCCCGGAAGTAGTTGCGGCCAATTCGGCCAAAACCATTGATGCCTACGCGGATCGTCACGAACCGATCTCCTCGTTGGTGCGCCGGCCTGTCCGCCAGCGAGCTGTATGGGATGTCCCCGACCGCTTACGACACTACCTCTCCGTGAGCTTCGGAGTGACATCGACCATCCTGTGACACGCCCCGAAGCCCCGCACTCCAGGACGAGTACGGGACCTCGGGGACTTTGTGCCCGGTCACTCACGGTGAGCGGCGGCGGGGCCTCTGATCAGTGGTTCAGCGACCTGAGCGCCTTACCGACCAGTACGGCGCGGTCGGCCGCGGCCGGCACGTGTTCCAAGCCGAAGCCGAAGAGCACGGTGTCACGCGTAGTGACGGAGGCGTAGGACTTGAACAGCTCGCCCGACCGGGACCAATCGCCCGGAACATCGGGGCTTCCGGCAGGTGCGCCCTGGGCGGTCCAGACACCGAGCGAGGTCTCGAATCCCTCGGCCGCCTGGTCCGTGCCGCCGGTCGAGACGCGGGCCTCGTCCGCGAAGACCCCGCGGCCGCCGGAGCCCGGGTCGGTGATGTAGGCGAGGGAGACCTCGACGGTCTTGCCCGCGTAGGCGCTCAGGTCGAAGGAGACCTGCTTCCAGCCGTTGGAAGACCCGGTGAAGGAGTTCCACTGGCCGCTGGTGCCCGCGGGGGTGCAGCCGCCGGCGTCGAGGGTCAGGTAGCGGCGCAGGAACGGGTGGTCGTTGACGAAGAATCCGGCCCCGCACTCCTCGGGAACGGTGGTGGTGGTCAGGCCGCCCAGGTCCGGCAGCGTGGTCCAGTCGTCGCCGCCCGCGGTACGGGACTCCAGGACCGCGTGGTCGTAGCCCTCCTCGGTGTTCCAGTTGAGCGCCATCTTGAGCTTCGGCTGGTCGGCCGCGGTGACCCCGGTGAGGTCGATGGTGCGGGTGAGGCGCTTCCAGTCGTCGTCGTCGTGCGTGGCCGAGGCCATGGAGGCACCGGCGTACGGGGCGTACGGGTTCACGACTCCGGCGTACTGGCCCCCCTGCGCGCTCTTGAACCGCGGGAACTGCGCCGCGGGCAGGGTGTCGGAGGTGACCGTGTAGGAGCCCGGGCGGTCGAGCGGGTTGCCCGTGGCGTCACCGAGGGCGCCCTTGGCTCCGGTCAGGGAGCCCGCGCCGGTGAAGCCGGTGGGGCCGGTGACTCCCGCGCGGCCGTAGGCGCCGAGGAAGTACTGGCTGAAGTCGTTGGTCACGGCACGGCCGACCTGGGCGTTGCCGCCCGCCAGCTCGCCGGCCTCGATCAGCTTGCCGCCCTCGTTGAGGAAGTCGCGCACCGCCAGCTGGGTGTCGCCGCCCGGGGACTTGGCCCCGGTGTAGTGGACGGCCGTACGGAAGTGGGAGAGGGCTCCGAGGTGGTGCGGGGCGCCCTGTACGGCCACGTCCCAGACCGCCGCGCTCTTGCCGTTGGCCTTCAGCGCGTCCACGTACTCCTGCGCGTGCTGCGCCGGTGCGCCCTCCTCGGCGATCACCAGCACGTCGGCGCGGGGCCGCTCGGCCACCGTGTACGTGAAGTGCCCGCTGGAGACCTGCTTGCCGCGGTCGCGGCCGGTGAACCAGACCTCGACCTTGTCGCCGGGCCGGGCGCCCTCGACCTCGGCGCGGTACTCGTCGAACCAGTTGTTGTCGTCGCCGCCGTAGGTCTCGCCGCCCTTCCAGGCTTCGAGGTCCTCGTCGTGGGTGCGGCCCCCGTTGATCCGGTAGTTGAGCTCCTTGTCCTTCAGCGCCTTGCGGGCCGTGACGGCGACCTCCTGGTCCTCGCCGCGGGCCGCGTAGGACGTGGTGAAGGGGTCCAGGGTGAAGTCCGCGGCGGTCAGGCCCAGGGAGGACTTCGGCCGGTCCGGGTGCTCGGCGCTCTCGGCCACGGAGAGCGCGAAGGGGATGTTCTTGGCGAACTCGGCCTGGATGAGCTTCTCGTCGTCCGGGAAGTTGAAGCCGGAGGCGCAGTCCTCGGGCTTCCACTGGTCGGCCGGGTCGATCGCGGAGGCCGTCTGGCAGGTGGTCATCTCCGGCGTGAACATCATGATGCCGTTGGCGTTGGCCGCCTGGCTGTCCGCTTCGCCGTTGGTGGTGTAGAGCTCCGAGGAGACCTGGGGGTAGTAGCCCGGGACGGCCGGGTTCTCCGGGGTGCCGGCGAGCGCCTTGTAGGCGACGTCGTCGGGAGTGGGGGTGGCCACCTGCCAGCCCACGCCGTACAGGATCAGTTCGGCGGCGGAGTGGTAGTTGACGGCGTAGTCGAAGCCGATGCGCTTCTGGAAGGTGTCCAGGGCGACGGTCTCGGGCTCCGAGGCGGCCTTCGCGCCGCGATAGGTCTCACTCGACTGGTTGGGCGAGGAGCCCTCGTTGTCGTAGCCCCACTTGTAGGCGAAGTTGCGGTTGAGGTCGACGCCGTCGCCCGCGGTGATCTTGCCGTCGGCGTTGTTGTCGCGCAGGTTCTTGCGCCACAGCCGCTGGCCGTCGGGGGCGAAGGTGTAGTCGTAGCCGTCGGGGTTGGCGGAGAGCAGGAACCACAGCTCGGTGGAGTCCACCAGCTTGGTGATCCGCGGGTCCTTGCCGTAGTTGTCGAGGGTGTGGTGCATCAGCCGCCGGGTCATCTCGGGGGTGATCCACTCGCGGGCGTGCTGGTTCGACATGAAGAGCGTGGAGGGCTTTGCGCCGTCCCTGCTCTTCTTGGCGTTCTTGGTGACCTTCAGGGCGAGGATGTCCTTGCCCTGGACGGTCTTGCCGATGGAGACGACCTTGGTGAGGCCGGGGTTCTCCTGGGCGGTGCGCAGGATCTCCTCCTGGAGCCCGCCCTTGCCGCTGTACGGGCGGAAGACCCCGTCGCCGGCCGCCAGCGTGCGCGCCGCGGCCTTGGCCGCGACCTTGCGTTCGGCGAGCTTGATCCCCTGGGCTTCCAGGTCCTTGGCCTGACCGCCGGTGAGGAAGAGCTCGACCTTGGCGGTCCCGCTCTCCGGGGCGCGTTCGGAGAGCTCGTGCGCGTCCTGGCCGGCCGCCAGGACCAGCGGGACCTGCTCCTTGGTGATGTCGGCGTCGTAGACCCGTACCTCGTCGGCGGCGGACCGGTCCGCCGCACCGGGGTGGGCCTGGGCCGCCGCGGGTAGTGCGGCCAGTGTGGTGCCGAAGACGAATGCGCTTGCGGCGAGGATCGATCTCGCGCGGTGCCTCATGTGCCCCCCTGGGCGTCGTCTGCCACGAAAGCCTCCGTCTGCCACGAAGGCTTCGGACGACAGGCTCACGACCAGCACATGCTCATGTCAATGGGGCATACCGGAAAGGGGCCCGCACGAGTGATCGCGCGAGCCCCTTTCGGAGGTGTTTTCTCCGCTCAGCCGGCCATGTTGTCGGCCAGTTCCTCGCTGTCGCTGAGGTCGAGGTTCGATTCGGTGCCCGGGATCCCGAGGTCCTGGGCCCGCTTGTCGGCCATCGCCAGCAGACGGCGGATCCGGCCCGCGACCGCGTCCTTGGTCAGCGGCGGGTCGGCGAGCGCGCCCAGCTCCTCCAGGGAGGCCTGCTTGTGCTCCATGCGCAGCCGGCCGGCGGCCGCGAGGTGCTCGGGGACCTCCTCGGCGAGGATCTCCAGGGCCCGCTGGACCCGCGCTCCGGCGGCCACCGCGGCCCGCGCCGAGCGGCGCAGGTTGGCGTCGTCGAAGTTGGCCAGGCGGTTGGCGGTGGCGCGCACCTCGCGCCGCATCCGCCGCTCCTCCCAGGCCAGCACGGAGTCGTGGGCGCCGAGCCGGGTCAGCAGGGCGCCGATGGCGTCCCCGTCCCGTACGACGACCCGGTCCACGCCGCGGACCTCACGGGCCTTCGCGGCGATGGAGAGCCGGCGGGCGGCGCCGACCAGGGCCAGCGCGGCCTCCGGGCCGGGGCAGGTGACCTCCAGGGAGGAGGAGCGTCCCGGCTCGGTCAGCGAGCCGTGGGCCAGGAAGGCCCCGCGCCAGGCCGCCTCGGCGTCGCAGGTGGCCCCGGAGACCACCTGCGGGGGGAGACCCCGGATCGGACGGCCGCGGCCGTCCACGAGGCCGGTCTGGCGGGCCAGCTGGTCGCCGCCGGCGACCACGCGGACCACGTACCGGTTGCCCCGGCGCAGGCCACCGGGAGCCATGATCACGAGATCCGAGGAGTGCCCGAAGATCTCCAGAATGTCCTTGCGCAGGCGGCGGGCCGCGATCCCCGCGTCCAGTTCCGCCTCGATGACGATCCGGCCGCTCACCAGGTGCAACCCGCCCGCGAACCGAAGGATCGCCGAGACCTCCGCCTTCCTGCAGCAGGTGCGGGTGACAGGCAGGCGGGCGATCTCATCCTTCACCGCGGGCGTCATCGCCATGGGCCGATCCTTCCATGCATCCGAAAAATACGGTCGTACGCGGCGGCCAGCAGCTCCGGATCATGCTTCGGAGAGCCGTCCAGCCGGGCAACCGGCGCCAGCTCGACCGCGGCACCGAACCGTTTTGCGGCATCGGCGAGGGACTCGCGATCGGGCACGGCGGCCAGATCGGCCAGCACCACGTCCAGGGCGAGTTTAGGGGCGTGTCGGGCCAAAACCTCCAAATGACGCTGCGGAGAGAAGCCCTCTGTTTCACCGGGTTGTGGTGCGAGGTTCAGCGAGAGCACCCGGCGGGCCTTCGTCTCGACCAGCGCGTCGAGCAGTTCGGGCACCAGCAGGTGCGGGATCACCGAGGAGAACCAGGACCCCGGACCGAGCACGACCCAGTCCGCGTCGAGCACCGCCGCGACCGCCTCCGGCACCGCCGGCGGGTCGCTCGGCACCACCTGAACGGAGAGCACCTCGCCGGGGGTCAGGGCCACGGTGGCCTGCCCCCGTACGGTGTCCACGTCCTCGGGGCGGGCCGGATCGTGGCCCTTGACCAGGGCCTGGAGCTCCAGCGGGACCGCCGACATGGGCAGTACCCGGCCCTGGGCGCCGAGCAGCTTGCCGACGAGGTCCAGGGCCTGGACGGGGTCGCCGAGCTGTTCCCACAGGGCGACGATCAGCAGATTGCCGACCGCGTGCTCGTGCAGGTCGCCCTGGGACTGGAAGCGGTGCTGGATGACCCGTGCCCAGGTCTGCCCCCAGTCGTCGTCACCGCACAGCGCGGCCAGCGCCTTGCGCAGGTCCCCGGGCGGCAGGACGCCCAGCTCCTCGCGCAGCCTGCCGCTGGAGCCGCCGTCGTCGGCGACGGTGACGACGGCGGTCAGCTCCCCCGTGATCCGGCGCAGGGCGGTCAGCGAGGCCGAGAGGCCCATGCCGCCGCCCAGCGCCACGACCTTGGGCGCCGCCACCTCGGAGGCCGCCTCGCCCCGGCGCAGGCCCGTACGGCCCGCGCCGTCCTCCCCCTTGCCGGTGGTGAGGCGGCGCAGGCGGCGGAGCCGCATGGTACGTCCGGTCACTCGCGCCCCATGTCCCTGTGGACGACGACGGTCTCGACTCCTTCGGAGGCGAGGCGGGCGGCGAGCTTCTCCGACATCGCGACGCTGCGGTGCTTGCCACCGGTGCAGCCGACCGCGATGGTCACGTACCGCTTGCCCTCGCGGCGGTAGCCGGTGGCGATGAGCTGGAGCAGCTCGGTGTACCGGTCGAGGAACTCCTTGGCGCCGGGCTGGCTGAAGACGTAGCCCGACACCTCCTCGTTCAGGCCGGTGAAGGGACGCAGCTCCGGGACCCAGTGCGGGTTCGGGATGAAGCGGCAGTCGACGACGAGGTCGGCGTCGACGGGGAGCCCGTACTTGTAGCCGAAGGACATGACGGTGGCCCGGAGCTCGGGCTCCTCGTCGCCGGCGAACTGGGCGTCCATCTTGGCGCGCAGCTCGTGCACGTTCAGGCTGGAGGTGTCGATGACGAGGTCGGCGTCGCCGCGCAGCTCGCGCAGCAGGTCGCGCTCGGCGGCGATGCCGTCGACGATGCGGCCGTCGCCCTGGAGCGGGTGCGGGCGGCGGACCGACTCGAAGCGGCGCACGAGGGCGTCGTCCGAGGACTCCAGGAAGACGATCCGCCGGGTGACCCCGCGGGTCTCCAGGTCGGCGAGGGATTCGCGCAGCGCGTCGAAGAACTGTCGGCCGCGGACGTCGACGACGACGGCGATGCGCGCCACGTTGCCCTGCGAGCGGGCGCCGAGTTCCACCATGGTGGTGATCAGCGCGGGCGGGAGGTTGTCGACGACGAACCAGCCGAGGTCCTCCAGGCACTTGGCCGCCGTACTGCGGCCGGCCCCGGACATACCGGAGATGATCACCAGCTCGGGGATGGCCGCCTCGGCGGTATCTCCGGGCTCCACTGTCGTGCCCGTACTCACCTGTGCTCCGTCTCGGTCGTACTCGGATGCGATGTCTGCGGTGCCACTTCCGGAATCCTGCTCGGATCCTCGGTCGTGGCGGGTCTCGTGCTCGGTCATTGCTCGGTCCCCCGATCGGATGCTGCTCCCGCGGACGCGGGGGTCTCATCCTCAATGATCTCCCCGGTCGCCGTATTGACGGCGGGACCGGCGGGAACCGCCTGGGCGAGGGCCACGGCCACGGTCTCGGCCGTCTTGCGGCCTATGCCCGGGACCTCGCAGATCTGGTCGATTGTCGCCTGTCTCAGCTTTTTCACCGAACCGAAGTGCTTGATCAGGGCCAGTCTGCGGCTCTCGCCGAGCCCGGGGACCTCGTCGAGGGGGCCGGCCTTCAGGCGCTTGCCCCGCTTGTTGCGCTGGTACTGGATGGCGAACCGGTGGGCTTCGTCACGGACCCGCTGGAGCAGGTACAGGCCCTCGCTGCTGCGGGGCAGCACCACCGGATCGTCCTCCCCGGGCAGCCAGACCTCCTCCAGGCGCTTGGCGAGGCCGCACACGGCGACGTCGTCGATCCCCAGCTCCTCCAGGGCGCGCTTGGCGGCGGCCACCTGGGGCTGACCGCCGTCGACCACGACGAGCTGCGGCGGGTACGCGAAGCGCTTGGGGCGCCCGTCGTCCTCGGGCGTGTCCTGGTCGACTTCCCCGCCGGCGGCGGCCCCGGGGGACTCGGGCGCATCGGGGGACTCGGGGGACCACTCCCCCGTCTTCAGCTTCTCCTGGAGGTAGCGGCGGAAGCGCCGGGAGACGACCTCGTGCATGGAGCGGACGTCGTCCTGGCCCTCGAAGGACTTGATCTGGAAGCGCCGGTACTCGCCCTTGCGCGCGAGCCCGTCCTCGAAGACGACCATCGAGGCCACGACGTCGTCGCCCTGGAGGTGGGAGATGTCGAAGCACTCGATGCGCAGCGGCGCGCCGTCCAGGTCCAGGGCCTCGGCGATCTCCTCCAGGGCCCGGGAGCGGGTGGTGAGGTCGGCGGCGCGCTTGGTCTTGTGCAGGGCGAGGGACTGCTGGGCGTTGCGGTGGACGGTCTCCATCAGCGCCTTCTTGTCCCCGCGCTGCGGGATGCGCAGGCTGACCTGCGAACCGCGCCGCTCGGCGAGCCACTGGCTCAGGGCCGGGGTGTCCTCGGGGAGCGCCGGGACCAGCACCTCCTTGGGGACGGACTCGCCCTTCTCCTCCCCGTACAGCTGCTGGAGGGCGTGCTCGACGAGCCCGGCGGTGTCCACGGCCTCGACCTTGTCGGTGACCCAGCCGCGCTGGCCGCGGACCCGGCCGCCGCGGACGTGGAAGATCTGCACGGCGGCTTCGAGCTCGTCCTCGGCGACCGCGAACAGGTCGGCGTCGGTGGCGTCGGCGAGCACGACCGCGTTCTTCTCCATGGCCCGGCGCAGGGCCCCTATGTCGTCGCGCAGCCGGGCGGCCTTCTCGTACTCCATCTCCTCGGCGGCCTCGTGCATCTGCTGTTCGAGGCGGGTGAGGTAGGTGCCGGTGCGGCCGGCCATGAAGTCGCAGAAGTCCTCGGCGAGTTCGCGGTGCTCCTCGGGTGTGACCCGGCCGACGCAGGGCGCGGCGCACTTGCCGATGTACCCGAGCAGGCAGGGGCGGCCGATCTGGGCGGACCGCTTGAACACACCGGCCGAGCAGGTGCGGACGGGGAAGACCCGGAGCATCAGGTCGACGGTCTCGCGGATGGCCCAGGCGTGCCCGTACGGGCCGAAGTAGCGCACGCCCTTCTTCTTGGGTCCGCGCATGACCTGGACCCGCGGGTAGTCCTCGTTCATGGTGACGGCGAGGGAGGGGTAGCTCTTGTCGTCCCGGTACTTGACGTTGAACCGGGGGTCGAACTCCTTGATCCAGGAGTATTCGAGCTGGAGCGCCTCGACCTCGGTGGAGACCACGGTCCACTCGACGGAGGCGGCCGTGGTCACCATGGTGGCGGTGCGCGGGTGCAGCCCGGCGAGGTCCTGGAAGTAGCTGGCCAGCCGCTGGCGCAGGCTCTTGGCCTTCCCGACGTAGATCACCCGGCGGTGCTCGTCGCGGAATTTGTAGACCCCCGGGGAGTCGGGGACCTGTCCCGGCTGGGGGCGGTAGCTGGAAGGGTCGGCCATGCCAACCACCCTACTGTCGCCCGCCGACAAGCGGGCCTCAGCCCCGCGGGGTCCCGGTCGCGGGGCAGGGTCCGGCCGCCCGGCAGGCGGCCGGACGGCCGGACCCTCCGGGTGGCTACGCCCGCACCACCCGCTGCCGCCGGGCGCGCCGCGCGGCCACCGCGCCGGCCGCGCCCAGCGCCAGAGCCAGGGCTCCGGCGGTCATCGGGAGCCCGGCGGAGGCGGGCCCCGGGGTGGCGGAGGCCGCCGTGGCTTCCGTGGCTTCCGTGGGGGCGAAGCCACCGGCCTTGCCGGACTTGCCGTAGGCGGATCCCGGCAGCTTGTCCCCGTAGGCCTTCACGACCCGCGTGCGGTAGGCGGCCAGGCTCGTGCCCTGCGCGCCGACGGCGGTGGCCGCGTCCTCGTCCAGGGGCAGCACCCGGTCGCCGCCGGCCACGTACCAGGCGTCGATCTGCGGTTCGCGGAACACGGTCCCGCCGGGGAGTTTCGCCGCGCCGAGCCGCGCGTAGCGGAACTCGTCGTCGCCGGTGGCGATGTTCACCACCTGCCATCCCGCTTCGGTCTTCGCGGTCCACAGGGCGGCCTGCTGTCCGTCCGAGGAGACGGCCTTGCTGGCGAGGAACTCCAGCCGGGCCACGCTCGCGCCCGCCTTCCCGGCGACGAACTCCGGGGAGAGGTAGTGCACGGGAACGCTCTCGCCCTCGATGCGGGGCCGCGCGGCGGCGAGCGAGACCTTGCCCTCGCGGGCGAAGAAGCGGGACAGGGTGGCGAGGGTGTCGGGGGCCGCCGCCGTCCGCCCGGCGGCGGCCAGGTTCTCGGCGGTGGCGGCCTGGGGTTGCGGTACGGGCGCCGCGGACGCCTGGGCGGGGGCCAGAGCCAGTACGGCGGTCGCGGCGACGGCCGCGGCGGCGAGACGGCCCTTCACGAGGCGGGGGGCCAGGAGATCACGGGGATTCATGGGTCACGCCCCGATCCGGTAGAGCGAGTGGGTCCAGGAGAAGGTGCTGTTGTCCACGTACCAGGCGTGCGAGGCCCAGTTGTAGCGGTCGCTGGAGGGCCACGGGTCTCCCCAGTACACCCAGCTGTTCGCGGTGTCGTAGCCGTAGATCACGTGCATGTGGCCGCCGCCGTTGGACCACTGGATGCGGGTCTCGACCGGGCGGTTGGCATTGATCTCGGTCTGGACGGTCGAGTACTGGAGCCAGCCGGTCACGTAGGAGCCGGAGTTGATGCCGGCCCAGCGCAGGGCGGTCTGGACGTTGGCCAGGTTGGCCTGGTTGTTGGGGCAGTCGTAGCCCTGCTGGCGGTTGAACGCCGCGTTGCAGAACTGGTTCTGGCTGTAGGTGCGGCCGAACCAGGTGGCGATGGTGTTGCCCGAGGCGGCCCAGCACCAGTTGGTCTTCTGCTGGGCCTGCATGGTGATGTTCAGCCGCTTGGACGCCAGGGCGGAGCTTTCGGCGGGTGCGGTGACGGCGGTGGCGGTGGTGCCCGTACCGGCGGCGACATCGGTGGCGGTGGCGGCGGCGGTGGGCAGGGCGAGGAGCAGGGCGGTGACGAAGGCGGCGAGGGAAAGCCGCCGGTTGCGGTGGCGCATCGCGTTCCTCCCGTTGTGGGGAGCGGGGATGGAGGAGCGCGTCCGGACGCTGTGGAGGAGCATCGGGGTGTTGTCGGGAACAGGTCAACACGCTTCAATACGGCGTGACATCACGGTGTGAACGGTGGGGCCAGAGTGTGAACGTCCGCCGTCACCCCACCTGGCCCCACCGGGGCCGCGGGCGTCACCCGCCGGAACGCCCGCACCCCGTCGCGTGAACGTTCACAGAAGGAGCCGCCATGCGGTCGAGCGCGAACGGCACCTTCCCGGACAGCGCCCCCGCGGACACCGCAGCTTCGGACGGCGCCCGCGCGGACGCCGCCCTGGAGCTGCCGCGCCTGCTGCGCGACGGCCCCTTCCACCTGGCGCTCCGCGCCGCCCTCGCCGCCCGCGGCCTGCCCCTGCACCGGGTGCAGCACCGGCTCGCCGCCCGCGGCGTCAAGCTCGGGGTGACGAGCCTCAGTTACTGGCAGCACGGCGCCCGGCGGCCGGGCCGCCCCGAGTCGCTGAAGGCCGTACGGGCCCTGGAGCAGATCCTGGAACTGCCCGAGGGGGCCCTGCTGCGGCTGCTGGCCGCGCCGGATCCCGCCGCGCCCGGGACGGCCCGGCCGCCCGCGCGTTCGTACCGGGCGCTGTTCAGCGTGGGCGCGACCGTGGAGGGGCTGCTGGCCGGCATGGAACTGCCCGCGGACGGCGGCCTGCACACCGTCGGCCATCACGAGCGGGTGTGGATCGGGCCCGCCGGGGAACTCCTCGGCCGCGAATCGCAGCACGTCGTACGGGCCCACCGCGACGGGGTCGACCGGTACGTCGCGGTGCACCACGGCGACCCGGGCTGCGATCCCGGGCGGATCCGGGTGCGGGCCGACGAGAACTGCCGGACCGGGCGGATCCGCCGCCACCCCGAAGCCGAGCTGGTCGTCGCCGAGCTGCTCTTCGACACCCGGCTGCGCGCCGGGGACACCTACGTCTTCGGCTACGGCTTCGAGGACGGCACCGCCGGCCGCAGCAGCGAGTACGTGCGCGGCTTCAGCTACACGGGCGGGCAGTACGTGCTCCAGGTCCGCTTCGACGAGGCCGCGCTGCCGGTGCGCTGCCGCCGCTTCACGCGCAGCGGGGCGGACGCGCCGCGCGGGCGGCTCGTGGACCTGAACCCGAGCGGACCGTACCGGGCCGTGCACCTGGTGGAGCAGGGGGTGCGGCGCGGGATCCTGGGGATCGGGTGGGACTGGGAGTGAGCGCCGGCGCGGCGCTCCGGCCCGTCAGCCCGTCAGCCCGTCAGCCCGTCAGCCCGTCAGCCCGTGAGCCCGTCAGCCCGTCAGCCCGTCAGCCCGTCAGCCCGTGAGCCCGTCAGCCCGTCAGCCCGTCAGCCCGCGACGAGGTTGCCGCCCTCGACCTTCACCGGGACCTCCGGCAGCGGCTCGGTGGCCGGGCCGCGCAGCACCTGGCCCGTGGTCACGTCGAAGCGGCTGCCGTGGCAGGGGCAGTTGCCCTCGCCCTCGACGATCTTGTCCAGGACGCAGCCGGAGTGGGTGCACTGGGCGCTGAAGGCCTTGTACTGGCCCGCCTCCGCGCAGCTGACCACGAGCTTCTTCTCCCGGAACAGCTTCGCGCCGCCGACCGGGACCTCGGCCGCCGCACCCAGCTCGACGGGCTGGGCGGGGACCGCCGGGGAACCGGAGCCGCTGTTGGTCTCGGTCGAGCAGGCGGTGAGCGCAGCGCCGCCGCCGACGGCCCCGACGATCGCGGCGGCGCCCTTGAGGACGGTACGGCGGGCGGCGGACTGCGAGGCGGACATGCGGTGCTCCCGGAATGAGGCGGCGTGCGGATACGGCGGGGCCGGAATCGGCACGGCCGGGCCCGGCGGGCCCACCCGACGATACCCGCGCCCGATGGGGTAGCTTCCCCCGCGTGATCGTCGTCGGTGGAGAAGCCCTGATCGACCTGGTGCCCGTCGAAGGACCGCCGGGCGCCCTGCTGCCGCGGCCGGGCGGCGGACCGTACAACACCGCGCTCGCCCTGGGCCGGCTCGGCGCACCGGTCGCCTTCTGCTCCCGGATCTCGACGGACGGCTTCGGCGCCTCGCTGCTCGACGGGCTGCGCGCGGCCGGGGTGGACCTCTCGCTGGTCCAGCGCGGACCGGAGCCGACCACGCTGGCGGTGCCCTCGCTGGCACCGGACGGCTCGGCGGCGTACGGGTTCTACGTCGAGGGCACGGCCGACCGGCTGTTCCGGCTGCCGCCCGCGCTCCCCGAGGGCGTACGGGCCCTCGCGCTCGGCACCTGTTCGCTGGTGCTGGAGCCCGGGGCGAGCGCCTACGAGACCCTGCTGCGCCGGGAATCCGGGCGCGGGCTGCTGACCCTGCTCGACCCCAACATCCGCCCGGCGCTGATCGCCGACCCGGCGGCCTACCGGGCCCGCTTCCTGTCCTGGCTGCCGCACGTCGGCGTGCTGAAGCTGTCGGAGGAGGACGCGGCGTGGCTGGGCGGCCGGGCCGGCGACTGGCTGGCGGCGGGCCCGTCGGCGGTGGTGCTCACCCGGGGCGCGGGCGGCCTGACGGTGTGGACGCGGGAGGGGGCGGAGCACTCGGTGCCGGCCCGCCGGGTCGCGGTGGTGGACACCATCGGCGCGGGCGACACCGTGAACGCGGCCCTGCTCCACCGGCTCGCGGGCGAAGCGGGCGGCGCGGGCGGCGCGGGGCTCCCGGACCCGGTGGACTGGCCCGGGGTGCTGTCCTACGCCGCCGCGGCGGCCGCGCTGACCTGCACCCGGGCCGGCGCGGAGCCTCCGTACGCCGCCGAACTCAGCGCAGGGCGGCCCACACCGTAGCGGCGACGGCGGGGGCGAACTCCTCGACGGGGCCGACCGTGTCGGGTCCGGAGAAGTGCAGGAAGAAGGCCCGCTGGAAGCAGGCGCCGAGCAGCAGCGCGGCCGCGGCCGCCGGGTCGGCGTCGGGGCGGAGCCTGCCTCGTTCGAGCTCGCGGAACAGATGGCCGGTGAGGGCCTCCAGCACCACGTGCGGACCCGCGCCGAGGCTCCGTACGCCCTCCCTGTGGCGGGCGAGCAGGACGGGATCGGCGAAGAGCGAGCCGGCCATGGGCATGGCCTCGGCGTAGAAGAGCGAGGCGTACCGGGCGATCTCGGTGAGCCGCTCCTCGACCGGCTGCTCCCCCGGGTCGCTGGTCAGCGCCGCCATCATGGCGCCGGCGTTGGGGCGTCGCTCCATCAGCACGCGGACGAACAGTTCTTCCTTGTTCGCGAAGTACTTGTAGAGCGCGGCCTCCGAGCAGCCCGCCTCCCGGGCGATGGCCTTCGTGGTGGCGTTGGCCAGCCCCGTGGTGCGCATCAGCGTTTCGGCGGCATCGAGCAGGCGCTCCGGGGTGGACCGGCTTGACTTTGGGGTGAGCATTCACTCACCATAACGGCAGCGGGGGGTGAGTGAATACTCACCCACCCCCTCTCCGTCATGCGCCACACCTCATGCGTCACGCGAAATGCGGGAGTCGGAATGAAACTCACGGTGTTCGGAGCCACGGGCGGGATCGGCCACGAAGTGGTCCGGCAGGCACTCGAAGCGGGTCACGAGGTGACGGCGGTCGTCCGCGACCCGGCCCGGCTGGACGTACCGGCGCACGACCGGCTGCGGGTGGCGGTGGTACGGGACCTCTCCGACGAGGACGAGCTCGTGCGGGTGCTAGAGGGCCGGGAGGCCGTGGTCTCCGCCCTCGGCCCGGTCAGCAACAAGCAGGCCAGGCTCACCCCGATCGCCGGCCCGGCCCTGCGGTCGATCGTCTCCGCGATGGACCGGGCCGGGGTGAGCCGCCTGTCGGCGGTCAGCGCGGCGCCGCTGGGCCCCGAATCCCCGGAGGACGGCGCGCTCACCCGGGTGCTGGTCTACCCGCTGCTGCGCAGGGCGCTGCGGGACGTGTACGCGGACCTCACGGTCATGGAGGCGGTGCTCGCCGCCAGCCGTACGCAGTGGACGGTGATCCGGCCGCCGCGGCTGCTGGACCGGCCGTACACGGGGACCTACCGGCGGGCGGTCGACGCCAATGTGCCGGGCGGCAAGGTGATCGCCCGAGCGGACGTCGCGGACGCCCTCCTGACCACCCTGTCCGACCCCTCGACGTCGGGCCACGCCATCGGCGTCGCCGCATGACGGCCCCGTGCGGCGCTCGTGCCGCTCCGGCCGGGTTCCACCCCTAACGGCGGTTCCCGTCGTGCGGGGTGCGCCCCCGGCCGGGAGGGTGACGGCATGGGCCACTGGTGGTACCGCAATGTCCTGGAGCCCGGGAAGCTGCCGCTGCTCCTCGCGCTGTCGGCGTTCGTGCTCGCCTTCGCCGTGACCCGGGTCATCACCCGGATGATCCGCGCGGGCAAGGGGCCGTTCCGCAACGTCACTCCGGGCGGGCTGCACGTCCACCACGCCGTTCCCGGAGTGATCCTGATGACCGTCGGCGGTTTCACGGGCATCGCCTCGGCCGGCCGGTCGGGGTGGGGGGCCGCGGTGGCGGCGGTGCTGTTCGGGATGGGGACGGGGCTGGTCCTGGACGAGTTCGCGCTGATCCTGCACCTGAGCGACGTCTACTGGACCAAGCAGGGCACGATCAGCATCGAGGTCGTGATCATGACCGCGGCCCTCGCGTCGCTGCTGCTCTGCGGGTTCCTTCCGCTGGGGGTGGACGGGCTGACGCCCGACGAGGAGCGCAACCGGCTGACGGCGGTCGCCACGGTGGTGGCGAACCTGCTGTTCGCGGTCGTGGCCCTGTTCAAGGGGAAACCCCGGATGGCCGTTCTCGGCGCGGTCGTACCGCTCATCGCGATGGTCGCCGCGGTACGGCTGGCACGCCCGACGTCCCCGTGGGCCCGGCGCCTCTACCGCGGCCGGGCCAAAGCCCGGGCCCGGGCTTTGCGAAGGGCCTACCACCACGACCGGCGCTGGAACGGACTGCGGCGCCGGGTGGACTACCTCATCGGCGGCGCCCCCAGCCAGTAGGAGCCCGGAAGGCGGCGCCGCTCCCGCAACGGGACCGGCGCCGCCTCCGGAGGACTACGCCTTGCGCGCCCGCGTGGCCTTCTTCGCGGGCTCGACGGCCGCCGCCTTCTTCGCCACGGCCTTCTTCGCGGCAGCGGCGGGAGCCGCCTTCTTGCGCGCGGCCGCCTTCTTCACGGGAGCGGCCGCTTGCGCACCGTCCAGGACCCGGTCCGCGCCCAGGATGTCCCGCAGGAACTTGCCCGTGTGGCTCGCGCCCACCGAGGCGACCTGCTCCGGCGTGCCCTCGGCGACGACGAGGCCGCCTCCGTAACCACCCTCGGGGCCCATGTCCACGACCCAGTCCGCGGTCTTGATGACATCGAGGTTGTGCTCGATGACGATCACCGTGTTGCCCTTGTCGACCAGCCCCGACAGCACCTTGATCAGCTTCGAGATGTCCTCGAAGTGCAGGCCCGTCGTCGGCTCGTCCAGGACGTAGACCGTCCGGCCCGTCGAGCGCTTCTGGAGCTCCGAGGCCAGCTTCACGCGCTGCGCCTCGCCGCCCGACAGGGTCGGCGCCGACTGGCCGAGGCGGACGTACCCGAGCCCCACCTCGTTCAGCGTCTTCAGGTGCCGCGAGATCGTCGGAACGGCCTCGAAGAAGCCGGCGGCCTCCTCGATCGGCATGTTCAGGACCTCGGCGATGGACTTGCCCTTGTAGTGGACCTCCAGCGTCTCCCGGTTGTACCGGTCGCCGTGGCAGACCTCGCACGGGACGTACACGTCCGGCAGGAAGTTCATCTCGATCTTGATCGTGCCGTCACCGGAGCAGTTCTCGCACCGGCCGCCCTTCACGTTGAAGGAGAAGCGGCCCGGCAGGTAGCCGCGCACCTTCGCCTCCATCGTCTCCGCGAAGAGCTTGCGGACGTGGTCGAAGACACCGGTGTACGTGGCCGGGTTGGACCGGGGGGTCCGGCCGATCGGCGACTGGTCGACGTGCACGACCTTGTCGACGAGGTCGTCGCCGTCCACCCGCGTGTGCCGCCCCGGCACCGAACGCGCGCCGTTGAGCTCGCGGGCGAGGTGCGTGTACAGGATGTCGTTGACCAGCGTCGACTTGCCGGAGCCCGATACGCCCGTCACCGCCGTGAGCACGCCCAGCGGGAAGGAGACGTCGATGTCCTGGAGGTTGTTCTCCTTGGCGCCGTGGACCGTGAGCCTGCGCGACGGGTCCACGGGGCGGCGTACGTCCGGGAGCGGGATGGACCGCTTGCCGGACAGGTACTGACCGGTGATCGACTCGGGGTTCTTCAGCAGCTCCTTCAGGGAGCCGCTGTGCACGACCTTGCCGCCGTGCTCGCCGGCGCCGGGGCCGATGTCGACGACCCAGTCGGCCACCTTGATGGTGTCCTCGTCGTGCTCGACGACGATGAGCGTGTTGCCCATGTCCCGGAGTCGGACGAGGGTCTCGATCAGGCGGTGGTTGTCCCGCTGGTGCAGGCCGATGGAGGGCTCGTCCAGCACGTACAGCACGCCCACCAGGCCGGAGCCGATCTGGGTGGCGAGGCGGATGCGCTGGGCCTCGCCGCCCGAGAGGGTGCCGGCCGCGCGGTTGAGCGAGAGGTAGTCCAGGCCGACGTCGACGAGGAAGCGGAGCCGCTCGTTGACCTCCTTGAGGACCCGCTCGGCGATCTTCTTGTCGCGGGCGTCGAGCTTGAGGCGCCCGAGGAAGTCCGCGCACTCGCTGATCGACATCGCGGCGACGTCGGCGATCGAGCGGTCCATGACCGTCACCGCGAGCACGATCGGCTTGAGCCGCGTGCCCTGGCAGGTGGGACAGGGCACCTCGCGCATGTAGCCCTCGAAGCGCTCGCGGCTGGCGTCGCTCTCGGACTCCGAGTGGCGCCGCTTGACGAACGGCACCGCGCCCTCGAAAGCCGTGGTGTAGGCCCGCTCGCGCCCGTACCGGTTGCGGTAGCGCACCTCGATCTGGGTCTTGTGGCCGTACAGCAGGGCCTTCTTGGCCCGCAGCGGCAGGCCGGCCCACGCGATGTCCGTGCGGAAGCCGAGCTCCCCGGCGAGCGCGCCGATCAGCCGCTGGAAGTAGTCCTTGGTGTGGCCGAGCGCCCACGGGGAGACCGCGCCCTCGTCCAGGGACTTGTCCTCGTCCGGGACGATCAGCTCCGGGTCCACCTCCATCCGCGTACCGATGCCGGTGCACTCGGGGCAGGCGCCGAAGGGCGAGTTGAAGGAGAAGGAACGCGGCTCCAGCTCCTCGAAGGAGAGGTCGTCGTACGGGCAGTAGAGGTGCTCGGAGTACATCCGCTCACGCTCGGGGTCGTCCTCCGCGAGGTCGACGAAGTCCAGGATCACCATGCCGCCCGACAGCCCGAGGGCGGTCTCCACGGAGTCCGTCAGCCGGCGCTTGGCGCTGTCCTTGACGGTGAGGCGGTCGATGACCACCTCGATGGTGTGCTTCTCCTGCTTCTTCAGCGTGGGCGGCTCGGAGAGCTGGATCGTCTCCCCGTCCACCCGGGCACGGCTGTAGCCCTTGGTCTGGAGGTCGGCGAAGAGGTCGACGAACTCGCCCTTGCGCTCGCGCACCAGCGGCGAGAGCACCTGGAAGCGGCTGCCCTCGGGCAGCGCGAGCACCTTGTCGACGATCGCCTGCGGCGACTGCCGCGAGATCGGCCGGCGGCACTCGGGGCAGTGGGGCTTGCCGATGCGCGCGAAGAGCAGGCGGAGGTAGTCGTACACCTCGGTGATGGTGCCGACGGTGGAGCGGGGGTTGCGCGAGGTGGACTTCTGGTCGATGGAGACGGCCGGGGAGAGGCCCTCGATGAAGTCGACGTCGGGCTTGTCCATCTGCCCGAGGAACTGGCGGGCGTACGAGGAGAGCGACTCGACGTAGCGGCGCTGGCCCTCGGCGAAGATCGTGTCGAAGGCCAGGGAGGACTTGCCCGACCCGGAGAGTCCGGTGAAGACGATGAGCGAGTCGCGCGGCAGGTCAAGAGAAACGTTCTTGAGGTTGTGCTCGCGAGCGCCACGAACGATGAGACGGTCGGTCACGCCGGTCCGCACCTTTCTTGAGAGAGCGGGGGCACTGGCCCCCGTCCCAGGGTATTGGGGGGCGCCTCTGCGGTGGAGTGGGAGACTGGACTCCGAGCGTATAGCACGTGCATTCGATTTTAGGCACTCCGCAGCCCTCTTCACCCGATCGTGTGTCACGTCCCCCTCGACCACTAGGCTCGGCCGCATGACTGATCATGCGCACGACCTGCGATCCGTTCATGAGGCCACCGATCGGCTGCTGACCGCGGGCGCGAAGCTGGACAACGCGAAGCTGGCCGAAGAGTCACGTCTCCCCGGCTGGAGCCGCGGCCACGTCCTGGCCCATCTCGCCCGGAACGCGGACGCCCTGGTCGAGGTCTTCGAGGGCCGCCCGATGTACGAGAGCGCCACTTCCCGGGAGTCCGACATCGAGCGTGATGCGGGGCGTCCTCTGCTGGAACAGCTGGAGGACGTACGGAATTCCGCGGACCGCTGGCAGGCCGTGGCCGCGGCGCCGCAGGACTGGACCCGCACCGTCGAACTGCGCAACGGCGTCACCGACTCGGCGGCCCGCGTCCCCTTCCGCCGCCTGATCGAGGTCGAGCTGCACCACGTCGACCTGGACATCGGCTACGAGCTCTCCGACCTCCCCGGGGAGTTCACCGGCCGGGAGATCGAGTTCCTCGCCGAGCGCTGGTCCGGACGCCCGGACGTGCCGCCCACCGCCCTGTCCGCCACCGACGGGCGCCACTGGCGGACCGGCTCCGCCGGCGACCCGGCCGTCACCGTCACCGGCACCGCCGCCGCGCTCCTGGGCTGGCTGGCCGGCCGCGGGGACAAGGGAGCCTCCCTGACCACCGAGGGCGGCCCCCTGCCGGCCCTCCCTCCGCTCTAGGATCGGTCCATGACGTACAGCGGAGCGGTCAAGGTCGGCGGTCCGGCCGACGTGCACGAACTCTCGGACCTGATGATTTCCAAAGTCGCGGTGGGCGGCATGAACAACAACGCCTACCTGCTGCGCTGCCGGGCCACCGACGAGCAGCTGCTCATCGACGCGGCCGCGGAGCCCCAGACCCTGCTGAGCCTGATCGGGGACGGCGGCATCGCCTCCGTGGTCACCACCCACCAGCACGGCGACCACTGGGGCGCACTGGCGGAGGTGGTCGAGGCGACCGGCGCACGGACGTACGCGGGCCGCTACGACGCGGAGGGCATCCCGGTCGCCACCGACGTGCCCGTCGAGGACGGGGACACGATCACGGTCGGCCGGGTCACGCTGACCGCCCGCCACCTGGTCGGCCACACCCCCGGCTCGATCGCGCTGGTCTACGACGACCCGCACGGCCACCCGCACGTGTTCACCGGCGACTGCCTCTTCCCCGGCGGAGTCGGCAACACCTGGGGCGACCCGAAGGCCTTCGTCCAGCTCGTCGACGACGTGGAGCGCCAGCTCTTCGACCGGCTGCCGGACGAGACCTGGGTCTACCCCGGCCACGGCAACGACACCACGCTCGGCGCCGAGCGTCCCCACCTCGCCGAATGGCGCGAGCGCGGCTGGTGAACCGCTCCGGCGCGTCAACCTCGCGCCGGACCGCACTCCCTTCCGGTCATTGATGACCGAACGCACGTCCTGAGGGTGTGGGGCGGGGTAATTGCTGCACCATGCAACACGACCCCTCCCCCACTCCCCCCTCCAAGACCGAAGACGCCCCGGCCGAAGAAACCCCGGCCGCCCCCTCGATGCTCCGGCTCGCCGCGGCCTCCCTCGTCGGCACCGCCATCGAGTTCTACGACTTCTTCGTCTACGGCACCGCCGCCGCCCTGGTGCTCGGCCCGCTCTTCTTCCCCTCCTTCTCCCCGCTCGCCGGCACCCTCGCCGCCTTCGGCACCTTCGGCGTCGGCTTCCTCGCCCGCCCCCTCGGCTCCGCCGTCTTCGGCCACATCGGCGACCGGTACGGCCGCCGCCCGGTGCTGCTCGCCTCCCTGCTGCTCACCGGCCTGGCCACCGTGGCGGTGGGCTGCGTGCCCTCGTACGCCTCCATCGGGGCGGCCGCGCCGATCCTGCTGGTCCTGCTGCGCTTCCTCCAGGGCCTCGGCCTCGGCGGGGAGTGGGGCGGCGCGGTGCTGCTGACCTCCGAGCACGCCCCCGAGGGCCGGCGCGGGCTCTGGTCGAGCTTCCCGCAGATGGGCCCGGCGGTCGGGTTCCTGCTGGCCAACGGCCTGATGCTGACCCTGTCGAGCACACTGTCCGACGGGCAGTTCGCCGCCTGGGGCTGGCGGGTGCCGTTCTGGGTGGCGGGGCTGCTGGCCCTGACCGGGCTGTGGCTGCGCCGCTCGGTGGAGGAGACCCCGCAGTTCCGTGCGCTCGCGGAGACCGGCCGCCGGGCCGAGGCCCCGCTGGCCGAGGTGCTACGGGGCCACTGGCGGCTGCTCCTGCTGACCGGCGGGGCACTGGCCGTGGGCTACGCCGTCTTCTACGCGGTCACCACCTGGTCCCTCGCGTACGCCACCGAGCACCTCGGCGTGCACCGCTCGGTGATGCTGGCCTGCATCATGGTGGCCGTCGCCCTCAAGGGGGCGGCCACTCCGGTGATCGCGGTGCTCGGCGACCGCTACGGCCGGCGCCCGCTGTGCCTGGCCGGCTGCACGGCGTCCGCGCTGTGGATGTTCCCGTTCGTGGCGCTGCTGCGCACCGCGGACCCGCTGCTGATGACCGTGGGCCTCTTCGGCGCCCTGCTCGGGATGGTGACGATGTTCGCGGTGGTGGGCGCGTACCTGCCCGAGCTGTACGCCCCGCGCATCCGCTGCACGGGCGCGGCGGTCGGCTACAACCTCGGCGGGGTGCTGGGCGGTGCGCTGACCCCGATCGTGGCGACGGCGCTGGCGGACGGCTCCGGCCCGCCGTGGGCCGTCGCCGTCTACCTGACGGGGATCGCCCTGGTCTCGCTGGCCTGCTTCGCGCTGCTGCCGGAGACCAACCCGGCGGTCGTCCGGCAGCGGACGGGCGCGGAGGCGGAACAGGGGGCGGCCGAGGCGACCGCCCCCGTATAGCCGTGTAGCCCGGTAGCCGCCGCTCAGCCGCTCTTGGCGCTCTTGTCCTCGGCCGGCTTGTGGCCCGGGTACAGGTGGCCGGGGGTCACGATGCCGGTGACGGCTTCCCCGAAGAGGGTGCTGGGCTCCTGGCCCTTGTACAGGTCGTCGGTGTTGAGGACGATGACCATGGTGGCCTGCTCCTCCGGCAGGTAGACGGTCAGCGTCTCGTACCCGGGCAGCGAGCCGTTGTGGCCGATCCAGCCCTGGACGTCGAAGATGCCGAGCCCGTAACCCGCGCCGGGGATGATGCCGATCGGCTGGGTCTTCAGCCGCTCGGCCTGGGTCGCGGGGGTCAGCAGGGTGCCGGTGGCGAGGGTCTTCGCCCAGCTGCGCAGGTCCTGCAGGTCGGAGACCATCGCTCCGGCGGCCCAGGCCCAGGACGGGTTCCAGTCGGTCGCGTCCACGATCTTCCCGCTGGGCAGGTCGTTGGTGTAGCCGTGCGCGTGCGGCTCGGGGAACTCCGTGCCGACGGGGAAGAGGGTGCGGCCGCTCAGCCCGGCGGGCTTCACCACGTCCTGATCGATGACCTCCTGGATCGGCCGGCCGGTGATCTTCTCCACGAGCAGGCCGAGCAGGATCAGGTTGGTGTTGGAGTACTCGAACTTCGCGCCCGGCTCGAAGTTCACCGGGTGCTTGAAGGAGATGTCGAGCAGCTGCTGCGGGGTGAAGGTGGAGGTGCCGTTGAGCTCCTTGTCGAAGCCCGGGTCCTCGCTGTAGTTGAAGAGCCCGCTGCGCATGCCCGCCAGTTCGCGCAGGGTGATGCGGTCCCCGTTCGGGACGCCGCTGATGTACTTGCCGATCGGGTCGTCCAGCGCGAGCTTGCCTTGGTCCACGAGCTGGAGGAGGGCGGTGACCGTGAACGTCTTGGTCTCGCTGCCGATGCGCACCCCGAGATCGGGCGTCATGGGTGCGCCGGTCGCCTTGTCCGCCACGCCGAAGGACTTCACGTAGCTGCCCTTGCCGGGGGCCCACAGCCCCACGGTCACGCCCGGGACGGCCGCCTCCTTCATGACCTGGCGGATCGCCGCGTCCAGTCGGGCCGCGACGGCCGGGGTGAGCTGCGGGAACTCCGTATCGCCGGACGGTGACGGGGCCGCGGACACGGCCGGGGCGGTCGCCCCGTACGCGGAGCCGGCGACGGCCGGGGCGATGAGCAGGCCGGCGGCGGCTGCCGCCACACAGGCCCTGCGCATCCTGATGCGGGTCGGCCTCATGGGTCGGCCTCCTGTCGTACGACGACGAGGGAGAAACGTCCCACCAGCCTAGGCCCGCACCACCCCGGTCGCGCGGCGACCGGGGTGGCACCGGATCAGGCCTCGATGCGCTCCGGGCCGGCCTCGGCGGCCTCGGCCGCTTCGGCCTCCGCCTGCTTCTTCGAGGCGATCAGGCTGGTGATCGTGGTGATCACCAGGACGCCGCAGATGACGCCGAGGGAGACCGGGATGGAGATCTGCGGGACGTGCAGGCCCGACTCGTGCAGGGCGTGCAGCACGAGCTTGACGCCGATGAAGCCGAGGATGACGGAGAGGCCGTAGCTGAGGTGGACCAGCTTCTTGAGCAGGCCGCCGATGAGGAAGTACAGCTGGCGCAGACCCATCAGCGCGAAGGCGTTCGCGGTGAAGACGATGTACGGGTCCTGGGTGAGGCCGAAGATCGCGGGGATCGAGTCCAAGGCGAACAGCACGTCGGTGGTGCCGATGGCGAGCATGACGACCATCAGCGGGGTCAGGACGCGCTTGCCGTTGTTCTGGATGAAGAGCTTGGTGCCGTGGTAGCGGTCGGCGACGCCGAACTTCTTCTCGATGGACTTCAGGAGGCGGTTCTCCTCGAACTCCTCTTCCTCCTCGTCCTTGCGGGCTTCCTGGATCAGCTTCCACGCGGTGTAGATGAGGAACGCGCCGAAGATGTAGAAGACCCACGAGAAGTTGGTGATGATCGCGGCGCCGGCGGCGATGAAGATGGCGCGCAGGACCAGGGCGATCAGCACGCCGATCAGCAGCACGCGCTGCTGGAGCTGCGAGGGCACCGCGAACTTCGCCATGATCAGGACGAAGACGAAGAGGTTGTCCACGCTGAGGGACTTCTCGGTGATGAAACCGGCGAAGAACTCCTGCGAGGCCTGGCCGTGCCCGAACACCAGCAGGCCGAGACCGAAGAGCACCGCGAGGACGATCCAGACGACCGTCCAGATGCCCGCCTCCTTCATGGAGACGTCGTGCGGCTTGCGGCCGATGAAGAAATCGGCACCGATGAGAATGCCCAGACCAAGAATGGTCAGCACCCAAAGGGTCAACGAAACGTCCACTATGAACACGCCTCCGGCAGATGGCTCAGAACTTTGTCAGCGTCATCGCTGCCGGAGGTCTCTTCCACCCGGACGGCCAGGAGGCCACGGGCCGACGCCCCGGGACCGATTGCAGTCCGTATTGACGGGCACGCCGTAGCAGGAAAGCAGGAATACTCCCCTCCGCGTTCACCAGAGTACCCGTGGTGGGCGTGGAAGGTAAAGGGGAACCCAAGAACTGGTCAGTGACCGGTCATCGAGGCCGGGCGGTGGACCGCCCGGCCACCGCTACCGCGCGCGCCCCCGGGCCGCCGCGACCCGCTCCAGCGCCTGGTCCAGGACCCGGCTGCCCTGCGGGGGCAGATCCGGCTCGAAGGTCCAGGCGTGGTGGACCCAGGGGTCCGCGAGGTGGTTGTCCGGGACGGGCGACAGCCGCATCAGCGAGCGCCACAGCGGATCCAGCAGCGGCCCGTAGGCCGAGGCCTCGTCACGGTCCGCGACCATCAGGAGGTGCACGCCGACGGCCGGGCCCTCGTCGGCGAGATAGCGCAACCGGGTGACGGCGCGGTCGTCGAAGCCGTGCGGGAAGTCGTGCACGATCAGCAGCTGGTCGGAGGTGTCCACATCGGGCGGCAGGTCCTCCGGAGCCCCGGCCCGAACCGCCATCTGTACGAGGTCCACCCGGCGGGTCAGCCGCTCCAGGGTCTCGGTGACCCCCGCGGCCCCGGCCGCCGGCGCCCCGGCCAGCACTCCGGCGCGCACCAGCGGTGCCAGCGAAGCGGCCCCGGCGCCGGCCGCGTCGATGACGTGGACGGCGAACCGGTCAGCGGGGTGGGCGGCCAGCATCCGCGCCGCGTGCGCGACGGCCATGTCCATGGCGGCGCGGCGCAACCGGTCGGTGTCCATCGCCATGGCCGCCTCCGAGCCGGTGCGGCCGTTGTCGATCCACAGACCCCGCTCCGGCGGGACCCGGACCAGCATGGGGATGCGCAGGTCGGGCCGCTCGGGCAGGTGGAGGTCGCCCAGGCGCAGGGCCAGGGGGGCTTCGGCGGGCACGGTGTGCGCATGCCAGACGGGGTTGTCCCAGCGCGCGTACGCGGCGGGCAGCGCGGGCTCGACCACCTCGGACTCGGCGGTGAGCTGGACCAGGTCCCGGTCGAGCACGTCCTGCGCCCGCGCGACCAGTTCCTCGCGGCGGGCCCGGGCGGTGTCCCGGGCGGCGTTGCCGGAGCCGCCGAGCCGGTGGCGCGGGTCGGACAGCGCCTCGTCGAGCTCGCGGTCCATCCGGGAGTCGGCGAACTCGACGGCTCCGCGGTAGGCGGCGACGGCGCGGGCCAGGTCCTCGAACATGCCCCAGACCTGGTTGTAGAGCCGCTCCTCCATGGACCAGCCGCTCGCGTCCCCGGCGACGGGGCGGGGCGCCTCGCCGGGCCGCGACGGCTCGGCCGGGCGCGGCGCGGGCTCGGGTGGTTCGGTGCTGGTGCGGCGGCGCGGGTGGGCGTAGCTGATGGTGGGCGGACCGCCGTCGGTGCCCGGGGCCGGTTCGGGATCCGGGGGCATCGGCGGGGGCGTGGGGGCGGCCGGAACCTCCTGCGGCGCCGGGGTCGGGGCCGGGGTCTCGGCCGTGGCCGGGGCCCGCAGCCCGCGCGGAACGGTCGGGGCCGGGCCGCCGGGCATGACGGCCAGGGTGATGTCCCCGGCCGGAGCCGTGCCCAGGGCGGCGGCGGCCAGTTCGACCGCGGCCGGGGCGGGCAGCCCCGCGTCGGTCAGGAGCGCGCCGAGACCGGCGGCGTACCCCTGGCCGACGGCGCGCACCTTCCAGGCGCCCTGGCGCCGGTACAGCTCCAGGGCCACGACGGCGGTCTCCGACTCCAGTCCGGTCAGCGTGTACCCGGCGAGCTCAGTGCCCTCCGGGTCGGCCACGGACACGTAGGAGGCGGGGACCGCGCCGAAGTGCACCGGTCCGCCGGGCGGCAGGACCAGGACGAGGCCGACCCGGTGGACGGCCGGTGCGACCGCGTCGAGGTCGACCGCTATGCGGTGCTGCCCGGATGCCGCTCCGGGCACTTCCAGCCCGGGAAGGGTGCGGGCGCCGGGATGGGCGAGCGCCCCGGGGCCGGCGAGCCGGCCCGAGTCGTCGCCGAGGTGGGCCAGGGCGAGCACGGGTGTGCCCGCCGAGACCCTGATCTCCACCCGGCTCCGGGACAGGGGGTGGTTCTGCCCCCGGACCAGTTCGGCCGTCATCGTGCAGCCCCTCCCCCGTACCCGGTGTTCCGCCGGGCCCTCGATCGTGCCCGGTCCTGCTGTGCTGTGCTGTGCTGTGTCGTGCCGTGTCCGGCAGAGCTGCCGGTCCTGCTCAGAAGCGCCTACAGGCGCTTACAGGTGCTTACAGGTGCGGCAGGATCGCCGGCATCAGGTCCTGGAAGGTACGGCCGTTGGCCGGGTTCCCGAGAGCCGTCATCTGCCAGCCGGCGCCGACGCGCGACACCTTCGCCATGATCTGAGCGGTGTACTGGCCGCCACCGTCCAGCGTGTAGCGGGCCAGCTCCTGGCCGTTGGTCTCGTCGACGATGCGGCAGAAGGCGTTCTCCACCTCCTGGAACGTCTGACCGGTGAAGGAGTTCACCGTGAAGACGATCTGGTCGATGTGCACCGGCACGCGCTGCAGGTCGACGAGGATCGACTCGTCGTCCCCGCCCTGGCCCACGCCGCCGACGAGGTTGTCGCCGGTGTGCTTGACCGAGCCGTCGTCGCTCTGCAGGTGCCGGAAGAAGACGACGTCCACGGGCTGCTTGTCGGCGAAGAGCACCGCCGACGCGTCGAGGTCGATCTCCCGGGTCCGCGAGCCGAACAGCCCCCGGCGCTTGGCAGCCTGCCAGCCGAGGCCCATCCGGACCGCGGTCAGCGTGCCTCCGTCCGCCTTCTGCAGACTGATGGCCTGACCCTTGGTCATGTTGACCGTCACGCGCTGTCCCCTCTCCATAGCCCTCCCCCGATGGGGGTGCGCAGCATGTACCTGCGGCTGTGCCAACCCTACTGACCGCCTCCGGGTCAGGCGAGGCCCGCTTCCTTCATCTGTCGCAGCTCCTTCTTCAGCTCGCCGACCTCGTCCCGGATCCGGGCCGCGACCTCGAACTGCAGCTCTGCGGCCGCGCCCCGCATCCGCTCGGTCATCTGCTCGATGAGCGCCGCCAGTTCGGCCGCGGGACGGTCGGTGGCCACCACGGGACCCTTGGCACCCTTGGCGCCCTTCGCCCCGGCCTTGCCGGCCGCCGCGGCCTGCGCCGCCTTGCCGCCGAGCGCCGGGACGGGCGCCTTGAGGGCCTTGCCGTCCTTCGTCTGCCGGTAGCCGGTACCGAGGAGTTCCTCGGTGTCGAGCTCCTCGCGGGCGATCGTGGCCACGATGTCGTTGATCTTCTTGCGCAGCGGCTGCGGGTCGATCCCGTGGGCTGTGTTGTAGGCGACCTGCTTCTCGCGGCGCCGGTTCGTCTCGTCGATCGCCTGGGCCATCGCCGGGGTGATGACGTCCGCGTACATGTGGACCTGGCCGGAGACGTTGCGCGCCGCGCGGCCGATGGTCTGGATCAGCGAGGTCCCCGACCGCAGGAAGCCCTGCTTGTCGGCGTCGAGGATGGCCACCAGCGACACCTCGGGCAGGTCGAGGCCCTCGCGGAGCAGGTTGATGCCGACCAGGACGTCGTACTCGCCGGCCCGCAGCTCGCGCAGCAGCTCGATGCGGCGCAGGGTGTCCACGTCGCTGTGCAGGTAGCGGACCTGGATGCCGAGCTCCAGGAAGTAGTCGGTGAGGTCCTCGGCCATCTTCTTGGTGAGGGTGGTGACCAGGACCCGCTCGTCCTTCTCCACGCGCGCGCGGATCTCGTGCACCAGGTCGTCGATCTGGCCCTCGGTGGGCTTGACCACGACCTCCGGGTCGATGAGACCGGTCGGGCGGATGATCTGCTCGACGAAGCCGTCGCCGCGCGAGAGCTCGTACCTCCCCGGGGTCGCCGACAGGTAGACGGTCTGGCCGATCCGCTCCTGGAACTCCTCCCACTTCAGCGGCCGGTTGTCGAGGGCCGACGGGAGCCGGAAGCCGTGGTCGACCAGGGTCCGCTTGCGGGAGGCGTCGCCCTCGTACATCGCGCCGATCTGGGGCACGGTGACGTGCGATTCGTCGATGACGAGGAGGAAGTCCTCGGGGAAGTAGTCGATGAGCGTGTTCGGGGCGGAGCCGCGCTCGCGGTCGTCCATGTGCAGCGAGTAGTTCTCGATGCCGGAGCAGGACCCGATCTGGCGCATCATCTCCAGGTCGTAGGTGGTGCGCATGCGCAGGCGCTGGGCCTCCAGCATCTTGCCCTGCTTCTCCAGCTCGGCGAGGCGCTCGGCGAGCTCGGCCTCGATGCCGCGGACCGCCTTCTCCATGCGCTCGGGGCCGGCGACGTAGTGGCTGGCGGGGAAGACGTAGAGCTCGCGGTCCTCGCTGATGACCTCGCCGGTCAGCGGGTGCAGGGTGGACAGGGCCTCGATCTCGTCGCCGAACATCTCGATGCGGACGGCCAGTTCCTCGTAGACCGGGAAGATCTCGATGGTGTCGCCGCGCACCCGGAAGGTGCCCCGGGTGAAGGCCACGTCGTTGCGCGTGTACTGGATGTCGACGAAGCGGCGCAGGAGCCCGTCCCGGTCCATCTCCTCGCCGACCTTGAGGGGGACCATCCGGTCGACGTACTCCTGCGGGGTGCCGAGACCGTAGATGCAGGACACGGAGGCGACGACGATGACGTCGCGCCGGGTGAGGAGGGAATTGGTCGCGGAGTGGCGCAGCCGCTCCACCTCCTCGTTGATCGAGGAGTCCTTCTCGATGTAGGTGTCCGACTGCGGTACGTACGCCTCGGGCTGGTAGTAGTCGTAGTACGAGACGAAGTACTCGACCGCGTTGTTCGGCAGGAGCTCGCGGAACTCGTTCGCCAGCTGGGCGGCGAGCGTCTTGTTCGGCGCCATCACCAGGGTGGGCCGCTGGAGCTTCTCGATCATCCAGGCGGTCGTCGCCGACTTGCCGGTTCCGGTCGCGCCGAGCAGCACGACATCCTTCTCACCTGCACGGATGCGCTTCTCCAGCTCGGCGATGGCCGCCGGCTGGTCGCCGCTGGGCGTGTAGGAGCTGACGACCTCGAAAGGCGCCACCGTGCGTTCGATCTTCGATACGGGCCGCATGGGTCAACCGTACGACCACCCACTGACACTCGGGGCCCGTCCGCCCCGTCCGTCCCGGGCGGAACCGTGCGGGTCTGGTCCGTTTGTCGTAGTTCGGTGGCGGCCCGGTGATCGTCAACCCCATGATCGCCGTACGCGGCTCTCCTGAAAGTGCGTCGGAAACGCACCGCCGCCAGTGCCTCGCCGCAACGTATGCCGCTCCGCGCCCGTTTGACGGCAGGAGCAGGGCCCATGACCCGAGGAGAACGCGCATGTACGTCCGATCCGCCGCCGCAGCCACCGCCGCCTTCCTGGGGCTCACCCTGACCGTGTGCGGTGCGGGCTCCGCCTCGGCCGCACCCGGTCCGGACTGGCTGTCCAACCCGATCGTGTACGCCCACCGGGGGGCTTCGGCCTACGCCCCGGAGAACACCCTGGAGGCGATCGACCTCGCCATGGAGATGGGCTTCGACTGGGTGGAGAACGACGTCCAGCGCACCAAGGACGGCGAACTCGTGGTCGTCCACGACGACACGCTGGCCCGGACGACCGATGTCGAGCAGGTGTTCCCCGATCGCAAGCCCTGGCGGGTGAAGGACTTCACCGCGGCGGAGATCGCCCGGCTGGACGCGGGCAGCTGGTTCGGTCAGGAGTTCGCGGGCGCCCGCGTACCGACCCTGCGGCAGTACATGAACCGCGTCCAGCGCAACCAGCAGCGGCTGCTCCTGGAGATCAAGAAGCCGGAGCTCTACCCGGGGATCGAACGGCAGACCCTGGACGTGCTGGGCGAGACCGGCTGGCTCGAGGAGAACCGCGTGGCCCGCCGCCTGGTGGTCCAGAGCTTCAGCGCCGCCTCGGTCCGCACCGTGCACGAACTGCGCCCCGACCTGTTCACGGCCTTCCTGGGCACCCCGCCCCTGGCCGACCTGCCGCGGTACGCCGAGTTCACCGACCGGATCAACCCCTGGTACACCACGATCGACAGCGACTGGGTCGCCGCGGTGCACAAGCTGCCCGGCGCCCACGGGAAGGCGCTGGAAGTGGACACCTGGATCGTGGACGACGCCGCGACCGCGCTGAAGGTCCAGGACATGGGCGTGGACGGGATCATCACCGACAAGCCCGACGTCGTACGGGAAGCGGTCGGCGGCTACTGACGGGCGCGGCGCTGTCGGTGGCGGGCCGTACCGTGAAGGGGTGGACACTCCTGAGCCCCGCGGGCCGCACCTCGAATGGACCGTCTTCGACGGCGGCGACACCGGCATCGGGCCGCTGCTCCTCGCCGCGACCCCCGAGGGCCTGGTCAAGGTCGAGTTCCATGCCGGACCGGACCGCGCCGCGAAGATGATCGGCGCGCTGGTCTCCCGGCTCGGCGCCGACGCCCGGCGCCCGCCGCCGGGCGAGGAGGTCCTGCTGGCCGAGCCGATACGCCAGCTGAAGGCCTACTTCGCCGGTACGCTGCGCCGCTTCGACCTGCCGCTGGACTGGCGGCTCAGCTCCGGCTTCAACCGGCAGGTCCTGCTGGAGCTGGACCGCACCGTGCCCTACGGGGCGGTCGTGGGGTACGGCGAGCTGGCAGCCCGGGCCGGCGCCCCGGGCGCGGCCCAGGCCGTCGGCAACGCCATGGGCTCGAATCCGCTGCCCCTGGTGGTGGCCTGCCACCGGGTCGTGGAGAACGACGGGGGCATCGGCGGATTCGGCGGCGGCGTGGAGACCAAGCGCCGCCTCCTCGCCTTGGAGGGCGTCCTCCCCGAGCCGCTGTTCTAGGGGGGCGGTCCGGCCGTGCTTCCCGTGCCTCCGGTGCTTCCCGTGCTGCGGGAAACCCTGTTCCGCCCGCCCCGCGCGGAGTGCGAAACTGCGGCGGTGACCACTCCATGCGCCGCGCCCGCAGCCCCTCCGCATCCGTGTCGGAGGTGGACCGCGTGAGCGCCGCGCCCGGCACCGACCGGCCCGCCGTCACGTTCACCGCCGCCGACCTGCCGCGGCTGCGGCGCCGCACCTCCGCGGTACTGATCGCCGGCCAGGTCCTGGGCGGGATCGGCGTGCCCATCAGCATCGCCCTGGCCCCGGTCCTGGCCACCGAGGTCAGCGGCACGGAGTCGCTCTCCGGCTTCGCCTCGACCGCCTCCGTGATCGGCACCGCGGCCGTCTCCCTGCCGCTCGCCGCGCTGATGACCGCGCGCGGCCGCCGGCCCGGACTGGTCCTGGCCTACGTGATCGGCGCGGCCGGGGCCGCCCTCGTCGTCCTCGCCGCCTCGATCAAGAGCTTCCCGCTGCTGATGCTCGGCATGGCCGCCTTCGGAGCCGCTTCCTCGGCCAACCTCCAGGCCCGCTTCGCCGCCGCCGACCTCGCCGAACCCGACCACCGGGCACGGGCGATCTCCGTGGTCGTCTGGGCCTCCACCATCGGCGCCGTGCTCGGCCCGAACCTCTCCGCCCCGGCCAGCCGCAGCTTCGCCGGCACTTCCATACCCCCGACGGCGGGGCCCTTCATCTGGGCCGGCGCCGTCTTCCTGCTCACCGCCGCGCTGATCGGCGTACTCCTGCGCCCCGACCCGCTGCTGACGGCCCGCGCGCTCGCTCCCTCCGAGGACCAGACCCGCGCCGGGCGTTCGCTGCGTGCCGGGTTCGCGGCCGTCAAGGCCTCGCCCCGGGCCCGGCTCGCGCTGCTCACCATCGCGGTGTCCCACACCGCCATGGTCTCGATCATGGTGATGACCCCGGTCGACCTGGGGCACCACGGAGCCGGGCTCCAGCTCATCGGGCTGGTCATCAGCGGGCACATCGCCGGCATGTTCGGCTTCTCGCCCGTGATGGGCTGGCTCGCGGACCGGATCGGCCGGCTGTCCGTGATCGGGCTCGCCGCGGGCCTGCTGTCCGTCGCCGCACTGCTCGCCGGCACGGCCGACGGGAACCACGCCCAGAGCGCCGCCGGACTCTTCCTGCTCGGCCTGGGCTGGTCCGCCGGCATGGTGTCCGGCTCGGCGCTGCTGACCGACTCGGTGCCGCAGCCCGCGCGGGCCGCCGTTCAGGGGCTGGGCGACCTCACCATGAACACGGCAGCCGGGGTCGGCGGCGCCGCCGCCGGGCTCGTCATGTCCCAGGCGGGCTACGGCTGGCTCAACGCGGCCGCCGCGGCCCTCCTGCTCCCGATGGCGGCGCTCGCGCTGTTCACCTCGCGCCGCCGTCCCGTGAAAGCCGCCGATACCGGTCAGTAGCTGATGTGGTAGGCCTTGCGAAGCGTCTCGTGGACGGTCCAGGTGGTCTTGTCACCCTCCCGGAGGACGCAAGCGGAGCCGGGGCCGACCTCAAGGGTCCCGCCGCCCTCCACCTCGATGGTGGCCCGGCCGCTGACCACGACGAACAGCTCGTTCGCCTCGGTGTCGGTGACCACGCCCGGGGTGATCTGCCAGATGCCGCGCACCTGCGAGCCGTCCGGCGCCTCCCACAGCACCTTGCCGGTCACGACCGGGTTCCCCGAGACGATCTGCGCGGGGTCGAGTTCGTCCGGCTCCAGCTCGGAGTCGGGGACGTCCGGGAGGGACACGGCGAAGGAGGCGGGGGCTTCCGCGGGGGCATCTCGGTGATCATTCGTGCTCATGCTCCTGAGCCTAACCGGAGCCCCCCGCGCGCCGGGGTGACCAGAGCGTCCAGCGCGCACCCGCCCCACCGGTCACCCTGTCGCCTTTTTCAACGCGCCGCTCGCACCGCTGCGCGGGCTTCGCGCCGCTGCGCCGGACTCCGTCCAGCGGTGGCCGGGCGGAGCTGCCGCCACGGCCGTCCCGGCGCGGGGGCCGGTGGGCGGGTGCGGCCTGGGTTGGCCCTGCGGGGCTGGGGGTCCCCTACCCGCCCTTCCACCATTCCCCGGGCGCAGCCCCGGGGTCCGACGGGTCAGGGCGGAGCCCTGGGAACGGTGGAAGGGCGGGTAGGGGACCTCGCCCCGCGCAGCGGCACACCCGCGGACGTCCGTGCCGACGCTGCCACCCCCGGGCACGGTACCCGGGAAGGGCGGGTTCCCGCCGGTGCGGCGTCCGGGCGTTTGGGGCGCCGGATCGCGTGCCAGGGATGGGGACATGTCACAGCACACAGCATCCGCACCCGCAGCATCCCCCTCGGCCGGAGCACCGCTCACGGCCGCGATCCCGGTCCTGTCGGAGGAGGTGCGCGAGGCCCTCGACCGCGGTCGGCCCGTCGTGGCGCTGGAGTCCACGATCCTCGCCCACGGCCTGCCCCGCCCCCGCAATCTGGCGGTGGGTCTGGAACTGGAGGAGCTGGTCCGGGCGGAGGGGGCCGTTCCGGCGACCGTCGCGGTCGTCGACGGAGTGGCGTACGCCGGACTGGACAAGACCAAGCTGGAGCGGATCGCGGGCGGCGAGGGCGTGCGCAAGCTCGGCCACCGGGATCTGGCCCCCGCCCTCGCCACGGGGGCGACGGGCGCGACCACGGTCTCGGCCACGGCCTTCCTCGCCGCGCGGGCGGGGCTGCGGGTCTTCGCCACCGGCGGGCTGGGCGGCGTACACCGGGACTGGACCCGGTCGCAGGACGAGTCGGCCGACCTCGCGCTACTGGCGCGGACCCGGATCACCGTGGTGTGCGCGGGGGTGAAGTCGATCCTGGACGTGCCCGCGACGCTCCAGCGGCTGGAGACGCTCGGGGTGACGGTCCTCGGGTACGGGACGGATCGTTTCCCCGGGTTCTACCTGGCCGATTCCGGGGAGCCGGTGGACTGGACGGTCCACCGGCCCGAGGAGGTGGCGGCCGTGATGGCCGCCCAGGACCTGCTCGGCGGCGCGGAGTCGGCGCTCCTCGTGGCCAACCCGGTGGACCGGGAACTGCAGCTCGATCCGGAACTGCACGACCGGGTCCTGGCCGAGGCGCTGTCGGAGTGCCGGGAGCGGGGCATCACGGGACAGGCGGTGACACCGTTCCTGTTGGGGTTCCTGGTGCGCGCGACGGGCGGCGCCTCCCTAGAAGCCAATCTCGCGGCGGTACGCGGCAACGTCCGCCTCGGGGCCCGGATCGCGCGGGCCCGGGCGGCGCGGCCGTGACCGTCGCGGCGGCCGCTCCCGCCGGGCCGGGGGCGCTGCTGGTCGTCGGGGACGTGGTGACGGACGTCGTGGCGGTGCATGCGGAGCCACTGGCTCCGGGCACCGACACCGCGGCCCGGATCCGGACCCTGCCGGGCGGCGCCGGGGCCAACGCGGCCTGCTGGGCCGCCCACGCGGGCGCTCCGGAGGTACGTCTCCTCGCGCGGGTCGGCGCGGACTCGGCCCCGTGGCACGAGCGGGCGCTGCTCGACGCGGGGGTACGGCCGAGCCTGGTGATCGATCCCGCCGAGCCGACCGGAACGGTGGTCGCGCTGGTCGGCGCGGACGCGGAGCGGACCTTCCTGACCGACAGCGGGGCCTCGCTGCGGCTCTCCCCCGGCGACTGGGAGCCCGCGCTCCTGGACGGGGTCGCCCATCTCCACCTGTCGGGCTACCTGTTCTTCGCCGACGCGAGCCGCGAACTGGCCCTGGTGGCGCTACGGGACGCCCGTGCCCGGAACGTACCGGTGAGCGTGGATCCGGCGTCGGCGGGGTTCCTGGCCGCGCTGGGTCCGGAGCGCTTCCTGGCCGCCGCGGCGGGGGCCGGCGTACTGCTGCCGAACGAGGACGAGGCGCTGCTGCTGGCGGGGGCGCACGGGCGCCCTTCCGGGGCGGCCGCCGTCGCGCGGGCGGCGGCGGAGCTGAGCCGGCGGGTGCCGTTGGTGGTGGTCACCCGGGGCGGGGCCGGAGCGCTCGTCGCCGAGGACGGCCGGGTCACGGCCGAGGTCGCGGCGGAGAGCGCCGAGGCGGTGGATTCCACGGGCGCCGGGGACGCCTTCACGGGCGCCTTCCTCGCCGCCCGGCTGGCGGGAGCGGGCTCGGCGTGGGCCGCGGGGGCCGGCTGCCGGGCGGCCGCGCTGGCGGTGACCCGGCTGGGCGGGCGGCCGTAGGGAGAACGGGGAGACCGTACGGCCGCGCCTGGGAGTGCTACGACGTGTACTGCTGGTCCATCCAGTCGATCACGCCCTCGCTGTCCAGGTGGTAGCGGAAGACGCGGCCCTGGTTCGGGTGGGCGATCAGCCAGTCGATGAGCTGCTGGAGCGTGATCGGCTGGCTCACCGGGCTGGCGACGATGGGGGTGACGGCCGTGATCTTGGCATCCTCGGCGATGTTGAGGAAGGTCTCCTTGCCCACGGTCTCGAAGGGGGCCGCGTCCATGCCGGGGGCGGCGCAGCCCCAGTTGCCGTGCTTGATGATCAGGCTGTGGACCCCGCCCTCGGGGGTGTAGCGGTAGACGGCCACCTCGTCGGGCGAGATCGGCATCTTGTGGTCGCAGGTGGAACCGGGCGCCGGGGGCTTCTTGGTACCCGCCGGGGTGGCGGACGAAGTCGCGGTCGGAGCGGGCTTCTTCGACGGGGCCGAGGACGGCGACGCCGCGGCCGACGGGGAGGCGGTGGCCGTGGCCGGCGCGCTGACGGCGGGGCTCGCGGGGCTTCCCGGCGCACCGGCCTCGTCGTCGCCGTTGCACGCCGTCAGGGCCAGCGTCCCGCACAGGGCCAGCGCGGCGAGCGCCGCCTGCGTGCGCATCCGTCTCTCGTTCCGAACCACCGTGCCGTGTCCGTGCATTGACTGCATCGCCTTCTCCCTCTGCCAAGGCGCCACCGGGGTGGCCGCCGTCGAAGCGTGCCGTCAACGTAGCGCGGGGTTCCGGCCGGAGCGATGGCCGGAACCGATCGTCACCGTGCCGGAATCCCCCTGTTGCGTTTCCCGGACCTCCGTGACCGGGCGGGAGTACGCGGAGCCACGCCCGGCGGCCCGCGGAGTCAGCCGGTGAGCTCCGCGCGCACCCCCGTCCAGGCCGGGTGGCGCGGATCGTCGGCCCGGACCAGGGCGTCGGCCCGGTCCGCCGGGCCGGTCTCGGCCTCGTAGCGCGCGAAGGCGGGGAGGGTCCAGCGGGCGGACTCCTCGGTACGCCGGGCCAGAGCGCCCGGGGAGAGGCCGATGTGGACGGTGAGGTCGAAGGGGAACCAGTGGCCCAGCAACAGCGGGCCGTGCACGATCAGCACGCCGCCGGGCGGGAGTTCGGCGTAGGGGCTGCGGGTGGCCCGGTCGGTGTCCGGGTCCCAGAGGTCGGGCAGCACCCGGCCGGTGCCGCCGGGGTCGGTCGGGCCGAACACCTCCCGCCAGAGCGCCCCGGTGTCGTACCAGCCGTCGAGGTAGGAGTCCACGTCCTCGCGGCCGAACTCGAAGCGGAGGGAGGCCGGGCGCAGGAAGCCCTCGGCCGCCACCACGAGGACCGGACGCCCGCGCGGGCGCAGCGCGTCGGCGAGTTCCGCCGCGAGCACGCCGGTGCGGGCGGCGGGCGCCCCGTCGATGCCCACCCGCCGCCAGCGGGCCTCCGGACCGGCCTCTTCCATGCCGGTGTCGGTGTTGGTGTCTGTGTCGGTGTCTGTGTCTGTGTCGAGGTGACCGGCGAGCCGCTCGGCCATCCGCTGCCATGTGATCGCTTCCAGCTGCACCAGCCCATTGTCAGTGGTGGCCCCTAACGTTTTTCGAGAGGGATCACCGGCGCACAGGGCCGGCGGCCCGGCCTTGGGGAGGGGTCTGTCATGGCTCGGGAGACGACGTATCTGGAGCTGTCCCAGGAGGACGGCGGTGCCCACAAGTTCTACGAGGTCATCGTCGACGGGACCTCCGTCTCGGTGCGGTACGGGCGCATCGGCGCGGACGGCCAGCTGCAGAGCTCCTCCTTCCCGACCATCGAGAAGGCACGGGCGGCCGCCGCCAAGAAGGTCGGGGAGAAGGTCCGCAAGGGCTACGCCCCTGCGGTGCCGGGAGTCCGCGCGGCCCGGTCGGTGACGCGCCGCCAGGTGACTTCGACCCCGTCCACCGCACGCGCGGTGGCCCCGGTGCTGTGGCGGTTCCGTACGGGGTCCTCCGCCTTCGGGATCCACGTGGACGAGGACCGCTGCTGGGTCGGCAACCAGGCCGGAGACGTCTACACGGTCAGCCACGACGGCGAGGTGCTCGCCCGCTACTCGCTGCCGGACGGGGTGAAGTGCCTGGTGGCGGACGAGTTCTGGATCTATGCGGGCTGTGACGACGGCACGGTGTACGACCTGTCCTCGAAGGTGCCGTTCGGGGCGTACGACATCGCGGCCGACGTGGACATCTTCTGGCTGGACATCCGCGAGGGCGTGCTGAACGTGGCCGACCGCAACGGCGGGCTGACGGTCATCGACCACGAGGACGAGTTCCAGTGGTCGCGCCGCTCGGCCGGTACGAACGCGTGGATGGTGCGCGCGGACGAGCGGGCGGTCTACCACGGCCACGGCAAGGGGGTCACGGCCTACGCCCCGGACGGCGGGCGGGAGTTGTGGCACACCCAGACCGACGGGGCGGTGCTGTTCGGCTGGCAGGAGGACCACGCGGTGTACGCGGGGACCGGCCGCAACACCGTGCAGCGGCTGTCGAAGGCCACGGGCGCGCTGGAGGCCTCGTACCGGTGCGACGCGGCGGTCTACTCGTGCGCGACGTCGCCGGACGGCCGGCACGTCTTCGCCGGTGACCTCGCGTCGTCCGTCTACTGCTTCGACGCCGACGGGCGGCGGCTGTGGAAGCTCGGCACCGGCAGCGGGGCCGCTCTGTCCATGCAGTATCTCGACGAGCGGCTGTACCTGGTGACCACGGACGGTTCGCTGGTGTGCGTCGACGCGAGCGAGGCCGCGATCGCGGCCGCCCGGGAGGGGTCGGTCCCGACGGCCGTGGACGTGAAGTCGGCGGCCGCCCTGCCGGTGTTCACCCCCGCCGCCTCTCCTGCCGCGGTGGCGACGGTGTCGGTGGCCTCGGTACCCGCGGGCGGTGTGGTCGTGGAGTGCGTGCAGCAGGGCCAGCGGATGCGCGTACAGGTGGTGTCGGGCGGGTTCGAGCCCTCATGGAACGTGCAGTTCCCGCGCGGGATACGGGAAGCCGGCGCCCGGTACGTGGTGGACGGCCTGCACCCGGCGGCCGGAGGCTTCTACCGCGTGCGCGGGGAGATCCGCCGACTCGTCTGACCACACCGCCCTCACCTGGCCCGCCCTCACCGCGTCCGCCCTCACCGCGTCCGCGTGGGGCACGCGCACGGCATCGCCCCCGGTGGGGCTTCGGCGGGCAGGGCGAAGGGGTCCCCCTCGGTGAGGGCCGCGGTCACGCAGAGCACGACCCGCTCGCGGCCGAGGTTGCGGCCGAGGTGGACGTGTCGGCGGCCGGCCGGCTCGACGAAGCTGGTGCCGGTGCGGTGCACCTCGACCGTACCGTCGCTCAGGATCCGGGTCAGGGTGCCGGACTTGACCACCGCTATCAGGGGGACGCGGTGGTAGTGCCAGCCGGTGCAGCCACCGGGCTCTATGGCGACCTCTCTCACCAGGAGGTCGGAGACCACCTCCGCTTTCGGACGCCGGCCCGCAGGCCTCGGGCGCCCGGCCGTCGCCTGCCGTCCAGCCATGTTTCCCTCCTCCATGGACCGGCCGCGGCCCACTCGCCTCAAGGTAGGAGGACACCATGAGGTCAGGGAAGACTCGGTGAAACCGCAAGTATCCATTCCTACAAGGTGATATACGGCCTGAAGAGCGGTATCACTCCGACATGAGCCTGGTCGTTTTCGAGTCGACGAAGCAGATCCACTGCGCGGAGTGCCGCCAGGGACCACTGCGCCTCCTCGTCCGCGAGACCGGCGTGCCCCGCTGCCTGGACTGCGCCGACCTCGGACACCTCGTCTACCTGCCGCGCGGCGACACAGCCCTCACCCGGCGGGCCCACGAGGCCAGTTCGCTGTCGGCCGTCGTGGTCCGTTTCCACCGGCGCCGCCGCCGCTACGAGCGCCTCGGGATCCTCGTCGAGGACGCCGCCCTGGACCGCGCCGAGCGTGCCTGCCTCGCGGACGCCGAGGCGCGGGCCCGGCGCCGGGAGCGCGACCGGCTGCGCCGGGCGGCCGAGGACACCCGGTTCACGGCGGCCTTCGCCGCCGAGATCCTGCGCCTGTTCCCCGGCTGCCCCGCCGACCGGGCCCGGGCCATCGCCGCGCACGCCTCGGTGCGCGGCAGTGGCCGGGTGGGCCGTAGCGCGGCCGGCCGGGCCCTCGACCCGCCCGCCGTGTACGCGGCGGTGCGGGCGGCCGTGCGGCACCTCGACACCGAGTACGACGCCCTGCTGATGGCGGGCGTACCGCGGTTCGCGGCCCGGGCCCGGCTGGCGCCCGGGATCGACGCGATCCTGGACGGCTGGCGGGCCTCCTCCGCCGCTCCCGGCCGGTCCGCGCAGGCTAGTTGAGCCGGAACCGGCGGTAGAGGAGCACTCCGCCGAGCAGCATGGCACCGCCGCCGGACAGCAGGTAGCCGACGCCCTCGGACCCGGTGTGGGCGAGCGCCGAGGGGTGGTTGCGCGGCGGGGCCGGCGGGGTGACCGGCCGCACGGCGACGGGCGGCCGGACCGTAGGCTGGACGGGCTTGCCGACGACCGGGGTCGAGCCGTTGACGGAGGTGTTGCCCACCGAGGGGTTGCCGACGCCGACGACGCTCACCGAGTTGCCGCTGATGTTGAGCGGCACCTCGACGGGGAGCTGGAGGCCGTTGCCGGACAGCAGGCCCGGAGAATCCTTTCCGCGCCCATCGGCCACCGCACCGCGGCCGGGCCCGCCGTGTCCGCCGTCGCCGTGCCCGCTCGGGCCGCCGTTCCCCGCACCGTTTCCGGCGCCGGGTTTCGAGGGGTGGGAGGGGTTCGGCCCGGGATGGCCCGGCTGCCCCGGATTCCCGCCGCCCCGGGAGGCGTTGGCGCACCGGTTCCCGGCGGCCGGATTGAGGAGGCCGACCACGTTCACGGTGTTCCCGCACACGTTCACCGGGGCGTGCACCGGCAGTTGCAGCAGATTCCCGGACAGCACCCCCGGCGAGCCCACGGCCTGCCCACCCGCCTCCGCGTCGGCGAAGGCGAAGCCACCCGCACCCGCGACCGCGAGTCCACCCCCCGCAACCACCGCCGCGATCAAGCCATTCCGACGACTGTGACGCATCAGATTTCCTGCCTTCCGGAAGGGTCCACGGGCGTTGCACCCGTACCGGAAACAACGCCGTAACCCCATTCGGGTTATAGCGCCGGTAGGCATTTCACTCCATCGTGTACTGGGTAATCCCTACTTCATGACTCGCCCGTTGCTCCTCCTCGACGTGGACGGCCCCCTCAACCCCTTCCGGTCCCGCCTCGCCGGGCTCCGCGGATACACCAGCCACCGGATGCGTCCGAGCATCTGGCTGTCCTACCGCGCACCGGAATCCCGCAGTGCCCGGCGCGGTGTGCGGGTGCGCCTGCACCCCACCCACGGCGCCCGGTTGCTGGCCCTGCCCTACGAACTCGCCTGGGCCACCGCCTGGACGCACGAGGCCAACACCCTGATCTCCCCGCACATCGGACTACCGGCTGATCTTCCCGTCATCGAATGGCCGGAGCCCTTCGGCCGCGACCCCGACGGCCTCTTCTGGAAGACGCGACCCCTCCTGGAATGGGCGGCCGGCCGCCCCTTCGCCTGGGTCGACGACCTGATCACCCCCCGGGACCGCGACTGGGTCGCCGCCCATCACCCGGCCCCCGCCCTGCTCCTGCGCATCCACCCCCGCCACGGCCTGCGCCCGCAGGACTTCGTCACCCTGGACCGCTGGGCGGCCGGGCTCAGCCCAGCAGGGCCGTGACCGGATCCGGGGAGGCCGGGCGGCCCGTGGGCCACCAGTCGTCGTCGCCCAGGCGGTTCTCGTACGCGTACCAGAGGCCGTCCCGGCCCAGCCGGAGCTGCTGGTGGGAGCCGGTGAGCCGGTTCCGGTCAGGGCGGAACGAGCCCTGGGCGGCGGCGAGGAGGGCCGGGCGGGCCCGGTCGAAGGGGCCGGCGGGCGGGGCCCAGGGCTCTTCGAGGGTGAGCAGGGCGGGCAGACCGCCCTGCCGCCAGGCGGCGGCTCCCCGGGCCAGGTCGGTGGTGCTGCGTCCCGTGGCGCGGGCCAGCTCGCGGTAGAGGGTGCGGGCGGCGCCGGTCAGCCCGGCCGTGGGGTGGGCCGAGGCCAGCCGGACGGCGTCCTGCCAGCGGCTCAGCCCGGCCATCGGATCCTCACCGGTGCGCAGGAGCGCCAGGGCGCGGGCGGCCGCGTCCGCGGCGAGCTGGTCCAGGGCCAGCGGGTCCGGGGCCGCCGGGTCGGACGGGTACGCGGGCGGCATCCCGACGGAGGACGGCGCCGGCAGCGGAGCGGGCAGCGGGGGCAGGACCGTGCGGACGAGCGCGGCGCGGGCCGCGACGCCGGGGAAGTCCGGTGCCCCGTCGGGCTGTTCGCGCGCGGCGTGGGCGGCGTTACGGCGGGTGAGTTCCTCCAGCAGCTCCCGCTCACCACGGCCGCGCAGCAGGAGCAGCACGAAGGGGTCGGCGTCCAGGAGCCGGGCCGCGCGGTAGCACAGGGCCGCGGCGTGCTTGCAGGGCGGCCGGCCCACGTCCGGGCAGGAGCAGCGCGGCACCAGCTCCCCGGCGCCGGGCAGGACCGACTCGGAGAGGGACTCCGGGACCTCGCGCTCCAGCAGCGCGGCGAGCGCCGTCGGATCGGCCACGACCGATTCCAGCAGCTCGCGCCACTCGGCGTCCGAGAAGGCGGGCAGGGACAGTTCGGTGCGGTACGGCCGCGGCCGGCTGCCCCGTACGTAGGCCACGATCCGGCCCGGGGTGATGGTGACGGCGTCGACGTGCCCCTCGGCGGCGTACGTCCGGCCCCGGATCAGACGGGCGTCGTCGCGGGCCACCGCCTCCAGGGCGGAGACCCAGGCCCGGCCCCACCAGCTGACGGCCTCCACGCCCGGCGGCACGGTCTCGAAGGTGCGGCGGCGGTCGTCGCGTGCGGTGATCATCCGGGCCTGCGCAGGGAGACGAGGTCGGCCAGTTCGCGGTCGGTGAGCTCGGTCAGTGCCGTCTCGCCGGAGCCGAGGACGGCGTCGGCCAGGGCCCGCTTCGCCTCCAGCATCTCGGCGATGCGGTCCTCGACGGTGCCTTCGGCGATGATGCGGTGGACCTGGACGGGCTGGGTCTGGCCGATGCGGTAGGCGCGGTCGGTGGCCTGTTCCTCGACGGCCGGGTTCCACCAGCGGTCGTAGTGGATGACGTGCCCGGCGCGGGTGAGGTTGAGGCCGGTGCCGGCCGCCTTGAGGGAGAGCAGGAACACGGGCACCTCGCCCGCCTGGAAGCGGTCCACGAGCTCCTCGCGACGCGGCACGGGCGTGCCCCCGTGCAGGAGTTGGTGGGAGATCCCGCGCGCGGTCAGGTGGCGCTCGATGAGCCGGGCCATCGTCACGTACTGCGTGAAGACCAGCACCGAGCCGCCCTCGGCCAGGATCGTGTCGAGCAGCTCGTCGAGCAGGGCCAGCTTCCCGGAACGGTGCGCGATCCGGGGCTCGGCTTCCTTCGAGCCGTGCTCCTTCAAATACTGGGCGGGGTGGTTGCAGATCTGCTTGAGCGAGGCCAGCAGCTTCATGATCATTCCGCGCCGCTCGATGCCCTCGCTCGCGCCGATCACGGCCATCGCCTCGTCCACCGCGGCCTGGTAGAGGGAGGCCTGCTCGCGGGTGAGGGACACGGGGTGGTCGGTCTCCGTCTTCGGCGGCAGTTCGGGCGCGATCCCGGGATCGGACTTCTTGCGCCGCAGCAGGAACGGCCGGACCAGCGCGGCCAGTCGGGCGACCGCGGCCTCGTTGCCCCCGTCCTCCTCCGTCTGGTGCTCCACGGGCCGGGCGTGCCGGGCCCGGAAGGCGGTGAGCGGGCCGAGCAGTCCGGGCGTGGTCCAGTCGAGGAGCGCCCACAGCTCGGAGAGGTTGTTCTCCACCGGGGTGCCGGTCAGCGCCACCCGGGCGGGCGCCGGGATCGTGCGCAGCGCCTTCGCGGTCGCCGAGTGCGGGTTCTTGACGTGCTGGGCCTCGTCCGCGACGACCATGCCCCAGGGCTGTTCGGCCAGCCGGGCCGCTCCCGCGCGCATGGTTCCGTAGGTGGTGAGGACGAATCCCCCGGCGCCTTCGCCGGTCAGTCCTTCGAGGCTGCGGCCGGCTCCGTGGAAGCGGCGCACCGGCGTACCGGGGGCGAACCTCTCGATCTCCCGCTGCCAGTTGCCCAGCAGCGAGGCCGGGCAGACCACCAGCGTCGGCTCGGGGCGGGCGCGGTGCAGGTGGAGCGCGATCAGGGTGACGGTCTTGCCCAGGCCCATGTCGTCGGCGAGGCAGCCGCCGAGTCCGAGCGAGGTCATCAGGTCCAGCCAGGCCAGCCCGCGGGCCTGGTAGTCGCGCAAGGTGGCCTTGAGCCCGGCCGGCTGGGGCAGCGGGGCCAGCTCCCCGGTCAGCCGGTCCCGCAGGGCGGCCAGCGCCCCCACGGGCACCGCGGCCACCGGCTCCCCCTCGACCTCGGCCGTCCCCGTCAGTACGGCCGCCAGCGCGTCCACCGGGTCCAGCAGACCCAGCTCCCGCTTGCGCGCCTTGCGCACCAGCTCCGGATCGACCCGCACCCACTGGTCGCGCAGCCGCACCACGGGCCGGTGGGCCTGCGCGAGCGCGTCCATCTCCCCCGGGGTGAGCCGGTCCCCGCCGAGCGCCAGCTCCCAGGAGAACGCGAAGAGGTGCTCGGCGTCGAAGAACGCGGTGCCGTCGGTGGCGGAACCGGGCGCGGTGGACCGTACGACCGCGGTCGCGGACAGCGTACGAGCCAGCTCTCGCGGCCAGTGGACCGGGACTCCGGCCTCCGCGAGCCGCGTCGCGGCGCGGCCCAGCAGGTCTTCCAGCTCGGGGTCCGAGAGGGCCAGCACATCGGGGACCGGCTGGTCCAGCAGCCGCAGCAGCGGCGGCCAGACCCGGGCCGCCCGGCGCAGCGCGAGCACGGCGTCGATCCGGGCGCGGGGCCCGAAGCCGGCCGCGGCGGCGCCCGCCCAGAGCATCGCGGCGTCGGTGACCAGGGTCGGGTCGGCGAGGCTGTGCACCTGGACGACGGCGGCCCCGGCACGGCGCACGTCCTGCCCCGGCTCCGCTCCACTCGCCGCCTCGCTCTCCGACTCGTCGAAGAGGCGGAAGGAGGACAGGTCGAGGCGCAGCGAGATCCCGACTCCGGTGTCCGCGCCCGAGGCGACCTGCGCGGCCCAGTCCCGTATCCCCGGGACCTGCTGCGGTGCGCGGGCCGCGAAGGGGCGGCCCGCGGCGAAGGCCGCGGCGGGGGTCCGGGGCAGGCTGTCGGCGACGGCGTCGAGGAACGCCCTGACCAGTGCCTCCGGTTCGGGCAGCTGGAGCGGACGGCGGCCGGCGAGCGGAGTGGCGTACCCCTCGTGGGGCAGGGCGGCGGCGACCGCCCGCAGATGCGCGATGTCCTCGGCGTCCAGGGGCCCGGCCCGCCAGGCGTCGACCCCGTCGGGGGTCAGCCCGGGCAGCAGCCGGCCCCGCGCGGCGAGGGACAGCGCCTGGACCGCGGCGGTCCCCCAGGCACGGGTCGCGGGATGCGCGAAGGCCGCACGGGCCGCGCGCACCAGCACGGGCAGGGCGGCGGTGACGGTCAGCGTGACGGCGGGCACCGTGCGGGTACGCACCCCCTCGCCATGGGGCCGCACCACCTGAAGCGCGTCCGCGACGCCTTCGGCGGGCAGCGGGTCCCCGTCGGGCGCCCAGAACGCGATGCGGCTCTCGCGGGGCACGGCGGCGGGCAGGAACACGGCCGCGTGCCGCGACAGCACGGACCCGGCGCCTGCCGATTTCCCCGGCGCGCGCGACGTCGTCGGCATGTCCATCGTGTTCCCCCTCTCCTGCCCCGAGTCTAGGCGGGCCCACTGACAATCCCGCTGAGCTGCACGTTTCCCGAGGCTCGGGGGCGAGCTCCCGCGCCGTGGTGGCCCCGGCGGCGGGGTGGGCGGGTGCGGCCGGTGGCACCCTGCGGGGCGCAGTCCCCTACCCGCCCTTCGCCCCTTCCCCGGGAACGGCCCCGCAGGGCGCAGCGCCCGCGCCCGGCCGCGGAGCCGTTCAGCGGCCCCAGCGGCCCTGCTCGTGGGCGTAGCCGTACACCGGGCGGTTCGAGGAGACGGCGGAGACGCGCCACGGGCGGCCGGACTCGTCGAGGCGGAGGGTGCCGGAGCCCTTGGGGCCGCTCCAGCGGAGGTCCAGGTACCAGTCGCAATCGCATCCGGTGCTGCTCGCCACCACGCGCAGGACGGCCGGTTCCGCGGCCGAGACCCTGAACGGGAAGGCGGGGGCCTCGATCTTCTCCCCCTGGTCGTTCCCGGCCACCGGCCGGGCCAGCGGGCGTGGCGCGTCGAGGTTGACCGTGAATCCGGCCGGGGTGAGCCCACCCCCGCAGCCCTGCGACATCTGATAGACGTTCCACGGCAGGGGCCCCCGTCGCGCGGCCACCCGTACCTCCAGATCCTCCAGGACCACCGGGTCCGGACCCGTGCCCAGCAGGGTCACCTCCACGATCTGGGTCCCCGCGTGGACGGCCCCGCGCCCGGCCGCCCACGCGGGCGCGTCCGCCTCCACCGGTGGCGGGGGCACCGCCGAGGGTGCCTGCCCCGAGAGGTACGCGTGGTCGCAGCCCGCCGCCCACACGTGCGACCGTACGGCTGCCCGCAGGGGCGCGGCCGCGGGCGAGGGGCCACCCGTCGGCGTGGGCCGCCCGGCCGGCGCTCCCGTCGGCGCTCCCGCCGCCGGGCCGGTCCCGGTCGCCGTCGGGGTCGCCGCGGGCCCGGTCGCTCCCGACTCCGTCGGCACGGCCTCCGATGCCGCCGGGCCGGTCGCCGCCCCGCTCCCCGTGGCCCCTGGCCCCGGACCCGTACCCGGAGCGGCCACCGTCGGTCCGGCCTGCGGTGCCCGGCGGTCCGCACCCGCGGGCGGAAGCCATCCGACGCCCACGGCCAGGGCCACGACCGCGGCCGCCGCCACCACGGCCAGCAGCGGGCGGCGCCCGGACCGGCGCGGCGGAGGCGGCAGCTCCGGTGCCGGTGCCGGTCCCGGCACCGGAGCTGCCGCCTCCGGCTCCGGCTCCTGATCCGCCCGGTCCGCCTCACCCGCGGGTTCCGCCTCCACCACCGCGACCGCCCGCCGCCGCGCGTCCGCCAGCAGCCAGGCCCGGTGCAGTTCCACCGCCTCCGTCGGCGTCGCCGCGCAGGCCCGCGCGAAGCGGTCGACCACCACGAACTCGGCGGGCAGCGCCTCCCCGCTGCAGTACCGGTGCAGGGTCGACGTGCTCGTGTGGAGGGCGCGGGCGAGAGTCCCGTAGCTCTGCCCGCTCCGCTCCTTCAATTCCCTCATCGACCGGGCGAACGCCTGCGCCTCGGCCGATCTCCCCGTCCCGGAGTTCCGTTCCATGCCAAGGATGTTCCCGCAGCTGAGGGTACGTACGGCCGTTCCATTGTCCCGAGTTGGTCCCGAACCGTCGCCCCGGGCCCGGGACGGGGTACAGCCTTCTCCAGACGCACACCAAGACGAGCCTCACGGGGAGAACCGACCATGTTCCGACGCACCGCCCGGGCCACCCGCACCGCCGCCGCACTCGCGGCCACCGCGGCCGCCGCCACCGCCCTCGTCCTCACCGCCTCCACCACCTCCTCGGCCGCGGTCACCGCGCCCGGGTTCCTGGCCGGAGCCGACCTGCCCCCGCACCCCGGCTCCGCCTGGTACGCCGGGAAGGTCACCAAGGGGCTGCCCGAGTTCGCTCCGTTCTGCGTGGACGGCGTGCTGCCCGCCACCGGGAGCTGGTACCGCGACTTCTCCACCGAGTTCGACACGGGCGCGGTACAGGTGTCCGTACGCACGTCCTCCAGCGCCGCGGCCATCAAGCTCAAGGCGGCCCTGGAGCACAAGGTGGCGGCCTGCGCCGCCGACTGGCTGCGCGAGACCCCGGGCGGCACGGCCTCCTGGCAGGACTACGGGAAGATCAGCGTCGAGGAGGGCGCCCACGTCTACGGGGTGCACACCTCCATCCCGGAGTCCGAGCCCGGCGTGCACCTGTACGGCATCGGGCGCGACGGCTCCACCGTGACCGTCGTGAAGTGGGGGCAGATGGGCAACCTGAGCCACGCCCCCGTCGCGGCCTTCAAGAAGACGACCGTCAAGGCCGTGAACAAGCTCAACCCCTGACGCGTCGCGCCCCCAGTGGGACCATGGAAGGGACCGAGAGCGGGGGCGACGGCGTAGAGGCGGCGATGGCCATGCGCACCGGAAACGAGCCGGCGACCGCCCGCAGCGCGCTGCGGCTGCGGTTCTGGCTGAGCCTGTGGGGGCTGGTCTGGTCCGGCGCCGGGGCGGCGGCGTTCTCGCTCGCCGCCCGGCCCGGATGGGCCGCGGCCTGCGCCGCCGTCGCCCTGCTCGCGGCCGTGGACCTGGCCGTGGTGCTCCGCCACATCCACCAGGGCCCGCACTACCAGCCGGGCCGCGACGTCCCGCCGTACGAGCCCCCCGGGCGCTAGGCCGTCCCTTTCGGATCTTGCCGGGCCGGCTACTTCTCGAAGCGGGCCGCCGCCAGGTAGTCCGGCTGGGGGTCCAGGGCGGCCGCGAGGCGGAAGTGCTTGCGGGCCTGGTCCGGCCGGCCGGCGCGCTGGTGGGTGCGGGCCAGCGCGAAGTGGGCGAACGCGTTGTCGGGCTCCCGCTCCAGCACGATCTCGAACTCCAGCTCCGCCGGCCGCAATTGGGCAGCGGCGAAGAAGGCCCGGGCGCGCAGCAGCCGGGCCGCCGTGTTCTCCGGGTGGGCGGCTATGACCGAGTCGAGCAGCTTCACCGCACCGCGCGGGTCGCGCGCTGCGAGGAGCTGCTCCGCGGCCCGGTAGTCGATGACGTGCGTCTCGGGCGACGAGGACCGCGGGGGCGGCGGGAGCTGCGGCGTGGTGTCGGACACGGTCTGTTCCTTCCCTCTACAGGCGCGTTCAACGCCCCGCGCACCGCCCTCTATTCCGTCAGCCGAGTCGCTCCCCGAGTCGGGCGTACGGCTCGGTGACGGCGGCGTCGGCGGCCGGGGAGACGGGGAAGAGGTTGAGGAAGGTGTGGATCAGCCCGTCGTAGGTACGGGCGAAGACGTCCACGCCCGCGTCGGTGAGGGCCTCGGCGTAGGCGTCGCCCTCGTCGCGCAGGGGGTCGCACCGGGCGGTCCCGATGACCGCGGGGGCGAGGCCGGTGAACCTCTCGGCGCGCAGCGGGGAGACCCGGAAGGAGCCGAGGACGGCGGGGTCGTCGCCCGCGTAGAGGTGCTGGAAGTCCAGGACGTCCTGGGTGCCCAGGACGTAGCCGGTGGCGTTCTCGGTGCGCGAGGGGTGGTCGCCGACGAAGTCGGTGGCGGGGTAGACCAGGAGTTGCGCGGCGAGAGGCCGTCCTTCGTCGCGGAAGGCGAGGGCGACGGCTGCGGCCAGGTTGCCTCCGGCGCTGTCACCGGCCACGGCGAGGCGGTCGCGGCGGCCGCCGTAGTCGTCGATGTGGCCGGCCACGTGCCGGGCGGAGGCGAGGCAGTCGTCATGGGCGGCGGGGAAGGGGTGATCGGTGGCCAGGCGAAGGTCGACCGCCACGACCACGGCGTGCACGTCGCGGCACATCCGCCGGGTGACGTCGTCATGGGGGTCGAGGTCGCCGGTGAGCCGGCCGCCCCCGTGGAAGAAGACCACCGTGGGCACGGGTCCGTCCCTGTCGGGCCGGTAGACGCGGACGGGGATGCGCCCGGCGGGTCCGGGAACGGTGGTGTCCCGCACCGAGCCGACCCGGATCGGCTCCGGCGGCGCGAGGCCCGCGCCCCTCTCGCGGCTCATCGCGCGCGGCACCTCGGGATCGGTGTCGATGACCCGGGGGGCGGGGTGGGCGTTGACCTGGTCGAGCACGGCGGCGATGGACGGTTCGACGGCCATGCGCGGCACCTTTCTCCGGCGGGACGCGCCCAGAACGCTCGCGTTCCTCCGGCGGGACGCGCCCAGAACGCTCGCGGCGCGGCGGTCGGGCTCCGTGTCTCGCATCGTCCGGTCACGCCGCGGACGCCGCCACCGGAAGCGGCCGCCGGGCTCCGGCCCGCGCCGCCCTCTCGGGAGGGCGGCGGCGGTGGGAAACGGCTCCTGCCGCCCGTCACCGGTCAGCCATCACCCGACACCCGTCCCGTCACCCAGCGCGCCTGTCACGCCCCGGCGCCCGCCGACCGCGCCGTGAGTTCCTCCCACACCATGCGCACCTGCGGCTCCAGCGCCGCCAGCGGCCCGTCGTTGTCGATCACGAGCGTGGCCACGGCCAGCCGCTGTTCCCGCGTGGCCTGCGCGGCCATCCGGGCCCGGGCCTCCGACTCCTCCATGCCCCGCAGCCCCGTCAGCCGGGACAGCTGCGTGGCGGGCGCCGCGTCCACGACGACGACCAGGTCGTACAGCGGCGCGAGCCCGTTCTCCGCGAGCAGCGGTACGTCGTGCACCACGATCGCGTCGGGCCCCGCGGCGGCCTCCAGCTCGGCGGACCGGGCCCCGACCAGCGGGTGCACGATCGCGTTGAGGGTGCGCAGCTTCTCGGGGTCCGCGAACACGATCGACCCCAGCTTCGGCCGGTCCAGCCCGCCCTGCGGATCCAGTACGGACTCCCCGAAGGCGGCCACCACCGCCGCGAGCCCGGGCGTACCCGGCTCCACGACCTCCCGCGCGATCCGGTCGGCGTCCACGACCACCGCCCCGTACCCCGCCAGCAGCCGCGAGACCTCGCTCTTGCCGGCGCCGATTCCGCCTGTCAGGCCAACTTTCAACATGCCCGGCAGACTAACCCCCGCGCCCTGGGCCCCGTACGGGCCCCCGGCGTTCCGCCCCCGCCGTTCCTCAGCCCTCGCCCTCGCGCTCCGCCAGGAACCGCTCGAATTCGAGGCCGATCTCGTCCGCCGACGGAATCTCCGCGGGCTCCGCGATCATGTTGCCCCGGGTCTCGGCGCCTGCCGCCGCGTCGTACTGGTGCTCCAGCCCCTGCACCAGGCTGACCAGCTCCTCGTCGCCCTCCCGGATCTGCCGGTCGATCTCCGTCTGCGTCCGGTGCGCCTCGGTGCGCAGCGCGTGCGCGACCGACGGCAGGACCAGCCCCGTGGCGGCGGTGATCGCCTCCAGGGCGGTCAGCGCGGCGTCGGGATACGGGGAGCGCGCCACGTAGTGCGGTACGTGGGCGGCGACGCCCAGCACGTCGTGCCCGGCCTGACCGAGGCGGAACTCGACCAGCGACTCGGCGCTGCCGGGGACCTGCGCCTCGTCGAAGGGGCTGCGGTGGCCCGGCATGAGGTCGGTCCGGTTGCCGTGCGGGGTGATCCCGACGGGCCGGGTGTGCGGGACGCCCATGGGGATGCCGTGGAAGTTGACGGAGAGCCGCACGCCCAGGCGCTCGACGATCTGCCGGACGGCGACGGCGAAGCGCTCCCACTCCACGTCCGGCTCGGGGCCGGACAGCAGCAGGAAGGGCGCGCCCGTGGCGTCCTGGACGAGGCGCACTTCCAGCAGGGGCTCCTCGAACTCCGTCCAGTGGTCGCGCTGGAAGGTCAGCAGCGGACGGCGTGCCCGGTAGTCCACCAGGCGGTCCGCGTCGAACCGGGCCACGACCTGGTGGGGCAGCGAGTCGAGCAGCCGCTCGACGATCTGCTCGCCGGTCTCACCCGCGTCTATGTACCCCTCGAAGTGGTAGAGCATGACCAGCCCGGCCGAGTCCTGGGCGAGCGCCAGGTCGGCCACCGCCAGGCCCTTGGCGTCCCATTCGTACAAACCCTGTGGATCAAGCACCGCCACCACTCCTCCTCCGCCGCGTTCCCTGGCAAGAACGTCCAAGGACCCGTGACCATTCCCCAGTTGACGGTATTCACGAGGCGGTGTTCACCGGAAGACGGCACATGCGGCTCGACGCCGCACCACGAGGCCCCACAACGCGGTAAGGCCCGCCCCCCTGAGGGGACGGGCCTTACCGGTGAAGATCAGCTCGGCTCGCGCCGTGCTGCTGCGATCAGCTCTGGCCGCCGGCCAGCTTCTCGCGGAGCGCGGCGAGGGCCTCGTCGGACGCCAGGGCGCCAGAGGTCTCGTCGGCACCCTCGGAGGAGTACGAACCACCCGAGATGCCCGCACCGGCGCTGCTGCTGCTGCCCGCGGCCGGAGCGGCCGCACCCTCGGCAGCGGCGGCCTCGTCGGCCTCGCGGCTCTTGATGACCTGGGCCTGGTGCTGCTCGAAGCGCGTCTGCGCCTCGGCGTACTGGCCCTCCCAGGCTTCGCGCTGCTTGTCGAAGCCCTCGAGCCAGTCGTTGGTCTCGGGGTCGAAGCCCTCGGGGTAGATGTAGTTGCCCGCGTCGTCGTACGAGGCAGCCATACCGTAGAGGGTCGGGTCGAACTCGACCGAGGCCGGGTCGGCACCGAAGGACTCGTTGGCCTGCTTCAGGGACAGCGAGATCCGGCGACGCTCGAGGTCGATGTCGATGACCTTGACGAAGATCTCGTCGTTGACCTGGACGACCTGCTCCGGGATCTCCACGTGGCGCTCGGCCAGCTCGGAGATGTGGACCAGACCCTCGATGCCCTCGTCCACGCGGACGAACGCACCGAACGGAACCAGCTTGGTGACCTTACCCGGGACGACCTGACCGATCTGGTGCGTCCGGGCGAACTGCTGCCACGGGTCTTCCTGCGTCGCCTTCAGCGACAGGGAGACGCGCTCGCGGTCCATGTCGACGTCGAGAACCTCGACGGTGACTTCCTGGCCGACCTCGACAACCTCGGACGGGTGGTCGATGTGCTTCCAGGACAGCTCGGAGACGTGGACGAGACCGTCGACGCCACCCAGGTCCACGAAGGCACCGAAGTTGACGATCGAGGAAACGACGCCGGAGCGGACCTGACCCTTCTGCAGGGTGGTGAGGAACGTCTGGCGAACCTCGGACTGGGTCTGCTCGAGCCAGGCACGGCGGGACAGGACCACGTTGTTGCGGTTCTTGTCCAGCTCGATGATCTTCGCCTCGAGCTCCTTGCCCACGTAGGGCTGGAGGTCGCGGACGCGACGCATCTCGACGAGGGAGGCCGGCAGGAAGCCGCGGAGGCCGATGTCGAGGATGAGACCACCCTTGACGACCTCGATGACGGTACCGGTGACGATGCCGTCTTCTTCCTTGATCTTCTCGATCGTGCCCCAGGCGCGCTCGTACTGCGCGCGCTTCTTGGACAGGATGAGACGGCCTTCCTTGTCCTCCTTCTGGAGAACAAGAGCCTCGATCTCGTCGCCGACCTTGACGACCTCGTTCGGGTCGACATCGTGCTTGATCGAGAGCTCGCGGCTCGGGATCACGCCCTCGGTCTTGTAACCGATGTCGAGGAGGACCTCGTCACGGTCGACCTTCACGATGACGCCGTCGACGATGTCGCCGTCGTTGAAGTACTTGATCGTCTCGTCGATCGCGGCGAGGAACGCGGCCTCGTCACCGATGTCGTTGACCGCAACCTGCGGGGTGGTGGCGGTGGTCTCGGTGCTGCTCGTCATGTGGGTAAGGGCTCCGGTTACGGACAGAAAGTCGTAGGTACTGCTACGCCGGGAGCCCTTATCGGCATCTGCCGAAGAAGCCGGACAGCCAAGGAAGCCCCAGTTCCGCGAAATGCGGGGTGGGGGCCTCGAAAACCGAGGGGACATCAACAGATACAAGCGCAGCCTGCTAGGTCTGAGGAGCACAGGCTCGCAGCGCAACTTGTAGCATACGGGGGCAGCCGGACAGGGTCAATGCGCGAAGGCGCACACCCCGGGCGGATCACCGCACAACCGGCACAATTAACGGGCGGGCAGGCGCCGATGGCCCTTCCAGCCCGCTTTCCGCAGACATTCGCAGACTACGACGACGGGCCCCATGAACCAAGAGGACTGCGCCCCCGAAGAGGCGTACGAAGCCGGATCCGACGCCGAGGACGATTCCGAGGCCACGCGGCGTGACGCGGGGGAAGCGGAGAGCAGCCGGGCCAGCCGGGGCTGGTGGGACCGCAACGCCGACGAGTACCAGAGCGAGCACGGAGCGTTCCTCGGCGACGACCGCTTCGTGTGGGGCCCCGAGGGCCTGGACGAGGCGGAGGCCGCCCTGCTCGGCCCCGTCGCCTCCCTCAAGGGCAAGGACGTCCTGGAGATCGGCGCCGGCGCCGCCCAGTGCTCGCGCTGGCTGGCCGCCCAGGGCGCCCGCCCGGTCGCCCTGGACCTCTCCCACCGCCAGCTCCAGCACGCCCTGCGCATCGGCGAGGACGTCCCCTTGGTCGAGGCCGACGCGGGGCGCCTGCCCTTCCGCGACGGCTCCTTCGACCTCGCCTGCTCCGCCTACGGCGCCGTCCCCTTCGTCGCCGACCCCGTGAACGTCATGCGCGAGGTGCGCCGCGTCCTGCGCCCCGGCGGCCGCTGGGTCTTCTCCGTCACCCATCCCGTCCGCTGGGCCTTCCCCGACGAACCGGGCCCCGAGGGGCTGTCCGTCGCCGCCTCCTACTTCGACCGCACCCCGTACGTCGAGCAGGACGAGCAGGGCCGCGCCGTATACGTGGAGCACCACCGCACCCTCGGCGACCGGGTACGGGACGTGGTCGCGGGCGGCTTCCGCCTCCTCGACCTGGTCGAGCCGGAATGGCCCGCCTGGAACAGCCAGGAGTGGGGCGGCTGGTCCCCCCTGCGCGGCAACCTCATCCCCGGTACGGCGATCTTCGTGTGCGAGCGGGACTGAGCCGGTGACGGGACAGCGCGCGATCCGCACGGCCGACCTCGACTCCCTTCCCGTACGGGAAGCCCTGCCCGCGCTCGTCTCGGCGCTGGACGCCCACGGGGCCGCCGTGCTCTGTGCCCCGCCGGGCACCGGCAAGACCACGCTGGTGCCCCTGGTGCTCGCGGGGCTGGTGGGGGGCGGGCCGCGCCGCCGGGTCGTGGTCGCCGAGCCCCGCCGGATCGCCGCCCGCGCGGCGGCCCGGCGGATGGCCTGGCTGCTCGGCGAGCAGGTCGGCGCCTCGGTCGGCTTCACGGTGCGCGGTGAGCGGGTGGTCGGGCCGTCCACCGTGATCGAGGTGGTCACCACCGGGGTGCTGCTCCAGCGGCTCCAGCGGGACCAGGAGCTCTCCGGGACCGACCTGGTGATCCTGGACGAGTGCCACGAGCGGCACCTGGACGCCGACACGGTCGCCGCCTTCCTCCTGGACGTACGGGAAACCCTGCGCCCGGAGCTGCGGCTCCTCGCGGCGTCGGCCACCACGGACGCGGCCGGATGGGCCCGCCTGCTGGGGGACGCACCCGTCGTGGAGGCCGCCGGAGTGTCCCATCCGGTGGAGACCGTGTGGGCCCCGCCGGCCCGCCCGGTGCGGCCGCCGCACGGGATGCGGGTGGATCCGGCGCAGCTGACGCACGTGGCCTCGGTGGTGCGGCGGGCGCTGGCGGAACGTTCCGGCGACCTCCTGTGCTTCCTGCCCGGCGTCGGTGAGATCGCCCGGGTCGCCGGGCAGCTCGGCTCCGTCGACGCGGAGGTCCTCCAGATACACGGCCGCGCTCCGGCCGCCGTCCAGGACGCGGCGCTGTCCCCCGCCCCGCACCGCCGGGTCATCCTGTCCACCGCCGTCGCGGAGTCCAGCCTGACCGTGCCCGGCGTACGGATCGTCGTGGACTCGGGGCTGGCCCGCGAACCCCGGGTCGACCACGCCCGGGGCCTGGGAGCGCTGGCCACCGTACGGGCGTCCCGCGCGGCCGGCCGCCAGCGCGCGGGCCGGGCCGGGCGCGAGGCCCCGGGCACGGTGTACCGCTGCTGGGCCGAAGCGGAGGACGGCCGGCTGTCCGCGTACCCCTCCCCCGAGATCCGGATCGCGGACCTCGCGCAGTTCGCCCTGCAGGCCGCCTGCTGGGGCGACCCGGACGCGACCGGCCTGGCCCTGCTGGATCCGCCGCCGGCCGGAGCGATGGCCGCCGCGCGGGAGGTTCTCCTTGCCGTGGGCGCGGTCTCCCCGGCGGGGCAGCCCACCCCCCGGGGTGCCCGGATGGCCCGCCTCGGCCTGCATCCACGGCTGGCCCGGGCCCTGCTCGACGGCTCCGCCGCGCTGGGGCCCCGGCGGGCGGCGGAGCTGGTGGCCCTGCTCAGCGAGGAGCCGCCGCGGGAGTACGGAGACGACCTGGCCGCGGCCTGGCGCCGCGCCCGCGCGGGCGGCGACCCGTACGCATCGCGCTGGCGCGCGGAAGCCAAGCGCCTGGAGCGCGCTGCTTCGGAGGGGCACCCCGCGCGGCTCTCCCTGCCCGACGACGCCGCCGCCGGGCTCGTGGCAGCGTTGGCGTTTCCGGAGCGGGTCGCCAAGGCCAAGGGTCAGGGGGCCTTCCTCATGGCCTCCGGGACCGGGGCCGAGCTCGGCGAGGGGTCAGGGATGCGCAGCGCGCCCTGGCTGGCCGTCGCGGTCGCCGACAGGCCACCGCACTCGGCGTCCGCCCGCGTCCGGCTCGCCGCCCTCCTGGACGAGGACACGGCCCGCACGGCCGCGGGCCAGTTGTTCCGCGAGGGCGAAGAGGTGCACTGGGAGGACGGCGACCTCGTGGCCCGCAGGGTCACCCGGCTCGGCGCCATCGAGCTCGCCGAGCGCCCCCTGCGCAACCCCGACCGCGCCCTCGTCAGGGCCGCACTGATCGAGGGCCTCCGCGCCGAGGGGCTCGGCCTGCTGCGCTGGACCCCGGACTCGCAGGCGCTGCGGGCCCGGCTCGGCTTCCTGCACCGCACGCTCGGCCCGCCCTGGCCCGATGTGGCGGACGACGCGGAGTTGCTGGAGCGGGCCGACGACTGGCTGGAGCCCGAGCTGTCGCGGGCCCGCCGCCGCTCCGACCTCGGGCGGATCGAAGCCGGGCAGGCACTGAACCGGCTGCTCCCCTGGGCCACCGGGGAGGCCGCCCGGCTCGACGAGCTGGCCCCGGAGCGGATCGAGGTGCCGAGCGGCTCCAGGATCCGCGTCGACTACGCCGCCGAGCACGGACAGCCCGTACTCGCCGTAAAGCTCCAGGAGCTGTTCGGGCTGGCGCAGACCCCGCGGGTCGCGGGGGTGCCCGTACTCGTCCATCTCCTGTCGCCCGCCGGCCGGCCCGCCGCGGTCACCGCCGATCTGGCGTCCTTCTGGCAGGGCGGCTACCGCGCCGTCCGCGCCGAACTGCGCGGCCGCTACCCCAAGCACCCGTGGCCCGAGGACCCGGCGACCGCCGAGCCCACCCGGCACACCAACGCCCGGCTCAAGCGGTGAACGGCTCCCCCTCGCGGGGGCGCCGGCCGCGGGCCTCCAGCCAGAGCGCGAGAGCGAAGAGCGCGAGCCCGCCGGCCGCCAGCCCGATCGGCGCGTACGTGTGCAGCGCCAGGACCATGGTCCGGTTCGACTTGACCAGGTCGACGGTGTAGTCGCTGTAGTCCTCGCGGATCTTCACGTGCCCGGCGAAGACGGTGAGCTTCCCGTCGGGCGCGCTGCCGGCGATGCTCCCGCCGCGCATCTCCTGCTGGATCTCCTGCTCGGCGTTGACGGGCGCTCCGGTCACCGGGTCCACCCAGAACATCGCCTTGGTCGTGTACCAGAGGCTGGTTCCGGTGGTCTGCTCGAACGTCGCCGGGTCGATGCCATCGAACGGCATCTTCTTCGGCAGCCCGACCTTCGTCCACGGCACGGTCTGCTCGAAGTAGTAGACGTCCACGCCCTTGAACTTGCGCGGACCCACGTAGTGGATCGGCGAGGAGGTACGGGTCTGCGCGTCGAAGTAGAGGTAGTCGCGCGGCTCGGTGAAGAACGGCCACTTGAACTCGATGCCCTCGCGCTTGACCGGGTCCCCGTCCACGGCCTCGCCGGTGGCGTGCACCGGGTCCTGGCTGTGCGCGTCGAAGATGTAGCGCTCGGGGATCTGGGAGACCATCTTCCCGTCCGGTCCCATGATGTGGGTCAGCGTGTCCCAGACCACGACGTCCTTGCCGGCGCTCGCCTCTATCTCCTTCGAGGCCTCGACGTTGCCCTTGAGCGTCTGGACGATGGTGACCTTGTCGACCTTCTTGGGCTGCATGGTCGCGTAGTCGACGAGGGTCGCGTCCTTCGCCTCCAGCACCATCTCCTGGTACTGGCTCGGGGGGATCTTCGCGAGCTTGGGGTACGCGTACCAGCGCAGCAGCGGTGCGAGGGCTGCACAGAACACGGCTACGGCTAGCAGGACGAGGCTTGCTCTGCGTCGCATGGCCGGGCCCTCCTCTACTTTCCGGGCGCGGCGGGCGCGGTGGTGAGCAGGGGCTTCGGTGAGGTCTTGCCTTCCGGCGCCCCCGTCGCCGTGATGGCGAAGACGAGGAGCACCGCGAGGACGAGACCGCTGGCGGCGGCGACGATTGCGCGCATGCCGGGGCCTCCGGAATCTGATGGGGTGTCAGGGCGGTGGCACCGTAGCAATGCGGGTGACAGATGAGAACCGTTTGAGCCACTGCTCGCGCGGAGACCTCGCGGGGACCCCGGCTGCGCGGTGAACGGGGTCATGCCGCGGCCCGCCCCCCGAGCGGAGGGCGGGCCGCGGTGGGTGTCAGGGGGTGTTCGCGGGCGCCGGAGTACCGGCGGAGGCGGACGGCGAAGGCTTCGGCGACGGCTTGGGCGAGGGCTTCGGCGTGGGCTTCGGCGTGGGCTTCGGCGACGGGGAGACCGAAGAGGTGGGCTTCGGAGTGGGCGTCGGCGAAGGCGTGGGCTTCGGGCTCGGCGTCGGGGTCGGCGTCGGAGTCGGCGTCGGGCTCGGGGTCGGCTTCGGCGAAGGCGTCGGACTCGGCGTGGGCTTCGGGCTCGGAGTCGGGCTCGGAGTGGGCGTGGGCGTGGGCGTCGGCTTCGGCGAGGGCGTCGGACTCGGGGTCGGCGTCGGCGTCGGCGTCGGCGTCGGCGTCGGCGAAGGCGTGGGACTCGGCGTCGGGCTCGGAGTCGGCTTCGGCGAAGGGGTGGGACTCGGGGTCGGCGTGGGCTTCGGTGTCGGCTTCGGGCTCGGCTTCGGGGGCGTCACCACCGGGTTGCCCCCGCTTCCGGTACCGCTCCCGCTACCGCTGCCGCCGCCCCGGCCGTCCGGGACCTCGCGGACGCCCTTCAGGTAGTACGTGAACCACGACCGCACCGTCCGCAGGTAGGCGGAGGACTGGTTGTACGACAGCACGGCCCGGTCCAGATCCGCGTCCACCCGCAGGTCACGCGTACCGGCGCACAGGTAGCGGCCCGCCGCGAGGGCGGCATCGTGCACGTTGTGGGGGTCGCGGCGGCCGTCGCCGTTGGCGTCCTGGCCCCACGAGGCCCAGGTGGACGGGATGAACTGCATCGGCCCGATCGCACGGTCGTAGCGCGCGTCCCCGTCGTAGGCCCCGCCGTCGGTGTCCGAGATGTTCGCGAAGCCGTTGCCGTCGAGCACGGGACCCAGGATCGGCCGCAGCGTCTTGCCGGAGCTGTCGACCTGACCGCCGCGCGCCTGACCGGACTCGACCTTGCCGATCGCGGCGAGGAGCTGCCAGCGCAGCCCGCATCCGGGGTCGCTCGCGCCGACCACCCGCTCCGCGCCCCGGTACGCGGCGAGCACGCTCGCCGGTATCCCCTGGGCGCCCTCGGCCCCGCCCGTGGCCGCGGGTTCGGTGCGCGGACCGGGATCAGCGGCGGCCGGCGCACCGGTCGGCGCCGGGGTCGCGGTCACCCCGCCTTCGGGCAGCAGCACGGCCGGCGGCGCGGGGCTCACCAGTGGCGGCAGGGCGGTGAAGTAGGAGCCGTCCCCCGCGGAGCCGCCCGGCACGGGCGCGGGTTCCACGACCGGTGATGCCACGACTCCGGCCGCGACGGGCCCCTGGGAGGCGGTCAGTACGGCGGCCACGACGGCGGAGACGACCACGGCGGCCCCGCCCTTGCGCGCCACCCGGCCGAACCGCGTCGATATCCCCCACACCGCGGAGCCGCGTGCCCGTACCCGTGTCCGATCCGTCATGAGCCGGACCCCCCTCCCCCTCGACGTCCGCGTGACCCTACGTCAACTCGCTGCGCAGGGCACGCATCGCGGGCCGGAATTCACGATTTCCTCATGAGTTCCGCAGGCCGCCCATACTGGACGTACCGATCACACCGATCGCACCGGACCGCACCGGTCTGCACCAGCCGACGAGTCGACCCCGGAGACCAACTCGCCATGCCGTTCACCCTCAGCCATGCGGCCGCCGTGCTCCCGGCCGTCCGCCGCTCCGGCCGTGCGCGCGGCCCCCTCGTCGGATCGGCCCTGATCCTCGGGTCGTTCGCCCCGGACAGCTTCTACTTCGCCGACACGGTCGTCTCGGGGCTCAGGCCGTACGGCACCTTCACGCACTCCCTGCCGGGCGTTCTGACCGCCGACGCGGTCCTGACCGCCGTCCTCGCGGCGTGCTGGCTGCTGCTGCGCGAGCCGCTCATCGCCCTCCTGCCCCGCGGCCGGCAGGGCAGGGTGCACTCCTTCGTCCGCGGCGAGGAGTGGCGCGGCCGCCGACTGCCCGCGCTGGCCCTGTGGTTCTACCTCTCGGCGGTCATCGGGTCCCTGACGCACGTGGTGTGGGACGCCTTCACGCACGTCGACCGCTTCGGGACGCGCACCCTGCCGGAGCTGGGCGAGCCGCTCGCCTTCGGGCTGCCCCTCTACTCGTACCTGCAGTACGGGACTTCGGCGCTCTCGGCCTGCTTCCTGGTCTGGTTCACGGTGACCGCGCTGCGCCGGCTGCCGGACGCGCCGGCACCCGTGTCCGTCCCGGTGCTCGGCCGGACCGAGGTGGGGGGCGCGCTCGCGCTGGTCCTCGTGTGCGTGGCGGTCGGGGTCACCTTGCGCGTGCTGCGCTTCTTCACCTTCTTCGACCGGATCCGCACTCCGCTCGACATCATCCCGACCATCTGTTTCGGCGCGGGCGGCGGTCTCGTCGTGGGGCTGCTGCTGTACGGGGTCCTCGTGCGCCTGCGCGCCCGGCGACTGCGCGGCCGCTCCTCCGCGGAAGCGGACACGGACACAGAAACCGACGCAGACGCAGACACGAAAGCGCCCGTCCCCACCGCGTAGGCGGGGACGGGCGCTGTCCGGACCACAGGTGCCGGGTGACCGGCGCGGAGCGATCAGTGCGCGGCGGACTCCCAGTCGGGGCCGACGCCCACGGAGACGTCCAGCGGGGCCCGCAGGTCGACGGCGTCGGCCATCTCGCGGCGCACCAGCTCCTCCACCTGCTTCCGCTCTCCGGGCGCGATCTCCAGCACGATTTCGTCGTGGACCTGGAGCAGCATCCGCGACTTCAGCCCGGCCCCGGTGATCGCCTTGTCCACGCGCAGCATCGCGACCTTGACGATGTCGGCGGCGGTGCCCTGGATCGGGGCGTTCAGCGCCATCCGCTCGGCGGCCTCGCGGCGCTGGCGGTTGTCGCTGTTGAGGTCCGGGAGGTAGCGGCGGCGGCCGAGGATGGTCGCCGTGTAGCCGGTGGCGCGGGCCTCCTCGACCACGCGGCCCAGGTAGTCCCGGACCCCGCCGAAGCGCTCGAAGAAGGTCTCCATCAGGCCGCGGGCCTCACCGGGCTCGATGTTCAGCTGCTGGGCCAGACCGAAGGCGGAGAGCCCGTACGCCAGACCGTAGGACATGGCCTTGATCTTGCGCCGCATCTCGGCGTCGACCTCGGAGCGCTCGACGCCGAACACCTGGGAGGCGACGGTGGTGTGCAGGTCCTCGCCCGACTGGAAGGCTTCGAGCAGGCCCTCGTCCTCGGAGAGGTGGGCCATGACACGCAGTTCGATCTGGCTGTAGTCGGCGGTCATGAGGGATTCGTAGCCCTCGCCGACGACGAAGCCGCGACGGATGGCCCGGCCCTCGTCGGTGCGCACCGGCACGTTCTGCAGGTTGGGGTCGGTGGAGGACAGCCGGCCGGTCGCGGCGACGGTCTGGCTGAAGCTGGTGTGCACCCGGCCGTCGGCGGCGATCATCTTGACCAGGCCCTCGACGGTGACGCGCAGCTTGGCCTGCTCCCGGTGGCGGAGCATGATCACGGGCAGTTCGTGGTCGGTCTGGGTGGCCAGCCAGGCGAGCGCGTCGGCGTCCGTGGTGTAGCCGGTCTTGGTCTTCTTCGTCTTCGGCAGGTCCAGCTCGCCGAAGAACACCTCCTGGAGCTGCTTGGGCGAGCCGAGGTTGAACTCGTGGCCCACCGCCGCGTGCGCCTCCTTCACCGCCTGCTGCACGGCGCCCGCGAACTGCAGCTCCATGCCCTCCAGGTGGCTCCGGTCCACGGCGATGCCGGCCCGCTCCAGGCGGGCCAGCAGCTCGGAGGTCGGCAGCTCCATGTCGTGCAGCAGCTCGGTGGCCCCGACCTCGGGGAGCTTGACCGCGAAGGCGTCGCCGAGGTCCAGGACGGCGCGGGCCTGCGCCATCAGGGCTTCGGCCTCGGCGGTGTCGTCGGCGCCGAAGGCGAGCTGCCCGTCGGCGGCGGCGGGCGCCAGCTCCCGGTGCAGGTATTCCTGGGAGAGCACGTCCAGCGCGAAGGACCGGCGGCCCGGCTTGACCAGGTAGGCGGCGAGCGCGGTGTCCATGGCGATCCCGGCCAGGGTCCAGCCGTGCTCGGGGAAGACCCGCATCAGGCCCTTGGCGTTGTGCACCACCTTGGGCTTGGCGGCGTCGGCGGCCCAGGCGGCGAAGGCCCGCTCGTCGGCCTCGTCCAGCGCGGACGGCTCGAACCAGGCGGCCGCGCCGCCGGCCGAGGCCAGCGCGATCTCGGAGACGTTGCCGGTGCCGAGCGCCCAGCTGTCGACGGTGGAGATGCCGAGCGGGGTGCCCGCGTGGCTCTCCAGCCACGGCGCGAGCTCGCCGGCGCCGAGCACGGAACCGTCCAGCTCCACGGCGGCCGCGGCGGGGGCCGGGGCCTCCTGCTCGGCGGCGCCCGGGTCGACGGCGAGCAGCCGCTCGCGCAGGGAGGCGTTGCGGATCTCCAGTACGTCCAGGACACCGGTGACGGCCGTCCGGTCGTAGGGGGCGCGGGCCAGGTCGGCGGGGGTCTTGGGCAGGGCGACGTCCTTGACCATCTCGGTCAGGACCCGGTTGAGCTTCACGGCGTCCAGGTGGTCGCGGAAGTTCTGCCCGGCCTTGCCCTTGACCTCTTCGGCGCGCTCGACGAGCTCCGCGAAGGACCCGAACTGGGTGATCCACTTGGCGGCGGTCTTCTCGCCGACGCCCGGGATGCCGGGGAGGTTGTCGGACGGGTCGCCGCGCAGCGCCGCGAAGTCCGGGTACTGCTGGGGGGTGAGCCCGTACTTCTCCTCGACCTTCTCGGGCGTGAAGCGGGTCAGCTCGGAGACGCCCTTGGTCGGGTAGAGCACGGTGGTGTGCTCGGAGACGAGCTGGAAGGAGTCCCGGTCGCCGGTGACGATCAGCACGTCGAAGCCGAGGGCCTCGGCCTGCGTGGCGAGCGTCGCGATCACGTCGTCGGCCTCGAAGCCGTCGACGGCGAAGCGCGGCACGCTCATCGCGTCGAGGAGCTCGCCGATCAGCTCCACCTGCCCCTTGAACTCGTCGGGGGTCTTGGAGCGGTTGGCCTTGTACTCGGGGAACTCCGCCGAGCGCCACGTCTTGCGGGACACGTCGAACGCCACCGCGAAGTGCGTGGGCGCCTCGTCGCGCAGCGTGTTCGCCAGCATCGACGCGAACCCGTAGATGGCGTTGGTCGGCTGCCCCGTCGCGGTGGTGAAGTTCTCCGCGGGCAGCGCGAAGAACGCCCTGTACGCCAGGGAGTGCCCGTCCATGAGCATCAGGCGGGGGCGGTCCGCTGCGGTCGGCTGGTCGGTCTTCTTCGATACTGAATCTGCCACGCCCCCGATCCTAGGCCGCCGGACTGACAATTCCGGCGCCGGCCGTCACCCGGTCAGTGGACGGCCGCCCGGGTCCGCCCCCGCACGGGCCCGGCCGGCCCCTCCCCCGGGGGCTCCCCGTCCGGCTGCCCGGGGCTTCCCCACCCGGCTGCCCGCCCCCCTCCCCAGCCGGCCCGCCGATCCCTCCCCGACACCTCGCCGATCCCTCCCCACCCTCCCCACCCGCCTCCCCCGGCGCATCCGCCGCAGCACCCGCCCCCGGCGCACCCTTCCGGACTCCGGACGCTCCCTACCGCCCTCCCGGACGCTCGGGGGCCGTGCAAGGATCGGAGATGCGGCACTATGTGCTGCATTCGCACGCATGCTCGAAGGGGAGCGCCATGGCCACCAAGCCGCCCGCAGGGGATCCCGTACAGGACGCACCCCAGGTGACGCCCCCCAAGCACGCGGCCGCCGGCCTGCCCGCGATCGGGCACACCCTGAGGATCGCGCAGGAGCAGATGGGCCTGGCCCGTACCGCCCGCACCCTCCTCAAGGTCAACCAGAAGAACGGCTTCGACTGCCCCGGCTGCGCCTGGCCCGAAGGCGACAAGCGGCACACCGCCGAGTTCTGCGAGAACGGCGCCAAGGCCGTCGCGGAGGAAGCCACCCTGCGCCGGGTCACCCCCGCGTTCTTCGCCGAGCACCCCCTGGCCGACCTCGCCGGCCGCTCCGGCTACTGGCTGGGCCAGCAGGGCCGGATCACCGAGCCCATGCTTCTGGAAAGAGGGGCCACAGGGGAGGGCTCCGACCGCTACGAGGCCGTGAGCTGGGAGCGGGCCTTCGAGGTGATCGCGGAGGAGCTGCGCGCCCTGGACTCCCCCGACGAGGCCCTCTTCTACACCTCGGGCCGCACCAGCAACGAAGCGGCGTTCCTCTTCCAGCTGTTCGTCCGCGAGTTCGGCACCAACAACCTCCCCGACTGCTCGAACATGTGCCACGAGTCCTCGGGCTCCGCACTGAACGAGACGATCGGCATCGGCAAGGGCAGCGTCTCCCTCGAAGACCTCCACCAGGCCGACCTGATCATCGTCGCGGGGCAGAACCCGGGCACCAACCACCCGCGCATGCTCTCCGCCCTGGAGAAGGCCAAGTCCGCCGGCGCGAAGATCATCTCGGTGAATCCGCTGCCCGAGGCCGGCATGGAGCGCTTCAAGAACCCGCAGACCCCCGTGGGCATGCTCAAGGGCACCGCCCTCAACGACCTGTTTCTCCAGATCCGCATCGGCGGCGACCAAGCCCTCTTCCGCCTGCTCAACAAGCTGGTCATCGAGGCGGGCGGCGCCACCGACGAGCGGTTCATCCGCGAGCACACCCACGGCTACGAGGAGTTCGCGGCCGCCGCCGAGGACACCGACTGGGACGAGACCCTCACCGCCACCGGCCTGACCCGCCCCGACATCGAGCGCGCCCTGGCCATGATCCTGGCCTCGGAACGCACCATCGTCTGCTGGGCCATGGGCCTCACCCAGCACAAGCACTCCGTCGCCACCATCCGCGAGGTCGTCAACCTGCTGCTGCTGCGCGGCAACATCGGCCGCCCCGGCGCCGGCGTCTGCCCCGTCCGCGGCCACTCCAACGTCCAGGGCGACCGCACCATGGGGATCTTCGAGCGCCCCGCGCCCGCGTTCCTCGACGCCCTCGACAAGGAATTCGGCATCACCTCGCCCCGCGAGCACGGCTTCGACGTGGTCCGCTCCATCCAGGCCCTGCGCGACGGCGAGGCCAAGGTGCTCTTCGCCATGGGCGGCAACTTCGTCGGCGCCACCCCCGACACCGAGGTCACCGAGGCCGCGATCCGCCGCGCCTCCCTGACCGTGCACGTCTCCACCAAGCTCAACCGCTCCCACGCCGTCACCGGCCGGCGCGCCCTGATCCTGCCCACCCTCGGCCGCACCGACAAGGACGTCCAGGCCTCCGGCAAGCAGTTCGTGACCGTCGAGGACTCCATGGGCATGGTCCACTCCTCCCGCGGCAACCTCGCCCCCGCCTCCCCGCACCTGCTCTCCGAGCCCGCGATCGTGGCCCGCATGGCCCGCGCCGTCCTCGGCACGGCCTCCGCGACCCCGTGGGAGGAGTTCGAGCGGGACTACGCGGCCATCCGCGACCGGATCTCCCGCGTCGTCCCCGGCTTCGAGGACTTCAACGCCCGTGTCGCCCGCCCCGGCGGCTTCCAGCTCCCGCACGCCCCGCGCGACGAACGCCGCTTCCCCACCAAGACCGGCAAGGCGAACTTCACCGCCGCGCCCGTGGAGTACCCGCACCTCCCGCCGGGACGCCTGCTCCTGCAGACCCTGCGCAGCCACGACCAGTACAACACCACCATCTACGGCCTCGACGACCGCTACCGCGGGATCACCGGCGGCCGCCGCGTCGTCATGGTCAACCCCGAGGACGCCGCCGAACTCGGCCTCGCCGACGGCTCGTACACCGACCTCGTCGGCGAGTGGCGCGACGGCGTGGAGCGGCGCGCCCCCGGCTTCCGCGTCGTGCACTACCCGACCGCCCGCGGCTGCGCCGCCGCCTACTACCCCGAGACCAACGTGCTGGTGCCCCTCGACTCCACCGCGGACGTCAGCAACACCCCCGCGAGCAAGTCCGTCGTCGTGCGCTTCGAGCCCTCCTGATAGAACGACCTCAGGACAAGCAGGTTAACGAGCGTTGACGAACGGAGTCGGCCCATGGGCGAGCAGCAGCACGCGGTGAAGTTCCCGCAGGAGGTCCTCGACGAGTACACGGCCCTGGGCATCGACCTGCCCGCGCTGTTCTCGGCGGGCGACCTCGGCAAGCGGATGGACATCCGCATCCTCGAAGCCTCCGCCGAGCGCGTCGTCGCCACCATGCCGGTCGAGGGCAACACCCAGCCCTACGGCCTCCTCCACGGCGGGGCCTCCGCCGTGCTCGCCGAGACCCTCGGCTCGGTCGGCGCGATGATGCACGGCGGCATCACCAAGGTCGCCGTGGGCGTCGACCTGAACTGCACCCACCATCGCGGCGCCCGCTCCGGCCTGGTCACCGGGGTCGCGACCCCCGTGCACCGCGGCCGCTCCACCGCCACCTACGAGGTGGTCATCACGGACGAACAGGACCGCCGGGTCTGCACCGCCCGCCTGACCTGCCTGCTGCGCGACGTGAACCCGCAACAGCCTGGCAACAACTAGCCGTTGCCCTCGTAGCGGCGCCGGTCTAGCGTTCCCCGCATGGGATCCGGACCGGCGCCGCGGCGCGCCTTGGCGGCGGCGACGACGGCGCTGCTGGCCGCCGCACCGCTCGGCTGCGCCGGCGGCGATCCCGCGGCCGCTCCCCCCGCCACCTCCGCCCCACCGGCGCCCCAGGACGTCTGCACCCGCCTGATCACGCACTGGGCGGGCGTGATCCTGGACGCGGGCGAGGGCAAGGACGCCGTCCGCCTCGACTACCAGTCCATGGGCCTGTCCGGCGGCCAGAACGACATCCTGCGCGCCGTCCTCGCCGACGCCCGCGCCGAGCGGGACGCCAGGGGCCCGGCCGCCGCGCGCGAGCTCACCGCCCGGGAGGCGGAGCGCCGCTGCGCGGACCGCTACCGCTCGGGCGCCCCGACGGGCGGCCCCTGGCAGTGAGCGGCGGCATCGGCCCCATCGAGCCCGGAGAGGGCACCCGGCCCCTCGACGTACCCGCCGAGGCCGACGAGCTCGCCGAGGCCGACGGACACGGCCGCCCCGACGGCCCCCGGGGCCCGCGCCCCGGCTCCCGTACGCACCCGGCCGTCCGGCGGGTCCGCGAGGCCTACGAGGGCCACCGGCGGGCCGTCCTGGCCCTCGGGGCGGTGACCTGCGCGTCCGCCGTCATCGCCGTCGGGGCCGCGCTGTACGCGGACCGGCCGCGCCTCGCCCCGTACAGGCCGCCGGCGCCCTCACAGCTGTTCTCCCTCGTCTACCTCGGCCCGGACGACGAGGAGCCCTCGGAGGAGCCCTCGCAGGGGGCCTCGCGGGAGCCCTCGCAGGACCGCTCCGGAACGGCCTTCGCGTTCACCGTGCGTGTGCGCGCCGCGGCCGGCTCGGCCGTCACCCTGGAGCGGCTGACGCAGTCCTCGCGGGCGCTGACGATCGAGGTCCGGCCACCACTTCCGGCCACGCTCGACCCGGGCGAGGCCCGTGACCTCGCGGTACGGATTCGCGTCACAGACTGCGTGCATGTGGCACGGAATTCCGGACTCCCTTTCCTCGAAGTAACCCTAAGTAATGGGTTTGAGAAAGAGGATCACAGCTACATCCCCGGTGACCGTTATGCGAGGGATCTCTCCACCGCCCTGACCAGGGCGTGTCCCGAAGATCGAGACGAGAGCACCCCTCCGCCGTCATGACCAAAAGGCCCCAGAGTCCTGGCGCGACAGTACTCAAACCACCTGACGGTCCTCACCTGTCTCACCATACGGACAAGACGAACCGGCCGGATTTCCCCCTTTCCACCCGCAGAGATCCGCTATGTATTACGCCGTGGCATAACAAGAGAGTCACATCATTGGCCTCAGCCCTCCATAACGTCCCAAGACCCGCTTAGAGTCACGGCCAGTCACCGCGACCACCGGATTTTCCTCAGTTCGGTTCCCCGCGTTCGACACGGTGCGTCCCACGGGGGACGCAGTGCCAGGAAAGGACTGATCGTGCGTCAGCGTTCTCTCATTGCCGTGACCGCCGCGCTCGCCGCGGGCGCCCTCACCCTCACCGCCTGTGGATCGCGCGGAGACAAGGCCAACGACGCCGCCAGCGGCGACATCACGGTCGTCATCGGCGTCGACGCCCCGCTGACCGGTGACCTCTCGGCCCTCGGCCTCGGCATCAAGAACTCCGCGGACCTCGCCGCCAAGCAGGCCAACGAGAAGAAGTACGTCAAGGGCGTCACCTTCAAGATCGAGGCCCTCGACGACCAGGCGCAGGCCTCCTCCGGCCAGCAGAACGCCACCAAGCTCACCGCCGACAAGGACGTCCTCGGCGTCGTCGGCCCCCTGAACTCCTCCGTCTCGGAGTCCATGCAGAAGGTCTTCGACGACGCCAAGCTCGTCCAGATCTCCCCCGCCAACACCAGCCCCTCCCTGACCCAGGGTCCGAAGTGGGCGACCGGCGAGAAGGTCCGCACCTACAAGAGCTACTTCCGCACCGCCACCACGGACGCCATCCAGGGCCCGTTCGCGGCGCAGTACCTCTTCAACAAGGCCGGCAAGAAGAACGTCTTCATCATCGATGACAAGAAGACGTACGGCGCCGGCCTCGCGGGCACCTTCAAGGGCGAGTTCACCAAGCTCGGCGGCAAGATCGCCGGCGAAGGCCACATCGACCCGGAGAGCACCGACTTCGGCGCCATCGTGACCCAGGTCAAGAGCTCCGGCGCCGACGTCGTCTACTACGGCGGCGAGTACCCCGCGGCCGGCCCGCTCTCCAAGCAGATCAAGGCCTCCGGCGCCAACATCCCGCTCGTCGGCGGTGACGGCATCTACGACAAGAAGTACGTCGAGCTCGCCGGCGCCGGCGCCGCGGGCGACCTCGCCACCTCGGTCGGCGCCCCGGTCGAGAGCCTGCCGTCCGCCAAGGACTTCGTCGCCAACTACACCAAGGCCGGATACAAGGAGCCCTTCGCCGCGTACGGCGGTTACTCCTACGACTCCGCCTGGGCGATCATCGAGGCCGTCAAGGCCACCGTCGACGGCAACAACGGCAAGCTCCCCGCCGACGCCCGCGCCAAGGTCCTCGCCGCAGTCCAGGGCGTGTCCTTCGACGGCGTGACCGGCAAGGTCTCCTTCGACGAGTTCGGTGACGCCACCAACAAGCAGCTCACCGTCTACAAGGTCGAGGGCACCGAGTGGAAGTCCGTCGAGTCGGGCACCCTCGGCGGCTGACCCTCACCGGGCACCCACCCACCCCGTAGCCGGTAGTCCGCTCGAACGGCCGGCCACGGGGGCACCACCAACCTGCCGCGCGGGGCGCGCACAAAAAGCGCCCCGCGCGGAGTCACATCCGTCGAAAGACTCGGAGGACCTGCGGTGCACGAACTGCCGCAACAGCTGGTCAACGGCCTGCTACTGGGATCCATGTACGGGCTCGTCGCCATCGGCTACACGATGGTCTATGGCATCGTCCAGCTCATCAACTTCGCGCATGGCGAGATCTTCATGACCGGCGGATTCGGGGCCCTCACCGTCTGGACCATGCTCCCCGGGGGCACCACGATGTGGATCGCCCTCCCGCTCATGCTCATAGGCGCGGTGATCGTCGCCACCCTCATCGCCGTCGGTGCCGAACGATTCGCCTACCGCCCCCTGCGCAGCGCTCCCCGCCTCGCCCCGCTCATCACCGCCATCGGCCTCTCGCTGGCACTCCAGCAGGCCGTATGGGCCTGGTACCCCGGAGCCAAGTCGAAGGTCGTCTTCCCCGAGATCCCCGGCGGCCCCTTCCACCTCGGAAGCATCACCATCCAGACCGGTGACGTCTTCCTCCTGCTCGCCGCACCCATCTCCATGGCCATCCTCGGCTTCTTCGTCAAGAAGACCCGCACCGGCCGCGGCATGCAGGCCACCTCGCAGGACCCCGACACCGCCAAGCTCATGGGCATCAACACCGACCGCATCATCACGGTCGCGTTCGCCCTCGGCGCCGCCTTCGCCGCGGTCGGAGCCGTCGCCTACGGCCTCAAGTACGGCGAAGTCAACTTCAAGATGGGCTTCCTGCTCGGCCTCAAGGCCTTCACCGCAGCAGTCCTCGGCGGCATCGGCAACATCTACGGCGCCATGATCGGCGGCCTCGTCCTCGGCCTCGCCGAGACCCTCACCACCGCCTACGTCGCCGATATCCCCGGCTTCGAACAGCTCGGCGGACAGACCTGGGGCAACACCTGGGCGTTCGTCCTCCTCATCCTCGTCCTCCTCTTCAGGCCACAAGGCCTGCTGGGCGAGCGCGTCGCGGACAGGGCGTGATGACCATGACGACCACCACCACGGACACCACGACCATGAACGCAGAGCCCACCAAGGCCAAGGGGTTCATCCCCCTCCCGGAGAAGACCGGTCGCGCCCTCGCCACCGCCGGCGGCGTCCTCACCGTCGCCTCCTGTTTCCTCCCCTGGACCTGGACCACCGCCTTCCCCGGCGACCTCACCGTCGTCGGATACCCCGGCGGACTCCAGTGGCTCGTCCTCGTCGGCGGCCTCCTGACGACCCTCTTCGGCCTCTCCTCCTACGGGATCAAGGGCCTGGGCTGGCTCACTCCCGCGGGCGCCGACGCCGCCATCAAGCTCTCGGCCCTCGCCGCGTTCGTCACCACCGCGTACACCGTGTTCGCGATCGTGAGCCTCAACGGCGTCATCGTCGACCTCGAACCCGGCGCCGGAATCGCTCTTCTCGTCTCCCTCCTCGCCCTCGCCGGCGCCCTCGCGCTCCCCTTCGAACGCCCCGTCCTCGAAGGACCCGACCCCGACGACAGCGGCTGGGAACAGTTCAAGCACAACGCGCGCAACAAGGTCACCTCCGCCAAGGCCGCCTTCACCTCCGGCCCGGCGAAGCCCGCCCGCGCGCTCCCCGCCTGGACCGAGATCCTGATCATCGCCGGCGTCCTCGCCGTCGGCCTCGGCGTCTTCACGTACGGCATCACCACCCCGTACCAGGAACTCTTCATCGGCTTCCTGATCACCGCCGCCTTCGGGTTCGCCGCCTTCAACAAGGCCGGCCTCATGGCCCGCATCACCACCCTCACCACCCGCCACCGCAACGTCGCCCTCGTCGGCGCCTTCGCAGCCGCGGCAGCCTTCCCCTTCACCCAGTCCGACGACCAGTACGCGACCCTCGGCGTCAACATCCTCATCTTCGCCACCGTCGCACTCGGCCTGAACATCGTCGTCGGCCTCACCGGTCTCCTCGACCTCGGCTACGTCGCCTTCCTCGGCGTCGGCGCCTACACCGCGGCCCTGGTCTCCGGCTCCCCCAACTCCCCCTTCGGAGTGCAGCTCCCCTTCTGGGCCGCCATCCTCATCGGCGCCGCCGCCTCCATGGTCTTCGGCGTCCTCATCGGCGCACCCACCCTGCGACTGCGCGGCGACTACCTCGCCATCGTGACGCTCGGCTTCGGTGAGATCTTCCGCATCTCCATGAACAACCTCGACGGCGTCTCCGGCCCCGACATCACCAACGGGCCCAACGGCATCGCCAACATCCCCAACGTCGACCTCTTCGGATTCGACTTCGGCGCCACCCACACCGTCGCCGGCTTCACCATCGGGCGCTTCGCCAACTACTTCTTCCTGATGCTCCTGATCACCCTCATCGTGGTCATGGTCTTCCGACGAAGCTCCGAATCCCGCATCGGCCGCGCCTGGGTCGCCATCCGCGAAGACGAAACCGCCGCCGAAGCCATGGGCATCAACGGCTTCCGCGTCAAGCTCATCGCCTTCGCCCTCGGCGCCACCCTCGCCGGACTCGCAGGCGCCGTACAGGCCCACGTGAACTACACCGTCACCCCGGACCAGTACGTCTTCGCCAACGCCGTACCCCCGAACTCCGCCTTCCTGCTCGCCGCGGTCGTCCTCGGCGGCATGGGAACCATCTCCGGCCCCCTCGTCGGCGGATCGCTGCTCTTCCTGCTCCCCAACAAGCTCCAGTTCCTGGGCGAGTACCAGCTCCTCGCCTTCGGCGTCGCCCTCATCATCCTGATGCGCCTGCGCCCCGAAGGTCTCATCCCCAACAAGCGCAACCAGCTCGAACTCCACAAGGACATGGAAGCGCCCACGGTCCTCGGCAAGGCAGGGGTCTGACCCATGACGACCACCACCACCGAAACCCCCGCCACCACGGCGGAGACCGTCCTCGACGCACGAGGCGTCACGATGCGCTTCGGCGGCCTCACCGCCGTCAAGAACGTCGACCTCACCGTGCGCAGCGGCGAAATCGTCGGCCTCATCGGCCCCAACGGCGCCGGCAAGACCACCTTCTTCAACTGCCTCACCGGCCTCTACATCCCCACCGAGGGAGAAGTCCGGTACAAGGGCACGGTCCTGCCCCCCAAGTCGTACAAGGTCACCGCGGCCGGCATCGCCCGCACCTTCCAGAACATCCGTCTCTTCAACAACATGACGGTCCTGGAAAACGTCCTCGTCGGCCGCCACACCCGCACCAAGGTCGGCCTCTGGTCCTCCCTCCTGCGCCTCCCCAACTTCAGCCGGGAAGAAGCAGCGAGCCGCAAGCGGGCCATGGAACTCCTCGAGTTCATCGGCCTCCAGGACAAGGCCGAACACCTCGCCCGCAACCTCCCCTACGGCGAACAGCGCAAGCTCGAGATCGCCCGCGCGCTGGCCAGCGACCCCGGCCTCATCCTCCTGGACGAGCCCACCGCCGGCATGAACCCGCAGGAGACCCGGACCACCGAAGAACTCATCTTCGCCATCCGGGACCAGGGCATCGCCGTCCTCGTCATCGAGCACGACATGCGCTTCATCTTCAACCTCTGCGACCGCGTCGCCTGCCTCGTCCAGGGCGAAAAGCTCATCGAAGGCACCGCCGCCGAGGTCCAGGGCGACGAGCGCGTCATCGCCGCCTACCTCGGCGAACCCTTCGAAGGCGCCCCCGGCGCCGAAGAACTCGCCGAAGTCGAAGCAGCCGAAGCTCACAGCGAGGCGGCACACGGCGAAGCGACGGACGGCGAAGCGACGGACGGCACGACCAGCGCGACCAGCACGGACGGAGAAGACCGGTGACCGCACTCCTCGAGGTCGAGGACCTCCGCGTCGCCTACGGCAAGATCGAAGCCGTCAAGGGCATCTCGTTCAGCGTCGACGCCGGCCAGATCGTCACGCTCATCGGCACCAACGGCGCCGGCAAGACGACGACCCTGCGCACCCTCTCGGGCCTGATCAAACCGCGCGGCGGCCAGATCAAGTTCCAGGGCAAGTCCCTCAAGAAGATCCCCGCGCACGACATCGTCGCGCTCGGGCTCGCCCACTCCCCCGAGGGGCGGCACATCTTCCCGCGCATGACCATCGAGGACAACCTCCTCCTGGGCGCCTTCCTCCGCAAGGACAAGGACGGCATCCAGAAGGACGTCCAGCGCGCCTACGACCTCTTCCCGATCCTGGGAGAGCGCCGCAAGCAGGCCGCCGGCACCCTCTCGGGCGGCGAGCAGCAGATGCTCGCCATGGGCCGCGCGCTCATGTCCCGCCCGAAGCTGCTCATGCTCGACGAGCCCTCCATGGGCCTCTCGCCGATCATGATGCAGAAGATCATGGCGACCATCTCCGAGCTGAAGTCCCAGGGCACGACCATCCTGCTGGTCGAGCAGAACGCCCAGGCGGCGCTCTCCCTGGCCGACCAGGGCCACGTGATGGAGATCGGCAAGGTCGTCCTGTCGGGCCCGGGCCGCGAGCTCCTGGTCAACGAGGACGTCCGCAAGGCGTACCTCGGCGAGGACTGACCGGTCCCCTTGCTTACGAGTGAGGCCCCCTCCGGATCCAGGATCCGGAGGGGGCCTCGTTCGTTGTTCGCTTCGGGGTGCTACTCGCCCTTGCCCGCGGCGGCCTTCTTCTCCTCGGCGTCCTCGATGACGGCCTCGGCGACCTGCTGCATGGACATGCGGCGGTCCATGGAGGTCTTCTGGATCCACCGGAAGGCGGCCGGCTCGGAGAGCCCGTACTGCGTCTGCAGGATGCTCTTGGCGCGGTCCACGAGCTTGCGCGTCTCCAGGCGCAGCGAGAGGTCGGCGACCTCCTTCTCCAGCGCGCGGAGCTCGGCGAAGCGGGAGACGGCCATCTCGATGGCGGGGACGACATCGCTCTTGCTGAAGGGCTTCACGAGGTACGCCATCGCCCCGGCGTCGCGGGCCCGCTCGACCAGATCCCGCTGCGAGAACGCGGTGAGCATCAGCACGGGGGCGATGGACTCCTCCGCGATCTTCTCGGCGGCGGAGATGCCGTCCAGTACGGGCATCTTCACATCAAGGATGACCAGGTCGGGACGGTGCTCCCGGGCCAGCTCGACGGCGGTCTGACCGTCTCCGGCCTCACCGACGACGGCGTAGCCCTCTTCCTCAAGCATCTCCTTGAGGTCGAGACGGATGAGCGCCTCGTCCTCGGCGATGACGACGCGCGTCGTCAGCGGCGGAACGTGCGACTGGTCGGCGTCGGGCGTGGGCGTCGACTCGTGCTCGGCGGTCACGGGGGCTCCTTGGTGCAAGGCGATTCAGCTCCCCCGAGCCTACCTAGCTCCTGTATGTTTGTGACACGGAGGGTCTTAGGTATCCTTCGTTTCGAAGGGGCCCCGGTAGCCCAGCGGTAGAGGCAATGGATTCAAAACCCATTCAGCGTCGGTTCGAATCCGACTCGGGGTACTTCTCCTTCATTTCCAAGGTCGCCAAGCGATTTTAGGATCTTCACTCGTCATAGTGAACGCAGCTTCGAATTGCGACCAACTGGACGAATAGCGGCGAAGCTCCCAGGCGTGGAGCACAATCCTTCGATACGCGAAGAAGCAGTCCTGCTGATGCGCCGGGGCGTGACCAATCGAGTCGTCGCCGAACACCTGGGCATACCGCGCGGCACCATCGGCTGGTGGCGGTCCGAGGACCGAAGACACCGCGGTGAGGCGTACGCACCTCCAACCGACTGCCCGAGATGCACCGGCCGGGACGTCGACCAGCCCGCATACGCCTACCTCCTGGGGCTCTACCTCGGCGATGGCCACATCATCTCCAAGTACAAGCAGCACCACCTGTCCGTCTACTGCGACGCCTCCTGGCCCGGCCTGATCGATGCCGCCGAAGCGGCGATGCACCTCGTCATGCCCTTGCCCAAGGTGGGGCGAGTCCAGCGGCAAGGCTGCGTGGAGGTCAAGTCCTACACCCAGCAAGGGACCTGCCTGTTCCCGCAGCACGCGCCCGGCAAGAAGCACGAGCGCCGCATCGTCCTGGAGGACTGGCAGCAGGCCATCGTGGACGCCCACCCGTGGGAGTTCGTCCGGGGGCTGATCCACTCCGACGGATGCCGGGTCACCAACTGGACCGTCCGCAACGGCAAGCGCTACGAGTACCCGCGGTACTTCTTCACGAACAAGTCCGACGACATCCGGAAGCTCTGCACGGACACCCTCGCCAAGGTCGGCGTCCAGTGGACGATCCTGGCCCGGGGCTGCGACCCCTTCAACGTGTCCATCGCGCGCAAGGACTCCGTCGCGCTCATGGACGCCCGCATCGGGCCGAAGTACTAGCCCGGCAAGTCGCCGCTGCCGCCCAGGTTGGCGACCATGCGGCGCAGGCCGTCGATGGTCGCGGCGTACGCCGCGTCGTCCACACCCTCCCGCATGCGCGCGTGCACCTTCGCGTTGCGGTCGTGCGCACGGGCCCGGCCGGCCTCGCCCTGTTCCGTGAGGGTCAGGGTGCCGTCCGCCTCCGTGAGCCAGCCCCGGGCCGCGAGGTCGTCGTAGACCGCGTCGAAGTCGGTGTCCTGGTCGTCGTACGGGGTGAGCTTCTCGGTGAGGGCCGCGCGCTTCCAGTGGGCCGGGGAGCCGGCCACGTGGTTGAGGGTCCACCAGTGGGGCTGGGTGAGGTTCTCCTCGGCGAGCGCGGCACGGATGCCGCCTATCGCGAGTTTGCCGGCCTCGCGGGCCCAGTAGCCGATGGGCTGGGCCGCGAGCCGGTCCTGGGAGTACTCCTTGATCGTCATGCTCGCGAGCGTACGACCTCAACTCGACTTGAGGTCAAGGCGACTTGGCCCCGGATCGCTCAGTCGCGACCCGTCAGTCCGTGCAGGACCGTCGTCACGTGGGCTTCCGCGTCGGCCGGGTCGAGGGGGGCGTGGGCGACGAGGAGGCGGTACCAGAAGGGGCCGAAGACCAGGTCGGTGGCGTGGTCGAGATCCGTGGCGGCGGGGAGTTCCTCGCGGGCGACCGCCCGGGTCAAGAGGGTGGCGACGACCTCGCGGCGGGTGGCGACCCAGGCGCGGAAGGGCTCGGCGAAGGCGGGGTCGAGCTGGGCTTCGGCCATGAGGCCGGTGAGGGCTTTGGCGCGGACGGGGTCGCCGCCGATGCGGTAGAGGTCGGCGACGAAGGCGGCGAGGTCGCCGGCGAGGGTGCCGGTGTCGGGTTCGGGGACCCGGGCGGCGGTTTCGTGGGCGTAGGCGTCCATGACGAGGGCGGGCTTGGACTTCCACCAGCGGTAGACGGTGCTTTTGGCGACGTTGGCGCGCTTGGCGACGCCTTCGATGGTGAGGGCGCCGTAGCCGTTCTCGACGAGGAGTGCGGCGGTGGCTTCGAGGACGGAGTGGTGGGCGTCCTCGTTGCGGAGGCGGCCGCCGGTGCGGGGCGGGGTGCTCGCAGAGTTGCTCGAAGGAGTGATTGACACGGCTTCACGATAGCCCTAGCGTTTTATCAAAACGCGGCGTAGCGTTTTGATTGAAGGTCGAGACCGTCGGCCGAGGGATGCGAGGGGTGGAGCCATGGGCACGATCGTGATCGCGCACGGGTACGGGATGAGTGCGGGCGAGCACTGGTACACGGCGACGGGTGAGGAGTTCGCCGCGGAGGGGCATGAGGTGCGGATTCCGAACTTCCCCGAGCCGTTCGCTCCGGAGGCGGATGCGTGGCTGAAGGAGCTGCGGGAGGAGACCGCGGGCGCGCCGGCCGGTGAGACGGTGCTGGTGGGTCACAGTCTGGGCGGGGTGAATGTGCTGCGGCTGCTGCAGGACCACGACACCGAGGCCGAGGGGGCGTTCGCGGGGGTGGTGTTCGTGGCGTCGATGTCCGGCGAGGTGGGGTATGACGCGTTGGCGCCGTTCTTCTCGCCGGAGTTCGACTGGCAGCGGATCCGTAGGGCCGCGCGGGAGTTCCGTGTGCTGCACGCGGCGGATGACCCGGTGACCGGGGAGGCGACGGGCGAGCATGTGCTGCGGTTCGTGCGGGAGCTGGGTGCGGAGGCGCGGGTGACCGCGTCGGGCGGGCACTTCCCGAGTACGGGTGAGAGCCGTTTGGTGTTGCCCGACGCGGTGCGTCTTATACGTGAGGTGCTGTAGTCGCTGCAGTGGCCTGCGGGCGGCTTCAGCGGACTGCGTCGCCGATGTGGTGGATGCGGACCAGGTTGGTGGATCCGCTGACGCCGGGGGGTGAGCCGGCGGTGATGACGACGATGTCGCCGGGTACGCAGCGGCCGATGCGCAGGAGCTCTTCTTCGACCTGGGCGACCATCGCGTCGGTGGAGTCGACGTGGGGGCCGAGGAAGGTTTCGACGCCCCAGGTGAGGTTGAGCTGGGAGCGGGTGGCGGGGTCGGGGGTGAAGGCGAGGAGGGGGATGGGTGAGCGGTAGCGGGAGAGCCGGCGGACGGTGTCTCCGCTCTGGGTGAAGGCGACGAGGAACTTGGCACCGAGGAAGTCGCCCATTTCGGCGGCGGCGCGGGCGACCGCTCCGCCCTGGGTGCGGGGCTTGTTCCGGTCGGTGAGCGGGGGGAGGCCCTTGGCGAGGATGTCTTCTTCGGCGGCTTCGACGATGCGGGACATCGTGCGGACGGTCTCGATGGCGTATTTGCCGACGCTGGTTTCGCCGGAGAGCATGACGGCGTCGGTGCCGTCGATGATGGCGTTGGCGACGTCGGAGGCTTCGGCGCGGGTGGGCCGGGAGTTGTCGATCATCGAGTCGAGCATTTGGGTGGCGACGATGACGGGCTTGGCGTTGCGCTTGGCGAGCTTGACGGCGCGCTTTTGGACGATGGGGACTTGTTCCAGGGGCATTTCGACGCCGAGGTCTCCGCGGGCGACCATGATGCCGTCGAAGGCGGCGACGATGTCGTCGATGTTCTCGACCGCCTGGGGCTTTTCGACCTTGGCGATGACGGGGAGGCGTCGGCCTTCTTCGTCCATGATGCGGTGGACGTCTTCGATGTCGCTGCCGCTGCGGACGAAGGAGAGGGCGATGATGTCGGCGCCGATGCGCAGGGCCCAGCGGAGGTCGTCGATGTCCTTTTCGGAGAGGGCGGGTACGGAGACCGCGACGCCGGGGAGGTTGAGTCCCTTGTTGTCGGAGACCATGCCGCCTTCGATGACGCGGGTGTGGACGCGGGGTCCGTCGACGGCGGTGACTTCGAGGGTGACGCGGCCGTCGTCTACGAGGATGCGTTCGCCGGTGGTGACGTCTCCGGCGAGACCCTTGTAGGTGGTGCCGCAGGTGTGGCGGTCACCTTGGTGGTCTTCGACGGTGATGGTGAACTCGTCGCCGCGTTCAAGGAGTACGGGGCCTTCGGCGAAGCGGCCCAGGCGGATCTTCGGGCCTTGAAGGTCCGCGAGGATGCCGACGCTGCGGCCGGTTTCGTCGGCAGCCTTGCGGACGCGCTGGTAGCGGTCCTCGTGTTCGGCGTAGGTGCCGTGGCTGAGGTTGAAGCGGGCGATGTCCATTCCGGCTTCGACCAGGGCTTTGATCTGGTCGTATGAGTCGGTGGCGGGGCCCAGGGTACATACGATTTTCGCTCGGCGCATGAGGCGAGCGTATGCCCCTACCAGGGAGTAGGAAATTGGTTCCGGGTGTCCACTCAACAACCTTTGAGCAAAAGCTTGTTGACAATTGTTGAATGTGCATGGGGGTGCTCTGATGAGCACCCCCGGGGCACCGAATGTTCGGTTTTTCGGGGCTGAGGTCAGAGCTGGGGAGGGGTCATCGTGAAGCGTGCGTTCACCTGCGCGTAGACGGTCTGGCGCTGGGGTTCGAGGTCGAGGGCGGGGGCGCCCGCGTCTTCGGCGGCGCTGAAGGCCATGGTGCGCATGGCGCCGCCGGCGGCCTGGAAGGGGGTGGGGGCGTTCTCGGCTCCGAGGTCGGCGAGTTCGACGAGGGCGGCGAGTTGGGCTCCGAGGGCGGCGGCGTATTCGCGGGCGCGTTGGACGGCTTCGAGTACGGCTTGGCGGCGGGCTTCCCCGTGGGCGGGTGAGGTGGGGCGCAGGGCCCACCAGGGTCCGTCGACTTGGGTGAGTTCGAGGTCGGCGAGCCGGGTGGTGAGTTCACCGAGGGTGGTGAAGTCGTTGAGTTCGGCGGTGAGGTGGACGCGTCCGTGGTAGGCGCGGACGCGTTCGCCGCGGCCGTGGCGGGTGAGTTCGGGGGTGATGGAGAAGGCACCGGTTTCGAGCTTTTCCACGGGGTCGCCATAGCTCTTGACGAGGTCGAGGACGGCGTTGTTGCGGCGGGTCAGGTCTTCGAGGGCGGTGCGCCGGTCGGTGCCGCGGGCGCTGACGGTGATGCCGATGCGGGCGATCTCGGGGTCGACTTCGAGGGTGGCTTCGCCGCGGACTGCGACGCGGGGGACTTCGGGGGTTCCGTAGGGCTGGTGCGATGCGTCCTGGGTCATGGATTCACTGTCGCACTGCTGCTCGTACGGGGGTGGTCATCGGATCGAAACCTGCTGGGGGTGTTGCGGCTTGTTACTGCTGGGTCAGAATCTACGCGCGTTGCCTGTCTGTACACACGCACCTCACAAGGGGAGATGGCATGGCGTTCGACCGTAGGACATTTTTGGGCACTTCGGCTGCGACGGGTGCGGCTGTGGCGTTGGCGGGGGCCACGAGCTCCCCGGCGGCCGCGGCTGAACCGGTGGCCGGCGGCGCTTCGGCGGCGGGGGCGAGGACGTACGCGTTCACGGTGATGGGGACGACGGACCTGCACGGGAACGTTTTCAACTGGGACTACTTCACGGACAAGGAGTTCGACGACAAGGCGCACAACGACGTCGGTCTGGCGAAGATCTCGACGCTGGTGAACCAGGTGCGGGCGGAGAAGGGGCGGCGCAACACGCTGCTGATCGATGCCGGGGACACCATTCAGGGGACGCAGCTTTCGTACTACTACGCGAAGGTGGATCCGATCACGGCGCGGCGTGGTCCGGTGCATCCGATGGCGCAGGCGATGAACGCGATCGGTTATGACGCGGCGGCGCTGGGGAATCACGAGTTCAATTACGGGATTCCGGTGCTGCGGAAGTTCGAGGAGCAGTGCGATTTCCCGTTGCTGGGGGCGAACGCGCTGGATGCGAAGACGTTGCGGCCGGCGTTCGCGCCGTACAGCATGCACCGGCTGCGGACGCCGTGCGGGCGGGATGTGAAGGTGGCGGTGCTGGGTCTGACGAATCCGGGGATCGCGATCTGGGACAAGGCGAACGTGCAGGGGAAGATGACGTTCCCGGGCCTTGAGGAGCAGGCGGCGAAGTACGTGCCGCGGCTGCGGTCGCTGGGTGCGGACGTGGTGATCGTGTCGGCGCATTCGGGTTCGAGCGGTACGTCGAGCTACGGGGACCAGTTGCCGTACGTCGAGAACGCGGCGGGTCTGGTGGCGGAGCAGGTGCCGGGGATCGACGCGATCCTGGTGGGGCACGCGCACACGGAGATCCCGGAGTACCGGGTGCGGAACAAGGCGACGGGCAAGGACGTGGTGTTGTCCGAGCCGTTGAAGTGGGGTCAGCGGCTGACGCTGTTCGACTTCGAGCTGACGTGGGCGAAGGGCTGCTGGTCGGTGTCGAAGGTGGCGGCCCGGGTGCTGAATTCGAATACGGCGGTGGAGGACCCGAAGATCGTGGGTCTGCTGTCGGACGAGCACCGCAAGGTCGTGGCGTACGTGAACCAGGTGATCGGTACGTCGACGCAGGCGATGTCCTCGGCGGACGGTCCGGTCAAGGACGTGGCGATCATCGATCTGATCAACCACGTGCAGGCGGAGACGGTGAAGGGCGCGCTGGCGGGTACGGAGTGGGGTGCGCTGCCGGTGCTGTCGCAGGCTTCGTGCTTCTCGCGGACGGCGGCGATTCCGGCCGGGCAGGTGACGATCAAGGACGCGGCGGGTCTGTATCCGTTCGAGAACACGCTGGAGGCCCGGCTGCTGACGGGTGCGCAGGTCAAGGACTATCTGGAGTATTCGGCGAAGTACTACGTGCGGACGGCTCCGGGCGAGGTGGTGGATCCGGCGAAGCTGACGAACGCGGAGGGTACGCCGGACTACAACTACGACGCGGTGTACGGGCTGACGTACGACATCGACGTGTCCGAGCCGGTGGGTTCGCGGATCTCGGGGCTGTCGTTCCAGGGGAAGCCGGTGGATCCGGCGGCGCAGTTCGTGCTGGCGGTGAACAACTACCGGGCTTCGGGTGGCGGCAACTTCCCGCACGTGCCGCAGTCGAAGCAGCTGTGGGCGAACTCGGATGAAATACGCAACACGATCATCCAGTGGGTGAAGGCGAAGGGAACGGTGGACCCGGCGCAGTTCGCGTCCGTGGACTGGCGGCTGACCCGAGCCGGGGCACCTGTCTTCTAGCCGATGGTGCTCTAAACGTTTCTCCTTACAGGTGCTCGACCAGTGGGAGCAGTTCGCCGGCGGGTCGGGGACGGCTCTGCTCCCGCTGTTCGAGGCCGAAGGTGGTGAAGGCGGTACGGGTGGGCTGGGGGTAGGGCTCTTTGCCGGTGAGGGTGTTCAGGATGGCGGCGCTGCGCCAGGCGGCGAGGCCGAGGTCGGGGGCTCCGACGCCGTGGGTGTGGCGTTCGCCGTTCTGGACGAAGACGCTGCCGGTGACGGCGGGGTCGGTGATCATCCGGTAGCGGTCGTCGATGCGGGGGCGGCCGGAGGAGTCCTTGCGCAGGTAGGGGTCGAGTCCGGCGAGGAGGCGGGCGAGGGGGCGTTCGCGGTAGCCGGTGGCGAGGACGACGGCGTCGGTGGTGAGGCGGGAGCGGGCGCCCTGGTCCACGTGTTCGAGGTGGAGTTCGACCTTGGTGGTGGCGACGCGGCCGGCGGTGCGGACGCTGACTCCGGGGGTGAGGACGGCGTCGGGCCAGCCTCCGTCGAGGGTGCGGCGGTAAAGCTCCTCGTGGATGGCGGCGATGGTGGCGGCGTCGATGCCCTTGTGGAGTTGCCACTGGGCGGGGACGAGGCGGTCGCGGACCGGTTCGGGGAGGGAGTGGAAGTAGCGGGTGTAGTCGGGGGTGAAGTGTTCCAGGCCGAGCTTGGAGTACTCCATGGGGGCGAAGGAGGGGGTGCGGGCCAGCCAGGTGAGGCGTTCTCGGCCGGCGGGGCGGGAGCGGAGCAGGTCGAGGAAGACTTCGGCCCCGGACTGGCCCGATCCGATGACGGTGACGTGTTCGGCGCCGAGGATGCGCTGCCGGTTGTCGAGGTACTCGGAGGAGTGGATCACCGGGACGGTGGGGGCTTCGGCGAGGGGGCGCAGGGGTTCGGGGATGTAGGGGGCGGTGCCGATGCCGAGGGCGAGGTTGCGGGTGTAGGTGCGGCCGAGTGCTTCGGCTTCTCCTTCGGCGTCGACTTGGGTGAAGTCGACTTCGAAGAGGCCGCGTTCGGGGTTCCAGCGGACGGCGTCGACCTGGTGGCCGAAGTGGAGTCCGGGGAGGCGTCCGGCGACCCAGCGGCAGTAGGCGTCGTATTCGGCGCGCTGGATGTGGAAGCTCTCGGCGAAGTAGAAGGGGAAGAGGCGTTCCTTGTGCTTCAGGTAGCTGAGGAACGACCAGGGGCTGGTGGGGTCGGCGAGGGTGACGAGGTCGGCGAGGAAGGGGACTTGGAGGGTGGCTCCGTCGATGAGGAGTCCGGGGTGCCAGCGGAAGTCGCGGCGCTGGTCGTAGAAGGCGGTGGCGATTTCCGGGGCGCCTTGTCGGGGCAGGCCGTGGGCGAGGGCGGCGAGGGAGAGGTTGAAGGGGCCGATGCCGATTCCGACGAGGTCGTGGGGTGCATCGAGCTGGGCGGTCATCGGTGGGTGCTGCCTTCCAGGAGGTTCACGAGGGCGTCCAGGTCCCCCGCCGTGGTGTGGGGGTTGAGCAGGGTGGCCTTGAGCCAGAGGCGGCCGTCGGCGGTGGCCCGGCCCAGTACGGCGGTGCCGCCCTGGAGGAGGGTGCGGCGCAGGGTGGCCAGTGCGGTGTCATCGGCGTGGGTGGGCCGGAACAGGACGGTGCTGATGGTGGGCGCCGCGTGGAGTTCGAAGGCGGGGTGTGCTTCGAGGAGTCGGGCGAGTTGGTCGGCGCGTGCGCAGGTGCGGTCGATGAGGTGGGTGAGGCCGTCTCGTCCGAGGGAGCGCAGGGTGGCGGCGATCTTGAGGGCGTCTGCGCGGCGGGTGGTGCGCAGGGAGCGGCCGAGGAGGTCGGGGAGTCCGGCTCCGGTGTCGTCGGGGGCGTTGAGGTAGTCGGCTTGGTGGGCGAGGGGGGCGAGCAGGGTGGTGTCGGGGACGGTGAGGAGTCCGGCGGCGATGGGTTGCCAGCCGAGTTTGTGCAGGTCGAGGGTGATGGAGCGGGCGCGATGGAGGCCGGCGAGTTTGGGGCGGTGGCGGGGGCTGAGGTGGAGGAGCCCGCCGTAGGCGGCGTCGATGTGGAGGTCGGCGCCGTGCTGGTCGCAGAGGTCGGCGAGGGCATCGAGGGGGTCGATGAGGCCGGCGTCGGTGGTGCCGGCGGTGGCGGTCACGAGGACGGGGCCGGTGGTGGTGGCGAGGGCCTCGGCGAGGGTGGCGGGGGTGAGGGTGCCGGTGGGGGTGGGGAGGCTGCGGGCGGGGGGCAGGCCCAGGAGCCAGGCGGCGCGCGGGATGGAGTGGTGGGCGTTGGCGCCGTGCAGGACGGTCAGGTGGGGGCCGTGGCGTTCGCGGGCGAGGAGGAGGGCGAGGTGGTTGGCCTCGGTGCCGCCGGTGGTGAGGACGGCGTCGGGGTGGGGGGTGTCGTGGAACTCCGCGGCGAGTGTGCGGGTGAGGAGGGATTCGAGGGCGGAGGCGGCGGGGGCCTGGTCCCAGGAGTCGAGGGAGGCGTTGAGGGCGCTGGCGGCGAGGTCGGCGGCGGCCGCGACGGCGAGGGGCGGGCAGTGCAGGTGGGCCGCGCACAGGGGTTCCGCGGGGTCGGCGGCGCCGGCGGTGAGGGTGTGGACGAGGGTCCGCAGGGCTTCGTGGTCGCCGTGTCCGTGGTCGGGGAGGATCTCGCCGAGCGCCGCGGTGACGCGGGCGGTGACGGCCTCGGGTCCACCGGCCGGGAGCGGTCCGCCGCGGGCGCGGGCTCCGCTGCGCAGGGCGTCGAGGACGGTGGCGAGGAGTGGTTGCAGGGCGTCGGGGCCGTGGGGTCCGCCGGCGAGCGGGGCGGTGCGCCGTCTGCCTGTACCGGGGGGCGCTGTCATGCGGTGTCCTCACGGGAACGGTTCGGCGGCGGGTGGTGCCGCTCGCTGGGTCGGGGACCCGGGGGTACAACGATCCGACCCGAATGGGGTAACCGCCCGGGTTTATGAGTGGTTGATTTCAAGCCGTCCGCGGTGTGAGGAGGGGTGCTCGGGTGCGGGGGCGCTGTCGTTCCGATACGGGCCGTCGGAGGGGCCGGGTGACGGGACGCCCTGGAGCGACGAGGTCGGTCTCGGCTTGAAGTGCGCTGCGGGGTTGGGTACTTGGTGCTGGTGCTCGTGGTGCAGGTGTGGGTGGAGGTGGTGAGCCGGACCGGGGCGTGGTCCGCCGGGGTGTGGTCGCTGCTGCTCGCCGCACCGTTCGGCGCTGTAGTGACGGACGTGTTTTTGGACGGTCCGGGAGGAGCCGGCGTCGCGTCCTGTCCGGGAGGTGGTGGACCCGCCGGCGTTCGGATCGCTGGGCTCGGGGGCACTTGGGGCTTCTAGCTGCGCTGCTCAACGCGGCGGCGGTCTGGGAGCTAGTGCGGGTGCGGATGGGGCGCTGACCGGCCCCCGGCGGGCGGAGGAGCACCGGTTGGTGTGAGTGGCTCGCTCGGGGCGGAGTCCCCCACTGCCCCCGGCCGGCGGGGCCGGGGCGGACCTGAGGCCGGGCCAGGCCGGCCCGGCCCCGCACGGGTAGACCGGGCGTCCGACCCCCAGCCGCTGTCGGGGGGAAGCCGGTTCGGCCGGTGCCGGGTAGGCCGGGGGCCGCCGCCGGCCCTGCCGGGGGGCGAAGCCGGACGTCCGACCGCCGGCCCCTGTCGGGCTGACGGCCGGGCAGGCCGGTGCCGGTGCCGGAGCACTGGTGCCGGGCAGGACAGGCCTGCGCCGGGCAAGGCCGGGCAGGCCGATGCCGGGCACCACTAGGGCCGGTACGGCCGGTAGGCCCCTACGGGCGGTGGGGCCGCACCCGGCAGGGCTCGGCCGCGTAGGCCCGTGCCGGACAGGGCGGGTACGGCCACACCCGGCAGAGCCCGATGCCGCGTAAGCCCGTGCCGGACAGGGCGGGTACGGCCACACCCGGCAGAGCCCGATGCCGCGTAAG
>NZ_JBIAPV010000002.1:219192-963599 GCF_042888445.1 Streptomyces sp. NPDC002886
GCGTAAGCCCGTGCCGGACAAGGCCGGTACAGCCACACCCGCCATAGCCCGATGCCGCGTAAGCCCGTGCCGGACAAGGCCGGTACAGCCACACCCGCCATAGCCCGATGCCGCGTAAGCCCGTGCCGGACAAGGCCGGTACAGCCACACCCGGCAGGGCTCGGTGCCACGTAGGGCCCGTGCCGGACAGGGCCGGTGGGGCCGTGTCCGGCAGAACCCGATGCCACGTAGGGCCGGGCCAGGCAGGGCCGTAGAGCCGCGCCCGGCAGAACCCGGTGCTGGGTAGGGCCGGGCGGGCTGGGCTGTCGGGCGTGGGTGGGGTTGGGGGGCGCCGGGGGTGTGGTTAGTGGCGGGCTCGGGCGGCGCGGGTGAGGTCGTCGAGGTGGTCCACGAGCTTGCGGTGGAGGAGGGGGGTGATGTCGGGGTCGGCCAGGGCGGCTTGGCCGGCCTGGAGGTTGGCCTCGGTGATCTCGTGGCCCGGGAGGGCCCAGCGGCCGGCGGCGTCGGCGATGGCGGGGCCGCGGCGGGCTGCGAGGGTGACGGCCTCGGCGTAGGCGCGGGGGACGTAGTCCCGTACCAGATCGGCCTGTTCGGGCTGCCAGAAGCCCTGGGCGGTGGCGGTGAAGAGGTAGTTGGACAGGGAGTCGTCGCGGAAGAGGCGCTCCCACGCGGCGGCCTTCGCCTCGGCCGTCGGGAGGGCGGCCCGGCAGTGGGCGGCGCCTTCCCGGCCGGTGGCGCTGGGGTCGGCGGCGAGGGCTTCGTCGATCTCGGCTTCGCCGGCCGCGCCGAGGACGGAGAGGCGGGCGAGGATGCGCCAGCGCAGTTCGGGGTCGAGTTCGGGGCCGCCGGGGACGGTGCCGTCGGCGAGCCAGCCGGCGATGGTGTCGGGCTGGGTGGCGCTGTCGACCAGGGTGCGGACGGCGACGAGCCGCAGTCCGGGGTCGGAGCCGTCCTCGGTGCGCCGCAGCAGGTCGCGGGCGATGGAGGTGAGGGTGGTGAGGGCGTCGGCGCGGCGGAGCGGGATGACGTAGCGGTCGGCGATCTGGGCGCGGGTGAAGGAGAGGACGCCTTGGACGATCGCGAGGTCGGTTTCCTCGGGGACGTGGGCCTCGGCGGTGGCCAGGTAGTCGCCGGCGTCCAGTTCGCCGTCGCGGACCATGTCGCGCAGGGAGTTCCAGACGACGGCACGGGTGAGCGGGTCGGGGATGCGGGAGATGTCGCGCATGGCTGTTTCGAGTGAGGTCTCGTCGAGGCGGACCTTGGTGTAGGTGAGGTCGCCGTCGTTGAGGACGAGGAGGGCGGGGCGCGGGCCGCTGACGGAGAGGATCTCGTCGGAGGGGACGTCGAGGGCGAGGACCTCGCGCGGTTCGAGGACCCCGTCGGGGGCGCGGTCGTACAGGCCGACGGCGATGTGGTGGGGGCGGCTGCCGGTGCGGTCGACGGTGAGGGTCCAGCCTCCGTGGCTCTCTTCGAGCCGGGGGGTGAGGGTGTCGACTCCGGTGGTGCGCAGCCAGGTCTCGGCCCAGGTGTGGACGTCGCGGTCGGTGTGGGCGGCGAGGGAGTCCACGAAGTCGGCGAGGGAGGCGTTGGCGAACTTGTGGCGGGCGAAGTGGGTGTTGATGCCGGCCAGGAAGTCCTTCTCGCCGAGCCAGGCGACGAGTTGGCGCAGGGCGGAGGCGCCCTTGGCGTAGGAGATGCCGTCGAAGTTGAGGAGGGCGGAGGCGGTGTCGGGGACGGCGGCGGCGTCGGGGGCGACGGGGTGGGTGGAGGGGCGCTGGTCTGCGTCGTAGCCCCAGGGCTTGCGTTCCATGCCGAAGCCGGTCCAGGTCTCGGTGAAGCGGGTGGCTTCGATGAGGGTCTGGTAGCCCATGAACTCGGCGAAGGACTCGTTCAGCCAGATGTCGTCCCACCAGCTGAGGGTGACGAGGTCGCCGAACCACATGTGGGCCATCTCGTGCGCGATGGTGACGGCGCGGCGCTGGCGTTGGGCGTCGGTGACGGCGGAGCGGAAGACGTAGTCGTCGCGGAAGGTGACCAGGCCCGGGTTCTCCATGGCGCCGGCGTTGAACTCGGGTACGAAGGCCTGGTCGTAGGAGTCGAAGGGGTAGGGCTCGCTGAACTTCTCGTGGAAGCGGTCGTAGCAGGCGGTGGTGAGGTCGAGGATTTCCTGCGCGTCGGCGTCGAGGTGGGGGGCGAGGGAGCGGCGGCAGTGGATGCCGAAGGGGAGCCCGGCGTGTTCGGTGCGGACGCTGTGCCAGGGGCCGGCGGCGACGGCGGCGAGGTAGGTGGAGATGACGGGGGTGGGGGCGGAGGTCCAGATGCCGGCTTCGGGGGCGGAGCCGTCCCCGGAGCCTTCCCCGCCGTCGCCGCCGTCCCCGGAGCCGTCGCCGCTGCCGCCGGGGCGTTCGCCGATGCGGGTGGTGACGCCGTTGGCGAGGACGGTCCAGTGCGCGGGGGCCGTGACGTGGAACTCGAACACGGCCTTGAGGTCGGGCTGGTCGAATGCCGGGAAGACGCGCTGGACGTCGTCGAGGAACATCTGGGTGTAGACGTACGTCTCCCCGTCCGCGGGGTCGGTGAAGCGGTGCAGGCCTTCGCCGGTGCGGGAGTAGCGCATGCGGGCGGCGATGCGGAGTTCGTGGGGGCCTTCGGTGAGGCCGGTGAGGGGGAGGCGGCCGTCGCTGAGGGCGGCCGGGTCCAGGGGGTGTCCGTCCAGGGCGGCGGAGCGCAGTTCGTCCGGCTTCAGCTCGACGAAGGTGTCGCCGGCCGCTCGGGCGGCGAACCGGATGACGGTGCGGGACTCGAATGTCTCGTCGCCGGTGGTGAGGTCGAGGGCGACCTCGTAGTGCTGGACGTCGATGAGCCGGGCTCGGAGCTGCGCTTCTTTGCGCGTAAGTGCGGACATGGGGCCCATGCTGCCGGATGGCGGCGCCGGGCCCCAGTTCCTATGCTTCGCCCGCGCTTTCGCCGTCGTTTTCGCCGTCGCCCTCGCCGGCGGCGATCGTCTCGTGGTGGCGGATGACCTCGGCGATGATGAAGTTGAGGAGCTTCTCGGCGAAGGCGGGGTCGAGTTTGGCGTTCTCGGCGAGTTGGCGCAGCCGGGCGATCTGGCGGGCCTCGCGGCCCGGGTCGGCCGGGGGCAGCTGGTGACGGGCCTTGAGATGGCCGACCTGCTGGGTGCACTTGAACCGCTCGGCGAGCATGTGGACCACGGCCGCGTCGATGTTGTCGATGCTGTCCCTGAGCCGGGCCAGCTCGGCGGTGACGTTCTCGTCGATGTCCCTGGTGTTCATGGTCACCGAGAATACGTGGCGTGCGCCGCCGGTTCCTCGGTTGATCGACCACTGAGACGGGCCGGGCCTACGACTCGGCGGGGTCGTGGGTGATCAGGTCGCCCGGCTGGCACCGGAGGACTTCGCAAATCCGGGACAGGGTGGAGAAGCGGATGGCCTTGGCCCGGCCGTTCTTGAGCACGGACAGGTTGACGACGGTGATGCCCACCTGCGCGGACAGTTCGGTGAGCGTCATACCGCGTTCGGCGAGGATGCGGTCGAGGTGGATCCGGATCGCGTGGAGTTCCTCTTCGGGCATCGATTCGGGCATCAGATGGTCCCTTCGAGGTCCTCTCGCATGCGCACGCCCTGGCGCATGATCTTCCCCATGATGACGGCGGCGAGGCCGGCGAGGATGAGCACCTGCGGCCCGGAGACCTCCGGGCCGTACGTCTCCATGGGCACCATGCTGGCGGTGAGCCAGGAATGCGACCCCCCTGCGACGAGGCCCGCCAGCGGTGTGCCCGCGGTGACGACCCAGCCGAGGACGGTGAGCCGTCGCGCCGTCTTGTCGGTGAACGGTCCCTCCGACACGACGGCGTCCAGCAGGCGGGAGAAGAGCAGCAGGGCGAGGGAGGCGAACAGCATCCAGGGCAGCTGTCCCCCGAGGTCGGCCGCGCGTTGCGCCGCCGAGGGGTCGTCCTGGCAGAGCCGCGCTTCGCTGCTGGACGCGTCCACCCCTTCGCCGACCGGCAGGCCGCCCTCCAGTGTGGCGTTGGCCCAGAGGCCGGTTTGTACGCAGACCGCCCCGTCGTCGGCCAGGCGCGAGACGGTCGTGCCGATGAAAGTGAGTCCCCAGAGCATCGCCAGCCCGAAGGTGAGGGTGGCCAGGATCTTCGTGAAGCGCGTGTTCATCGCGTTCCCCCCTATCGATTTTCGATATGCCTGAGACTAGACGACCATATCGATAATCGACAAGTGGGTCGGGTCGGGTCGGAGAGGTTCAGAGCGGGAGCAGCGCCGTGACCAGCCAGCCGCCTTCGGGGGCGGGGCCGGCGGTGAGGGAGCCGCCGAGGGCTTCGGCGCGTTCGGCCATGCCGACGAGGCCGTAGCCTCCGCCGCGGGCGTTCTCGGAGAGTTTCGCGGGGCGGCCGCCGTCGTCGGCGATCCGGACCTCCAGGCCCGCCGGGACCGTGCGCAGGCCGATCCGGACGGCGGTCGCGGTAGCCGCGTGCTTGCCGATGTTGGTGAGGGCTTCGAGGACGATGCGGTGGGCGGTGGCGGCGACGTCGGCGGGGAGCCGGGCCTCCAGGCCCTCCTCCACGTAGAGGACCACGGGCGGGCCGGTGGCGGCGAACCGTTCCGTCAGCCCGCGGATCTCCCGGAGGCCGGCGACGGGGGCCGTACCGGCGGAGCCGGGCGTGCCGGCGCCCTTGCCCGCCTCCGGGGCGGAGTCGTCGGCGCCCTCGCGGAGAATCTTGACCAGGCGGCGCATGGAGCCGAGCGCCTCGTCCCCGGCGGTCTCGATGCGGCCGAAGATCTCGGCGGCGCGTTCCGCGGAGACCTTGGTGTACCGGGCGGCGCGCGCCTCGACGACGATCCCCGTCACGTGGTGGGCGACGAGGTCGTGGAGCTCACGGGCCAGCTCCAGGCGCTCGGCACTGCGTACGGCGCGCAGCTCGCGGACGCGCTGGACGGACTGCAGGCGCAGGAGCAGGGAGTACGCGGTGACGACGACGGCGAGCACGGAGAAGAGCAAGGTGAAGCGGCCCGGGTCCGCGTCGCGGACGGGCGCGGCCATGGAGCCGAGGGCGAGCAGGGGGCCGAGGACGGCGGCGGTGCGGGCGGGGGCGCGGAGCAGGACCTGGGTGAGGAGGACGAGCAGGGCGACGGCCTCGCCGCCGCCCCAGACGACGAGGGGGAGGTTGCTGAAGAGCAGGGAGAGAGTGACGGCCCAGGTGACGGCGGCGGCGAACCACGCGCGGGTGAGGAGCGGGATGCGCGGCCAGGGCGCGGCGCTGAGGCAGACGAGGACGCCGGACACCCAGACGGCGGCGTGGGGGGTGCTGGGCTGGCGGGCGAGGACGACGCCCTCGAAGGTGACGAGGGAGAGGAGGGTGACGGAGAGGAGGATCCGGATCCAGTCCGCGGCATAGGGGTGCCGCCGGGCCCACGGCCCCAGGGGGCTCACGCGGGGCCCCTGCGGAGGGCTCCGCCGGTTGTACGGGGCTCAGCGCGGGCGGCTCCGCCGGGGAGGTGGGGGGTTCCGCCGGGGACGTGGGCCGCTCCACCGGGGACGTGGAGGGTTCCGCCGGGGACGTGGGCGGCCCCACCGGCGGCATGGGCGGCTCCGCCAGGGACGTGGGCGGCCCCGCCAGGAACGTGGGCGGCCCCACCGGGGACGTGGAGGGTTCCGCCGGGGACGTGGGCGGCCCCACCGGCGGCATGGGCGGCTCCGCCAGGGACGTGGGCGGCCCCGCCAGGGACGTGGGCGGCCCCGCCACGGGCGTGGGGGGTCCGGCGACGGCGGGGGCCGTAGTCCGGCGGGGTGTTACCCGCGCCCGTGGGGGCCGGGGTCGTCGGAGACGGCGTGTGCCGGCTTCCAGGGGCGGCGCCCCGGAGCCCGCGCCTCAAACGCCGGCGAGGCTGATGCCGCCCGGCGGTGCGTGAACACTGACGGGGCCGACCCTCGAGGGCAGCACCCGGACGCGGACGCAGTCGGCCCTGACCCGAAGCAGCCGAACGGCCACGCGGCCGACTCTGACACGGACTCAGTCGACCCTGACCCAATCCAGCCGCACTGCCACGCGGCCGGCCCTGACGCGGAGCACCCGCACATCGACGGGGCAGCCTGCGCCGCGCGACGCCCGACCGCCCGCGCGGCGGCGGGGTCTGTTCCCGGGCGCGGTACCGCCCGCACGACGGCATCCGTCCCGTGGGGGGCGTGCCGTGGGCGGGGGTGGGTCGGGGGTGGGTCACGCCGGGGTGCCCGCCAGGCCGCTTTCCCAGGCCCAGGCGGCGATTTCCACGCGGTTGCGGGCGTCCAGTTTGGCCTGGACGTTGGCCAGGTGGGTCTTGACCGTGGAGAGGGAGACGAAGAGTTCCCCGGCGATCTCGGCGTTGGTCAGGCCGCGCGCGAGGCAGCGTACGACCTCGCGTTCCCGGTCCGTCAGGGGTTCCGCCGGGCGGCGGGCGGCCGCGGCGGCCGCCGGGGTGCGGTGGGCCATTTCGCGCAGCAACCGGACGGTGATGGCGGGTGAGACGAGGGAGTCTCCGACGGCTGCCGCCCGTACCGCTTCAACCAGCATGGCCGGGCTCGCGTCTTTGAGGAGGAAGCCGGACGCTCCGCCCTGGAGCGCCGCGTGGACGTACTCGTCGAGGTCGAAGGTGGTGACGATGACGATGCGGGGGGTGTCGCGGCCCGAGAGCCGGCGGGTGACTTCGAGCCCGTCGAGTTTGGGCATGCGGATGTCGAGGAGCAGGACGTCGGGCCGGTGTTCGGCGACGGCCGCGAGGGCCGCTTCGCCGTCTTCCACGTCGGCGACCACCTCGATGTCGGGCTGGCTTTCGAGGATCATCCGGAAGCCGGTCCTGACCATCTCCTGGTCGTCCGCGATGATCACTCTGATCGCCATGCGCCGCCTGCCCCACTGTCGCCCGTTGCCTGTGCCGTCCCGGTTTCCCCGGCGTTCCCACGCGGTGGGATCTCTCCATGGGACCCGCGGGCGCCTCGGCCCGCAACCGCACGGCAGAGCGCCGGGAGCATGCCGTGAGGCCGGAACGGCGTCGTTCCGGCCTCACGGTACTTCGGTCGACCTTACGGACATGTTGCGCATTGCGCCTCATTCTTCCGGTCACCATCCGACGGGACGGACGGGCCGGAAGACCTGCCGGAAGACCCGCGGAAGGCCCCGGGACCGGTCAGAGCGTGGCGGCCGCGCTCTTGATGGCCGCCGCGAAGGTGGAGACCTCCGTGTAGACGCCGGGGTAGTCGGGGCGTGCGCAGCCCTCGCCCCAGCTGACTATGCCGACCTGGATCCAGGCGTTGGCGTTGTCCCGGCGGAACATCGGACCGCCGGAGTCGCCCTGGCAGGTGTCGACGCCGCCCGCGGCGAACCCGGCGCAGATCTCCTCGGCGGGCACGATCGAGCCGCCGTAGGAGGCCTGGCAGGAGGCGTCGGAGACGAAGGGGACGGTGGCCTTCTGCAGGTAGCGCTGCTGGCCGCCGCCTTCCCGGGTGGCGCCCCAGCCGGCGACGGTGAAGGTGCCGTTGTCGTAGGCCTTGGTGTCGGCGATCTTGAGGGTGGGCAGGTTGATGGGCTTGGCCAGCTTGATCAGGGCCCAGTCCTTGCCCGTGCCGTTGTAGCCGGGGGCTTGGAGCACCTTGGTGGACTTGACCTTGATGGCGCTGGCGCTGTTGAGGTCGACGACTCCGGCGGTGGCGGTGATGGAGGTGTTGTTGCCGGAGCCGCTCACACAGTGGGCGGCGGTGAGCACGATCTGCTGGGTGTAGAGGGCGCCGCCGCAGCCCATGGAGAGGCGGACCATGAAGGGGAACTCTCCCTGGGCGGCGCGGGTGCCGCCGACGACGGGCGCCGTGCCGGCGGTGGCGGTGCCGGGCTGGAGGCTGACGGCCGCGAGGGCCACCGCTCCGACGGCGAGGGCGCGCTTGAGGGTGGTGACGAGGCTGGACACAGTCGACACACTGCCTTTCGTGGGGGGTTGGGCCGTGCGCGTCACCTCGGGGCGGGTGGGATGGACCGCCCGGGTGACGGGTACATGACACACCGTTCACGCCGAGTCCATCAAGAACGCGTTTTCGGACAACTTCCGGCCGGAGGCACCCCATGACGCACAACGGTCGGCGCGACAGCCCGATCGAGCACGGATTTCCTCATCTGGAGACGGTCCGCGCGGCCCTCACCGCGCTGTTCCGGCGGCTGTCCGCCGACGAGATCCGCGCCTACGGCACCTCCTTCGCCCCCGCCGACGCGGCCTTCTCCGCCTCCGAGGACCTGTATCCGGGCGCCCACCGGGTGGCTTCCGCGATGGTCCGCGCCCTGCGGCTGCCCGACGCGCGCCTGATCGTGGGCTTCCGGCCGATGGAGGAGGCGGCGACCGTGGAACTGACCGCCGGGCCCGAGTACTTCGTCGAGGTCAACGACCGCTTCCGCGTGCACCGCCGCGATCTGGCGGCCGCCCTCGCCCACGAGGTCACGCACGTGCTGCTGCACCGCCTGGACCTGCGCTTCCCCACCACCGCCGCCAACGAGATCCTCACCGACACCGCCGCCGCCTACCTCGGCGCCGGCTGGCTGCTGCTCGACGCCTACCGGGAGGACGAGCTCACCCACCAGAAGCTCGGCTACCTCACCCCGGAGGAGTTCGGCTACGTCCTGGCCCGGCGCGGCCGGTTCCTCGGCGGCGAGGACCTCTCGGCGTGGTTCACCAGCCCGCAGGCCTACGAGGCGTACGTGCGCGGCCGTGCCCTGGCCGACCGGGACCTGCGCCGGGCCCCCCTCGCGGCGGCGGGCCGCCGGGAGCGGCTGCGGTACGCGGCGGCCCGCCTGACCGGAGCCGCCGCGCCCGGAGCCCCGTACGGGTTCGAGGAGCACCCGGCCGGGCTGCGCGTGGGCTTTCCGTGCCCGGTGTGCGGGCAGCGGCTGCGGTTGCCCGCGCACCGCGGGCCGGTCCGGGCCCGCTGCGGGCTGTGCCGCACGGTGCTGGACTGCGACACCTAGGCACCCGTCACGGGACATGACGGAGGTTCACCGACCGGCCATGAAAAATTACTTACCGGCCAGTAGACACGCGGGCGCGCGATCTCCAGCCTGATCACGTACATGCCAACACGTGATCGAGGAGCGTCCCCCATGCGCAGCACCCGCACCCGCACCACGGCCGCCGCGGTGGCCGCGGCAGCAGCCGCCGTACTGGCCCTGGTTCCGGCCACCGCCGCCCACGCGGCCCCCGCCACGACGGCCGGGACCGCCGCCACCGCCTCCGCCCCCGCCTCCGTCACCGCCTCCGCCCCCGGCGGCAACGCGGTGTTCCTCGGCATCGACTACGCCACCTGGCAGCGCGACGTCTCCGCCGTCATCGACGCGGCCCGCCCCGGGATCGAGCAGCGCATCGCCGCCTCACCGGCCGGTGAGAAGCCGGCGATCGTCCTCGACATCGACAACTCGTCGCTGGAGACGGACTTCCACTGGTTCTGGACCTTCCCGACCCCCGCGATCGCCCAGGTCCGCGACCTGACCCGGTACGCGAGCGACCGCGGGGTCGCCGTCTTCTTCGTCACCGCCCGCCCGGGGATCGTGTACTCCCTGACCGAGCGCAACCTCAAGGCGGTCGGCTACCCGGTCTCGGGCCTCTACGTCCGCGATCTGCCCGCCCTGTTCGACGAGGTCAGCGCCTACAAGACGGCCAAGCGGGCCGAGATCGAGGCGCGCGGCTACACGATCATCGCCAACATCGGCAACAACCAGAGCGACCTGGTCGGCGGCCACGCCGAGCGCACCGTCAAGCTGCCGGACTACGGCGGCAAGCTCTCTTAGGAGCGGGACGGGACGGGACCGGCGAGACGATCGGGGCGGCCTACTCCAGCCCGGCGGCGATCGCGTTGACGGCGGCCCAGCCGAAGGCCATCGCGGGGCCGATCGTCGCGCCCGGCCCGGGGTAGGTCTCCCCCATCACCGCCGCCGAGCAGTTGCCGGAGGCGTAGAGCCCCGGGATCGGCGTGGAGTCCTCGCGGAGCACCCGGCCGTCGGTGTCCGTGACGAGGCCGCCCTTGGTGCCGATGTCCCCGGGGTGGACGGGGACCGCGTAGAAGGGGCCCTTGTCGATCGGCGTCAGGTTCGGGTTGGGCAGGGTGGGGTCGCCGTAGTAGCGGTCGTAGACGCTCTCGCCCCGCCCGTGGTCCTTGTCGGTGCCGGCCTCGGCGAAGGTGTTGAAGCGGCTGATCGCGGCGGGCAGGCCGGGGGCGGAGATCTGCCGGGCCAGTTCCTCCACGGTGCCTGCCTTCTTCAGGAAGCCGCTCTCCAGCCACTTCTTGGGGAAGGGCTGCCCGGGGAAGAGGCCGGCGAAGATGTACCGGGCCTTGGAACGGGCGTCCAGGATCAGCCAGGACGGCACGGTCGACGCCCCGGGCCGGTCGGCGGCGTACATCCGGTCCACGAACGCGTGGTACGGCAGGGCCTCGTTGGCGTAGCGCTCCCCCGCCTCGTTGACGATGACCATGCCGGGGATGCCCCGGTCGGCGACGAGGAAGAAGGGCTTCTCCCCCGGCGGGCACACCGACGGCGCGCCCCAGACCTTGTCCAGCAGGTCGGTGGCGGCCCCCAGCTCCTCACCGAGCTTCAGGGCGTCTCCGGTCTGGCCCTCCGAGGCGTGCGTCCAGGCCGTGGAGGTGGGCGCGGGCAGGTGCTTCTCGCGCAGCGCCTGGTCGTGCGAGAACCCGCCCGAGGCCAGCACCACCCCGCCCCGCGCCGCTACGGTCACTTCGCGCCCGGCGCGCAGGACCCGTACGCCCGTCACCCGCCCGGCCGGGTCCGTGACCAGACCGGTCAGGGGCGCCGACAGCCACAGCTCGCCGCCCAGCGCCTCCAGGGACAGCCGCATGCGGGCGATGAGCGCCTCTCCGAGGGAGAGCAGCTTGCGGCCGGTGGCCAGCGCCTTGACGGCGCGCAGGCCGACCTTGACGGAGGTCCTCCGGCCCGCCCAGGTCCGGCTGACCATGTTCAGGAAGCGGAAGTCGTACGAGGTCATGGTCAGCCCGTACGTGGGCAGTCCGGCCCGGCGCATGGAGGCGCCGAGCCCGCCGAGCCGTTTGAAGTCGACGATGCACGGTTCGATGGAGCGCCCTGCGCCATGCCGCCCTGGGCCTCGGGGAAGTAGTCCGAGTAGCCGGGGGTGTACATGAAGCGGATCTCGGTGCGGTCGTGGAACTCCCTGACCATCCGCGGCCCGTGGCTGAGGTACGCGTCCTTGCGGGCGGCCGGGACCCGGTCGCCGACGGTGGCGTCGAGGTAGGCGCGGGCCTTCTCGCGGGTGTCGGCGAGGCCGGCGCGGTCGAGGTGGAAGTTGCCGGGGACCCAGATCGCGCCGCCGGACAGGGCGGTGGAACCGCCGTACCTGTCGGTCTTCTCCACGATCAGGACGCTCAGGCCGCGCAGTCGGGCCGTGACGGCGGCGGCGAATCCGGCGGCGCCGGAGCCGACGACCACCACGTCGTAGGCGTGCTCGGTGAGGTGCTCGGCTGTCATCCGAAGGCTCCGGTGGCGTAGTCGCTGCGGTAGTAGAGGAGGGGCGATCCGCCGTCGCGGGCGCTCAGTTCGAGGACCCGGGCGGTGACGAGGTAGTGGTCGCCCGCCTCGTGGACCTCTTCGAGGGCGCAGTCGACGGTGGCGAGGGCGCCGGTGACGCGGACGGCGCCGTGGGCGGAGAGTTCCCAGTCGACGCCCGCGAACTTGTCCTCGCCGCGGCGGCCCAGCGCCTCGCAGACGGCGCGCTGCTCCTCGGCGAGGATGCTGACGCCGAAGCGTCCGGCGGCCCGGACCTTGGGCCAGCTGGAGGAGCCCTTGCCCACGCAGAGCAGGACCAGTGGCGGGTCGAGGGAGAGGGAGGCGAAGGACTGGCAGGCCAGCCCGGCCGGCCGGCCGTCGTCCGCGAGGGCCGCGACGACGGTGATGCCGGAGGCGAAGGCGCCGAGGACCTCGCGGAACAGGGACGGATCGACCGCGTCGACCGCGTCGACCGGGGCTCCGGGGCCGGTCAGCCGTTCCACTGGTGGCCCCAGAAGCTGTCCGCGGTGATCTCCTTCGCGGTCCAGGTGGCGGGGTCGACCAGCAGGCCGTCCCAGCCGTATTCGACCTGGAAGCCGCCGGGGGCCTGGGCGTAGAAGGAGACCATGTGGTCGTTGGAGTGCCGGCCGAGGGTGGAGGCGATGGGGATGCCCGCCTCGTTCATGCGGTCCAGGCAGTAGCCGACGTCGTCGAGGGTCTCCAGCTCGACCATGAAGTGCACGATGCCGGGCGGCAGCGCGCCGGGGTAGAGCCCGAGGCTGTGGTGGCGGCGGTTGGGGCTGAGGAAGTGCATCCAGTAGGAGTCCTGGCCGGGCTTGCCGGTGGGGACGGCGACCGGGGGCAGCCGCATGGAGTCGCGCAGCTGGAAGCCGAGGAGGTTCTCGTAGAAGTCGAGGGTGGCCTCGGTGTCGGCGGCGGGCAGGACGACGTGGCCGAGGCCGAGATCGCCCTCGCGGCCGCCGGTGACGAACCGGTTGCCGTACCGGGCCGGGAGCGGGGTGTGGTCCTGGGCCTGGCCCCAGTAGATCTCCAGGGGGTTGCCGCTGGGGTCCTCGCAGTGGATGAGGCCCTGGACGCGGCGGTCGGCGAGGGTCTCGGCGTCGCCCTGCTTGACGGGGTGGCCGGCGGCCTCCAGTTCGGCGGCGGCGTCTTCGAGGGCGCGGGCGTTCGCCACCTCGAAGCCGGCGGCGAGGAGCCGGTCCTGGGCTCCGGCGACGAACTGGAAGCGGTGCGTGCGGTCGTCGATGCGGACGCCCAGGCTGGTGTCCGTGGTGCCTGCGGCTTCGGCCATGCCGAGGATGTCGAGGACGTAGGTGCGCCAGGCGGCGAGGTCGGCGGTCTCGATGCGGAGGTAGCCGAGTGCGCGTATGTCCATGCGGGAACTCCTCGGTGGGATCGGTGCGGAGATCAGTGCGGAGATCAGTGCGGGGGCAGTGCGGGGGCAGTGCGGGGATCGGTGCGGGGATCAGTGCGGGAGCAGTGCCGGGATCAGTGGAGGAAGAAGTCGGTGGCGAGCCGGTTGAACTCGTCGGCGGCCTCGGTCTGCGCCCAGTGCCCGCAGTGCGGGAAGACGTGCAGACGGGCGTCGGGGATGGTCTTCAGCGCGAGGAAGGCGCCGTCTACCGGGTTGACGCGGTCCTCGCGGCCCCAGGTCAGCAGGACGGGGCGGCTGATGCGGTGCGCTTCGCGCCAGAGCATGGCGGCCTCGGGCCACTTGGCGAAGGAGGCGCCCATGCGGGCGTTGCCGAGCCTGGCTTCGGGGTCGGTGGCCTGGGCGTAGCGCTCCTCGACGAGGGCGTCGGTGACGATCGCCGGGTCGTGGGCGAGGGTGGTGAGGAAGGTCCGCATCTGCTCGCGGGTGGGATCGGGGTCGAGGCTGAACTCGAAGAGCCGCTTGATGCCTTCGGTGGGGTCGGCGGAGAACAGGTTGAGCGAGATCCCGCCGGGGCCCATGAGCAGGAGCTTGTCGACGCGTTCGGGGTGGTCCAGGACGAGCCGGGTGGCGGTGCCTCCGCCGAGGGAGTTGCCGATGAGGTGCGCCCGCTCGATGCCGAGTTCGTCCATGAGGGCGAGGACGGCGTTCGCGCTGAAGCCGAAGTAGTCGCGGTCGGGTTCCGGCTTGTCGGAGCGGCCGTAGCAGGGCTGGTCGACGAGCAGGGTGCGGAACCGCTCGGCGAAGTGGGGCAGGTTGCCGCCGAAGTTGGACCAGCCGGAGGCACCGGGTCCGCCGCCGTGCAGCATGATCACGACGGGTGCGTCGAGCGGGCCGGCCTCATGGAAGTGCAGGTTCAGGGCACCCGCCTTGGCGGTGCGGGAGGTGTTCTCGTACGTGAATCCCGGCGCGCTCACAGCATCGTGTCCTGGATGTCGAGGCCGAGGGCGCCCTGTCCGAACAGGACCAGGGCCCGCTCCGGGTCGTTGGCGGCGTGGCCGCGGCCGGTGTGGACGTCGCGCCAGGCGCGCTGGACGGGGTTGGGGCCGGTGCGCATGGCGCTGCCGCCCGCGTTCTCCATGAGGAGGTCGACGGCGGCGACGCAGCGCTCGGTGGCGAGGACCTGGTCGCGGCGGGCCCGGGTGCGCAGCGGTGTGGGGAGTTCCTCGCCGCGTTCGGCGAGGGCGTAGAGCTCGGAGACGTTGCGCCGGAGCTGGAGCCAGGAGGCGTCGATGTCGCTGGCGGCGCGGGCGATGCGGACCTGGGCGAAGGGGTCCTCGGCGACCTGCTGGCCGTAGGAGACGCGGAAGCGTTCGCGGGTGGCGGTGACGTAGTCCTCGTAGGCGCCTTCGGCGATGCCGACGATGGGGGTGGAGATGGTGGTGGTGAAGACGGAGGCGTACGGGAGCCGGTAGAGCGGCTCGGGGTTGATGCGGTGGCCGGGTACCTGGAGGGCGGTGACGGGGCCGAAGCTCAGGGCTCGGTGTTCGGGGACGAAGACCTCCTCGACGACGATGTCGTTGGAGCCGGAGCCGCGCAGGCCGACGGTGTCCCAGACCTCGTCGATGCGGTACTGGGAGCGCGGGATCAGGAAGGTCCGCATGTCGACGGGGCGGCCTTCGGCGTCGGTGACCAGTCCGCCGAGCAGGGCCCAGTCGGCGTGGTCGCAGCCGGAGGAGAAGTGCCAGCGGCCGCTGAGGGTGAAGCCTCCGTCGACGGGGGTGACCTTGCCGGTGGGGGCGTAGGAGGAGCAGATGCGGGTGTCCTGGTCCCGGCCCCAGACCTCTTCCTGGGCGCGGGGGTCGTAGAGGGCCACGTGCCAGGGGTGGACGCCGACGACGGAGGCGACCCAGCCGGTGGAGCCGCAGGCCTTGGCTATGTCCTTGACCGCGGCGTAGAAGAGCGCCGGGTCGGCGGCGTACCCGCCGTGGGCCTTGGGCTGGAGCAGCCGGAAGAAGCCGGTGGCGGCGAGTTCCTTGATGCTCGCCTCGGGGACCTTGCGCAGGTCTTCGGCCTCGGCGCTGCGCTCGCGGAGGGCGGGGGCGAGGGCGCGGACCGCTGCGAGGACCTCTTCGTCACTCATGGTGTCCCCTTCTCGGATCAAGGATCTTCGGGAGTTCTGCATCGACGGCCGGATCGGTTTCCGGATCGATGGCGAGGAACGTACGCCGGGTGTTCCGGGCGCGGAACGAGCTGTTCCCGCTGAGCGGGAAGGTCCTCGAACCGACTACTTGAAGTATTACTGAATGAAATAGACCTCTCCGGGTGCTTCCCTCCGGCCGGGGGCGCGTGGCAGGGTCGCCCCAACGCCTCACGCAGGGGGTTTTCTCGTGCTCGACCAGTTCATGGAGCAGGTCGCGGAGACCGAGCTCGCGCCGCTTTCGCTGCTGGAGAAGGCCGCGAAGGTGCTGGGCGCCTTCGAAGGTCCGCAACCTCGGCTGTCACTCACCGAGGTCGTGCGCCGCTCCGGAATTCCACGTTCTTCCGCCCACCGGATCCTCCACCAGCTGGTGCAGTTGCGCTGGCTGGACCGCGAGGGCCGGGACTACCGCATGGGCATGCGCATGCTGGAGCTGGGCGCGCTCGCCTCCCACCACAACCGGCTGCGCCGGGCCGCGCTGCCGCTGCTGCACGCGCTGCACGAGCAGACGGGCCGGGTGGTGCACCTGTCGGTGCTCGACGGGGCCGAGGTGGTGTACCTGGAGCGGATCGGCGGCTCGGAGGCCACCTCGGTGCCCTCGCGGGTCGGTGGCCGGATGCCGGCGTACTGCACGGCCGCCGGGAAGGCGATCCTCGCCTTCAGTGATCCCGCCGCGGTCGAGCACGTCCTGGCGCAGGGGCTGCGCCCGCGGACCGCGCGCACCCTGATCCGGCCGCTCGCGCTGCGTTCGGAGCTGGCGGCGGTCCGCGAGCGCGGGGTGGCGTACGACCGGGAGGAGAGCTTCCGGGGCATCTCCTGCGTGGCCGCCCCGCTGCGGGGGGCCGGGCGGGCCGTGGCCGCCGTGTCGGTGTCCTCCTGCGGGGGCGAGCGGGACCCGGCCCGGCTGGCGCCGGCGGTACTGGCCTGCGCGCGGTCGGTGTGGCGGGAGCTGTACGGGCCGGGCCGGGCGGGGCGGGCCGCGGCCGCGCCGGTGCGGGACCTGGAGCCGGCGGTCTCCGCTCAGGCGATGGACAACATGATGGGATGGCTGCGGTTCAGCGAGTGGATGTAGTGGGTAGTGGTACCCCCACGTACGAGTGAACGAGTCCGGGCCCGACCCCTCGCCAGGGGGCCGGGCCCGCGGCCGTTCGGCGGTGCCGTCCAGCGGATCCGCTGGACGCATCCGCTCAGCCGTCGTAGCTGATGCGGACGCGGTCGCCGAGCGGCAGGGCCTGGCAGGCCAGGACGTAGCCGTCGGCCAGGTCCTCGGGGGCCAGGACCTCGTTGCGGACCATCGCCACCTCCCCCTCCAGCACCCGGCAGCAGCAGGCGCTGCAGGCGCCTTCACGGCAGGAGTAGGGAGCGGGGACGCCCGCGGCGAGCAGCGCGGTCAGCAGCGAGGTCTGCCGCCCCCAGGCGACGGTGTGCACGACCCCCTCGAACTCCACCTCCGCCTCCACCTCCGCGCTCGCGCCGCCGGCGGAGGCGGCGTCCTGCCCGCCGCCCGCCACGCCGGGTGTCGGGACCGCGCTCCCGGCGCCCGGGTCCGGGGCCGCCACGGCCGGGGCGAAGACGTCCCCGTTCAGGGAGAAGTACCGCTCCCGGTGGATCGCCCGGCTCCGGCCGCCCGAGGCCAGCAGCGCCGTCTCCGCCGCGTCCATCAGCGGAGCGGGCCCGCACAGGTAGGCCTCGCGGACCGCGTACGGGGCCACGAGCGGGCCCAGCTGCGCGGCGGTCGGCAGTCCCTGGAGGGTCTCCAGCCAGTGCACGACGGTGAGCCGCCCGGGGTGTTCCTCGGCGAGCCCCCACAGCTCGTCGCGGAAGATCACCGAGCCGGGGTCGCGGTTGGCGTACACCAGCACGACGTGGCCCGCGCCGGCCACCAGCGCCGACTTCGCGACGGAGAGCACCGGGGTGATGCCGCTGCCCCCCGCCACGAGCAGCAGGTCCCGGTCCAGGTCGGGCGGGGTGAAGGTGCCGGCGGGGGGCAGGATCTCCAGCTCGTCGCCGATGCGCACGTCCTGGCACAGCCAGCCGGAGCCGACGCCGCCGGGGACCCGTTTGACGGTGATGCGCAGCGGGTCCCCGGTGTGCGGGGAGCCGGCCAGGGAGTAGCAGCGGGCCGCGCCGTCCTCCCCGCTCGGCGAGGGAACCCGGACGGTGAGGAACTGGCCGGGGCGGTACGGGAGTTCCGCGTCGAGTACGAGGGAGACCGCCTCGGGGGTCTCCTGGATCCGGTCCGTGACGCGGACCAGCAGCCTGCCGGTGGCTCCGCCCCGGGCGGCAGCCGGGGCCGGGCTCCGTACCTCCGCGGCGCGGGACCTCGTACGACGGTCGGTGTCAGACATCGGCCGGCACCTCCAGGCGGCCCGCCAGGACGGCGGCCTCGATGCCCGCGCGCAGGGCCCCGCAGGAGCGGACGCGGCCGCTGGGGAGCCCTGCCGCGACCTCGGCGGCGATGCGCGGGCAGGCCGCGGCGGCCTCCTCGGCCCACTGGACCTGGGTGTGGGCGGGGCTGAACTTCTCGCACAGCACCACCGCGTCGCACTCCCCGCACGCGACGGGGGTCATCACGGGGTCCCGGCCGCGCGGCGGGCGAGGTTCTCGGCGACCTCGGCCTTCCAGGCGGCGGTGGCGCGGGCGGTGTCGATCTCGAACTCGAAGCGGCGGACCATCTCGTCCTTGACGTCGGCGGCGTCCACGTAGAACTGCTCGTACCAGCGGCGGAGCTGGTAGACGGGGCCGTCCTCCTCGGTGAGGAGGGGGTTGTCGATGCGGGTCTTGTTCTTCCAGATCTCGACGTCCTGCTCGAAGCCGACGGCGAGGCCCTCGGAGGTGAGCCGGGCGGCCTCGGCGGCCTGTTCGTCGCTCATGCCGGGGAGCTTCTTGACGATGGTCCCGTACATGAGCATGAAGCTGTTCTCGTCGATCGGGTAATGGCAGTTGATGAGGACCGATTCGAGTTCGACGCCGCCGCCGATATCGCTCCACAGCTTGTCGATCATGTACGAGGGGCCGTGGTACGAGGCGTCCGAGCGCAGGCCGCCGCCGGTGGAGAGGGTGCCCAGGTCCACGTCGCCGCGCGGGGTGGACTCCATGTACTGGGTGGCGACGTGGCCGTCGAAGACGTTCTTGAAGTAGTGCGGGAAGGCGTAGTGCACGTAGTAGAAGTGCGCCATGTCGACGACGTTGTCGACGATCTCGCGGCAGTTGGAGTTCTCGACGCGCAGGAAGTTCCAGCTCCAGTCGCTCCACTCGGGGTCGCCGACGCCCTCGATGACGGGGATCGTGACCTCGGGCGGCGGCGGGTTGCCCTCCGGGTCGTGCCAGACGTAGAGCTGTCCGTTGCGTTCCAGGCTGGTCCAGGCGCGGGTCCTGGCGCGCGGCGGGACGCGGCGGGCGTAGGGGATGGCGGCGCAGCGGCCGTCCCCGGACCAGCGCCAGTCGTGGAAGGGGCAGGCGACGGTGTCGCCCTTGACGGTGCCGTGGGCGAGGTTGCCGCCCATGTGGGGGCAGTGGGCGTTCAGGACGCTCAGCTCCCCGCCGCTGCGTTCGCCGCCGCCTCCATCCGTCCCGGACTGTCCTTGGAACACGACGAGCTTGGTCCCGAAGGCCTCCACTTCGTGCGGGGCGCCGTCCTTGAAGGCGGCGGCGAGGCCGAGGCAGTGCCAGCCGCGGGCGAACCTCGCGGGCACGGCGGCGGCTTCGATGACGCGGGGAGCTTCGTCGACTGCGGTCGTTTCGGCCATGGGGTGGCCCTCCACTTCGTTGTGGGTGTGCTGCGCTGGGATGGGGGGTGACTAGTGCGCTTCGGCGGCGAGTTCGACCGCGATGTCGATGAGCTGGTCCTCCTGGCCGCCGACGAGGCGGCGCTCGCCCGCGCGCAGGAGGATCTGCGCGCCGGAGACCCCGTAGCGCTCGGCCTGCCGGTAGGCGTGCTTGAGGAAGCTGGAGTAGACCCCGGCGTGGCCCATGAGCAGGGCCATGCGGTCGAGGGTGCACTCGTCTTCCATGACGGGGCGGACCACGTCCTCGGCCGCGTCGATGATCTTCAGGACGTCGATGCCGGTACGGATGCCCATCTTGCGGCAGACGGCGGCGAAGGCCTCGACGGGCGTGTTCCCCGCTCCCGCGCCGAGGCGCCGCGTGGAACCGTCGATCTGGAGCGCGCCGGCGCGGACGGCGGCGACGGAATTGCCCACGCCCAGGCCGAGGTTCTCGTGGCCGTGGAAGCCGACCTGGGCGTCGGGGCCGAGTTCGGTGACGAGCGCCGCGACCCGGTCGGTGACCTCGTCCATGACCATGGCTCCGGCCGAGTCGACCACGTACACGCACTGGCAGCCGGCGTCGGCCATGATCCGGGCCTGTCGGGCCAGGTTCTCGGGGGTGGTGGAGTGGGCCATCATCAGGAAGCCGACGGTCTCCAGGCCCATCTCGCGGGCGAGTCCGAAGTGCTGGACGGAGATGTCGGCCTCGGTGCAGTGGGTGGCGATCCGGCAGATCTGCCCGCCGTTGCCGTGGGCGGCGCGGATGTCGTCCTTGACGCCGAGCCCCGGGAGCATCAGGAAGGCGATCTTCGCGTGGCGCGCCGTATCGGCGGCGATCTTGATGAGTTCCTGTTCGGGGGTCTTCGAGAAGCCGTAGTTGAAGGAGGATCCGCCGAGTCCGTCGCCGTGCGTGACCTCGATGACGGGGACCCCCGCGCCGTCGAGGGCGGAGACGATCGACCGTACGTCCTCGCCCGTGAACTGGTGGCGCTTGGCGTGCGAGCCGTCGCGCAGGGAGGAGTCGGTGATCCGGATGTCGAGGGTGGCCGAGTAGCTCGGGTGGCCGGAGCGGTTCGGGCGGTCGGTCATTTCTGCAGCCCCTTCGCGAACTCCTCGCCGACCTTGGTGGCGGCGGCGGTCATGATGTCGAGGTTTCCGGCGTAGGGCGGCAGGTAGTCGCCGGCGCCCTCCACCTCCAGGAAGATCGCGACCCGGGCCATGCCGCCGTTGAGCGGGGAGGGGTCGTCGAACTGCGGCTCGGTGCGCAGCCGGTAGCCCGGTACGTACGAGGCCACGTCCTCGGCGACCTGTTTGACGGAGGCCGCGATGGCCTCGCGGTCGGCGTCGGCGGGGATGGCGCAGAAGACGGTGTCGCGCATGATCACGGGAGGGTCGGCGGGGTTGAGGATGATGATGGCCTTGCCGCGGGCGGCGCCGCCGATCTCCTCGATGCCCCGGGAGGTGGTACGGGTGAACTCGTCGATGTTGGCGCGGGTGCCCGGGCCGGCCGAGACGGAGGCCACCGAGGCGACGATCTCCGCGTAGGCGACGGGCACCACGCGGGAGACGGCGTACACCATGGGGATGGTGGCCTGGCCGCCGCAGGTGATCATGTTGACGTTGGCCCGGTCGAGGTGGGCGGTCAGGTTCGCGGGCGGGACGACGGCCGGACCGACGGCGGCGGGGGTCAGGTCGACGGCCTTGATGCCGAGCTCGGCGTAGCGCGGGGCGTTGGCGCGGTGCACGTAAGCGGAGGTGGCCTCGAAGACCAGGTCCGGCAGCTCGCCTTGGGCCAGCAGCCAGTCCACGCCCGCGTGGGAGGCGTCGAGTCCGGCGCGGCGGGCGCGGGCCAGGCCCTCGCTGGCGGGGTCCACGCCGATCATCCAGCGGGGTTCTATGTGCGGGGAGCGCAGGAGCTTGTAGAGCAGGTCGGTCCCGATGTTCCCGGAGCCGACGATGGCGGCGGTCGCCTTCGCGGTCGTCCGCGCCTGTGTCTGGGTCTGGATTTGGGTCTGGGTCGGCGCCTGTGTCTGCGTCTGGATCTGGGTCTGCGTCGGCGTCTGTGCGCTGATGGTGATCACCTCAGGAGAAGGAGAGGGACACCGGGCCGAGCCCGGTGAAGTCGGCGGTGTACGTCCGCCCGGCGACCACGTCCACGGCGCGGGTGCAGGACCCGGGCAGGATGAGGTGGCCCTTGCGGAGCTGGACCCCGAAGCGGGCGACGGTGCGGGCCAGCCAGGCGACGGAGGCGGCCGGATCGCCGAGCACGGCGTCGCTGCGGCCGCTCGCCAGGGTGTCGGATCCGCTGGTCAGCGTGGCGTCGACGGCCTTCAGGTCCAGTGCGCGCGGGTCCCGCCCCTCGCCGATGACGTATCCGGCGGAGGAGGCGTTGTCGGCGATGGTGTCGGCGATGGTGATGCGCCAGTCGGCGATCCGGCTGTCGATGAGCTCCAGGGCCGGGACGACCCGCTCGGTGGCGGCCAGGACGTCGGCGACGGTGCAGCCCTCGCCGGGGAGGTCGGCGCCGAGGACGAAGCCGACCTCGACCTCGACGCGCGGCGCGCAGTACGCGGCGGTGGGCACCGGGGTGTCCTCGGACAGCTCCATGGAGTGCAGCAGGTGCCCGTAGTCGGGTTCGTCGACGCCCATCATGGCCTGCATGACCGGGGACGACAGCCCGACCTTGTGCCCGGTGACGCGGTCGCCGGCGGCGAGGCGGTGGCGGATGTTGAGGAGCTGGATCTCGTAGGCGTCCTCGGTGTCGATTCCGGGGAAACGGGCGCCGAGCGGTGCGACGGGCGTCCGCCCGTGCTCGGCGGATCGCAGCTGCTGCGCGACGTGGAGCCGGTGGCGGTCCGAGAGCATGTGCGGGTCCTTGCGTACGGGGGCCGGGTTCGGTGCGGCGAGGCTAGACGGCCCGCCTCCGGCGCCGGGAGGGCGTTTTCCCGGCCACCGGGAAAGGCCCGTACGACCCCGTCCCCGGCCCCAGCCCCCGCGCGGCCCGCGCTATCGCGCCCCGTACACCGGCTGCGGCGGCTCCGACTGCGCCAGGAGCTTCGTCGTCGCCTCGCCCGCCTCGGACGGAGTCCACCGTGCTCCGCAGTCGGCCGTGGGGCCGGGTCGCCAGCCCTCCATCACCGTGATGCGGCCGCCCTCCGCCTCGAAGACGCGGCCCGTGACCCCCGCCGAGGCGTCGGAGCCGAGCCAGACCACCAGCGGGGACACGTTCTCCGGGGCCATCGTGTCGAAGGCCCCGGCTTCCGGGGCGGCCATGGTGTCCGCGAAGGTCTGCTCCGTCATCCGGGTCCGCGCCGCGGGGGCGATCGCGTTGACCTGGACCCCGTAGCGGCCCATTTCGGCCGCCGACACCAGGGTCAGCCCCAGGATCCCCGCCTTGGCCGCGCTGTAGTTGCCCTGGCCCACGGACCCGAGCAGCCCCGCACCCGAGGAGGTGTTCACGACCCGGGCGGCGACCTGCCGGCCTTCCTTCGCCTCGGCCCGCCAGTACGCCGCCGCGTGCTTCAGCGGCAGGAAGTGCCCCTTCAGGTGCACCCGCATCACGGCGTCCCAGTCGTCCTCGTCCAGGTTCACGAGCATCCGGTCGCGCAGGAACCCCGCGTTGTTGACGAGGGTGTCCAGCCGCCCGAAGGCCGAGACGGCCGTCTCGACCAGTGACGCCGCGCCTTGTGCCGTGGCGATGTCACCGCCGTGCGCCACGGCCTCCCCGCCCATGGCCCGGATCTCGGCGACGACCTGCGCCGCCGGGCTCTCCGGTCCCGGCAGCCCGTCCAGGCCGACGCCGAGGTCGTTGACCACGATCCGCGCCCCCTCCGCGGCGAAGGCCAGCGCGTGGGCCCGGCCCAGCCCCCGTCCGGCGCCCGTCACGATGACCACACGGCCTTCGGCAAGTCCCATGTCAGCTCTCCTTCTTCGACTCGTTCGGCTTCTTCGACTCGTTCGACTTGTTCGGATCGTTCGACTTGTTCGGCTCGGTCGGCTTGTTCGCGGTTGCCGCATCCAGAAAGGCCGGCCGTTCGCCGCCCCCGTGCACGAGCAGGCTCGCCCCGCTCACGTACGCCGCCCGGCCGGAGGCCAGGAAGACGGCCGCTTCGCCCACGTCCGAGGGCTCCGCCAGCCGTCCCAGCGGTACGGTCGCGCCGACGGCTGCGATCCCGCTCTCGTCGCCGTAGTGCAGGTGCGACAGCTCGGTCCGCACCATGCCCAGGACCAGGGAGTTGACCCGTACCTCGGGGGCCCACTCCACGGCCATGGAGCGGGCCAGGTTCTCCAGGCCCGCCTTCGCCGCCCCGTAGGCCGCCGTGCCCGGCGAGGGCCGGGTCCCGCTGACGCTGCCGATCATGACGATCGAGCCCCGGGTCTCCCGGAGCCAGGGGTACGCGGCGACCGAGGCGGTCATCGGGGCGATCAGGTTGAGCTCGACGACCCGTGCGTGGCGCTCGGCCTCGCCCTCCCCCAGCAGTCGGTACGGGGTCCCGCCGGCGTTGTTCACCAGGCAGTCGAGGCGCCCGTGGCGCGCGGCGACCGATCCGAAGAAGTCGTGCACCGCGGCCGGATTGCGCAGGTCGACGGCGGCGAAGGACGCCGAGCGGCCTTCCACCGCCACCGGTTCCTCCGGCGGCCGGCGCGCGCAGACGACGACCTCGGCCCCCGCCGCGAGGAACGACCGCGCGATCCCGGCGCCGACGCCACGGGTTCCGCCGGTGACGACGACAACCCTCCCGTTGAGCTCCATCGGCTGCTACCTTCCTCACCTAACAAATGTTTGGTGGAAAGGTAGCTGATCCGCTCATGGGTGTCTCCACCTCAAGCCCCGACAAGGGCATCGCACTCGTCACAGTCGACTTCCCACCCGTCAACGCACTGCCCGTACAGGGCTGGTACGACCTCGCCGACGCCCTGCGCGCGGCCGGCCGCGACCCGGAGGTCCGGTGCGTGGTGCTGGCCGCCGAGGGCCGCGGCTTCAACGCCGGCGTCGACATCAAGGAGATGCAGCGCGACACCGGCCACGCCTCGCTGATCGGCGCCAACCGGGGCTGCTACGAGGCCTTCGCCGCCGTCTACGAGTGCGAGGTCCCGGTCGTGGCGGCCGTGAACGGCTTCTGCCTCGGCGGCGGGATCGGCCTGGTCGGCAACGCCGACGCCATCGTCGCCTCCGAGGACGCGACCTTCGGACTGCCGGAACTGGACCGGGGCGCCCTCGGGGCCGCCACCCACCTGGCTCGGCTCGTCCCGCAGCACATGATGCGCACCCTCTACTACACCTCGCGCACCGCCACCGCCGCCGAACTGCACGCGCACGGCTCGGTGTGGAAGGTGGTCCCCCGCGAAGAACTGCGGGCGGCCGCCCTGGAGCTGGCCGCCGAGATCGCGAAGAAGGACGGCTACCTCATCCGGCTCGCCAAGGCGGCCATCAACGGAATCGACCCCGTGGACGTGCGGCGCAGCTACCGCTTCGAGCAGGGCTTCACCTTCGAGGCCAACCTCAGCGGGGTGGCCGACCGGGTCCGCGACACCTTCGGCAGCGGCGGACCCACCGGAACCACCGGAACCACACAGCCCGGCGGAGCAAAGGCGGAATCGGCATGACCGACAAGAGCATGACCCCCGAAGAGGCGGTCGGCCGCCTCAGCAGCGGAATGACCATCGGCATCGGCGGCTGGGGTTCGCGCCGCAAGCCCATGGCCCTGGTGCGGGCACTGCTCCGCTCCGAGATCACCGATCTCACCGTGATCGCGTACGGCGGCCCCGACGTCGGCCTGCTCGCCGCCGCCGGCCGGATCCGCAAGCTGGTCACCCCCTTCGTCACCCTCGACTCGATCCCGCTGGAGCCGCATTACCGGGCCGCCCGCGAGAGCCGGGCCTTCGCCCTCACCGAGCTGGACGAGGCCATGTTCATGTGGGGCCTGCACGCGGCCGCCAACCGGATGCCCTTCCTGCCCGTCCGCGCCGGCCTCGGCTCCGACGTCATGCGCGTCAACCCCGAGCTGCGCACCGTCACCTCCCCGTACGCCGACGGGGAGGAGTTCGTCGCCGTCCCCGCCCTGCGCATGGACGCGGCCCTGGTCCACCTCAACCGCGCCGACCGGCTCGGCAACGCCCAGTACCTGGGCCCCGACCCGTACTTCGACGACCTCTTCTGCGAGGCCGCCGACACCGCCTACGTCTCCTGCGAGCAGCTCGTCGAGACCGCGGAGCTCGCCAAGTCCGGCCCCCCGCAGTCGCTCCTGGTCAGCCGCCACTCGGTCACCGGGGTCGTGGAGACCCCGAACGGCGCGCACTTCACCTCCTGCGTGCCCGACTACGACCGCGACGAGGCCTTCCAGAAGCTGTACGCGACCACCCCCTGGCCCGAGTTCGCCGAGCGCTTCCTCTCCGGCGGCAGCGAGCACGCCTACCAGTCCGCCGTCCAGGCCTGGCACGAGGAGCAGAAGTGAGCACGCCCTCCACGACGACCACGACCGCGGTCAGCCGTTCCGAATACTGCGTGATCGCCTGCGCCGAGGCCTGGCGGGACAACGGCGAGGTGCTGGCCAGCCCGATGGGACTGGTGCCCTCCTTCGGAGCCCGGCTGGCGAAACGGACCTTCTCCCCCGACCTGCTGCTGACCGACGGCGAGGCCATGCTGGTCGGCCTCGACGGCTCGGCCGAGGGCTGGCTCCCGTACCGCCGTCACCTGACGATGGTCACCGGCGGCCGCCGGCACGTGATGATGGGCGCCAGCCAGATCGACCGGTACGGCAACCAGAACATCTCCTGCATCGGCGACTGGGAGCAGCCCGCCCGCCAGCTCCTGGGGGTGCGCGGGGCTCCGGTGAACACCCTGAACAATCCGGTGAGCTACTGGATCCCCAAGCACTCCACCCGGGTGTTCGTCGAGCGCGTCGACATGGTGAGCGGGGTGGGCTACGACCGCGCGGAGGCGGCCGGGGTGACCCGGTTCCACCGGCTCCCCCGGGTGGTCAGCGATCTCGGCGTCTTCGACTTCACCGGCCCGGACCACGCCATGCGGCTGGCCTCCCTTCACCCGGGCGTCACCGTGGAGCAGGTCCGGGCGGCCACCGGCTTCGAGCTGGCGATCGCCGACGACGTCCCGTACACCCGCGAGCCGACGGCGGAGGAGCTGCGGCTGATCCGCGAGGTCATCGACCCCAAGGGCCTGCGCGACCGCGAAGTGCGGGTCTGATCCGATGGAGACGGCATTCACCAAGCTGGTCGGGGTCGAGCATCCGATCGTGCAGACGGGCATGGGCTGGGTGGCCGGTCCGCGCCTGGTGTCGGGGGCGGCCAACGCGGGCGCGCTCGGCATCCTGGCCTCGGCGACCATGACGATGGAGCAGCTGCGGGCGGCGGTCCACGAGGTCAAGTCCCGTACGGACGCCCCGTTCGGGGTCAATCTGCGCGCGGACGCCGGGGACGCGGCCGAGCGGGCGCAGCTGATCATCGACGAGGGCGTCCGGGTGGCCTCCTTCGCGCTCGCCCCGTCCAGGGAGCTGATCGCGCGGCTCAAGGACGCCGGCGTGGTGGTGATCCCCTCGATCGGGGCCCGCCGGCACGCCGAGAAGGTCGCGGCGTGGGGCGCCGACGCGGTGATCGTGCAGGGCGGCGAGGGCGGCGGGCACACCGGTGACGTGGCCACGACCGTGCTGCTGCCGCAGGTGGTCGACGCGGTGGACATCCCGGTGATCGCGGCGGGCGGTTTCAGCGACGGCCGCGGTCTGGTGGCGGCGCTGGGCTACGGGGCCGCGGGCATCGCGATGGGCACCCGGTTCCTGCTGACCTCCGACTCGACGGTCCCGGACGCGGTGAAGGCCGAGTACCTGAAGGCGACCGTGAAGGACGTCACCGTCACCACGGCCGTGGACGGGCTCCCGCACCGGATGCTGCGCAGCGAGCTGGTCGCTTCCCTGGAGCGGGCCGGGCGGGCGAAGGCGCTGGCCAAGGCGGTGCGGCACGCGGCCGGCTTCAAGAAGCTTTCGGGCCTGTCCTGGGCGGAGATGGTCCGGGACGGCCTCGCGATGAAACACGGCAAGGACCTGTCCTGGAGCCAGGTGCTGCTCGCCGCGAACACCCCCATGCTCCTCAAGGCGTCCATGGTCGAGGGCCGTACGGACCTCGGTGTCATGGCATCGGGCCAGGTCGCGGGCGTGATCGAGGACCTTCCGTCGTGTGCGGAGCTCGTCACCCGCGTCATGGCCGAGGCGTACGCCGTGCTGGAACGGCTGAACGGCCTCACTCCCCCACAGCATCTCCCCCTCCCCCCGCACCCGCTCGGCACCCTGCCACCACCAGGGTGATTCCCCTTCTCCGTTACAGGAGTTGCCCCAGATGAGCCGTGCCCGAATCCGCCTGGCGACCGCGGTGCTCGCTTCCGCCCTCGCCATCGGAACCCTGCCCGCCGCCGCGCACGCCGCGCCGGCGGGCGGTTCCTCCGCCTCCCGTCACCACTGGCACACGCAGGCGGCGGAAACGATCCGCCAGATCCCCCTCCAGGGCGCGGTCAACGTCCGCGACCTCGGCGGCTACCGCACCTGGACGGGAGGCCAGGTTCGTCAGGGACTGGTCTACCGCGCCGATGCGCTCGGCAAGCTGACCCCGTCGGACATCACCACCGTCGGCGGTCTGGGCCTCACGAAGGTCCTCGATTTCCGCATTCCCATGGAGGTCCAGTACGACGGCGCCGACAAGCTGCCCGCCGGTCTGGCCTCCACCGCCCGCCCGGTCAACGACAACGGCCTGTACGGGCTGCTGCTGTCCGCGATCGGCAGCGGTGATCCCGTGAAGCAGGAGCAGATGCTCGGCGGAGGCCGCGGCGAGGCGTACATGCGCGACGTCTACCGCGCGTTCGTCACCAACGCCGACAACCGGGCGCAGTTCGCGGCCACCCTCCGCGAGATCGCCGACGGGAAGCAGGGCCCGCTGCTGTACCACTGCACCTCGGGCAAGGACCGGACGGGCTGGATGAGCTACCTCCTGCTCAGCGCGCTGGCCGTCCCGAAGGACGCGGCCGAGCGCGACTACCTGGCCTCGAACACCTTCCGCGCGGCGTACGACGCCCAGGTGCGGGCGGGCCTCAAGGCGTCCGGCCGGATGCAGAACCCCGATCTGCTGATCCCGCTCCAGGAGGTCCGTCAGGGCTACCTGGACGCGGCGACCGCGCAGATGGAGGCCGACTACGGCAGCCTCTACGGCTACCTCACCGACGGCCTCGGCCTGGACCTGCGGACCCTGGCGAAGCTCCAGGTGAAGCTGGTCCGCTAGACAGCCGAAAACACCCCTGCGCCGGGCGGCAACTGCCGCCCGGCGCAGGGGTGTGTGTACGTACTTCCCGGGATCAGGCGGAGCGGCGGCGGCCCTGGCCGGCGCCACCCACGCGGCTGCGGGCCGAAGCCGCGGCCGCGCCACCGGAGGGGGCACCGCCGGTACGCCGGCCGCGCTCGGCGGAGCCGCCCGTGGAGCCACCCTGTCCGCCCTGGACACGGCGGGCCTGGCCGGAACCGGAGGCCGGAGCCTGACCGCCGGCGCCGCCACCGGTGCGACGGCCGCGGCCGCCCCCGGCGGCCGGAGCCGCGCCCGTGCCGGCGCCCGTACGCGGTCCGCCCGAGCGGCGGCGCGCGCCGGAGCCCGAGCCCCCGCCGGACTGGCCGGCGGAACGCTGACGCGGCGGGGTGGCCTGCGGCACCTCCATGACGACCGGGATGCCCGAGGGCTCCTTGGCGCCGGTGATGCGCGCGAGCTCCTCGTCGGAGGACTTGATCTGCGCGGTGTGCGGGGAGATCCCGGCGTCCGACATCAGGCGGGTCATGTCGCGCTTCTGGTCGGGCAGGACCAGGGTGACGACGCTGCCGGACTCGCCGGCACGGGCGGTACGGCCGCCGCGGTGCAGGTAGTCCTTGTGGTCGGTCGGCGGGTCCACGTTGACGACGAGGTCGAGGTCGTCGATGTGGATGCCTCGCGCGGCCACGTTGGTGGCGACCAGCGCGGTGACCTCGCCCGTCTTGAACCAGTCGAGGGTCCGGTTGCGCTGCGGCTGCGAGCGGCCGCCGTGCAGGCCGGAGGCGCGGACGCCGTCGGCGAGGAGCTTCTTGACCATGCGGTCGACCCCGCGCTTGGTGTCGACGAACATGATCACCCGGCCGTCGCGAGCGGCTATGCGCGTGGCCACGGCCTTCTTGTCGGTCTCGTCCATGACGTACAGGACGTGGTGCTCCATCGTGCTGACCGCACCGGCGGACGGGTCGACGGAGAAGGCGACGGGGTCGGTGAGGAACATCTTGACGAGCTTGTCGATGTTCTTGTCGAGGGTCGCCGAGAACAGCATGGTCTGGCCGCCGGACTGGACCTGCTTGAGCAGCGAGGTGACCTGCGGCATGAAGCCCATGTCGGTCATCTGGTCGGCCTCGTCGAGGACGGTGATGGCGACCTGGGAGAGGTCGGCGTCACCGCGGTCGATGAGGTCCTTCAGACGGCCGGGGGTGGCGACGAGCACCTCGGCGCCGCGGCGCAGGGCGCCGGACTGCCGGTTGATCGACATGCCGCCGACGACGGTCGTGATCCGCAGGTTGACGGCCGTGGCGTACGGGGCCATGGCGTCGGTCACCTGCTGCGCGAGCTCACGGGTCGGTACGAGGACCAGCGCGAGCGGCTGCTTCGGCTGGGCGCGGCGGCCGGCGGTGCGGGCCAGCAGGGCCAGGCCGAAGGCCAGCGTCTTGCCGGAGCCGGTGCGGCCGCGGCCGAGCAGGTCACGGCCGACCAGCGAGTTCGGGATGGTCGCGGCCTGGATCGGGAACGGCTGGGTGACGCCCTGGGCGGCGAGGGTCTTCAGCAGCGCCTCGGGCATGTCCATGTCCTCGAACGCGTCCACCGGCGGCAGGGCCGGGGTCAGCGGTTCGGGCATGGTGAATTCTTGGGGCCTGGCCACGGGGGCGGACTTCTGCCGTCCCGCGCCAGCCTTCGGACGTCCCTGAGCCGCACCTCGACCCCGGGTGGGGCGGCGGCTGGGTCGTGCGGAGCTGGAGCTGGTCATGCGAGAAAGCCCTCCTGAAACCGGCAGGTACTGCACAAAGCACTGCAAACAAATGGTGCGAAACAGCAGACAAGCCGGGGCCCGCACCTACTCGGTGCGGACCCCGGCGTGCTGACTGCCTTAGGCGGGGAGGATGTTCTCCGCCTGGGGGCCCTTCTGGCCCTGGGTGACGTCGAAGGACACGCGCTGGCCCTCGTTGAGCTCACGGAAGCCCTGGGTGGCGATGTTCGAGTAGTGGGCGAAGACGTCCGGGCCGCCACCGTCCTGCTCGATGAAGCCGAAGCCCTTTTCCGAGTTGAACCACTTCACGGTGCCAAGTGCCATTTTTGAATCTCCTGAATAGGCGGCAAAGGGCCCCATCCGGAGATTCCGGCAAAACAATAAAAGCGCCTGTCGGAGCATTCCCGTCAGGCGCACATAAAGTTCATGGGTACCACAACTGCAACGAGCTCTAAGCTAGCACACGTCGGTCGGGGAGTGTCGCCGCGAGCCTGTGACCTCCGTCCTGAGTGGGTCCGGCGCGCAGCCGCCCGCCCACCTCCGTGAGGGCGTGCCGGAGCCCCGGAATGCCCATCCCACCGGAATCGAGGACGATCCGCTCCCCCTCCGGTGCGGTGTTGATCACATCGAGGCGGACCTCCCCGTCCTCGGCGTAGAGATTCATCCGAACGGCGGAGCCGGGGGCGTACTTCGCCGCGTTGGTGAGCCCCTCGCGGGCGATCCGCAGCAGGAGGCGCCCGTCGGCCGCCGGGAAGGACCCCAGCCCGGGCTGGGTGTGGTGGGTGATCTCCATGCCGGTGGCCCGCATGTTCCGGGCCAGGGAGCCGAGGAAGCGGCCCACGTCCACGGGGGAGGTGTACGCGCGGCTGCCCGCGGGGTCGGTCAGCATGTCCAGCACCTCCCTGACCTCGGCCATCGCGGCCCGCGCCGATTCCTCCACGGCCCCGGCGGCCTCCCGGACCCGGGGGTCGGCCCCGGCGTCCAGGCGCAGGGCGGCGGCCTGCATCGTGAGGGCGGTGAGCCGGTGGCCGAGCCCGTCGTGGGTGCGCTGGGCCAAACGGGTGCGTTCCTGGACGACGGCCAGGTCGGCCGCCTGGTCCACGGCGGCGTGGGCCTGGCGGGCCCGCTCGCGCAGCGCGGCCATGACGTGCCGGTTGCGGCGCACGGTCTCCCCGTACAGGGCGGGCACGAGGATGGAGCCGAGGACGAAGGAGGCGGGGTCGCGCCCCGCGTACCCGAGGGGCAGGATCACGTCGCGGGTGGCGGCGTAGACGACGGCCATCAGCAGGACCCCGCCCCAGCGGTGGGTGCGGCCGTACGCGGCCAGGGCGTAGGCGCCGAAGACGAGGGGTCCGCGGTCGTCGGAGACGAGGGTGGCCGCGGTGGCCGCGAGGGCCGGTATCCAGGGGTGGGAGCGGCGCCAGAGCAGGGAGAGCGCCGCGAGCCAGCCGACGGCGAGGCTCGTGGGGTAGTCCGTGACGAAGCCGAAGCGGTGGACGTCGTGGAGGTTGAGGGTGGTGAGCAGCCCGCAGACCAGGGCGAGCCAGATGTCGGTGCGGCGGGCGCGCACCGGGTCCGGCGCCCCGGCGCTCTCCCCGGTCAGGGTCCGCAGACCCCGCTCCAGCAGCTGTCCGGCGCGACCGGGCACGGCCTGCATGACTCCACCACCCCCCCATGGGCGCACAGATGTGCGCAGAACATGCCAAAACTTCCCCCCAGGTTGCCCTTCTTCCGCCGAAGGGGCATCCCGGGGGGACGTGTTCTGGGACCGGCGCCTGATGGCCCGGGGTGTCGCTCGCGCTGGTTACACGGAGACGCCGAGGCCGTTCAGCCAGGTGACCGGGTTGATGTCGGCGCCGTAGCTGTTGCTGGAGCGGACCTCGAAGTGGAGGTGCGGGCCGGTGGAGTTGCCGGTGTTGCCGGAGCTGCCGATCCGCTCGCCGGCGGAGACGCGCTCGCCTTCGGAGGCGGTCGCCGAGGAGAGGTGGGCGGAGAGGGTGTAGCGGCCGTCGTCGTGCTTGATGACGACGGCGTTGCCGTACGCGCCCTGCCAGCCGGAGGAGACGACGGTGCCCGCGGCGGCCGCCCGGACCGGGGTGCCGGTGGACACCGCGAAGTCGATGCCGGTGTGGTAGCCGGCGGCCCAGCCGCCCGCCTGGTGGTAGCGCGCGGAGATGCTGCCGCCCGAGACGGGCAGAGCGCCCTCGGCGCCGCTGCGGGAGCCGCTGCCGGAGGAGTCCGAGGAATCGGACGAGTCCGCGGAGTCGGAGGAGCCTGCGGAGTCGGAGGAGTCGGAGGACTCCGACGAGCTCGACGAGCTGGAGGGCTTCGGGGCGGCCGGGGCGCTGTCGCTGGAGTCGGAGGAGCCGTACGCGAGGCGCTGGCCCGGGAAGATCATGTCCGGGTCGGACCCGATCACCGAGCGGTTCGCGGAGTAGAGGGACTCCCAGCCGACGCCGAGTTCGGAACCGATGGTGCCGAGGGTGTCGCCACTGACCACGGTGTAGTTGTTCGCACCCCGGGCCTTCGGGGCGGCCGGGGCCTCGGCGCTCTCGTCCGCGGTCGAGGCACCGGCGCCCCGGGCGGGCGCCTCGGGCGCCTCGGGGGCGGGACCGCCGCGCTGCAGGCCGGCGAGCTTGCCGCAGGCGGGCCAGGCGCCGGGGCCCTGGGTCGCCAGGACCTTCTCGGCGACGGCTATCTGCTGCGCCTTGGTGGCCTGGTCGGCCTGGGGGGCGTACTGCCGGCCGCCGAACTCCGCCCACGTGCCGGAGGAGAACTGCAGGCCGCCGTAGTAGCCGTTGCCGGTGTCGATGCTCCAGTCGTTGGTGGACTCGCACTGGGCGACCTTGTCCCACGTGCCGACCGACGCGGCGGACGCGGGCTGAGCCACGAGACCCACGGCGGCGGGTGCGGCGATACCGGCGACAACGAGACCGGCGAGGGTACGGGCAGACGGGAAAGACATGCGGAGTTCCTGACTTCGGGGACATTGCGGAGGCCGGTGCACCGGGTGAAGCGGTGGTGCGTTCTGCCTCGGTCACCACCGTCCGGGAAGACGGGGGGTGTCCGAAGTCGCCGAAAGAGGACAAGCGGGACAGCAAAAGGGGACTGGGGAGGGAGGGTTGGGCGGACTTAAGTCCCTATATGGCGGTAATGTCCGCAATAAGACGGGGATTCAGGGGAGGTGGGTCACATGACGATCCGCGTGATGGTGGTCGACGACCAGAGCCTCATACGGTCGGGGCTGGTGACCCTGCTCGCGAGCGCCCCGGACATCGAGGTGGTCGCGGAAGCCGGCGACGGGGCCGAGGCCGTACCGCTGGCCCGCACCTACCGGCCGGACGTCGTACTGATGGACCTGGTCATGCCGAAGGTCGACGGCATGGAGGCCACCTTGCAGCTGCTGCGGCTGCCGGATCCGCCGCGCGTGCTCGTCCTCACCGGCTACACGGCGGACGATCTGGTCCTGGACGCGCTGCGGGCCGGAGCGGCCGGGTTCCTGCTGAAGGACCTGCGCCCCGAGGAGCTCTTCGCCGGGATCCGCACGGTCGCGGCGGGCGGCAGCGCCCTGGCGCCCGGGGTGATGCGGGTCCTGCTGGAACGGGCGGACACCCGCACCGAGGCCCCCGACCACGCGGAGCAGCTCTCCACCCTGTCCCCCGGCGAGCGCGACGTCCTCGCGCTGGTCGGCGAGGGCCGGACGAACCTGCAGATAGCCGAGGCCCTGCACCTGTCCCCGGCGAGCGTGAAGACGTACGTCTCGCGGATCCTGACGCAGCTCGACCTCTCGAACCGGACCCAGGCCGCGATCCTCGCCTACGAGGCGGGGCTGGTCCGCGCCGCGTGAGCACCGCCCCGGAGGGTCTGGCCGTCACCGGCGTGATCGAAAACAATGGCAACCATGACGACACCTCGGACGACTCCCCGCTCCCGGGCCCGGTCCTTCGACAGCGCCGCCGCCCTCTACGGGCGGCACCGGCCCGGCTATCCCGAGGCCCTGTACGACACCGTCGAGGAGCTGGCCGGGCGCCGGTTCGCCGGGGCCCGGGTGGCCGACGTGGGCGCGGGCACGGGGATCGGGACGGCGCCGATGCACGCCCGGGGGGCCGAGGTGGTGGCGGTGGAGCCCGGGGACGGGATGGCGGCGGAGTTCCGGCGCAGCCGGCCGGGGATCCCCCTCGTGCGCGGGGACGGGGACCGGCTGCCGCTGGCCGGGGCCGCCTTCGACTTCCTGACGTACGCGCAGGCCTGGCACTGGACGGATCCGGCGCGGTCCGTGCCGGAGGCCCGCCGGGTGCTGAAGCGCGGCGGGGCGCTCGCGATCTGGTGGAACGACCTGGACGAGTCGGCCGGCTGGGTCGCGGCGCAGGGCGAGCGGATCCGTGCCTTCTTCGGGGCCGACGGCGCGGGCGGCGCGGTCGCGGGCGGGGCCGGCGCGGTCGGCGGGAGCGCCGAGGCCCTGGGGTTCCGGACGCTTCCGCGCGGCCTCGACTCCGGTTTCGCCACGCGGACCGTCCCGTGGTCCCGGCGGATCCCGCTGGAGGCGCACCTGGCGAACCTGTCCAGCCATTCGGCGTTCCTGCTGCTGGGCGAGGCGGGGACGCGGGAGTTCCTGGACTCCGAGCGGGAGCGGCTGAACCCGCTCTTTCCGGACGGGACGGTGGAAGAGCCCTACGTGGTGAGCGTCAGCGTGGCCGTCCTCTGAGACGGCCCGGTGCGGAGTAGCGCCCTCCGCCCCGGCGGTACGAGGCTGGCGGGCATGGCTTCCTCTTCTCCCCTGCCCCCCGCCGTCAAGGTGTTCTTCCTCGCCAACGAGGGCCTCGCCTTCCTGCTGGAGCTGCTGGCCCTGGGCCTGCTGGCCTGGTGGGGCTGGAGCCGTGACATCGGGCGGGCGGGCTCCGTCGCCCTGGCGGTGGCCGCGCCGCTGGCCGCCGCCGTGCTCTGGGGGATGTTCGCCGCGCCGAAGGCCCGGTACGCCGTCCCGCTCGCCGCTCAGCTCGGGGTGAAGGCCGTGGTGTTCGGCGCCGCCGCCCTGGCGCTGCTCGCGCTCGGGCAGCGGCTGCCGTCCCTCTGGTTCACGGTGGTCGTGGTGGTGAACACCGCCCTGGCGACGTACTACCGCTCCCGCTCCTGAAGCACCGCCGCCCGGCACTGCGAGGGGCTCCCCCAGGCGTCGCGCAGCGGGCGGGCCTTGCGCAGCCACAGGGAGAGGTCGAGTTCCTCGGTGTAGCCGACGGCGCCGTGCAGCTGGAGCGCGGTCATGGCGGACGCGTACGCCGCTTCGCCCGCGGTCAGCTTCGCCGCCGCGACCTCCCCGGGGTCCAGGGAGAGCGCGGCCGCCCAGAGCAGCGGCCGGGCGAACTCCAGGCCGATCAGGGTGTCGGCGAGCCGGTGCTTGACCGCCTGGAAGGCGCCGATCGCCGTGCCGAACTGCGTGCGCTGCTTCGCGTACTCCACCGTGCGCGCGAGGAGGGCCTCGCCGGTGCCGAGGCACTGGGCGGCGGTGAGCAGCCGGGCCCAGTCGGCGGCGTCCCGGGCCGCCGCGGTGACCGCCGGGCCGGCGGCGAGGAGTTCGCCGCCGCCGTCCGGGAGGGCGAGGCAGCGGGCGGGGTCGGTGGAGGTGCGCGTCGGTCCGGCGCCGGGGGCCAGGCGGAGCTCCCCGGCCGGGGACACCGTGAAGAGGTGGGTGGCCGCGTCGGCGTCCAGGGCGTACGGGCCCCCGCCGGGCAGGGTGAGGGTGGCCGAGGTCTCCCCCGCGGCCAGCCCGGGGAGGAACCGCTTGGCCAGTGCCTCGTCGCCGAGCAGGGTCAGGAGCACGGCGGCGGCGGCCGTCTCCACGACCGGGCCGGGGACCCCGGCGCGGCCCAGTTCCACGAACCCGGTGGCCAGCTCAAGCGGCATCAGGCCCATGCCCTCGTGGGCCTCGTCGGCCGCGAGGGCGAACAGTCCGGTGGCGGCGAGCCTCGCCCACAGCGCCTTGCCGGGAGCGTGGTCGCCCGCGCCCCAGGCCCGTACGGCGGCCGGGACGTCCGAGGCGGCGAGCAGACCGCGCAGGGTGCGGGCGAAGTCCGACTGTTCCTCGGACGGCAGGAAGCGCATCAGCGGCGGCCCTTCGGGAGGCCGAGCAGCCGCTCGGCGATGATGTCGCGCTGGATCTCGTTGGTTCCCGCGTAGATGGGACCGGCGAGGGAGAAGATCCACGGCTCGGCCCATTCCCCGTCGGCGAGTTCGGCGTCGGGGCCGAGCAGGTCGAGGGCGCTCTCGTGCAGGGCGATGTCGTACCGGGACCAGAACACCTTGTTCAGGCTGGACTCGGCGCCGATCGTCTCTCCGGCGGCGAAGCGGGAGGCGTTGGCCCAGGTGAACAGCTGGTAGGCGCGGGCGCCGACGACCGCGTCGGCGACCCGGTCGCGCAGGGCGGTGTCGGCCGGGTTCCCGAGGTCGTGCCACAGGTCCACGAGCCGGTCGGCGGCGGCGAGGAAGCGGCCCGGGGCGCGCAGGGTGAGCCCGCGCTCGTTGCCGGTGGTGGACATGGCGATCCGCCAGCCCTGTCCGGGCTCGCCGATGACGTCCTCGTCGGGGACGAAGACCTCGTCGAGGAAGAGCTCCGCGAAGGCGGGCTTGCCGTCGAGGCGGCCGATGGGCCGCACGGTGACCCCGGGGGCGCGGAGGTCGAACATCAGGTAGGTGAGGCCCTGATGGGGTTTGGGCGCGTCGGGGTCGGTGCGGAAGATGCCGAAGGCGCGGTCGGCGAAGGCGGCCCGCGAGGACCAGGTCTTCTGCCCGGACAGCAGCCAGCCGCCCTCGGTGCGCACCGCCCGGGAGGTGAGGGAGGCGAGGTCGGAGCCGGATTCGGGCTCGGACCAGGCCTGGGCCCAGATCACCTCGCCGCCGGCCATGGAGGGCAGGACGCGGGCGCGCAGTTCGTCGGTGGCGTGGTCGAAGAGGGTGGGGGCGAGCAGGTTGATGCCGTTCTGCGAGACCCGGCCGGGCGCGCCGGCGGCCCAGTACTCCTCCTCGAAGACCAGCCAGTGCTCGATGTCGACGCCGCGGCCGCCGTACTCCTCGGGCCAGGACACCACCGCCCAGCGGGCGGAGTGCAGGAGCGCCTCCCATTCCCGGTGGGCGGCGAAGCCCTCGCGGGTCTCCAGGGAGGGCAGGGGGGTGGCGGGAACGTGGGCGGCGAGCCAGTCGCGCGCCTCGGCCCGGAAGGCCTCCACGTCCGCCGAGTGGTTCAGGTCCATCAGCCGTTCGCCTCCTTCATCGCGGATATGTTCATGCCGCCGAGCGAGTCCGCCGCCGTTTCGGCGTTGTGGGCGTGCGCGAGGTGGTGCAGGCCGAAGACGGAGTCCATGCCGGTGTGCAGGCCCTGGAGGTCCTCGGCCTGGTTGACGGCCCGCTTGGTGAGGGCGAGGCCGAAGGAGGGCATCTCGGCGATCCGCAGGGCGAGCCGGTCGGTGGCTTCCGCCAGTTCGGCCCGCTCGACGACCCGGTTGACCATGCCGATCTCGTAGGCCCGGCGGGCGGGCATCCGGTCGCCGGTGTAGAGGAACTCCTTGGCGATGCGCGGGGGCATGACCCACGGGTGGGCGAAGTACTCGACGCCCGGGATGCCCATGCGGACGACGGGGTCGGCGAAGAAGGCGTCCTCGCTGGCCACGATCAGGTCGCAGACCCAGGCGAGCATCAGCCCGCCGGCCACGCAGGCGCCGTGGACGGAGGCGACGACGGGCTTGGGCAGTTCGCGCCAGCGCCGGCACATGCCGAGGTAGACCTCGGATTCGCGGGCGAAGCGGGATTCGGCGCCGGAGCGCTGGGAGTGGTCCCACCACAGGCCGGCCCGGCGTTCGAAGGGCAGGTGCGCGTCCCGCTCGGGAGTGCCGATGTCGTGGCCGGCCGAGAAGTGCTCGCCGGCCCCGGCCAGGACGATGACCTTGACCGCGGGATCGTCCGCGGCCCGGTAGAAGGCGTCGTCGAGGGCGTAGGTCATCGCGCTGTTCTGGGCGTTGCGGTACCGGGGGCGGTTCATGGTCACGTACGCGACCGGTCCGCGGCGCTCATAGAGCACGGGGGTGTCATCGGGCATCGGCATCCCAGGATCCTTCCCTAACAAGTGTTTGGTAGGTTAACGTACGGCCATGAGCAGCGTCGAGGAGTTCCGCACCGAGGTTCGGAGTTGGCTACGGACCCACCTCACCGGTGAGTTCGCCGCCCTCAAGGGCCGCGGCGGACCGGGCCGGGAGCACGAGGCCTTCGCCGAACGCCTCGCCTGGGAGCGGCACATGGCGGCGCACGGCTGGACCTGCGTGGGCTGGCCCGTCGAGTACGGCGGCCGCGGCGCGAGCACGGAGCAGCAGATCGCCTTCCACGAGGAGTACGCGCTGGCCGACGCGCCCGCGCGCGTGAACCACATAGGGGAGCAGCTCCTCGGCCCCACCCTCATCGCGCACGGCACCGAGGAGCAGCGGCGGCGCTTCCTGCCGCCCATCCGGGCCGTGGAGGAGCTGTGGTGCCAGGGCTACAGCGAGCCCGACGCCGGCTCGGACCTGGCGAACATCCGCACCCGGGCCGCCCTGGTGGACGGCGCGTGGGTGGTGGACGGCCAGAAGATCTGGACCTCCCTGGCCCACGCCTCGCAGTGGTGCTTCGTCGTCGCCCGCACCGAGCCGGGCTCCCGCCGGCACGCGGGGCTGTCCTACCTCCTGGTCCCGATGGACCAGCCCGGGGTGGAGGTCCGGCCCATCGTGCAGCTGACCGGTACCTCGGAGTTCAACGAGGTCTTCTTCGACGGGGCCCGCGCCGACGCCGCCCACGTGGTCGGCGCGCCCGGCGAGGGCTGGGCCGTGGCCATGGCCACCCTCGGCTTCGAACGCGGCGTCTCCACCCTCGGCCAGCAGGTCGGCTTCCGCCGCGAGCTGGAGGACCTGGCGGCGCTGGCGAAGCGCAACGGGGCGATCGCCGATCCGCTGATCCGCGACCGGCTCGTCCGGGCCTGGATCGGCCTGGAGACCATGCGCGCCTCCGCGCTGCGGCCCGGGGTCGCGCCGTCCACCGCCAAGCTGTACTGGGCCCGCTGGCACCGGGACCTCGGCGAGCTCGCCATGGACGTCCGCGGAGCCGACTCGCTCCTGGCGGCGGGGGCGCACGGGGACCCGTACGACCTCGACGACTGGCAGCGGCTCTTCCTGTTCTCCCGCTCCGACACCATCTACGCGGGCTCCGACGAGATCCAGCGCACCATCGTCGCCGAGCGCATCCTCGGCCTTCCCAAGGAGGTACGGGCATGAACGCGATCGGCAACGCACCCGAGTACGTGGCCGGGCACGGACTGCTGACCGGCCGGAGCGCCGTGATCACCGCGGCCGCCGGGGCCGGCATCGGCGGGGCCACCGCACGCCGGTTCCTGGAGGAGGGGGCCCGGGTCCTCATCGGCGACGCGCACGCCCGGCGCCTCAAGGAGAGCGAGGAGGCGCTGGCCGCCGAGTTCGGCGCGGACCGGGTCGCCTCGCTGCCCTGCGACGTCACCGACGAGGAGCAGGTGGGCGCCTTCTTCGCGCTCGCCGAACGGCTCCACGGCGGCCTCGACCTCGTCGTCAACAACGCCGGACTCGGCGGCACGGCGAACCTGGTCGACATGACCGACGACCAGTGGTCCCGCGTCCTCGACGTCACGCTGAACGGCACCTTCCGCTGCACCCGCGCCGCGATGCGCTCGATGCGGGCCTCCGGAACGGGCGGGGTGATCGTCAACAACGCCTCCGTCATCGGCTGGCGCGCCCAGACCGGGCAGGCCCACTACGCCGCCGCCAAGGCCGGGGTGATGGCGCTGACCCGCTGCGCGGCACTGGAGGCGGCGGAGTTCGGCGTACGGATCAACGCGGTCGCACCGAGCCTGGCCATGCACCCGCACCTCGTGAAGGTGACCAGCGAGGAGCTGCTCACCGAACTCACCGCCCGCGAGGCCTTCGGCCGCTACGCCGAGCCCTGGGAGGTGGCCAACGTCATCGTGTTCCTGGCCAGCGGCTACTCGTCGTACATGACGGGCGAGACCGTGTCGGTCAGCAGTCAGCACGCGTAGGGCGACCTATGACGAGAATGGCCGGGTGCCAACGAACAAGCCGATCGCATCGACGGCCAAGAAGAAGCCCCAGGTGACGGCGTCGCCCGAACGCCGCCGCGAACTCCTCGGCACCGCCGCCGAGGTCTTCGCCGCGCAGGGCTACAACGCCACCACCGTCCGCAAGATCGCCGACGCCGCCGGCATGCTCGCCGGCAGCCTCTACTACCACTTCGATTCCAAGGAATCGATGCTCGACGAGATCCTCTCCGCCTTCCTGACCGAGCTGTGGGAGGGGTACGACACCGTCCTCGCCGCCGGTCTCGGACCCAGGCAGACCATCGAGGCCCTCGTCACCGAATCGTTCCGGGAGATCGACCGGCACCGCGCCGCGGTCGCCATCTACCAGAAGGAAGCCCGGACCCTGTCGGTCCAGCCCCGTTTCCACTACCTCTCCGACTCGCAGGTCAAGTTCGAGAAGGCGTGGCTGGGGACGCTGGAGCGCGGGGTCGCGGACGGGGTCTTCCGCGCCGACCTGGACATCCGCCTCACCTACCGCTTCGTGCGCGACACGGTGTGGGTGGCGGCGTCCTGGTACCGGCCGGGCGGCCAGCACAGCCCCGAGGAGATCGCCCGCCAGTACCTCTCGATGGTCCTGGACGGCATCGCCACACGCACGTAACCCTGAGGAGTTCTGATGCCCGAGGCCTACATAGTCGAAGCGGTACGCACCCCCGTGGGGCGGCGCAAGGGGGGCCTGTCCGAGGTCCACCCCGCCGACCTGGGGGCGCACGTCCTCAAGGCGCTCGTCGAACGGTCCGGGATCGACCCGTCGGCCGTGGAGGACGTGGTCTTCGGCTGCCTCGACACGGTGGGGCCGCAGGCCGGCGACATCGCCCGGACGGCCTGGCTGGCGGCGGGACTCCCCGAGGAGGTCCCGGGCGTCACCATCGACCGCCAGTGCGGATCCTCGCAACAGGCCGTGCACTTCGCGGCGCAGGGCGTCATGTCCGGGACGCAGGACCTGGTGGTCGCGGGCGGCACCCAGAACATGTCGATGATCCCGATCGCCTTCGCCTCGCGGCAGGCGGCGGAGCCGCTCGGCTTCACCGAGGGCCCCTACCTGGGCTCGGCGGGGTGGCGGGCCCGGTACGGGGACTCCCCCGTCAACCAGTTCTACGGGGCCCAGCTGATCGCCGAGAAGTGGGGCATCTCCCGCCTCGACATGGAGGAGTTCGCCCTGCGCTCCCACCAGCGGGCGCTGCGCGCGATCGACGAGGGCCGCTTCGAGCGGGAGATCGTGCCGTACGGGGAGGTGGCGGTGGACGAGGGCCCGCGCCGCGACACCACCCTCGAGAAGATGGCGGGGCTGAAGCCGGTCATGGAGGGCGGCACGATCACCGCGGCGGTCTCCTCCCAGGTCTCGGACGGCGCGGCGGCGATGCTGCTGGCCTCGGAGCGGGCGGTACGGGAACACGGACTGCGCCCGCGAGCCCGCATCCACCACCTGTCGGTGCGCGGCGAGGACCCGATCCGCATGCTGTCGGCGCCGATCCCGGCGACGGCGTACGCCCTGAAGAAGACGGGCATGTCCCTCTCCGACATCGACCTGGTCGAGATCAACGAGGCCTTCGCCCCGGTGGCCCTGGCCTGGCTGAAGGAGACGGGCGCGGACCCGGAGCGGGTCAACGTCAACGGCGGCGCGATCGCCCTGGGACACCCCCTGGGCGCGACGGGCGTCAAGCTGATGACCACCCTCCTGCACGAACTGGAGCGCACGGGCGGCCGCTTCGGCCTCCAAACGATGTGCGAGGGCGGCGGCCAGGCCAACGTCACGATCATCGAGCGGCTCTAGCCTCCGGCGGAGCGCGGGCCGGCCCAGGGCGCGGTCCGTGCTCACGCGCGGCGCCGTTCCCGGAGACGAGCCCCCGGACCCCCGCTCCTCAAACGCCGGAGGGGCTGGAGAATCCGGCCTCGCCGGCGTTTGAGGCGCGAGGTCTGGGGCGGCGCCCCAGGGGTCCGGGGCACAGCCCCGGGGAACGGGCGAAGGGCGGGTAGGGGACCTCGCCCCGCGCAGCGGCTACCCGCGACGCGAGAGGCAGGTCAGGGAAACCGTCTGGGCCAGGACCAGACCGCCGGTCAGGATCTGCCAGAGCAGCGGGTCGGGTGCGTCCCAGGCGCGAGCAGCGCACAGCGCGATCACCACCGCGCCCAGCGCCAGCACGACCCGGTGGACGAAGCCCGCATCGGTGCCGTGGGGCAGTCCCGACACGAGGGCGACCAGGCCGAGCAGGATCGGCAGCCAGTGCGGCTGGGCGCCGCGCATCAGCAGCGCGGCGGCGAACTCCGCTGCGAGGGCGAGGGAGTTGCGCGCCAAGGCCCCCGGGGCCGATATCGACATGCGCACATCATGCCGGGGATATTCGTGTGCGCACCCGCCGGGGCCGCGCCTAGGATCCGGAGCAAGGGCTGGGTCGTAGCACAGAGGTAGTGCGCCTACACAGCATGGAGGAGGACGCCGGTTCGAATCCGGCCGCCCAGCCCCCCTCCCCCTACTTCGCGACCGTCGCCGCCACCCACGCCCCCGCCGCCCCGATCGCCGAGGCCGCCGCCGGCAGCGGCAGGCCGAGGAAGCCGTGGAAGACACCGGGGAGCAGCTGGATCCCGCAGTCGACTCCGGCTTCGCCGAGCCGGCGCCCGTAGGCCAGGCCCTCGTCGCGCAGGACGTCGCAGTCGGCCAGCACCAGCAGCGTGCGCGGCAGCCCCGAGAGGTCGGGGGCGCGCAGCGGGGAGACGTGGGGGTGGTCCGGGTCGCCGCCGTACTGGTCCCAGTACCAGGCCATGTGCGCGGCCGTGTGGAAGTACCCCTCCGCGAACTCGGCCACCGACGGATGCTCCATCGAGGCGTCCAGCGGCGGGTAGAACAGCAGCTGACCGGCGACCAGTCCGGGGGCCCGCAGGGCCGTCACGGCCGCGAGGTTGCCTCCGCTGGAGTCCCCGGCGACGACCAGCCGCGCGGGGTCGCAGCCCAGTGCGGCCGCCCGCGCCCGGGCCCACAGCAGCACCGTCAGCGCGTCGTCGGGCGCGGCCGGCCAGGGGTGTTCGGGCGCGAGGCGGTAGTCCGCGGAGACCACCACCGCGCCCGAGGCCACGGCCAGGGCCCGGCACAGCGCGTCGTGGGTGTCCAGGCCGCACATCACCCAGCCCCCGCCGTGGAAGAACACCGTCAGCGGGCGGCCCCCGCCGCCGCCCGGCGCCGGATCGTAGATCCGGACGGGGACCCCGCCGGCGTCGGCGTCCCGTACGGAGGCCACCGCCGCGCCGCCGCCCGGGGAGCCGGCGGCGGCCGCGCGCAGGGCGGCCGGATCCCCCGGTCCGGGGAAGGCGGCCGCCATCGCGTCGCACAGCCGGCGGGCCGCCGGGGACAGCCGGTCGGCGCCGCTCATCGCGCGGTCATCCCGCCGTCGACCGTGAACTCCGCGCCCGTGATGTACGAGGACCCGTCCGAGCAGAGGAAGAGGACCAGCTCCGCGACCTCCTCGGGCCGCCCGATCCGCCCCAGCGGCAGGTGCGACCAGTCCCGTCCCGCGACGGCCTCGCTGACCATCGGGGTGTCGATCGCTCCCGGGTGCACGGAGTTGATCCTGATCCGGTCCCCCGCCAGGTCCAGCGCGGCCGACTTGGTGAGCCCGCGCAGGGCGAACTTGCTGGAGCCGTACGCCGCGTGGCCCGGGATGCCGACCAGTCCGGCGGTGGAGGAGACGTTGACGATCGAGCCGCCTCCGCCGGCGCGCAGCACCGGGGCCACGGCCTGGATCCCGAGGAACGGTCCGAGGAGGTTGACCCGGAGCAGGGCTTCGAAGTCCTCCAGGCCCTGGCGCTCCACGTGGGCCGTGCGCCACAGGGCGGCGTTGTTGACCAGGGCGGAGACGGTGCCGAAGGCGCGTACGGCCTCGCGGACCACCTCCGCCCAGCTGTCGGCGTCGGCCACGTCGTGGCGCACGTAGAGCCCCTGGCCGCCGAGCGAGGCGGCGACCTCGCGGCCCTCCTCCTCCCGGATGTCGGTGACCACGACCCGCGCTCCGGCCTCGGCGCACAGCCGGGCCTCGGCCGCGCCCTGGCCGCGTCCGGCGCCGGTGATGACGACGACCTTGCCGTCGAGGGAGATGGCCATGGGGTCAGCCCTCCAGTGCGCGGAAGTGCGGGATGACGGTCTCGCCCCACTGGCGGATGGTCTCCATGCAGGCCTCCTGGGGGACGGTGCCCATCTGGATCAGGCACATGACCTCGTCGACGCCGATCTCGCGCAGCTGCTCGACGTAGGCGATGGCCGTCTGGGCGTTGCCGTAGGCATGCTCGGCGTTGTAGGTGCCGGTGTCTACGGGGCGGGCCGGGATGTTCGCCCCGTGGAGCTTGGCGACCAGCTCCTCGCGGCCCCGGTCCAGTGCGGCCACGTGCTCCTCGGCGGTCTCGTCCTCGGAGTAGCCGGTGGGTTCGGGGGCGTTGCCGTACCAGTGGGCGATGGACTCGGCGAAGAAGCGCTGGCCGCGGGTGCCCAGGCGCAGGGCGCGTTCGGCGTCGTCGAGGACGATGGTGGGGCAGAGCGCGGAGAGGTGGTCGTTGACCTCGGTGGAGACGAAGCTGGCGCCGGTGCGGGTGGCGATGGCCTCGTCGTAGACCTTGCGCATGGCGCGCACGTCGTCGGCTCCGGCGAAGCCCATCACGAGCGCTCCGATGCCCAGTTCGGCGGCGAGCTTGAGGGTGTCGTGCTTGGAGCAGGCCATGAAGAGCGGCGGGTGCGGGTCCTGGACCGGCCGGGGCAGGATCGCGCCGGGGCCGATGTCGATGGAGCCGTGCCACTCGAACTTCTCCTCGCGCCAGGCGGAGGAGAAGATCCGCAGCGCCTCTTCCATCTGCGGGTAGGTGTCCTCGGGGCGGACCCCGTACATGGACATCTCCTGGCGGGTGGCGCCGCGGCCGGCGCCGATGTCCACGCGGCCGCCGGAGAGCACGTCGAGCATGGCGGCGCGTTCGGCCACGCGCACGGGGTGCTGGTAGCCGAAGGGCATGGTGACGACGCCGTGGCCGATGCGGATCTTCTCGGTCCGGGCTGCGACCCAGGTCAGGAAGATCTCGGAGGCGCTCATGTGGGCGTACTGGGTGAGGGCGTGGTGCTCCACGGCCCAGATCCGGTCGAAGCCCATCTCCTCGGCGAACACGGCCTGTTCGACGCAGTCGTGGATGACCTGGCGCTCGCGTTCGGGCGTCGGGTCGACGAGCTGCGCCTCGAAGATCATCGAGAACTTCACGGGGTGCCTCCCAGCCGTGCGCTGCGCACGGCACGTCGGTAATGTATTTCGAATAGGAATACTTCTAGCAGTCATATCGGGCCGGGGGAAGGGCCGCCGCGCAGACCGGTCGTAGACTGCGCTGCGTGACCAACGAGGCGGCAGAAGACACGAACGGGCGCACGCTCCCCGCGACCAGCTGGGCGGTGCTCGGGCTGCTCTCCTTCGGGGAGGAGCTCTCCGGTTACGACCTGAAGAAGTGGTCGGACTGGTCGCTGCGCTTCTTCTACTGGAGTCCGTCCTTCAGCCAGATCTACAGCGAGCTCAAGCGGCTGGAGAAGGCCGGTTACGCCTCTTCGCGGCTGGTCGCCCAGGAGACCGGCACCCGCGACAAGCGGGTGTACCGGATCACGGACGAGGGCATGACGGCCGTACGGCGCTGGGCGCGCGAGGCACCCGTCGACCCGCCGGTGCTCAAGCACGGACCGATGCTGCGGCTGTGGCTCGGCCACCTGCTGGAGCCGGAGCAGATGCGCGAAGTCCTCGTACAGCACCAGGAGTTCGCGGAGAAGATGCGGCGGCGCGCGGTGGCCGACGCGGACGGGGCCCGGGAAGAGGCCTCGTGGGCCTACCCGACGCTCACCCTCAAGTGGGCCGAGCGGTACTACGCGTCCGAGCGCGACCTGGCCGCGGCCATGCTGGACGACCTCGCCGACGTCACAGCGCTGGAGAGCGGGCGCGGCCCGGCCCCCGCTTCGGACCCGGCGCCGGGCGAGCCCGGCAAGCGCCCGTAGGTGCGCCGGAAGTAGAGCAGCGGCGCGCCCTCGCGGTGCGCCGTCAGGGCGGTGACCCGGCCCAGCGCGATGGCGTGGTCGCCGCCGTCCAGGACCGCCTCCAGATCGCACTCGACGGTGGCGAGGACCCCGTCCAGCAGGGGCGCGCCATTGCCGCCGGCCCGCCAGGGGACACCGGCGAACTTGTCGCCCCCGGTGACGGCGAAGCGGCGGCACAGTTCCTGCTGGTCGGCGGCGAGGATGTTGACGGCGAAGGCCCCCGCCGCCTGGATCAGGGGCCAGGTGGAGGACGTGCGCGCCGGGCAGAAGCAGACCAGCGGAGGGTCCAGGGACACGGACGAGAAGGACTGAACGGCCATCCCCACGGGGCGGCCGTCGGCTCCGCGTGCCGCGATGACGGCGACGCCGGTACAGAAGCTGGACAGGACCGACTTCATGTCGGACATGGCTGCCTCCCTCATGAGAACCCTCCCTGATTATTTCTACTAGGTATATGCCTAACCGAAACACCTGTGATTGGATACCGCCCACGCTCGCTCGTCAAGTAGGGAGGGTCCGATCCGATGCCACCACCACCCCCGCCGCCGCCCCGGCCCGAGGCACGGCCGAAGCCGCCGTCGCCGCAGCCGCCCGTCACGCTCGCCCGGCTCCCCGAGTACGCCGCCGCCGCGTACGGGGAGCGCGAGGCGCTCGCCGACGGAGAGGTCCGCTGGACCTTCGCCCGCCTCGCCGCCGAGATCTCCGCGGCCGCCCGCGCCGCCATCGCCCACGGCGTCCGCCCCGGCGACCGGGTCGCGATCTGGGCCCCCAACAGCCGCCGGTGGATCACCGCCGCCCTCGGCGCGGTCGGCGCCGGCGCGGTCCTCGTACCGGTCAACACCCGCTACAAGCCCGCCGAGGCCGCCGACATCATCCGGCGCAGCGGGGCCCGAGTGCTGCTCACCGAGCGCGGGTTCCTCGGTACCGACTACGCCCGTGACCTGCACGCCTCCGGCGAGGACCTCGGGGCGCTCGCCTCCACGGTGATCCTGCGCGACGGGCGCGAGGGACGCGGGGCGGACCAAGAGGGCACGGGGGACGCGGGCGCGGGGGACGCGGGCACGGGGGACGCGGGCGCGGGTGTCTCCTGGGAGGCCTACCTGCGCGCCGGCGAGGCCGTGCCCGAGGCCGAGCGGGCCGCGCGCGCCGCCGCCGTGCGCCCCGACGACCTCAGCGACATCCTCTACACCTCCGGCACCACCGGCCGCTCCAAGGGCGTCATGACCACCCACGGCCAGACCCTGCGGCTCTACGCCTCCTGGTCCGGCCTCGTCGGCCTGCGCCCCGGCGACCGGTACCTGCTGGTGAACCCCTTCTTCCACACCTTCGGCTACAAGGCCGGGGTGCTCGCCTGCCTGCTGCGCGGGGTCACCATGCTCCCCGAGGCCGTCTACGACACCGACCGCATCCTGCACCGCATGGCCGCCGAGCGCGTGACCTGCCTGATGGGCCCGCCGACCGTCTTCCACGGCCTGATCCGCCACCCGGCACGGGCCGCCCACGACCTGTCCGCACTGCGCCTGGCCGGCACCGGGGCCGCCTCGGTGCCCACCTCCCTCGTCGAGGAGATCCGCGGCGAACTGGGGGCGCCCGACGTGTTCACCGCGTACGGGCTCACCGAGTCCGGCGGGGTCGTGTCCGTCTGCCCCACCGACGCCGACGCGTGGACCCTCGCCCACACCGTCGGCCGGCCGCTGCCGGACACCGAGGTACGGATCACCGACCCGCTCGGCGCGGTGCTGCCCGCCGGGGAGCCGGGCGAGGTGCAGGTCCGCGGCTACCACGTCACCCCCGGCTACCTGGACGACCCGGCGAGCACCGCCGAAGCCGTGCTGCCCGGCGGCTGGCTTCGGACCGGGGACATCGGCGTGCTCGACGCGCGGGGCTACCTCGCCATCACCGACCGGCTGAAGGACATGTACGTGGTCGGCGGCTTCAACGCCTACCCGGCGGAGGTGGAGAACGTGCTGCTGACCCACCCCGCCATCACCGACGCGGCGGTCGTCGGCGCCCCCGACGAGCGGCTCGGCGAGGTCGGGGTGGCCTACGTCGTCACCACCGGGCCGGTCACCGCCGAAGAGCTGACCGCCTGGACCCGGGAACGGCTGGCCAACTTCAAGGTGCCCAGGCGGTTCACCCTGCTGGAGGAGCTCCCGCGCAACGCGGGCGGCAAGCTGCTGAAGACGGAGCTGCGCCGCGCGGCGCGAGGGGAGTCGGCATGAGGCCGCTACAGCCGACCGGCGAGCAGGAGGAACTCCGGGACGCGGTACGGGCCGTCCTGGCCCGCCACCCCGGCCACACGGCCTGGGCTCCGCTGACCGCGCGGATCGGCGCGGCCGCGCTGGCGGTCCCCGAGGAGTACGGCGGGCTGGGCTGCGGGCCGGCCGAGGTCGGGGTGGTCATGGCGGAACTGGGGCGCGCGCTGAGCCCCGTACCGTACCTGGGTTCGGCGGTGCTGACGGTGGCGGCCCTGCTCGCGTCCGGCGACCGCGAGGCCTGCGCGAAGCACCTGCCGCACCTGGCGGAGGGCACGGTCGTGGGGGCCCTGGCCTGGGCGGAGACCCCGGACGGCGGCTGGGAGGCGGACGCCCTGTCCGCCCGGGCCGAGCCCGCCGGGGCGGACTGGCTGCTCACGGGCACGAAGCGGTACGTCCTGGCGGGCCCGGCCGAACCGTCCCTGCTGCTGGCGTTCGCCCGGCCGGACGCCGCCGCCGGCACGGCCCCGGGCCGGCTCGGGCTGTTCGAACTCCTCGCCGCGCCGGCGGCCTTCACCGTACGGTCCACGATGGACCGCACCCGGCCCCTCGCGGAGCTCACCCTGCACCGGACCCCGGCCCGGCTGCTCTCGCCCGACGGCGCCGGGGTCCTCGCCCGGGTCCGGGACCTGGCCTGTACGGCGCTCGCCGCCGAGCAGGCGGGGGCGGCCGCGCGGGCGCTGGAGGTGACGGTCCGGTACGCGAAGGACCGCGTGCAGTTCGGGCGGCCCATCGGCTCCTTCCAGGCGGTCAAGCACCGGCTCGCCGACCTGCACACCGCGGTGGAGGGCGCCCGCTCGCTGGCCCTCGCGGCGGCCGCCGCCGACGCGGCCCCCGACCTGGCGGCCGCCGCCAAGTCGGCCTGCTCGGAGGCGTACGCGTATGTGGCGGGCGAGATGATCCAGCTGCACGGCGGCATCGGCATCACCTGGGAGCACGAGGCGCACGAGTACTTCAAGCGGGCCCACGGCTCGGCCCTGCTCTTCGGCTCCCCGGCCGCACACCGTGAACGGCTGGCGGGAAGACTGGGGTTCCTCCCGACAGGGTGACGCGCCGACGACCGGGGCCCGGATGGCGCGGGTTGTCGTACCCTCGGCCCCATGACGGGCAGCGCGATAGACCTCCGGAAGATCGAAGAGACCGCCCCGGCGCTGGTGAGCCTGTACAAGAGCGCCGGGACCTCGCTCCGCAACCACGGCCTGGAGGGCGGGCGGGCCGCCGTCTACCTGGTGCTCGACTACTCGGGGTCCATGCGCCCGTACTACGAGGACGGCAGCGTGCAGGCCCTCGCCGACCGGGTGCTGGGGCTCTCCGCGCACCTGGACGACGACGCCCGCGTGCCGGTCGTGTTCTTCTCCACCGAGGTCGACGCGGTCGAGGAGATCTCCCTGGCCGGCCACGAGGGGCGGGTCACCGCGATCGCCGCCGGCCTCGGCCACATGGGCAAGACGGCCTACCACGCGGCGATGGACGCCGTGATCGACCACTACCTGGACTCCGGGTCCACCCTCCCCGCGCTCGTGGTCTTCCAGACCGACGGCGGCCCGATCAACAAGCTCGCCGCCGAGAAGTACCTGTGCAAAGCGGCCCGGCTGCCGCTCTTCTGGCAGTTCGTCGGCTTCGGCAACACCCGCAGCTCGCAGTTCGACTTCCTGCGCCGGCTGGACGAACTGCCCGTGCCGCAGAAGCGGGTGGTGGACAACGCGGGCTACTTCCACGCCGGCCCCGACCCGCGCACGGTCGCGGACCCGGAACTGTACGACCGGCTGGTCGGGGAGTTCCCCGGATGGCTGGCGGCGGCCCGGGCTGCGGGAATCGTGCGCGCCTGAGCGGCGGGCGCAGGTGCCCCGCGCTTTGATGGACGCATGACGACGAACAACTGGGCCGTATTCGAAAAGGCGGAACCGGACTTCGCGGCGGCCGTCCGGGCCCGCTTCGCGCAGTTCCCGCACCACGTCCTGGCGACCCTGCGCAAGGACGGCTCCCCGCGCGCGACCGGACTGAACGTCGAGATCCGCGGCGGCGAGCTGTGGCTGGGCATGATGCCGGGCTCGATGAAGGGGAAGGACCTGCGGCGCGATCCCCGCTTCGCCCTGCACACCAACCCGGGCGCGGACGAGGCGATGCCCGACGGGGACGTGCGGATCGCCGGGCGCGCGGTGGAGATCGTGGAACAGCCCGAGCTCCACCGGTACGCGGAGGAGGCCGAGGAGAACGACACCCCGCACCCCTTCGACCTGTTCCGCGCCGAGCTGACCGAGGTGGTGCACGTGGGGGTCGAGGGCGACGACCTGGTGGTCCGCTCGTGGACCCCGGAGCACGGACTGCGCACCCTGCGCCGGGGCAATGACGACGAGCCGGCCCGCGAGGAGCCCGCGGCGGGCGAGGAACCCGCGGCGGGCTGAGCGGGGCTAGACCCTGGCCGGGGACGGCGCCGGGACGACCGCAGGGGTCTTGGCGGGCGCCTTGGCGGACGCCTTGGCCGGGGCCTTGGCCGGGGAGCCGGCCGGGGACTTGGGCGCGGAGCCGGCCGGGGACTTGGCAGGGGACTTGGCGGGAGCCTTCTTGGCCTTGCCCGGTGTCTTCGGACCCTTCGGGGCCTTGGCAGGGGCCCCGGCCGGGGTCTGGGCGCCGACGTCCAGCCAGCTCCGGTCGATGTTGAGCGTCACGTCCCCGTACGTGGCGTCGTGGTCTCCCCGGAACTGGTGGGCGCGGCGGCCCCCCGTCCACTGCCCGGTCCCGGCCGGGAGTCCCATGTCGGCGTCGGTGACCGAGGCCGCGCCGTTCCAGCGGGCCACCCACAGCACGTCGGGCATGGCTTCGGGGGCCTGGGCGAAGTGGGCGCTCAGCGCCTTGGCCCCGGAGCTGGCGGAGACGTAGGCGGCGGCCCCGTAGCCCAGTTCGTGCAGGCGGACCGTCCAGGCGGTGAGGTAGGCGACGACGGGGGCGTCCCAGGTGGCCCGGTCCGAGTAGTTCTCCAGGTCGTTGTAGAGGACCGTGCCCTCGGCCATGCCCAGCGCCGCGGCGGCGTGGGCCGCGCCCTCGGCCTCGGCCCGGCCCTGCTCGTTGGCCTCCGAGGCGTCGGTGGAGAGCCCCGTGGAGGAGCTGTTCCAGGGCTGGGGCCCGACCCAGATCGGCATGAGGTGCCAGCCCGCCCCGGCCTGCCGGCTCACCCATCCGGCGGTGAGCTGCGGCTGGGCGCAGGCGCGGGCGCGGCCGCCGATGTAGACGCCGACGGCGCCGAAGGGCGAGTCGGACCGCCAGGCGTCCATGGTGCGCTGGGTGGGGGCGGTACAGGCGTCGAACCCCTCGCCGGTGAAGGGCGCCTGGACGGTCGTGCGGGACCCCCCGCCGACCACGCCGACCGGATCGACGGGAACCGGACCGGGGGCGGCCGGGGGTGTGAGGGCGCGGGCCCGCGTCAGGACGGCGCGGACGGCCTCGGGGGTGGACCCGTAGGAGACGGTGGCCATCACCCCGGCGCGGCGCAGGGCGTAGCGGATCTCGTTGCTGTCGCCCCGGACCTTGGGCAGCGGGTCCCCCTCGTCGCCTCCGACGGTGGGGATGTCGGCGCGCGGCGGGGCCCCGTCGAGCGGCTCCAGGTGCAGGGTGTCGGAGCGGGGGGCCGCGGCGCGGCCGGCCGCGCATTCGCCCTGGCCGCCGGCGTGCCCGAGGTACAGGGTGGGCAGGTCGAGGCGCAGGCAGGCGTCGGGGTTGCGATCGAGGTCGACGACCCGCCAGTCGGCGGGAACGGTGAGGCGCAGCCCGCGGTAGTCGACGGTGCGGCCGTCGGCGCCGTGGCTCTCGGCCGTGGGGCTCTCGGCGCCGGTGCCGGTGCGGCTCTCGGCGGTCCCGAGCGGGACGGGAGCGAGCAGCGCGGCGCCCAGCAGGCAGCTCAACAGCATGTGGGAGGGGAGCATGTGACCCACTGTTACCAGAAGGCCCGGGGGTTGCCGCAGAGGCACGAGAGCCCGTGCTCACGTGTTGACGGGACGGCCGCACCGCACCGCGACCAGCCCCCCTTCCTCCCCCGCTCCCCTACTCCGCCGCCGGGCGGCCCTTGCTCCGGCGGGGCCCGGCCGCCGCGCGGATCTCCTCCGTGGCCGCGCGGAACGCGGGCGCGGCGCGGGCGAAGTAGTCGAAGAGCAGGGCCTGCTGCTCCGGGGTGTAGGAGCCGATCACTGCCGCGATGTGCCGGCGGGCCGGTCCGACCACGTCCTCGATGCGGTCCAGCGCGTCCGGTACGGGTTCCACGATGACCCGGCGCCGGTCCCCCGGGTCGGCGGCCCTACGGGCGTAACCGGCCCGTTCGAGGCGGTCGATGAGCCGGGTCGTCGCACCCGTCGTCAACCCGGTGCGGGTGGCGAGCTCGCCGGAGGACAGGCTCCCTTCCAGGGTGATGAGGCTGAGCGCGTACCACTCGGAGGTGTGCAGTCCGGCCGCCTCGGCGCTGGCCAGGCCCTGGAGCCCGACGGCGTCCAGGTACTGCCGGAAGTTCGTGTGCGCGTCCGGGCCGCCGCCGCCTGTTGCCATTCTCGGGATCGCCTCCTACCTTTATATCTGCACACATGCAGATATTGTGTTCAGTCAGTATCTGCGTCAGTCTAATCACATGGGGAGTGGTCCGTCATGCAGCAGCCCACCGGCGAGTCCGTAGCCGCCGCCTCCACCGCCGTCCGGACCGTGCTCGACCGGCTCGTCTCCGCCTGGGAGCGCCACGACGCCGAGGCGTACGGCGCGCTGTTCACCGAGGACGCCACGTACATCACCTACGTCGGCACCTTCTACCGGGGCCGCCGCGACATCGTGGACAGCCACCGCGCCCTCTTCGCCGGCTTCCTCAAGGGCACCCGGCTGGCGGACGAGATCCTCGACGTCCGCTTCTACGGGCCGGACACGGCGGTGGTCAACGGCCGCGGGGACACCTACAAGGGCAAGCGCCCGGCGAAGCTCACCAAGATCCAGACGTACACCCTCGTCCGCGACGCGGACGGGTCATGGCGGATCGCCGCGTTCCAGAACACCAAGCGCAAGCCCCTGATGGAGGCCGTGTCCTACCGGTTCGCCCCGGACCTCGTCCCGGCCGCCGAGCGCTGACCGTGCGCAGCGCCCCCTCGCCCGGCCCCACCCCGACGACCTTACGGAGAGCCCGCATGACCACCGTCCGTACCGACGACCGCACCAGCGCCCCGAGCACCGACCCGGACTGCGCACCCGACTCCTCCCCCGGCACCGGCCCGGCGGCCCCGCCCGCGCCCCGCCCCCGCGGGCGCACGCTCAAGCGCGCCCTGATCGGCGCCGCGCTCGCCCTCGGCCTCACGGCCGGCGGCGGCTACCTGTGGCTCGACGGCACCTCGGAGGTCAAGGTCACCGGCTCCGCCGCCTGCACGGCCGTCACCGCCACCGGCGCCGGGGGCGTGACGGGCGACCGCGACGCCGTCTGCGGCGTGCTGTCCTCGCTCGCCGGGGCCTGGGGCGCCGCCGACGCCGACGCGTACGGAGCCCACTTCACGCCGGACGCCACGTACACGACGTACGTCGGCACCCACTACCAGGGCCGCGGCGACATCACCGAGGCCCACCGGGCCCTCTTCGGCGGCTTCGTCAAGGGCACGAAGCTGGCCGACTCGATCCTGGGCATCCGCTTCCTCGGCCCGGACGCGGCCGTGGTCACCAGCCGCGGCGACACCTACGAGGGCGGGCGGCCGGCGGGAACTGTCGAAGGTCCAGACGTACACCCTGACCCGCGAGAGCGACGGACAATGGCGGATCGCCGCGTTCCAGAACACCCGGCGGCAGCCGGTCATGGAGCGGGCGTCCTTCCTCCTGTCGCCCGGCACGGTGCCCGGAGCCGAGAAGTGACGGCGCGCACCGCCCTGGTCACCGGGGCCAGTTCGGGTATCGGCCGGGCCTTCGCCCGCGAACTCGCGGCGGCCGGCTGGACCGTGACCCTCGTGGCCCGGGGCGAGGACCGGCTGCGCGCCCTCGTGGAAGAGCTCGGGCCCGGTCACCGCCGGCTGGCCGCCGACCTGTCCACTCCCGAGGGGCAGGGGCTGGTCGCCGCCGAGCTGCGCCGACACCCCGTCAACCTGCTGGTCAACAGCGCCGGCACCGCCCACCACGGGCCCTTCGCCGGGTCCGACCCGCGGGACGCCCTCGCCGCGACGCGCCTGGGCTGCGACGCCGTCGTCACGCTGGCGCACGCCTTCCTCTCCGGGGCCCGCCGCGGAGACGCCCTCGTCAACGTCTCCTCCACCCTCGGCGGCGCCCCGTCCCCCGGCCTCGCCGTCTACAGCGCCGGCAAGGCCTTCGTGACCGCCTTCTCCGAAGCCCTCTGGCACGAGCAACGCCCCCGCGGCGTCCACGTCATGGCCCTCTGCCCCGGCCCCACCGCCGCGGAGCCGGGGCCGCAGCCGGAGTCGACGCCCCCGGCCCAGGCCCCGGCCGGGCGGCACCAGGACGCTCCGGCCGCCCTGGTCCAGAGCCCGGAGGCCGTGGTGCGCGCCGCCCTGCGCGCCTTGGGCCGCCGCACCACCCGGCCGACCGTCGTCCCCGGACGTGCGAACTCCCTCTTCGTCCTCGCCGCCCGCCTGCTCCCGCGCCGCGCTCTGCTGGCGCTGCTCAGCCGCTAGGCCGTCTCTTTCGGATCTTGCCGGGCCCGCGACGCCTGGCACCGCCCCGGGACGCTCCGCTACTCCTCCTGCTCCTGGAAGGCCGGCAGGGCGAAGATCCGCTCCTTCCCCGCCTCCTCCATGAGCTCGACGAGGGGCAGCACCAGCTCCCACAGGTCCTGCTCGCCGACCTCCCGTACGAGCCCTTCGAGCTCCGTGTCGCCCAGCCCGGCGGCGGCATCGGCCACCACCTTGCGCGCCTCCTCGGGCAGTACGCCGACCAGCGGCAGGAAGGCGCCCCAGAGCGCGGTGGCCACGACGGCCCGTACCACTCCGGCCAGCACCAGCGGGTCCCGCAGGGACTCCAGCCGGGCCACCGCGAGCCGGTCCTCCTCGCCGAGCAGCGCCACGAGCGGGAGCAGGGACTCCCACAGGCCCTCGGCGTGCGTCACCCGTACGAGCGAGTCGAGTTCGGCGGCATCGAGGCGGGCGGTGAGCTCGGCGATCCGCAGCCGCTGGTCGCCGCCGACCATCGCGGCGACGCCGAGGGCCTCCTCCCAGAGCCCCTCGGCGGCAGCGGCCCGGACGACCGCGGCGAGCCGGTCGTCGCCCATGAGCTCCAGGATCCGGGGCAGCCGCTCGGGCAGGTCCACGTAGAAGCCGGCGCGCAGCACCGCCGCGTCGTCGACCTGGTCGAGGATCCGGCGGAGCACTTGGTCCCGCATGTGGCCGACGAACCGGCCCATGGTGAGGTGGTCGCGGTTCTCGGCGAGGGTGGTGGCGATGCGTACGACGAGCCCCTCGTCGAGGCGGTCGACGATCCCGGAGATCTTCCGGGGGTCCAGGTGTCCGCAGGCTTCGGCGGTGAAGGAGACGGGCAGTTTCTCGATGATGGCGGCGGCCCGGCCCGCCTCCAGCCGGCCGGCCACGCCGGCGGCCAGCCGGGGCCCGAGCGCCTTCTGCGAGATGGCGGCCGCGATGCCGGCGGGCACCAGTTTGGTCGCGGCGGCGATCCGGTCGAGCATCTCGGGGGCGCCGTCGTTCAGTACGCCGCTGACCTGCTCGCGGAACGCCCGTACGTCCTCGTCCGGCAGCCCGCGCAGGAAGCCGAGCTCTCCGGCGTCCGCGCCCACCAGCCGGGCGATCTTCTCCACTTCGGCGCGGCTCACCGGAACAGCACCTTGCGCACGGCCCCGCGCGCGAGGGCGGGGACCAGCCCCAGCGCCTCCTCGGCGGCCTGGTTCAGGCCTTCGGCTTGGCGCGCCCGCTCCGCTTTGAGCGCCTCGGCGAGCCGCGCGAGCTCTCCGGCGTCCAGCTCCGCGAACGACGCGGGAGGCCGGGCTCCGCCCAACTCCCCGCCCAAACGACCCATTTCCTCATCTGTACGCACGGGACGACCTCCCACACCAGAGACGACACGACGGCTCGCATCGAGCGTGGGCCTGAATTGACTAATAGTCAATACTCGCGGGTAGGGCTGGCGGGAGACATCAACTGCCGCCTCCGGCCAGCTCCTTGAGCACCAGGTCCAGCGGGGTGGCCCGTACGCCGAGCACGGCCTCGGTATCGGAGGCGTCGAGGCGCAGCGCCGCGTCGTACATGTACGCCATCTCCGGGATCTCGGCCATCACCGCGTCCCGGGCGACCTGCTCGGCCAGTTCCCCGGGCGTCATCCGCCGCAGCCGCGGCTCCGGCGCACCCGCGGTCTCGGCGAGCCGGTCGGCCAGTGCCCGCACGGACAGCTCCGAGGTGGACGGCACGTGCCAGGCCCGGCCCCAGGTGTCCTCCCGGCCGCCGACCGCGATGAGGGTGCGGGCCACGTCGTCCACGTAGGACCAGGCGTGCGCCTCGTCCAGGCCGACCGGGAGCAGGGCCTCCGTGCCCGCGAGCACGGCCGGGACGACCGTCCAGGTGAACAGCGAGAGCGCACGGTCCCCGAGGTAGTCACTGGCCCGGACCTCGGCGACGCGCACCCGCCCGGCCTCGTGGGCGGCCAGGGCCTCCTCCCAGATCGCGGCGCGCACCCGCCCCTTGTCCGAGGTCGGCCGCAGGGGCAGCCCGGGGGACAGCGGCCCGTCGACCGGTCCGTACCCGTAGACGTTCCCGAGCATCACGTAGTCCGTGCCGGCCCGCCCGGCGGCGGCGAGCAGGGAGGCCGCCAGGGGCGGGAAGGCGGTGCGCCAGTCCTGATAGGCGGGAGCGGCCGCGTTGTAGAGGGTGCGGGCGCCCCGGAGCAGCTCGGTGAGGCGGTCGCCGTCGGTGATGTCGGCGGCGACCCGCTCGACGAGCGGATGCTCGGGCCCGCCGCCGCCGCGGGTGACGACACGGACCCGTTCGCCGGACGCGGCGAGCAGGCGGGCGGTGGCGGTGCCGATCGGGCCGGCGCCGGTGACGACGTGCACGGACATGGCCGTACTCCCTTGCGGATGGCGCGAGTTGTTCACGCGATGGATCAACTCTCACCCCGGGCAGGCCCGTACAGTAGTGGCCCGAATGTCAGCCGTCCGGAGATTCGAGCCATGACGCCTCCTCGTGCGACCCACCGGCCCGCCCACCGGCCACACCGGGTCGTGGTCATCGCGGTCCCCCCGGTGACCACCTTCGACCTGTCGATCCCGGAGGTGGTCTTCGGCGCGACCCGCATCGGGGAGGACCCGGCCTACGAGGTGACGATCTGCACGCCCGCCCCCGGCATCGTCGAGGCGGCGATCGGCATCGACATCGTCGTGCGCCACGGCCTGGAGGCGATCGATCGGGCCGACACCGTGATCGTGACGGGGACCGGCGCCCGGGTCAGCGGCGACCCGCGGGTACTGGACGCCCTGCGGGCCGCCGCCGCGCGGGACGTGCGCATCGCGTCCATCTGCACGGGCGCGTTCGTCCTCGCGCAGGCCGGCCTCCTCGACTCACGGCGCGCCACGACCTTCTGGAGCATGTCGGAGGAGTTCAGAGAGCGCTTCCCCGCGGTCGACTTGGTGCCGGGCGTGCTGTTCGTCGAGGACGACGGGGTGGTGACCTCCGCGGGGCTCTCCGCGGGGATCGACCTGTGCCTGCACCTGGTGCGCGGCGACTACGGAGCCGCCGTGGCGAACGCCACGGCTCGTCTGGTGGTCGCGGCGCCCGCCCGGCCCGGCGGCCAGGCCCAGTTCATCGAGACCCCGCTCCCGGCCGACCGCGGCAGCTCCCTGGCCGCGACCCGCGCCTGGGCCCTGGCCCGCCTGCACGAACCGACGACCCTGGCCGAACTGGCCCGGCACGCGGGCCTGAGCGTGCGCACCCTGACCCGCCGCTTCCGCGCAGAAACCGCGCTCAGTCCCCTGCAGTGGCTCCTGCACCAGCGCCTCCACCGCGCCCGCGAGATCCTGGAAACGACCGCCCTGCCCGTGGACCAGGTGGCGGCACGCAGCGGTCTCGGCACCGCGGACTCCCTGCGCACCCACCTGGTCCGCTCCACGGGCCTCACCCCGACCGCCTACCGGGCCATGGCACGGGTGCGGCAGCCGTAGGCCCGCGGGCGGCGCGGGCCGGGCACGATCCGAAAGGGACGGCCTGCGGTGGCCGGCGGGCCCGGCGCGATCGGAAAGGGACGGCCTAACCGGTGAGGGCCGCTCCGGCGGCCCGCTCCAGCACCTCCAGCACGGTGTCCCGGAACAGGGTGGTCTTGTAGCCGGTCTGCGGCAGCGGCCGGCAGCGGGCGAGCACCGTGGCGGCCGCGGCCGCGAGCAGCTCGTGGGTGACCTCCCGGCCGATCAGGACGGTCTCCACCTCCGGCAGCCGCAGCGGAACCCGCGCCACGCCGCCCGCCGCGACGGCGGCGTGCGTGACGGTGGCTCCGTCCAGCGCGAGCCGGGCGGTGGCCTCGACCAGGGGCCATTCGCCGTGGGCCCGGCTGGTGGCCCGGTGGCAGGCGGCGCGCTCGCCCGGCAGGGTCGGCGGCAGCAGGACCGCGGTGAGGACGCGGTCCGGTGCCAGCAGGTGGTCGGCGCGGTGGAGCCGGTCGCCGTCCCCGTACAGATCGGCCACCGTGCGCGGTGATTCGCCGTGGATCTCGGCTCCCGCGTCGTAGGTGAGCAGGGCCATCGCGAGGGTCGACGGATGCGGGGCCACGCAGGGGCCGTCGCCGCTGACCACGCCGAAGTGGTGGTCGCCCTCGCGCGCGGGGCAGCCGGAGCCGCCCTTCTGGAGACAGCTGAAGTGCGGATTGCGGTAGTACCAGCAGCGGTTGCGCTGGAGCAGGTTGCCGCCCAGGGTGCCGGCGGAGCGGATCTGCGGGGTCGCCGCGGTCCCGGCGGACACCGCCAGGGCGGGCCAGCCGGAGCGCACCCGAGGGTCGGCGGCCAGCTCGGCGAGCGTGGTCAGGGCGCCGATCCGCAGCCCGCCGCCGGGCAGCGGCGTACAGCCGCGCAGGCTGCCGGCGCCGTCGAGGTCGGTGAACGGACCCGGGGCGATGCCCGCGCGGTACCGGGCGGTGGTGTCGGTGCCACCGGCGCGCAGCTCCCCGCCACGCGCGAGGACGGCGGCCGAGAGATCGGTGAGGGTGGGCTCGGTGCTCACGTACCCAGTCCTTCCAGGAGCCGGTCGGGGCGGATGGGCATGTCGTACGGGCGCCAGCCGGTGGCGTCGTGGACCGCGTTGGCCAGGGCGGCCGCGGTGGGCAGGGTGGAGATCTCCCCGAGGCCGACTCCGCCGCCGGGGACGTGGTCGAAGCCCTCTTGGTGGAAGTGGACGGTGATCTCGGGGGTGTCCCCGATGCCGGGGATGCGGTAGTCCTCCAGGTTGTCGGTCAGCACCCGCCCCGTGGCCGGGTCGGTGCGCCGCTCCTCGAACAGGGCGTAGCCGACGCCCTGGACGACGGCGCCCTCGCACTGGCTGCGGGCGAGCCGTTCCTCGTGGATGCGGCCCGCGGCGATGCCGCTCCACACGCGCAGCGGGCGGATCCGGCCGAGCCGGGTGTCCACCTCCACTTCGGCGACCTGCACCGATCCGGTGAAGCCGCGGCCGATCGCCACGCCGCCCATGGTCAGGTTGAGGGGGGTCACGAAGCCCCGCCGGTCGCGGGGGCGCCGGCCGGTGACCCGTACGCCGTTCGCCAGCCCCAACCGGGAGGCCACGTCGCCGTCGGCGGCGCCGAGCGCGTCGCGCAGCCGTTCGGCGGCGTCCACGGCCGCGGGCACGATCGAGGGCGTGGTGCGGCTGCCGCCGGAGGTGGGCCCGTGGACGGTGTCGCTGTGCCCGACCTCGGCACGCACCCTCTCCTCCGGTACGCCGAGCCCTTCGGCGACGGCCCGGCGCAGTACGGTGCGCGAGCCCGTGCCCATGTCCTGCACGGCGCAGCGGGCGACGACGATCCCGTCCTCGACGGTGAGCTCGACCTCGGTGACGGGGTCGAGGAAGTAGAGCCAGTTGGCCGCTGCCACCCCGACGCCCCGGCGGAACCGCCCGGTGCCGCCGCGGGTCCCCGACCAGGCCGGGAGCGCGGCGGCCAGGTCGTACAGGGCATGGCGTTTCGGATTGCCGTCCCAGCGGCGCCGCAGGGCGATCGGATCCTGCCCGAGCCGGTGGGCCATCTCGTCGACGGCCTGTTCCAGGGCCCAGCACATCGTGGGTCCGCCGGGTCCGCGGAAGGGGGCGCCCGGGGGCCGGTGGGTGACGGTGTCGAAGTCCCGTAGCCGGCGCGGGGCCTTGCCGTACATGAACCGGGCCAGCGCCGCGACGGTGCCGCCCACCGAGACCCCGCCGTCGGTGTCCGCGTCCATGGCCAGCGCGCTCAGCTCCCCGGAGGCGTCGGCGGCCATCGCCAGCCGGATCCGGGTCCCGGGCCGGTACCCGCCGTCGGTGAGCTCCTCGTCCCGGTCCAGCACCACCCGTACGGGGGCGCCGTGCAGCCGGGCCAGCTCCACCGCGGCCACGACGTCGGAGGTCAGCCCCATCTTGCAGCCGAAGCCTCCGCCCACGTGGACGGCCCGGGCCCGCACCCGTTCGACGGGCACGCCGAAGCGCTCGGCGGCGAGTACGGCGACCTGCCTCACCGACTGCGTGGACACCTCCAGGTGGAGGGTTCCGTCGTCCCACCGGGCCAGGCAGGCGTGCGGTTCGAGCGGGGTGTGGGTCTGCGCGGCGGTGGTGAACAACCCCTCGACCACGCGCTCGGGACTCTTCTCGCGCGCCTCGACGATCCGGCGCACGGCCGTGGCCGGCCGCTTGCTCATCGCGGACGGCCCGCGCCGGTTGCCGCGCCAGCGGGCGGGCGTCAGCTGCGGGGCCTCACCGGATCCGGGCGCCAGCTTCCGCGCCGCCTTGTCCTCGTAGACCAGCGGGCCCTCACCGGCCCGGGCCCGGCCCACGTCGAGGGCGGCCGGCAGCACCTCGTACTCCACCGTGACCCGCGCGGCGGCCGCCCGCGCGGAGGCCCGGTCCGCCGCCGCGACCGCCGCCACGGGCTGCCCGACGTACCGCACCACGCCGTCGGGCGGAAGCAGCGGCACCACGGCGACATCCCCGGCCTCAAGGGACCGTACGTACGCGTGCGCGTGCGGCGACCGGATGATCACCCCCTCCAGCAGCCCCTCGGCCCGCTGATCGGTGGTGTACCGCGCCGACCCGTCGACCTTCTCGGGAGCCTCGGCGCGCGGAACGGCGCCCGCCTCCCCGTCGTACTCCCCCGCGCATGCCGCCGCGACGGCACTGAAGATCCCCTCGTAGGCGCCACACCGGCACAGGTGCCCCGCCAGCGCCTCCGCGATCTCCTCCCGCCCCGGCCTGCGCCTTCCGTGCGCGGCCCGCCACCGTTCGAAGAACGCGGCCGCCTCGACCACGAACCCGGGCGTGCAGTAGCCGCACTGGAGCGCGTCCTCCCCGGCGAAGGCACGCCCGACCGGGTGACCGGCCAGCCCCTCCACGGTCGTCACCCGCCGCCCGCCCAGCCGCGCGGCCGGCGTCAGACAGGCCACCCGGGGCTCCCCGTCGACCTGGATCGTGCACGCCCCGCACACCCCGCCGGCGCAGACCACCTTGGTCCCGGTCAGCCCCAACTGCTCCCGCACCACCTCGACGGCGGCCGGATCACCGTCCACGTCCACCGCACACGGGACGCCATTGACCTCGAACTCCACGGGAAGCACTCCTCAGCGTGGGCGGCGGCGACCCCCACACCCACCGGGCTCGCCTTCACCCCCTTGATAACCCGCCCCCACGGTCCCCGCAGCTCGGCGCACCGCCCACCCCGACGAACCGACCCCACCCGGAACGCCACAACGCCCGCCACCCCTGGTCGGGGACGTGGCGGGCGTTGTGTCACCGTCCCTCACCTCACGCCGGGCCCAGCTTGAATCCAGCCCGGATCGTCTTGCCCACCCGCTCGTCGCGGATCTTGAACTCGTCCGCAAGCTCGGCCACCAGCCACAGCCCCCGGCCGCTCGGGGCACCGAGGCCGGGCTGCTGCACGACGGGAGAACCGGGGCCGCTGTCACGCACCTCGATCGCCACGATCTCTCCCTCCCACCCCAAACGCACGGAGAACTCCCGCCCCAGTGGGGCACCGTGCCGAACGGCATTCGTGGCGAGCTCGGACACGCAGAGCCGCATGTCGTCCCGCCGCTCGCACACGCCCCAATCGCCGAGCGTGTCACCTACGAACTGACGGGCCGCGCGCACCGAGGCACGGGCCCGAGGGAACCGCTGCTGCCGGGACAAGGACATAAGCACCCCACCGCCTTAACGCTGAGCTTCCAAGGCCACACAGAACGTATCGCTATTCGCGAAAACCAGCAAGGTTGCAGGCTGGGATCGCACGGAGGCGTCGCCTAACGTGGGCACCGGCAGAGCACGACGGACACTCAGGAGGCAGCGTGAACGGCAGCGGATGGACCAGCACGTCGATGCCGTACCTGACCCCGCGCGCCGACGGGGACTCGGACGCCTGGACCGCCGAGGTCGAGGTAGCAGGCCGTCGCGGCGCGCAGCGCATCCTGCGCGCCGGCGAGGCCGACCCCCCGGCCGAAGTCGCCAGGATGCTCGACCTCACCTCCGGCGAGACCGCCATCGTCCGCCGCCGGATCATCGAACTCGACGGCGAGCCGACCGAGTTGACCGACACCTATTACCCTGCCGATATCGCCGCAGGCACCCCGCTGGCCGGCACGGCAAAGATCCGGGGCGGCGCAGTGACCCTGCTGGCCACGCTGGGACACATCGGCGTACGGGCAGTAGAGAATGTCACGGCCCGGATGCCGGACCCCGAGGAACGGGAGCAACTGCGCCTCGGGCCGGTCGAGCCGATCCTCCGACTCACCCGGACCACTTACGACGCAGCGGGCCGGCCGATCCAGGCCGACGTGATGATCATGCCTGCCGGACGCCAGCAACTGCGGTACGAGATCGACATCGAGGTCGCATGACCCTGTCCCCTTCCGAAGCCGCAGGCCCCGACCCCCGGCCGCTCCACGCCCGCATCGCCGCCGATCTGCGGGACGAGATCATGAGCGGCGGCCTCGCACCCGGATCGAAGCTGCCTTCGACCGCGCGGCTGAAAGCCCGGTTCGATGCCTCCAACGCCACGATCCAGAAGGCCGTCCAACTCCTCAAGGACGAGGGACTGGCTCTTGGCCGTGCGGGCTCGGCCGTGACCGTACGGGACACCCGGCAACGGACCGTTCGCCCGGCCGGCTCCCTGACACCAGCTGTGGACGGGGCCGCCTACCCATGGCTCGCCGAAGCATCGGAACCGCCCCGCGCGGCTCACAGCACCCTGCTGGCGGTGGAAGAGGTCCCGGTCGTCGGCGACGTCGCTGCCGCGCTCGGCCTCGCGGTGGGCAGCCCCGCCGTGTGCAGGCACCAACTCCTGAGCATCGACGGGGAACCCGCCGAGCTGGTGAGCTCGTACTACCCGCCCGACCTCGCACGCGGCACCGCCCTGGCCGAGCCCCGCCGAATCCGTGGCGGTACTCCGACCCTCCTGGCCGAGCTCGGCTTCCCACCCCACCGCAGCGTGGACCGGCTCTCCGCCCGCGTCGCGACCCAGGAGCAGTACACCGCCCTACGGCTGCCCGGCGACCTGCCCGTCCTGCGGACCCTTCGTACGGTGTACGGAGCAGAGGCGCAGCCGATCGAGGTCACCGTGATGGTGAAGGCGGGCCACCTGTACGAGCTCCAGTACGAGTTCACGCCCGAAGCCTGACCGCCCCGGAACGCCACAACGCCCGCCACCCCTGGTCGGGGACGTGGCGGGCGTGGTGTCAGAGTCCCGTACACCGTTGTACGGACCGTATGAGGGGTCCCGGCCGGGGCCGGGGGTACCGCGGAGACCTCAGCCGCCACGGTGCGAGCACGGCGTCCGGAATCAGACGGTGATCGAGCGGTCCGTCGGCTTGACCGGGTACGGGAGGGCGCTGGTGCCGGTCAGGAAGCGGTCCACGCCGCGGGCGGCCGAGCGGCCTTCCGCGATGGCCCACACGATGAGCGACTGGCCGCGGCCTGCGTCGCCGGCGACGAAGACGCCGTCGACGTTGGTCGCGTAGGAGGCGTCGCGCTCGATGTTGCCGCGGGCGTCCATCGCCAGGCCGAACTGCGCCGTGAGGCCGTTCTCCTGGTCGGTGCCGGTGAAGCCCATCGCCAGGGTGACCAGCTGCGCGGGGAGGACGCGCTCGGTGCCGGGCTTCTGGACGAGCTTGCCGTCCTCGAAGGCGACCTCGACGAGGTGGAGGGCCTTGACGTTGCCGTCCTCGTCGCCCTCGAAGTGGGTGGTGGAGACGGAGTAGATCCGCTCGCCGCCCTCCTCGTGAGCAGAGGTGACCTTGTACAGCATGGGGAAGGTCGGCCAGGGCTGGCCGGCCGGCCGGTCCTCGGAGGGACGCGGCATGATCTCCAGCTGCGTGACCGAGGCCGCGCCTTGGCGGTGGGCGGTGCCCACGCAGTCCGCGCCGGTGTCGCCGCCGCCGATGACGACCACGTGCTTGCCCTCGGCCGTGATGGGGGGCGCCATGAAGTCGCCCTCCTGCACCTTGTTCGCGAGGGGGAGGTACTCCATCGCGAAGTGGATGCCGTTCAGGTCACGGCCCGGGACCGGGAGGTCGCGGGAGATCGTCGCGCCCGCCGCGATGACGACCGCGTCGAACCGCTTGCGCAGGTCGGTGGCGGTGATGTCGCGGCCGACCTCGACGCCGGTACGGAACTTGGTGCCCTCCGCGCGCATCTGCTCGATGCGGCGGTTGATGTGCACCTTCTCCATCTTGAACTCGGGGATGCCGTAGCGCAGCAGCCCGCCGATGCGGTCGGCGCGCTCGTACACCACCACGGTGTGGCCGGCCCGGGTCAGCTGCTGGGCCGCGGCGAGACCCGCCGGGCCGGAGCCGATGACCGCGGCGGTCTTGCCCGACAGGCGCTCGGGCGCCTGCGGGGTGACGTCGCCGTTGTCCCACGCCTTGTCGATGATCGAGACTTCGACGTTCTTGATGGTGACGGCCGGCTGGTTGATGCCGAGCACGCACGCCGACTCGCAGGGAGCCGGGCACAGCCGCCCGGTGAACTCCGGGAAGTTGTTCGTCGCGTGCAGACGCTCCGAAGCCGCGGTCCAGTCCTCGCGGTACGCGAAGTCGTTCCACTCGGGGATCAGGTTCCCGAGCGGGCAGCCGTTGTGGCAGAACGGGATGCCGCAGTCCATGCAGCGGCCGGCCTGCTTGCTGATGATCGGCAGCAGCGAGCCCGGAACGTAGACCTCGTTCCAGTCCTTGAGGCGCTCGGCCACAGGACGGGTGCAGGCGGTCTCGCGGGGGGTGGTGAGGAAGCCCTTCGGGTCAGCCATTGGTCGCCGCCTCCATCATCTTCTCCGTGGTCTCGGACTCGGAGAGTCCGGCGAGCTCAGCGGCGTCCTTGGCGGCGAGCACTGCCTTGTACGTGGTCGGGATGATCTTGCTGAAGCGGGCCGCCGAGGCGGTCCAGTCAGCCAGGAGCTTCGCGGCCACGGTCGAGCCGGTCTCCTCCTCGTGGCGGCGCACCACATCGTGCAGCCACTGGGAGTCGGTGTCGGAGAGGGCTTCGACCGCGCCCGTGTTGCCGACGTTGACGTTGGCCGGGTCCAGGTCGATGACGTACGCGACGCCGCCCGACATGCCCGCCGCGAAGTTGCGGCCCGTCTCGCCGAGGACGACCGCGGTGCCGCCGGTCATGTACTCGCAGCCGTGGTCGCCCACGCCTTCCGAGACGACCAGGGCGCCGGAGTTGCGGACGCAGAAGCGCTCGCCGGTGCGGCCGCGCAGGAACAGCTCGCCGCCGGTGGCGCCGTAGCCGATCGTGTTGCCCGCGATGGTCGAGTACTCGGCCAGGTGGTCGGCGCCGCGGTCCGGACGGACCACGACACGGCCGCCGGAGAGGCCCTTGCCGACGTAGTCGTTGGCGTCGCCCTCCAGGCGCAGGGTCACGCCCTTGGGGAGGAAGGCGCCGAAGGACTGGCCGGCGGAGCCGGTGAAGGTCAGGTCGATGGTGTTGTCGGGCAGGCCCGCGCCACCGAACCTCTTCGTGACCTCGTGGCCGAGCATGGTGCCGACCGTGCGGTTGATGTTGCGGATCGCGACCTGGGCGCGGACCGGCTGCGCGGTCTCGGCCGAGTCGGCGTTCAGCGCGTCCGCCGCGAGGCGGATGAGCTCGTTGTCGAGCGCCTTCTCCAGACCGTGGTCCTGCTCGATCAGGGCGTGGCGGACCGCGCCCTCGGGCAGCTCCGGCACGTAGAAGAGCGGCTCCAGGTCGAGACCCTGCGCCTTCCAGTGCGTGACGGCCTTGCTGGTGTCGAGGAGCTCGGCGTGGCCGACGGCCTCCTCGATGGTGCGGAAGCCCAGCTCGGCGAGGAGCTCGCGCACCTCCTCCGCGATGAACTCGAAGAAGTTGACGACGAACTCGGGCTTGCCGGAGAAGCGGTCGCGCAGGACCGGGTTCTGGGTGGCGATGCCGACCGGGCAGGTGTCCAGGTGACAGACGCGCATCATGACGCAGCCGGAGACGACGAGCGGCGCGGTCGCGAAACCGAACTCCTCCGCGCCGAGCAGCGCGGCGATGATGACGTCGCGGCCGGTCTTGAGCTGGCCGTCCGTCTGGACCACGATGCGGTCGCGCAGCCCGTTGAGCAGCAGGGTCTGCTGGGTCTCGGCGAGGCCGAGCTCCCAGGGACCGCCCGCGTGCTTCAGCGAGGTGAGCGGGGAGGCGCCCGTACCGCCGTCGTGGCCGGAGATCAGGACGACGTCCGCGTGGGCCTTGGAGACACCCGCCGCGACCGTACCCACGCCGACCTCGGAGACCAGCTTCACGTGGATGCGGGCGACCGGGTTGGCGTTCTTGAGGTCGTGGATCAGCTGAGCCAGGTCCTCGATGGAGTAGATGTCGTGGTGCGGCGGCGGGGAGATCAGGCCGACACCCGGGGTGGAGTGCCGGGTCTTGGCGACCCACGGGTAGACCTTGTGGCCGGGCAGCTGGCCGCCCTCGCCGGGCTTGGCACCCTGCGCCATCTTGATCTGGATGTCGTCCGCGTTGACCAGGTACTCGCTCGTGACACCGAAGCGGCCGGAGGCGACCTGCTTGATGGAGGAGCGGCGCGCCGGGTCGTACAGGCGGTCCGGGTCCTCGCCGCCCTCACCGGTGTTGGACTTGGCGCCCAACTGGTTCATGGCGATGGCGAGGGTCTCGTGCGCCTCCTTGGAGATGGAGCCGTACGACATGGCGCCGGTGGAGAAGCGCTTGACGATGTCGGCGACCGACTCGACCTCGTCGATGGAGATCGACGGACGTGCCGCCGGACCGTCCGTCTTGAAGCCGAAGAGCCCGCGGAGCGTCATCAGGCGCTCGGACTGCTCGTTCACCCGGTCCGTGTACTGCTTGAAGATGTCGTACCGGCGGTTGCGCGTGGCGTGCTGCAGGCGGAAGACCGTGTCCGGGTCGAACAGGTGCGGCTCGCCCTCGCGGCGCCACTGGTACTCGCCGCCGATCTCCAGCGCGCGGTGCGTGGCCGCGATGCCGGAGGCCGGGTACGCCTTGGTGTGGCGCGCGGCCACCTCCTTGGCGATGACGTCCAGGCCGGCGCCGCCGATCTTGGTGGCGGTGCCCGCGAAGTACGCGGCGACGAACTCCTCGTTCAGGCCGACGGCCTCGAAGACCTGCGCGCCGCGGTAGGAGGCGACGGTGGAGATGCCCATCTTGGACATGACCTTCAGGACGCCCTTGCCGAGCGCGTAGATCAGGTTCTTGATGGCCTGCTCCGGCTCCAGGCCGGACAGGAAGGTACCGGCGCTCAGGAGGTCCTCGACGGACTCCATGGCGAGGTACGGGTTGACCGCGGCGGCGCCGTAGCCGATGAGCAGCGCGACGTGGTGGACCTCGCGGACGTCGCCGGCCTCGATCAGCAGACCCACCTGGGTGCGCTGCTTGGTGGCGATGAGGTGGTGGTGCACGGCCGAGGTGAGCAGCAGCGACGGGATCGGCGCGTGCTCGGCGTCGGAGTGACGGTCCGAGAGGACGATCAGGTGAGCGCCGTTCGCGATGGCCGCGTCGACCTCGCCGCGGATCTCCTCGATGCGGGCGGCCAGCGCCGCGCCGCCGCCCGAGACCCGGTACAGGCCCGAGAGGGTGGCGGCCTTCATGCCCGGCATGTCGCCGTCGGCGTTGACGTGGATGAGCTTGGCCAGCTCGTCGTTGTCGATCACCGGGAACGGCAGCGTGACGCTGCGGCAGGAAGCGGCCGTCGGCTCCAGCAGGTTGCCCTGCGGGCCGAGCGAGGACAGCAGCGAGGTGACGAGCTCTTCGCGGATGGCGTCCAGCGGCGGGTTGGTGACCTGCGCGAAGAGCTGGGTGAAGTAGTCGAAGAGCAGCCGGGGGCGCTCGGACAGGGCCGCGATCGGGGAGTCCGTGCCCATGGAACCGAGCGGCTCGCCGGCGGTACGGGCCATCGGCGCGAGGATGACGCGGAGCTCTTCCTCGGTGTAGCCGAAGGTCTGCTGGCGGCGGGTGACCGAGGCGTGGGTGTGCACGACGTGCTCACGCTCGGGCAGGTCCGTCAGCTCGATCTCGCCCGTCTCCAGCCATTCGGCGTACGGGTGCTCGGCGGCCAGCGCGTCCTTGATCTCGTCGTCTTCGATGATCCGCTTCTGGGCGGTGTCGACGAGGAACATCTTGCCGGGCTGCAGGCGGCCCTTGCGGACGACCTTGGCCGGGTCGATGTCCAGGACGCCGACCTCGGAGGAGAGCACGACGAAGTCGTCGTCGGTGACCCAGTAGCGGCCGGGGCGCAGACCGTTGCGGTCGAGGACCGCGCCGACCTGGGTGCCGTCGGTGAAGGTGACGCAGGCGGGGCCGTCCCACGGCTCCATCTGCGTGGAGTGGTACTTGTAGAACGCGCGGCGGGCCGGCGACATGGAGGTGTGGTTCTCCCACGCCTCCGGGATCATCATCAGCACGCTGTGCGGCAGCGACCGGCCGCCGAGGTGGAGCAGCTCCAGGACCTCGTCGAAGGAGGCCGAGTCGGAGGCGTCCGGGGTGCAGATCGGGAAGATCCGCTCCAGGGCGCCCTCGCCGAAGAGGCCGGAGGCCAGCTGGGACTCGCGGGCCCGCATCCAGTTCCGGTTGCCCTTGACCGTGTTGATCTCGCCGTTGTGCGCGACGAAGCGGTACGGGTGGGCCAGCGGCCACGACGGGAAGGTGTTCGTCGAGAACCGGGAGTGGACCAGGGCGATCGCGGAGGCGAAGCGGCGGTCGGAGAGGTCCGGGAAGAAGGGCTCCAGCTGGCCGGTGGTCAGCATGCCCTTGTAGACGATCGTGCGGGCGGAGAGCGACGGGAAGTAGACCCCGGCCTCGCGCTCGGCGCGCTTGCGCAGCACGAAGGCCTTGCGGTCCAGCTCGATCCCGCTCGTCCCGTTGCTCACGAAGAGCTGCGAGAAGGCCGGCATGGTGGCGCGGGCGCCGTTGCCGAGCAGGTCGGGGGTGACCGGAACCTCGCGCCAGCCGAGAACGGTGAGGTTCTCCTCGGCGGCGATGGCCTCGATCTGCTCCACGGCGACGGCCTGTGCGGTGCCGTCGGCGGGGAGGAAGGCGATGCCGACGGCGTACGCGCCGGCCTCGGGAAGGTCGAAACCGGCCACGTCGCGCAGGAACGCGTCCGGGACCTGGGAGAGGATGCCGGCGCCGTCGCCCGAGTCGGGCTCGGATCCGGTGGCGCCTCGGTGCTCGAGGTTCCGCAATACGGTCAGCGCCTGCTCGACCAGCGTGTGGCTGGCCTCGCCGGTGAGGTTGGCCACAAAGCCGACGCCACAGGCGTCGTGCTCGTTGCGCGGGTCGTACATGCCCTGCTGGGCGGGGCGACCGTCCATGGGCGACCAGGCGGTGTTGCTGAGGCCGGTCGCGGAGTGCGTGGATGCGGAACGCATCGGCTCTCCCGTCGTCGTCGTGGCATATGTGCATAGCCGAGGGACGACGTTGGCCCTCTGCGAAATTTCGTGCAGATTACATGATGACGACAATCCCGAGAAGCGGATACGTCATTCCAGCATGCGGACACTGCACGGGGCAGGCAAGAGGGGACTTTCGCAGGTGCCCTGCCATCGGGACACGGGACGAAGGTCCCGGTACGGGGCGGGCCTCATTGCCCGGCGCCCAGGGTCTGATGCCCTGCGGTCACAGGATCGAAACCGCCGAGTAACTGACTACTTATGTTGCCTACTGCATAGTGTCTCACTCCCTGCACGGTCAGCCTACGGCTCCGCCGATCCAGGTTCCCAGGATGTACGTCACACCCGCGGCCGCGCCACCCAGGACGAGCTGACGCAGCCCGCTGTACCACCAGGACCGGGCCGTGACCCGGGAGACCACCGCGCCGCAGAGGAAGAGCCCCACCAGGGCCGCGAGCACCGCGGGCCACAGGACGCTCACGCCGAGCAGGTAGGGCAGCAGCGGGACGAGCGCGCCGAGCGCGAACGATCCGAAGGAGGACACGGCCGCGACCATCGGCGACGGCAGGTCGTCCGGGTCGATCCCGAGCTCCTCGCGGGCGTGGATCTCCAGCGCCTGCTCCGGGTCGCGGGACAGCTGCATGGCCACCTCGCGGGCCAGCGCCGGCTCGACGCCGCGCGAGACGTAGAGCTCGGCCAGCTCCTCCATCTCGTCGATGGGGTGCTTGTGCAACTGCTGGCGCTCTATGTCCAGTTCGGCGAGCACGAGCTCACGCTGCGAGGCGACCGAGGTGTACTCCCCCGCCGCCATGGAGAAGGCTCCGGCGGCGAGGCCGGCCAGGCCGGTGACCACGATGACGTGCGGGGCGACGGCGCCGCCGGCCACGCCCGTCATGAGCGCGAGGTTGGAGACGAGCCCGTCCATCGCACCGAAGACCGCCGGGCGCAGCCATCCGCCGTTGACGTCACGGTGGGTGTGGTTGTCGCGGTGGGCGGTGTGAAGCGGTGCTTCGATATCGATGATGGACATGTCGACGTATCTCCCCTTTTGTACGAATGGGTGCGCAGAGCTGTGCCATGGACGACGCGCGGACACCCACTCCCCCTGAACACCTCGAAACTACGCACGATTTTTGCCGCCCGCCAGCAAGGAAGGCCGTACTTACCTGGGGTTTTGGGGATCGGCGACCGGGTGACGGCGGTGCGCGGCGGGTGTTTCGCGACGAGCGACAAACCACATGCCATGGCACAAATCCCCCAAGGGCTCAATATGAGTCCCATCAAGTGGAGAGGCGCGCCATGGAGCTGATTGCATGCAATCCGCAGGTCCTCCTCGAACGGGCCCGGGGCGCTCTTCTCGGACTCGCGGTGGGTGACGCGCTGGGCGCCCCCGCGGAGAACATGAAGCCGTCGGAGATCCGGGCGAAGTGGGGCCGGATCGAGGGCTTCGTCTCGGACGACCCGGCGGGCACGGACGACACCGAGTACGCGATCTTCTCGGGGCTGCTGCTGGCCCGCCACGGATCGGCGCTGACGGTCGCGCACGTGGAACGGGCGTGGCACCACTGGATCGCGGACCTGGACGAAGGCCCGTTCCGCGGCGCGGGCTTCTCGGAACGCGGCACCCTGGAGAACCTCCGCCGGGGCCTGGCGGCCCCCATCTCCGCCCAGCACCGGCACGCCTGGTCGGACGGTCTGGCCATGCGGGCGGCCCCCTTCGGCGTCTTCGCGGCGGGCCGGCCCGCCGAGGCCGCCCGGCTGGTCGCCATCGACGGCTGCGTCAGCCACGACGGCGAGGGCATCTACGGCGGCCAGGCCGTCGCGGCGGGGGTCGCGGCGGCGATGGCCGGGGGCTCGGCGGCCTCCGTCATCTCGGCGGCCCTCTCGGTCATCCCCTCGGACTCCTGGACGGCCCGCTCCCTGCGCCGGGCCGTGACGGCCGCCCCGCGCGGCGAGCGGGCGGTGCGTTCGGCGGTGGTCATCGGCGGCTACCCCTGGACGGACCTGGCCCCGGAGGCGGTCGGCCTCGCCTTCGGCGCGTTCGCCGCGTGCGGCGGCGACTTCGCCTCCTCCGTCCTCATGGCGGTCAACATGGGCCGCGACGCGGACACCACGGCCGCCGTCGCGGGCGCGCTCGCCGGCGCGATGTCCGGCGCCCCCGCCATCCCGGCCGCCTGGTCCTCGGTGATCGGCCCGGTCCGCGGCAGCTGCCTCCCCTCGATGCGCGGCTACCACGTCCTGGACATCGCGGACCTCCTCACCCCGGAAACCGAGGCCCCCCGATGACCCTGACCCCGACGCCCCCGTCCACGAAGACCCCGCCCCAGGAACCCGGCCCCCTCACGAACCCACAGGGCCCGCCCCCACGGAACACCCCCGAGGCCGAGCACCCCCGAAAGGCCGACCCCCTGACCGGCCCCAACCCGGCCGAGGCACTGACCGGACCGGACCCGGCCGACACCCCCACCGAGCCGGACCCGGAGGGCGACACCCCTGCCGTGCCGAACCAGGCCGACGCTCTCAGCGGGCCGGACCCCGAGCGCGACACCCTGACCGGGCCCAACCCGGCCGACACCCCCACCGAGCCGGACCCGGCGCGCCACACCCTGACCGGGCCCAACCCGGCCGACACCCCCACCGGGCCGGACCCGGAGGGCCACACCTCGGCCGGGCCGAACCCGGCCAACGCCCCCACCGGACCGGGCCCGGAGGGCCACACCTCGGCCGGGGAGACCCCGCGAGGCGGCGCCCCGACCTGCTCGGCCCTGGGCCGGGGGGCCGCCGGCACGCCGGTGCCCGAGTTCCTCCGGTCCGCTCCCGCGGTACGGGGCCACGCCGCTCCCGGGGCGGCGGGGACGACGGCCGCCCCCGTCCGGGGGCCCGGGGGCCTGCCCCCGGTTTCGGGAAGGGGCGGGTACGGGGAGAGTCCCCCCGCCCCGGAGCCGGCCCCGGCCGGGCACGACGCCCCGCCGCGCACGCAGGCCCGTACCGCCGGCGCGGTGGACGCGCCCGGCCGGGGAACCACGGGCGGCACCCCGCCGCTGCGTGCCGCGACCGGGCCCGGACGGCCCCACACCGCCCCGGCCGAGGTCGCGGGCGGCCCGCTCACCGCCCCGTCGGGACCCGCACCGCGGGACGCGCAGCCCCGTACGGCCACGGCCAAGGCCACGGCCACGGCCCCCCGAACCGAGGCCGACCCCGTCGGCCCCCGCCGGATCGAAGGGCTCCTCCTCGGGCTCGCCGCCGGCGACGCCGCCGGCTGGCCCGCGGCCCGCCACCGCGCCAGCCGGATGCCCGAGTGGACCCGCCGCCTCACCCGCGAGCTCGACACCTTCGCCGAGCAGAACGCCACCACCACCCTCCCCGTCCCCATCGCCCTCAACCAGCCCCCGGAGCCGCTGCGCCTCGGCCCCTCCGACGACGCCGAATGGGCCGCCTTCGCCGCCGAGTCGGTCCTCACCGCCGCCGGGGTGCTGCTCAGCGACCTCTCCCGGTCCCGCCGCATGCGCGCGGCCATCGACCTCGCCTGGAACGCCCTGGCCAGCGAGGTCGCCGCGGCGGCGGAACGCGCGCCCGAGGTGGAGTCCGCCGTCCTGCCCCTCCGGGCCCGGATCTCCGTCCGGGCCGGCCTCGGCAACCTCGCCGCCGGCCTGCGTCCGCCCGCCACCGGACACGACAACCCGCACTACTTCGACGACGCCGCCTGCATCCGAGCCTGCGTCCTCGCCGTCGTGCATCCCGGGGACCCCGAAGCGGCCGCGGACCTCGCCGAGTTCGACGCCCGCTACACCCAGGACGGCGACGGGGTCCACGGCGCCCGCGCCATGGCCGCCGCCATCGCCACCGCCCTCGCGAGCACCGGGACCTGCACCGCGGCGGATACGGACGCCGCCGTCGACGCCGCCCTCGCGCAGCTCCCCGAATCCACCGAGATCGGCCGCAACGCCCGGCACGCGGTGAAACTCGCCCGCGCCGAGAGGGGCGCGGCCGGCGGGGCCTTCGCGATCGTCCCGCTCCTGGAGCACCAGATCGTCGACCACGTCTACAGCTACGGCATCGCCGCCGCGGAAACCGTCCCCGTGGCCCTGGCCCTCGCCACCGCCGCCCGCGGCCGGGTCGGCGAGGCGGTCCCGGCCGCCGCCTGCCTGTCGCGCGTCGCGGACTCCGCCCCCGCCCTCGCCGGCGCGCTGACCGGCGCGCTCGGCGGCGGCGACTCGCTCCCCGCCGCTTGGCGCGAAGCGTGCCGCGTCCTCTCCGGCTGCGCCCTCCCCCGCCTCGCGGGCACCGACCTCGTCGAATTGGCCGCGCTGCTCACCCGTACGGAACTCACCTCACCCAAGCCCCAAGGAAAGCCCCGCACATGACGACCCTGACCCCCGTGGACCCCACGCCCCACACCCACACCCCCTCCCCCACCCTGGACGACCGGATCACCGGCGCCCTCGTCGGCGCGGCCGTCGGCGACGCGCTGGGCGGCCCCGTGGAGGGCTGGACGCCGGAACAGATCGTGGAGCGGCACGGCGGCCGGGTGCGCGGCATCGTCGGCCCGTGGCACGAGGACTGGCGTACGGCCCGCCCGATCGCCCCGTACCACAAGGGCGACGGCCACGTCACCGACGACACCCTGATGACGCACGCGCTGGTCCGCGTCTACGAGGCCGTACGGGACCACCTGGACGCGTACGCGATCGCCGAGCACCTGGTCCCCGATCTGATGACGGTCCCCCGCTGGATCCCCGAACTGGAGGCGGACGCCCTCCCCCTCCAGCGGATCTTCCTCGCCGAGAAGTGGATCGTGACCCGGCTGCACTACGCGCACGCGGACCCGCGGGAGGCGGGCACCGGCAACATCGTCAACTGCGGCGCGGCGATGTACATGGCGCCGGTCGGCCTTGTCAACGCGGGCAATCCGGCCGGAGCGTACGCGGAGGCGCTGGACGTCACCGGCGCGCACCAGTCCTCGTACGGCCGGGAGGCTGCGGGGGTGTTCGCGGCGGCGGTCGCGGCGGCGTGCGTGCCGGGCGCGACGGCCACCTCGGTCATCGACACCGCCCTCTCCCTGGCCAAGGACGGCACCCGCGAGGCCATCGCGGCGGTCTGCGAAGTCGCGGCCCGCCACCGGGACTTCGAGTCGGCCCTGTCGCCGCTCCGGGCGGCGGTCGCCCCGTACGACTCGGTCGGCCCGGACTACCGCGCCCCGTCCCTGGGCGCGCGGCGCCCGTCCCGCCTCCACTCCATCGAGGAACTCCCCATCGCGCTCGGCATGCTGCTCGTGGCCGACGGCTGCTACGAGACCTCCGTGCTCGGCGCGGTCAACTACGGCCGGGACTGCGACTCCATCGCGACCATGGCCGGTGCGATCGCGGGCGCCCTGTCGGGCGAGGCGGCCGTCCCGCCCGCCTGGACGGACCGGGTCGCGGAGGCCAGCCGCCTGGACCTGCGCGCCCCGGCGATTTCGCTGGCCGCGATCACCCGGGAGGTCTTCGCCCGCGACGCCTCCCGGCGCCGCACCCACGAAGCCGCCTTCGCCACCCTGACGACCCCCCGATGACCCTCCCCGAGACGAGGGACGAGCGCCTGACCCCCGGGCACCCGGAGCGGTCCGCCCCGGGCGGCGGAACGGCCCCGCCGCCCGGCTCCGGGCACGGCGCGCCCGTCCGGCTGACCTGGGTGCAGCCCGAGGATCTGGTCGGCCACGAGTTCCGGCAGGCCGCCGAGGACGGCCGCGGGGAGGCCGCGGAGCCCCTGCTGCGGGTCTGGCTCGCGGCGGGCGGCCACCTCGCACCGGCCCGGGCGGGCGCCTCCCCCGCCCCGGCCCCGCCGGAACTCCGAGCCCTGGCCACCGACCTCCTGACGGCCCTGGCAGCCCTCCCCACCCCCACCGAACCGTCCCCGTGGCCCGCCCCCCAGAGCCACGGCCCCGCCCACCCCCCGGGGCCCGGGGGCGTGCCCGGAGCCGAGGCCGAGGCCGTGCCCGGAACCAAGAGCCTGCCCGGGGCCGAGGCCCCGGCCACGCCCCGGACCGGGGCCTCCACCGAGGCCGGGGCCGTGCCCCGGACCGGGGCCGGGGCGGCCGCTCCCGGCTCCGGGCTGCGCCGGAGGCTGGAGGCGGCCTGGGTCGGCCGGGCCGTCGGGTGCGTGCTCGGGAAGCCCGTGGAGAAGCTGCCCCTGCACGGGATCCGGGCCCTGGCCCGGGCCGCCGGGAACTGGCCCCTCGCCGACTGGTTCACCGAGCGCGGCGTACCACCGGAGGTGCTCGCCGCCCACCCCTGGAACCGCCGCTCCGCGCCCACCTCCCTCGCCGAGAACATCGACGGCACACCCGAGGACGACGACCTCAACTACCCCCTCCTCGGCCTGCTCCTCCTCCAGCGCCACGGCAAGGGCTTCACCACCGCCGACGTCGGCCGGCTCTGGCTCGACGAGCTCCCGGCCGGCCGGACCTTCACCGCCGAACGGGTCGCCTACCGCAATCTGCTCCAAGGGCTGGAGCCCCCCGCCACCGCCACCCACCACAACCCCTTCCGCGAGTGGATCGGCGCCCTGATCCGCGCGGACGTCCACGGCTGGACCAACCCGGGCGACCCGGCCGCCGCCGCGGCCCAGGCGCACCGGGACGCCGCGCTCACCCACACCGGCAACGGCGCCCACGCCGCCGCGTTCGTCGCCGCCGCCACCGCCACCGCGGCCACCGGCCGGGCCGACGTGCACACCGCGCTCCGGGCCGGCCTGGCCGTCGTACCGCCCCGCTCCCGCCTCGCCGAGGCCGTCGGCTACGGGATCCGGGCGGCCTCGGACGCACACCGCACCGGCGCCGACTTCGATACCGTCGTCGACCTGCTCCACGCCCGCTACGGCCACTACCACTGGGTCCACGCCATCCCCAACGCCGCCGTGATCGCCGCCGCCCTCACCCACGCCGACGGGGACTTCACCCGTTCCGTCTGCCGCGCGGTGTCCGGCGGCTGGGACACCGACTCCAACGGCGCCACCGCCGGCGCCCTCGCCGGACTGCTCGCCGGCTCCCCCGACGCCATCGCGCACCGCTGGACCGCCCCGTTGAAGAATCGCCTCGCCACCAGCGTCCCCGGCTTCGACGGCATCGGCTTCGACGCCCTCGCCCACCTCACCGCACAGGAGGCAGCCCGCTCATGACGGCCATCGCCGTGCTCGGCAGTACCAACATGGACCTCGTCGCCTACGTCTCCAAGGCCCCCCGCCTCGGGGAGACCGTCACCGGCCGCGACTTCCGCACCGTCCCCGGAGGCAAGGGCGCCAACCAGGCCGTCGCCGCCGCCCGCTGCGGCGCGGAGGTGGTGATGATCGGCGCGGTCGGGGCCGACGAGTTCGGCGTACGGCTGCGCTCCGCGCTCACCGGCGCCGGGGTCGGGACGGCGGCCCTGCGCACCGTCGAGGGCGCCAGCGGCACCGCGCACATCACCGTGGACGACGAGGGCGGCAACAGCATCATCGTCATCCCCGGCGCCAACGCCCTGGTCACCTCCCTGGAGCCCGGCGACGCCGCCCGGATCGGCGCCGCCGACTCCCTGCTCCTCCAGCTCGAACTGCCCCTGGAGGCCGTGCTCGCCGGCGCGCTGGCCGCCCGTGACCACGGCGTACGGACCATCCTCACGCCGGCCCCGGCCCAGCCGCTGCCCGCCGAACTCCTCGCCGCCACCGACCTGTTGGTGCCCAACGAGCACGAGGCCGCCGCCCTCACCGGGCTCACCGACGTGCACCTGGCCGCGGCCGCCCTGCTCCAGGACGTGCCGGAGGTGGTCATCACCCTCGGCGCGGCCGGGGTCCTGTACGCCGCCCGCGGCCGCGCGTCACTGACCGTGCCCGCGCCGCGCGTACGGGCCGTGGACACCACCGCCGCCGGGGACACCTTCGTCGGCGCGCTCGCCGTGGCCCTGGGCGAGGGCCGGCCGATGCCCGAGGCGCTGCGCTGGGCCTCGGCGGCCGCCGCCCTGTCCGTGCAGCGCCCCGGCGCCCAGGACTCGATGCCGACCCGCGACCAGACCGACGCCTTCGCCCGCTCCGGAGCCGCCTCATGACGCCCGCCGACCGGGACGCCGCCCCCGCCCCGCCCCTGCGAGGGCTCCGCGTCCTCGACCTCGCCACCCTCTTCGCCGGTCCCCTCGCCGCCACCCTGCTCGGCGACTTCGGCGCCGAGGTCGTGAAGGTGGAACACCCGACCCGGCCCGACCCCTCCCGCGGCCACGGCCCCGCCAAGGACGGCATCGGCCTCTGGTGGAAGCTGCTCGGCCGCAACAAGCGGACGATGACCCTCGATCTGTCCAGCCCCGGCGGCCGGGACACCCTGCTGCGCCTGGTCGCCACCGCCGACGTGGTGATCGAGAACTTCCGCCCGGGGACCCTGGAGCGCTGGGGCCTGGGCTGGCCCGAGCTGTCCGCCGCGAACCCGCGGCTGATCCTGACCCGCGTGACGGCCTTCGGCCAGGCGGGCCCGTACGCCCACCGCCCCGGCTTCGGCACCCTCGCGGAGGCGATGAGCGGCTTCGCGGCGATCACCGGGGAGCCGGAGGGGCCGCCGACCCTGCCGCCGTTCGGGCTCGCGGACTCCATCGCCGCGCTGACCACCGCGTACGCCGTGATGGCCGCGCTCGCCGGCCGCGACCGCACCGGGCACGGGCAGGTGGTGGACCTGGCGATCATCGAGCCGATCCTGACCGTCCTCGGGCCGCACCCGCTCTGGTACGACCAGCTCGGCTACGTCCAGCCGCGCACCGGCAACCGTTCCACCAACAACGCGCCCCGCAACACGTACCGCAGCCTGGACGGCCGCTGGCTGGCGGTCTCCACCTCCGCCCAGTCCATCGCCGAGCGGGTGATGCGGCTCGTGGGGCGGCCCGAGCTGATCGCCGAGCCGTGGTTCGCCACGGGCTCCGGGCGGGCCGGTCACGCGGACGTGCTCGACGAGGCGGTCGGCGGCTGGATCGCCCGCCACAAGGCGGACGAGGTGACGGCCGCCTTCGAGGAGGCCGAGGCCGCGGTCGCGCTGGTCTACGACGTACGGGACGTCATGGCCGATCCGCAGTACGCGGCCCTGGACACGATCACCGAGGTCGAGGACCCGGAGCTGGGCCCGATCCGCATGCAGAACGTCCTCTTCCGGCTCTCGGAAACCCCGGGCTCCATCCGCTGGGCGGGCCGCCCGCACGGCGCGGACACCGATGCCGTACTCGCCGAGATCGGCCTCACCCCGGCCGAGATCACCGCACTGCGCACGGAAGGGGCCCTGTGATCCTGACCTGGCTCTACGTACCCGGCGACCGCCCCGAGGTGGTGTCCAAGGCACTGCACGCCGGGGCCGACGCCGTGATCGTGGACCTGGAGGACGCGGTGTCGGCCTCCCGCAAGGAGTACGCCCGCGCCGCCACGGCCGAACTGCTCCGCGAACGGCACCCGGTCCCCGTCCATGTACGCGTCAACGCCCTGGACTCCCCCTGGGGCGGCGCCGACCTCAGCGCGCTGGGCGGGCTCCACGGCCTCGCCGGGCTGCGCCTGCCCAAGATCTCCTCCCCGGAGCAGATCGTCTCCACCGCCGACCGCGCCCCCGGGGTGGCCCTGTACGCCCTGCTGGAATCGGCGATCGGCGTGGAACGGGCCTACGACATCGCCCGCGCGCACCCCGCCCTGCGCGGGCTGTCCCTGGGCGAGGCGGACCTGCGGGCCGACCTCGGCGTCACCGCGGAGTCGGGCCTGGACTGGCCGCGCTCCCGGGTGGTGGTCGCGGCCCGCGCGGCCGGGCTGGCGCCGCCGGCCCAGTCGGTGTTCCCCGACATCCGGGACCTGGAGGCACTGGCGGCCTCCTGCGCCCGGGGCCGCGCCCTCGGCTTCCTGGGCCGCGCGGCGATCCACCCGCGCCAGCTCCCGGTGATCGAGCGGGCCTACCTGCCCGGCCCGGCGGAGGTCAGCGCCGCCGCGGAGATCGTGGCCGCGGCCCGCCGCACCCCGGGCGCGGTGGCCCTGCCCGACGGCCGCTTCGTCGACCCGGCGATGCTGGCGGGCGCGGAACGGGTGGTGGCCCTGTCCCGCAGGGTCGCGCCGGTCGCGCCGGTCCTCTCCTGACCCGCGGGGCGCCCGGCCCGCGCACGGGAGCCCGTACGCCCGCCCGCCGTACCGGTGGACGCGAGACGGGAGGGGCGCCGCGCGATGTGCGCGGCGCCCCTCCCGTTTCGACCGTCGCTCCGGTCAGAGCTTCTTGGCCCCGGGGACCTCGGCCTTGTCCTTGCCGTCGGCTTCGCCCTCGGCGTCCACCGGCTCGGCCCCGGCCCCGGCGTCGGCCGTGATGTCGTCCTCGGCCTCCGCGGTGACCTCGCCCGCGGGCTTGTCCCCGGCGTTGTCCTTGGACTTGGACTTGGCCTTGTCCTTGGTCTGGTCGCCCTCGGCGCCGGCCTCCCCGGCCGGGGTGTCCCCGTCCTTGGCGCCGGCCACGGCGTCAGCGTCGGCGTCCGGCTCGACGACCTCTTCGCGGCCCGGCCGCAGCTTCGCCGACAGCACCAGGTACACCACGGCGAGCACGAAGACGATGATCGAGGTCCAGACGTTGAGGCGCAGACCGAGGATGTGGTGGGCCTCGTCGACCCGCATGTACTCGATCCAGCCGCGCCCCACGCAGTACGCCGCGACGTACAGCGCGAACGCCCGCCCGTGTCCGAGCTTGAAGCGGCGGTCGGCCCAGATCACCAGCAGGGCGACACCGACGCACCACAGGGACTCGTAGAGGAAGGTCGGGTGGTAGGTCCCGGCGACCCGGTTCGGGCCGTCGCTGATCTTCACCGCCCACGGCAGATCGGTGGCGCGGCCGTACAGCTCCTGGTTGAACCAGTTGCCCCAGCGTCCGCAGGCCTGGGCCAGCGCGATGCCGGGGGCCAGGGCGTCGGCCCAGGCCGGCAGCGGGATGCCGCGGCGGCGGCAGCCGATCCAGGCACCGACCGCGCCCAGCGCGATGGCGCCCCAGATGCCGAGGCCGCCCTCCCAGATCTTGAAGGCGTCGACCCAGTCGCGGCCCTCGCCGAAGTAGAGCTGGTAGTCGGTGATCACGTGGTAGAGGCGACCGCCGACCAGGCCGAACGGCACCGCCCACACGGCGATGTCCGCGACCGTGCCCGGCTTACCGCCGCGCGCGATCCAGCGCTTGTTGCCGAGCCAGACGGCGACGAAGACGCCGATGATGATGCAGAACGCGTAGCCGCGCAGCGGGATCGGCCCGAGATGGAGCACGCCCGTCGACGGACTGGGAATGAAGGCAAGGTTCATGGCAAGAGCCGACGCTACCTTGCCGGACGGTGGTGACCGCAACCCGTCCGGCAAGCTGCTGCCGAATCGAGACGGCCGTCAGTGCCCCATGGGCATCCCGTCGTGGTCCGGGGAGGCGTCGGCGGAGCCCGAACCGCCCGTGCCCGACCGTCCCGCCGAGCGGGCCGAAGAGGACGGGGAGGCCTTCGCCGAGCCCGACGCGGAAGCGGAGGACGACGGCGATCCGGACTTCGACTTGGACTTGGATCCGGACGCCGACGCCGATGCCGACGCAGACGATGACGGCGACGCCGACGGCGAGCCCTTCACCCCGCCCGGGCCGCCCTTGCCGGCCGCCTCCACCTTCTCCTTCAGCTTCTGCGGGGTCAGCGGGTTGGCCTGGTCCGCGAAGATGTCCTTGCCGTCGAGCAGCACGGTCGGGGTCCCGCGGAACTTGCCCGCGCGGAAGGCGTCCTGCGACTTGTTCACCCAGCTGTCGTGCGTACCGTCCTCGACGCAGGTGCGGAACGCGGGGGTGTCCAGCCCGTCGACCTTCCCGGCCAGCTCCAGCAGCTTGGCGTTCTTGCCGTAGGCGTCGTTGGTCTCCTCGGGCTGATTGTCGAAGAGCACGTCGTGGTACGAGGAGAACTTCCCGGCGTCCTGCGCGCAGGCGGCGGCGTTGGCGCTCTTGAGCGAGCCGGTGCCGCCCATGTTCCCGTCGATCAGGGTGACGAGGTGGTACTCGACCTTGAGGAGGCCCTTGGCCTCCAGCTCGTGGACGGTGTCCCGGTAATTGGTCTCGAAGGCCTTGCAGGCCGGGCAGCGGAAGTCCTCCCACACGGTCAGCGTGGAGGGGGCCTCGTCCTTGCCGGCCTGGATGGCCAGCGCGTCCTTGCCCGTGGCCCCGGAGGGGGCCACCAGCGGGCCGCCCTTGGCGGAGGATCCGCCCTTGCCGGTGTTCGCCGCGATCAGGCCGACGACGGCCGCCAGCCCGAGTACGCCGACCACCGCCGCCGACACGACGAGGGTCCGCCGTCGCTTGTCCCTCGCCTTCTGCTTCTCGCGCTCCACCTGGAGTCGCTCGCGGGCCGATCGTTTCGTCGCATCGCGGTTCGCACCGTCGTTCATGTCGCTCACGTTCGGCCAAACGAAGCAGGGAGGCACTCTCGTGCCTCCCTGCCCCTACTTCCACCCGATCGGGCTACAGAACCCGCTCAGGGGTCCGGCCGCGCGATCGAACGCGCCGCCCGTCGGTGTCCCGCGTACGCCTCAGCTCCGGCGCACTCCCGCGGCGAGCTCGCCCGCCAGTGCCTCGACGGCGGCCAGCCCGGCGGTCAGGTCCGGCGCGTCGAGCAGCAGCTTCACGAAGGCCGAGCCGACGATGACGCCGTCGGCGAAGCCCGCGACCTCCTTGGCTTGGACGGCGTTGGAGACGCCCAGTCCGACGCAGACCGGCAGGTCGCTGGTGGCGCGGGTGCGGCGGACCAGGTCGGCCGCCTGGTTGCCGACCGACTCGCGGGTGCCGGTGACGCCCATGAGGGAGGCGGCGTAGACGAAGCCGGAGCCGGCCGCCGTGATGGTGGCGAGCCGCTCGTCCTTGCTGCTCGGCGCCACGACGAAGACGGTCGCCAGACCGTGCTTCTCGGCGTGCTCGCGCCACAGCGCGGACTCCTGGACCGGCAGGTCGGGCAGGATGCAGCCCGCGCCGCCGGCCTCTGCGAGCTCGGCGGTGAACCGCTCGACGCCGTAGCGGTCGATGGGGTTCCAGTAGGTCATGACGAGGATCGGGGCGCCCGTGGCCTCGTACGCCTCGCGGACGGTCCGCAGGGTGTCCGCGATCTTGACCCCGCCGCGCAGGGCGATGTCGTCGGCGGTCTGGATGATGGCGCCGTCCAGGACCGGGTCGCTGTGCGGGAGGCCGATCTCCACCACGTCCGCGCCGCCGGCGATGACGGCCTTGACGGCTTCGATGGCCCCGTCCACGGTCGGGAAGCCGGCCGGGAGGTAGGCGACGAGGGCCGCGCGGTCCTCGGACTTCGCCTTCGCGAGGGTGGCCGAGAGGAGTTCGATGGTGCCGCTCACTTGGTCTCCCCCTCGGAGGCGTCGTACAGGTCGAAGTAGCGGGCGGCGGTGTCCATGTCCTTGTCGCCGCGGCCGGACAGGTTGACGACGAGCAGCCCGTCCTTGCCGAGCTCCTTGCCGAGGTCCAGCGCGCCCGCGAGGGCGTGCGCCGACTCGATGGCCGGGATGATGCCCTCGGTGCGCGAGAGCAGCCGCAGGGCCTGCATCGCCTGGTCGTCGGTGATCGCGCGGTATTCGGCGCGGCCCGCGTCCTTGAGGTACGAGTGCTCCGGGCCGATGCCCGGGTAGTCCAGACCGGCCGAGATGGAGTAGGGCTCGGTGATCTGGCCCTCCTCGTCCTGCAGGACGTAGGAGCGCGATCCGTGCAGGATGCCGGGCTCGCCGGCGGTCAGCGTCGCCGCGTGCTCGCCGGTCTCCACACCGTGTCCGGCGGGCTCGAAGCCGACCAGGCGGACGTCGGCGTCCGGGATGAAGGCGTGGAACAGGCCGATGGCGTTCGAGCCGCCGCCCACGCACGCCGCGACGGCGTCGGGGAGGCGTCCGGCGCGCTCCAGGATCTGGCGGCGGGCCTCGACGCCGATCACGCGGTGGAAGTCGCGGACCATGGCGGGGAAGGGGTGGGGTCCCGCGACCGTGCCGAAGAGGTAGTGCGTGCGGTCCACGTTGGCGACCCAGTCGCGGAACGCCTCGTTGATGGCGTCCTTCAGCGTCCGGGAGCCGGACTTCACCGCGATGACCTCGGCGCCCAGGATGCGCATCCGGGCCACGTTCAGCGCCTGGCGCTGGGTGTCGATCTCGCCCATGTAGATCGTGCACTCGAGGCCGAAGAGCGCGCAGGCGGTGGCGGTGGCCACGCCGTGCTGACCGGCTCCGGTCTCCGCGATGACGCGGGTCTTGCCCATGCGCTTGGTGAGCAGCGCTTGGCCCAGCACGTTGTTGATCTTGTGCGAGCCGGTGTGGTTCAGGTCCTCGCGCTTGAGGAAGATCCGCGCCCCGCCCGCGTGCTCGGCGAACCGCGGCACCTCGGTGAGGGAGCTGGGACGGCCGGTGTAGTTGACCATCAGGTCGTCGAGCTCGGCCGCGAAGGCCGGGTCGCCCTTGGCCTTCTCGTACTCGACGGCGACCTCGTCCACGGCGGCGACGAGCGCCTCCGGGATGAACTTGCCGCCGAAGTCGCCGAAGTAGCCCTCGGCGTTGGGGATGTGACCCTCGGGGTCCGGGATGAAGAAACTGCTGGCGCTGGACATGCCCAGGTACTCCTACGGATGCGACGCGGATGTCTTCACCGTATTGCGCCGTCCGCCCCCGATGCGCACACCCCGCTGGGGCATGGGCGTACGAGGGTCCGGAGCGGCCCGTCCCGGAGCCGGCGGCTCGGGGGGCGGACCGTAAGAGGACGCCGACGGACGCGGGTGTACGACGTACACCGTCCGGCGGGCCTCGTTACGACGCGACTCCGGGTCGCCATCGCATGCCGTTGACCTGACCGGGCTCGGAGCCGATCACGTACCGGACCCGCCGCCCGCGCACGCGCCGGGCCGGGGCGCGGCAGCCGCGAGGGCGGCAGCCGCGCGCCAGGGGCGCGTGCGCCGTCGGCACGCCGGCCAGGCCGGAGCCCGGTCGGGTGCGGACGGAGGGGCGGTTTCGGGCCATGGGTGCGGGTCAGCTCCGCCCGTGGCGCAGGGCGGGGTGGGCTCCGGCGGCGACGAGGTCGGCCACGGCCGCCTTCGGGTCGCGGCCGGTCACCAGGGACTCCCCGACGAGGACGGCGTCCGCGCCCTCGTTCGCATAGGCGATCAGGTCGTGCGGCCCGCGGATGCCGGACTCGGCAACCTTCACGATGTGGGCCGGGATCTCGCCGACGATCCGCTCGAAGGTGGAGCGGTCGACCTTGAGGTCCTTCAGGTTGCGGGCGTTGACGCCGATGATCTTGGCGCCCGCCGCGACCGCACGCTCGATCTCCTCCTCGTCGTGGACCTCGACGAGCGGGGTGAGGCCGATGGACTCGGCCCGCTCGATGAGGGAGACGAGGGCCTCCTGCTCCAGGGCCGCGACGATCAGCAGCACGAGGTCGGCGCCGTAGGCGCGGGCCTCCCACAGCTGGTACGCCGTGACGATGAAGTCCTTGCGCAGGATCGGGATGTCCACGCGGGCGCGGACGGCCTCCAGGTCGGCCAGCGAGCCACCGAAACGACGCTGCTCGGTGAGGACGGAAATGACCGCCGCACCGCCCGCTTCGTAGTCGGCGGCGAGCCCGGCCGGATCGGCGATGGCGGCCAGCGCACCCTTAGAGGGGCTGGAACGCTTGACCTCGCAGATCACCTTGACGCTGTCGCCGCGCAGTGCAGCGACGCCGTCCTTGGCCTGGGGCGCCTTGGCGGCACGCTCCTTGAGCTCGTCGAGGCTGACGCGCGCCTGCCGTTCGGCAAGGTCTTCGCGGACCCCTTCGATGATCTCGTCGAGCACACTCACGCGAGCGGCCCCCTTCCGGGTCGATGACGGTCGGCCGCCTTGCAGACACGTACAACTGCAAGGTCAGCAGTTCAAATGGTATCCGCAGGACGCCTTGCCCTCCGCACGCGGTTGACGGCGTCCCATTAAATGGACATCCGGAATATTTACTTCAGCTATACCTCAGGGCGCCAGGAAAGAGCCCATGGGCAGGTTCCGGACAACGGAGAAGACCAGGGCCGCCCCACCGATCCCCCACCAGTACAGCGGCCTTACAACGAGCCTCGGAGCCCCTACCCCCCGATAGGCCCGAACCAGCCACAGGACCATGAAACCGGCGAAGAAGAAGTAGCCCGCGACCGCCAGGGCATTTGCCCCGATAGCCGTCACGAGATCGCCGTGGGCGAACGCGTGGGCACTGCGCAGCCCGCCGCAGCCGGGGCACAGGACCCCGGTCAGCCGGAAGAGCGGGCAGACCGGATAGTGGCCGGGCTCGTTCGGGTCCACGGTCCCCACGTACGCGAGGGCCGCGGCGGCCGCGGTCAGCGTGAGCGCCGGACGCACCAGCCGGCCGGCCCGGGACACGGGCGCGGGAGGCGGCGCGAGATCGGTCGTTCCAGAGGAGGCGTCCACCCGCTGATTCTCTCCGCTCATGACAAAAGGCGCAGCCCGACAGGGCCGCGCCTTTCGAAAACCGGCGTACCGGCTACCGCCCGGTCGGCCCGTCAGACCTTCGCGGCGACGCGGTTCGCGGCGATGACCTCGGCGAGGTCCTGGTGCGCGGACTTGGGCGCGCCCATGCCCGCGGCCTTCATCGCCATGCCCACGACACCGCCGATGACGACGACGACGAGACCCGCGTAGAAGCCCAGCGGGTTCGCCAGCACCATGAAGGCACCGGAGATGCAGAAACCGATGACCGCGATGATGACACCGGTCCAGGCGGCCGGGGTGTGTCCGTGGCTAGTGCCCGCCATGAGTTGCTCCTCGTACTCGGGTGTGCTCTGTCGCACGCCGCACATGCTGTGTGAACGGTGATGTGGTCAACGCTCGGTGGTCATTCTCCCGCACCGGGCCGCGACCTCGTTCACGGGGTCGGGTCCGGGTTCACGCGCCGGATCGCGGGTTCAGCGGGTCGGGTCCGGGCCGGTGGGGTCCTCGCCCCGGTCCAGAGCCTTCCACAGGTCCTCCGGCCGGTCCGGGTCCACCACGGCCGCCTTGCGCGGTCGCGGGCTGCCGTCGCGCTCGTAGCGGCCGCCCATCGCGGGCCAGGCGCTCCCGAAGCGCAGCGCGAGCAGTCCCGCCAGCAGGATCAGCGCCCCGCCGGCCGCCGTCACGTAGGGCCAGGCGGTGTGGGTCAGGCCGGCCACGCGGGCCGCGGCGTCGGCCGTCGTACGGGCCGCCTCCGCGTCCAGCGCGCCACGGCCGTCCGCGTTGGCCAGCGCGGCCAGCGCCGCGCCCAGGCCGCTCAGCGCGAGCAGCCCCGAGACCAGCAGGCGGCTGCGGCCGCGTACGGCGAAGACGGCGACCAGGGCGGCGAGCCCGACGATGGCCAGGGCGGCGGGCAGGCCGGTGACGGCCCGCCCGTCCGCGGTCACCGGCAGCGAGCCGCCGCCGACCGCGGCGACGCCCCGGGCCCAGACGCGGCCGGAGGCGAGCAGGACGACGGTGGCGCCGAGCGCGCCGAACAGCAGGGCGACGGCCACGCTGCGGCGGCCGCCGCGGCCCGAGGGGGCCTCGGGTTCGGCGGCGGCATCGGCGTGTTCGGTTCGGGGCGGGGGTACGGCACTCACGTACCCCACTATCCCCTACCGGCTCAGGCGCCGTGGAGGCGGTTCGCCGCCGCCACCGCGCGGAGCACCGCGGCGGCCTTGTTGCGGCACTCGGCGTCCTCCAGCTCGGGCACCGAGTCGGCGACGACACCGGCGCCGGCCTGCACGTACGCCTTCCCGTCGCGCAGCAGCGCGGTGCGGATGGCGATGGCGGTGTCGGAGTCCCCGGCGAAGTCGAGGTAGCCGACGCAGCCGCCGTAGAGCCCGCGGCGGGTGGGCTCCAGCTCCTCGATGATCTGCATGGCGCGCGGCTTGGGCGCACCGGACAGGGTGCCGGCCGGGAAGCAGGCGGTGAGCACGTCGAAGGCGGTCTTGCCCTCGGCGACGCGCCCGGTGACGGTGGAGACGATGTGCATGACGTGCGAGTACCGCTCGATGCTCATGAAGTCGACGACCTCCACCGATCCCGGCTCGCAGACCCGGCCGAGGTCGTTGCGGCCGAGGTCGACGAGCATGAGGTGCTCGGCGCGCTCCTTGGGGTCGGCGAGCAGCTCGTCGGCGAGCTCGTTGTCCAGCTGCGGGGTGGCGCCCCGGTGCCGGGTGCCGGCGATGGGGTGGACCATGGCCCGCCCGTCCTCGACCTTGACCAGCGCCTCGGGGCTGGACCCGACGACGTCGAAGCCGTTCTCGAAGCGGAAGAGGTACATGTACGGGGAGGGGTTGGTGGCCCGCAGGACCCGGTAGACGTCGAGCGCGGAGGCGCTGCACGGGGTCTCGAAACGCTGCGAGGGCACCACCTGGAAGGCCTCGCCGGCCCGGATCCGCTCCTTCACGTCCTCCACGGCGGCCTGGTACTTCTCGCCGCCCCACAGGGCCGAGTACTCCGGGAGCTGCGAGTCGGGCAGCGGCATCGGCGCGTACGGGGCGGGCCGCGCGAGGTCGGCCTCCATGGCGTCGAGGCGGGCCACGGCGTCCGCGTAGGCCTCGTCCACGCCCGCGGCGAGGTCGTTGTGGTTGATGGCGTTGGCGATGAGCTGGACGGTGCCGTCCCAGTGGTCCAGGACCGCCAGGTCGGAGGTGAGCAGCATGGTCAGCTCGGGCAGGTGCAGGTCGTCCTCGGTGTGCTCGCCGATGCGCTCCAGGCGGCGCACGATGTCGTAGCCGAGGTAGCCGACCATGCCGCCGGTGAAGGGAGGCATGCCGGAGGCGAGGTCCCGGGGGGTGTGCAGGGCCTCCACGGTCTGCCGCAGGGCCTCCAGGGGGTCGCCCGAGGTCGGGACGCCGACGGGCGGGGTTCCGATCCAGTGGGCCTGGCCGTCCTTGACCGTGAGCGTGGAGGCGCTGCGGACGCCGACGAAGGAGTAGCGCGACCAGGAGCGGCCGTTCTCGGCGGACTCCAGGAGGAACGTCCCGGGGCGTTCGGCGGCCAGCTTGCGGTAGAGCCCGACGGGCGTGTCACCGTCCGCGAGCAGCTTGCGGCTGACGGGGATGACGCGGCGGTCGGCCGCGAGCTTGCGGAACGTCTCAAGATCCATGGCGTGGGACCTTACTCGTGATCGGCTTCGGCTATTCGGCTTCGGCGGTGGGGCCGGAGGGACCGGCCAGAGGGAGGACGTCGGCGTCGAAACACGTCCGGGCACCGGTGTGGCAGGCCGCGCCGACCTGGTCCACCTGGACGAGCACGGTGTCGGCGTCGCAGTCGAGCGCGACGGACTTCACGTGCTGGAAGTGGCCGGAAGTGTCGCCCTTGACCCAGTACTCCTGACGGCTTCGCGACCAGTAGGTGCACCGGCCGGTGGTCAGGGTGAGGTGCAGGGCCTCGTCGTCCATCCAGCCGAGCATGAGCACCTCACCGGTGTCGTACTGCTGGGCGATGGCCGGGACCAGACCGTCGGCGGAGCGCTTGAGGCGGGCGGCGATGGCGGGATCGAGGGAGGACGTACTCATGGAGCCATTGTGCCGGGCCCAGGGGACGATCAAGGATCCCTGTCCGCCTGATGGGCAGGCACGGGGCGGGTTCCAGCCGTAGGCTGGCCCGCATGTCTACCCATGCGAAGCGTGAACGACTGCTGCTGGCCGATCTGTTGGAGTCGGCGGGCCCGGAGGCGCCGACGCTGTGCGAAGGCTGGCGGACGCGGGAGCTCGCCGCGCACGTGGTGGTCCGGGAGCGTCGCCCGGACGCGGCGGGCGGACTGCTGCTGAACGCGCTGAAGCCCCGCCTGGACAAGGCGATGGAGGAGTACGGGGCCAAGCCGTACGAGGAGCTCATCCAGCTGATCCGCACGGGCCCGCCGAAGATGTCCCTCTACTCGCTGAAGCAGATCGACGAGCTGGCGAACGCGGTGGAGTTCTACGTCCACTCCGAGGACGTCCGCCGCGCCCAGCCGGACTGGTCCCCGCGCGTCCTGGACCCGGTCTTCTCCGACTCCCTGTGGTCCCGCCTGGAGAAGCTGTCCCGCCTGACGGGCCGCCGCTCCCCGGTGGGCCTGGTCCTGCGCCGCCCGAACGGCCAGACGGCGGTGGCCCACAAGGGTGCGCCGGTGGTGACGGTCACGGGCGAGCCGGGAGAACTGACCCTGTTCTGCTTCGGCCGCCAGGACGCCGCCGCGGTGGAACTGGACGGCCCGAAGGAAGCCATCGCGAAGCTCACGGTGGCCCGTCTGGGGATGTGACCCCTCGGGAACCCCGCGGGGCCCGGCCCCTCAGGCGAAGGCCAGTTCCGCGCGGCGGACCGCGGGGGCCGAGGTCCCCACGATCGCGCCCGCCATGCTCACCGCCGCCCCCGCCAGGAAGACCGGGGTCACGCCCCACGCGTCCGCCGCGAAGCCGAAGACGGGATAGGCCAGCGGGGCCAGGCCGACCGCCGTGAAGGCCATCACGGAGCTGACCCGCCCCAGGTACGAGGGGTCCGTGGCCGTCTGGATGAGGGCGATGGCCAGGCCGCCGCAGACCCCGCAGACCAGGCCGGTCAGCACCGCCAGCGCCACCGCCAAGGGCAGGCTCGGGGCCAGCACCAGCCCGCCGATGCCCGCGGAGCCGATGATCAGGGTGAGGTTCTGGATCGCCCCGGCCCGGGGGAACCTAGGGATCAGGGTGAGCACCAGCGCGCTCGACGCCGCGCCCACACCCATTCCGCCGATGATCCAGCCGACCCCGGCGGGCCCCCAGCCGCGCTCCTCGGAGACGAGGATCAGTCCCAGCGTCATCGGCGCGGAGGTGCCGAGCTGGCTCAGCGCTCCCGACAGCACCAGGGGGCCTATCAGCCCGTGGCGCCGGATGTAGCCGAGCCCCGAGCGGAGCTGCCGCCAAGGGGTCTCGGGGGTGGAAGCCGCGACGGGTTCCGTGGGAGCCGGCAGCGGGGCGATCCGTACCGCCACCAGCAGCACCAGCGAGACCCCGAACAGCACCGACGCCACCGCGAAGGCCGACGCCGGCCCGCCCAGTCCCATCGCCAGCCCCGCCACCGGCGGCCCGGCGGTGTGCCCGACGCGTTCCGCGAGGCTGCGCAGCCCCTGGACCCGTACGAGCTGCCCGGGCCCCGCGATCCGCGGCGGCAGCGCGCCGACGGCCGGCATGAACAGGGCGTCCACGATGCCGAAGACCAGCGCGACGAGCACCAGGACCCACAGGCCCGGGGAGCCGAGGGCCAAGACGAGCGCCAGTCCCAGGACGACGGCGCAGCGCACCGCGTCGGAGGAGATGACCACCAGCCGGGGCCCGAAGCGGTCGGCGACCACCCCGCCGCCCAGCATGAGCAGCGCCCTCGGTATCGCGCCGACCGCCATGACCAGGCCGACCTCGGCCGGGCCGGCGCTCTGGGCGGCCGCCCAGCCGAGGGCGAGGAAGTAGACCCCGTCCCCGACGAGCGAAGCCCCGTAGGCGGCCAGCCAGCGCAGGACATTGGCGTCCCGCCAGACGTTCCCGTTCACGACCAGCCCCCCACGGGCGAAGCGAACCTCAGCGGACCGGGTGGCCCGCTTCCCTCAGCGCGTCCTTGACCTGCCCGATGCGCAGGTCTCCGAAGTGGAACACCGACGCCGCGAGCACCGCGTCGGCGCCCGCCGCGATCGCCGGCGGGAAGTGCGCGAGCTTGCCCGCGCCGCCCGAGGCGATCACCGGGACCGTGACGTGCTTGCGCACGGCCGCGATCATCTCGGTGTCGTAGCCGTCCTTGGTACCGTCCGCGTCCATCGAGTTCAACAGGATTTCCCCGGCGCCCAGTTCGGCCGCCCGGTGCGCCCACTCGACGGCGTCGATGCCGGCGCTCTGCCGGCCGCCGTGGGTGGTCACCTCGAAGGAGCCGGAGGCGGTGCGGCGGGCGTCGACGGACAGCACCAGCACCTGCCGGCCGAAGCGCTCGGCGATCTCCTGGATGAGCTCCGGCCGGGCGATGGCGGCGGTGTTCACGCCGACCTTGTCGGCGCCGGCCCGCAGCAGCTTGTCCACGTCGTCCGCGGTGCGGACGCCGCCGCCGACGGTCAGCGGGATGAAGACCTGCTCGGCGGTGCGGCGCACCACGTCGTAGGTGGTCTCCCGGTTGCCGGAGGACGCGGTGATGTCGAGGAAGGTCAGCTCGTCGGCGCCTTCGGCGTCGTAGAGCTTGGCCATCTCGACGGGGTCGCCGGCGTCGCGCAGGTTCTGGAAGTTGACGCCCTTGACGACCCGGCCGTTGTCCACGTCCAGGCAGGGGATCACCCGTACGGCGAGGGTCATGCGGAGCCTCCGGCGACGGGGCCGAAGGCCTCGACCTCCACCTCGACGACCATGCTCGGGTCCACGAACCCGTTGACGATGATCAGCGTCGAGGCGGGGCGGATCTTGTCGAAGAGCTCGCTGTGCGCGCGGCCGACCTCGTCCACGTCACGGGCGTGCGTGAGGTAGAGGCGGGTGCGGACCACGTGCTCGGGGCCGAGCCCGGCCTGCTCCAGCGCGTTGAAGGCCACGGAGAAGGCCTTCTTCGTCTGGTCGTACGGGCCGCCCGCGTCGGCCCCGGTGCAGCCGGAGACCAGGACCAGCCCGTTGGGGAGCTGGACGGCGCGGGAGTAGCCGAGCACGTCCTCGTAGGCGCCGCCGGAAGAGATGCGCCGGACGTCGGAACTGTTCGCGGACGTGTGCGCGGAACCGTTGTCGGAACTCATGCGGAGACCACCTTCAGGGCTTCTTCGAGCGTGAACGCCTTGGCGTACAGGGCCTTGCCTACGATGGCGCCCTCGACGCCGGCCCCGACGAGCCCGGCCAGTGCGCGCAGGTCGTCGAGGGAGGAGATGCCGCCGGAGGCCACGACGGGCCGGTCGGTGGCGGCGCAGACGTTCTTCAGCAGCTCCAGGTTGGGGCCGGTGAGGGTGCCGTCCTTGCCGATGTCGGTGACGACGTACCGGGCGCAGCCCTCGGAGTCCAGGCGCGCGAGGGTCTCGTAGAGGTCCCCGCCCTCGCTGGTCCAGCCGCGGCCCTTGAGGGTGGTGCCGCGTACGTCGAGGCCCACCGCGATCTTGTCGCCGTGCTCGGCGATGGCCTTGGCGGCCCACTCGGGGGTCTCCAGGGCGGCGGTGCCGAGGTTGACGCGGGTGCAGCCGGTGGCGAGGGCCGCGGCGAGCGTGGCGTCGTCGCGGATGCCGCCGGACAGTTCGACCTTGATGTCCATGGCGCCGGTGATCTCGGCGACGAGCGCGCGGTTGTCACCGGTGCCGAAGGCGGCGTCCAGGTCGACCAGGTGGAGCCATTCGGCGCCGGAGGACTGCCAGGCCAGGGCGGCCTGGAGCGGGGAGCCGTAGGAGGTCTCGCTGCCGGAGACGCCGTGCACGAGGCGGACGGCCTGGCCGTCGCGGACGTCGACGGCGGGGAGCAGTTCGAGCTTCTTCGACGTCGTCATCACAGGGTCTCGATCCAGTTGGTGAGGAGCTGGGCGCCGGCGTCCCCGGACTTCTCGGGGTGGAACTGCGTGGCCCACAGGGCCCCGTTCTCCACCGCCGCGACGAACCGCTCGCCGTGCGTGGCCCAGGTGACCTTGGGCGCCTTGATCAGCGGGTTGGTGACTTCCAGCGACCAGTCGTGGGCCGCGTAGGAGTGCACGAAGTAGAAGCGGGCGTCCTCGTCCAGGCCGGCGAAGGCCTGGCTGTCGGCCGGCGCGTCCACGGTGTTCCAGCCCATGTGGGGGACGATCGGGGCCTGCAGCGGGCCGACCGTGCCGGGCCACTCGTCGAGCCCTTCGGTCTCCACGCCGTGCTCGATGCCGCGCTCGAAGAGGATCTGCATGCCGACGCAGATGCCCATGACCGGACGGCCGCCGGAGAGCCGGCGGCCGATGATCCAGTCGCCGCGGGCGTCCTTGAGCCCCTGCATGCAGGCGGAGAATGCGCCGACACCGGGGACGAGGAGTCCGTCGGCGTCCATGGCCTTGTCGTAGTCGCGGGTGATCTCCACGTCCGCGCCGGCGCGCGCGAGGGCGCGCTCGGCGGAGCGGACGTTGCCGAAGCCGTAGTCGAAGACCACGACCTTCTTCGTGGGGGTCAAGGTGCTCACTCCCAAATTCCCTGGATCCGCAGCACTCCGGCGACCAGGCACATCACGGAGCCGATGGCGAGCAGGACGATGACCGAGGCCGGCATCTCCTGTTTCTTGAAGGAGTAGACGCCGCCGGCCAGAAACAGGCCGAGGACGATCAGGATCGTGTTGAGCCCGTTCACGCTAGAGGGCGCCCTTCGTGGAGGGCAGGATCCCGGCGGCGCGCGGGTCGAACTCGGCGGCGTAGCGCAGGGCCCTGGCCAGCGCCTTGAACTGGCACTCCACGATGTGGTGGGCGTTGCGGCCGTACGGCACGTGGATGTGCAGGGCGATCTGGGCCTGCGCGACGAAGGACTCGAAGATGTGCCGGGTCATCGTCGTGTCGTACGAGCCGATCATCGGCGCCATGTTCTCGGGCTCGGTGTGCACGAGGTACGGGCGGCCGGACAGGTCGACGGTCACCTGGGCGAGGGACTCGTCGAGCGGCACGGTGCAGTTGCCGAAGCGGTAGATGCCGACCTTGTCGCCGAGGGCCTGCTTGAAGGCGGCGCCCAGCGCGAGGGCGCTGTCCTCGATGGTGTGGTGGCTGTCGATGTGCAGGTCGCCCTCGGTCTTGACCGTGAGGTCGAAGAGGCCGTGGCGGCCGAGCTGGTCGAGCATGTGGTCGTAGAAGCCCACGCCCGTCGAGACGTCGACCTTGCCGGTGCCGTCGAGGTTTATCTCGACGAGGACCGAGGTCTCCTTGGTGGTCCGTTCGACCCGTCCGATGCGGCTCATGCGTGCTGCTCCTTGTTCAGTGCGCGAACCGCTTCCAGGAACGCGTCGTTCTCGGCCGGGGTGCCCGCGGTGACCCGCAGCCATCCCGGTACGCCGTTGTCCCGGACCAGGACGCCCTGGTCGAGGATCTTCTGCCAGGCGGTGTGGGAGTTTTCGAACCGGCCGAACTGTACGAAGTTCGAGTCGGAGTCGGTGACCTCGAAGCCGATCCCCCGCAGCTCGGTGACCAGGCGGTCGCGCTCGGCCTTGAGCTGCTCGACGTAGCCGAGCAGGGTGTCGGTGAACTCCAGGGCGGCCAGCGCGGTCGCCTGGGTGACGGCCGACAGGTGGTACGGCAGGCGTACGAGCTGTACGGCGTCCACCACGGCGGGGTGCGCGGCCAGGTAGCCCAGGCGCAGGCCCGCGGCGCCGAAGGCCTTGGACATGGTCCGGGAGACCACCATGTTCGGGCGGCCCTCGATGAGCGGCAGCAGCGAGTCGCGGTGGCTGAACTCCACGTAGGCCTCGTCCACGATGACGAGCGACGGCTTGGCCGCCTGCGCCGCCTCGTAGAGGGCCAGGACCGTCTCGGCCCCGACCGCGGTGCCCGTGGGGTTGTTGGGCGAGGTGATGAAGACGACGTCGGGGGCGTGCTCGGCGATGGCCTGCTCGGCCGCCGCCACGTCGATCGTGAAGTCCTCGTTCCGCGGGCCGGAGATCCAGTCGGTCCCGGTGCCGCGCGCGATCAGCGCGTGCATCGAGTACGAGGGCTCGAAGCCGATCGCGGTGCGGCCGGGCCCGCCGAAGGTCTGCAGCAGCTGCTGGAGTACCTCGTTGGAGCCGTTGGCGGCCCATACGTTCTCGCGCGCGACCGGGTGCTTGCCGGTACGGGTGAGGTAGGCGGCGAGCTCGGTGCGCAGCTCGACGGCGTCCCGGTCGGGGTACCGGTTGAGGGTGCGGGCGGCCTCGGCGACGCGCTCGGCGATGCGCGCGACGAGCGGCTCGGGCAGCCCGTACGGGTTCTCGTTGGTGTTGAGCTGGACGGGCACGTCCAGCTGCGGGGCGCCGTACGGGGTCTTGCCGCGCAGCTCGTCCCGGATGGGGAGGTCGTCGATGCCGATGGTGCGGGTCATGCCTGCGGAACCTTCCAACCGAATCGTGCCTTCAGAGCCGCGCCGTGCGCGGGCAGGTCCTCGGCCTCGGCCAGGGTCACCACGTGGTGGGTGACCTCGGCGAGGGCGTCGCGCGTGTAGTCGACGATGTGGATGCCGCGCAGGAAGGACTGCACGGACAGGCCCGAGGAGTGGCAGGCGCAGCCGCCGGTGGGCAGCACGTGGTTGGAGCCGGCGCAGTAGTCGCCGAGCGAGACCGGGGACCACGGGCCGACGAAGATCGCTCCGGCGTTGCGCACGCGGGCGGCCCAGGCGGCCGCGTCGGCCGTCTGGATCTCCAGGTGCTCGGCGCCGTACGCGTCGACGACCTTGAGGCCGTCCTCCAGGGTGTCGACCAGCACGATCGCGGACTGGCGGCCGGCCAGCGCGGGCTTGATCCGGTCCTCGATGTGCTTGGTGGCCGCGACCTGCGGCTCCAGCTCCTTCTCGACGGCGACCGCGAGCTCCTCGGAGTCCGTCACCAGGACGGCGGCGGCCAGCGGGTCGTGCTCGGCCTGGCTGATCAGGTCGGCGGCGACGTGCACCGGGTCGGCCGTGGAGTCCGCGAGGACCGCGATCTCCGTCGGGCCGGCCTCGGTGTCGATGCCGATCTTGCCGGTGAAGTAGCGCTTGGCGGCGGCGACCCAGATGTTGCCGGGGCCGGTCACCATGTTCGCCGGTGCGCACTCCTCGGTGCCGTACGCGAACATCGCGACGGCCTGGGCGCCGCCGGCCGCGTACACCTCGTCCACGCCGAGCAGCGCGCACGCGGCGAGGATCGTCGGGTGCGGCAGGCCGCCGAATTCCTTCTGCGGCGGGGACGCGAGCGCGATGGACTCGACGCCCGCCTCCTGGGCCGGGACCACGTTCATGACGACGGAGGACGGGTACACCGAACGGCCGCCCGGGGCATACAGCCCCACGCGCTCCACCGGCACCCACTTCTCGGTCACCGTGCCGCCGGGGACCACCTGGGTGACGTGCTCGGACCGGCGCTGGCTGCGGTGCACGATCCGGGCGCGCCGGATCGACTCCTCCAGGGCGGCGCGGACGGCCGGGTCGAGCTCGTCGAGGGCGGTCTTGAGCGCCTCGGCGGGCACCCTGACCTGCTCCAGCTCGACGCCGTCGAACTTCCGCGCGTACTCGATCAGCGCCGCCGTTCCACGATGGTGGACGTCCTCGCAGATGGGCCGCACCTTCTCCAGGGCGGCTTCCACGTCGAACTCGGCACGGGGCAGCAGATCGCGCAGGGCGCCACCCTCGGGGAGGGTGTTGCCGCGCAGGTCGATACGAGAGATCACCCGCCAATTCTCTCAGACCGTTTCACGCCGCCGTCCGTCCGTATCACTGGCTGATACAGGCCACGGACGTTTTCCGATGTCACAGCGGCCCTCTAGCGTGCGGGTAGGCGCGGTGGTCGTCCGCGCGGACGAGCGGAGGGGGGCCGCCATGGCCGAAGCACGCCCGGACGGGGAACCCGAGGATCTCACGGGCCCCGAGCGGCTCATGTGGGACGCGTACCGGACCGGCAGCGTCTGTGATCTCAGCACCCGCACCGCCGAGCGGGACGATCCGCACGCCGCCCGGGTCTGGGGCCCCGAGCGCAGCGTCCGCGCGGCCGTGGTGGCCCTGCTGCTGCTCCACGGGCCGGGCCCGGTACGGGGCCGGGTGGCCTCCCTGAAGCTGCGCGGCGTCCGGATCACGGGCCGCCTCGACCTCTCCGGGGGCACGGTCACCCCGTACGTGGAGCTCCAGTCCTGCCGCTTCGACGGCGAGGTGCAGCTCTCCGAGACCCGTTTCGGCACCCTGCGCCTGGTCAACTGCGCGATACCCCGGCTGGACGCGGCCCGGCTGCACACCGAGGGCGATCTGCACCTGGCGCGCTGCCGGGTGGCGCGCGGGATCCGGCTGACCGACGCGCAGATCGGCACCGACCTGCTGATCAGCGAGGCGGTGCTGCAGCGCGACGCCAAGGGCCGGGCCCTGGCCGCCGACGGCATGTCGGTGGCCCAGGACTTCCAGGGCGAGCTGCTCCAGACCTACGGGGAGCTGAGCCTGCGCGGCGCCAAGGTCGGCGTGTCGATGAGCCTGCGCGGGGCCCGCCTGAGCAATCCGGCCGGGAAGCGGGCGCTGAACGCGCCGCAGCTCACCGTCGAGCGCACGCTCTACCTGACCTCCATCGCCCTGGACTACGCCTCGGGCGGCTCCGGCTCCTCCACTCCCCCCTACGGGCTGGGCCACACCCCGCTGCGGGGCCGGCCCGCGCAGCACTTCGAGTGCCGGGGCGGCCTGCGGCTGGACGACGGCCGCTTCGGGGACGCCGTGGACTTCTACGGGGCCCGGTTCAGCCTCGCGGAGGACCAGGAGGTCTCGCTGCGCCGCATCCACACCCCGGAGCTGCGGTTCGTGGGCGAGCGCCCCGAGCGGGGGCGGGTGGTGCTGTCGGGCTCGCGGGTGGTCAAGCTCGTGGACACGGCCACCAGCTGGCCGGCCCGCCCGGGCGGGCTGTCCATCGAGGGCTTCGCCTACGAGAACCTCGCGCCCCGGGGCGACTTCCCGCCGGCCCGACGGCTGGAGTGGATCGAGGCGGCCACCCCCGAGTACTCCCCGGAACCGTACGAGCGGCTCGCCGCGGTCCTGCGGGCCTCCGGCGAGGACTCGGACGCCCGCGGGGTGCTGCTGGCCAAGCAGCGGCGCCGGCGGGCGACGCTGCCGCCGGCGCTGCGCGCGTGGGGCCACCTCCAGGACTGGACGGTGGTCTACGGCTACCGGCCGGGCCGCGCGGCGCTGTGGATGGCCGTGCTGTGGGCGGCCGGGGCCGTGCTCTTCGAGGTGCACGGCAAGCCCCCGCCGCTCAAGGCGGAGGAGCACCCGGACTGGAACCCGGTGCTGTTCGCCCTGGACCTGCTGCTGCCGGTGGTCGACCTGGGCCAGCAGGACCAGTGGATTCTGCGGGGCGCCTGGCAGTGGGGCACGGCCGCCCTGGTCATCCTGGGCTGGATCCTGGCCACCACGGTCGCGGCGGGCGCCTCACGCGTCCTGAGGCGGGGGTGACCACCCCCCGGCCCCGGCCATTACCCTGTGCCTCGTGACCACCGTTCGCCTGCCCCTCTTCCCGCTGAACTCGGTGCTGTTCCCGGGACTCGTCCTCCCGCTGAACATCTTCGAGGAGCGTTATCGCGCCATGATGCGCGAGCTGCTGAAGGCGGGAGAGGACGAGCCCCGCCGTTTCGCGGTCGTCGCGATCCGCGACGGCCGGGAGGTCGCCCCGACCGCGCCCGGCCTGCCCGACCAGACGGCCGTGCCCGAGCGCGGCCCGGCCGCCGGTTTCGGAGCGGACCCGGTCCAGGCCTTCCACCGGGTGGGCTGCATCGCGGACGCGGCCTCCATCCGGGAGCGGGAGGACGGCAGCTTCGAGGTGATGGCCACCGGCACGGTCCGGGTCCGGCTGCTGTCGGTCGACGCGTCCGGCCCGTTCCTCGTGGCGGAGCTGGAGGAGCTCCCGGAGGACGCGGGCGACGGCGCGGGCGCGCTGGCCGAGGGCGTGCTGCGGGCGTTCCGCACCTACCAGAAGCGCCTCGCAGGGGCCCGCGAACGGTCCCTGACGGGCATGGACCTCCCCGACGAGCCGTCGGTGGTCTCGTACCTGGTCGCGGCCGCCGCGGTGCTGGACATCCCGGCGAAGCAGCGCCTCCTCCAGGCCCCGGACACGGCGACCCGCCTCGCGGAGGAGCTGAAGCTGCTGCGCACCGAGACGGCCGTCATCCGCCACCTCCCCTCGCTCCCGGCCGTGGACCTCACCCGCGCCCCGACGAGCCCCAACTGACGAAGGACCCATGGCGAAGAAGAAGCCGGCGGGCACTCCGGCGATCGTGGCCCTGACGGCGGCCGGCGCCGATTTCACCGTGCACGCCTACGAGCACGACCCGGCCCACCCGTCCTACGGCGAGGAGGCGGCCCAGGCCCTCGGGGTCTCCCCCGCGCAGGTCTTCAAGACGCTCCTGGCCGACGTGGACGGCTCCCTGGTGGTCGCCGTGGTTCCGGTCTCGGGCAGCCTCGACCTGAAGACCCTGGCCGCCGCGGTGGGCGGGAAGCGCGCGGCGATGGCCGACCCGGCGCTGGCGGAACGCACCACGGGCTACGTCCTGGGCGGCATCTCCCCCCTGGGCCAGCGCAAGCGCCTGCGCACGGTCCTGGACGCCTCCGCTTCGGCCTTCCCCACGATCTGCGTCTCGGCGGGCCGCCGCGGCCTGGAGGTCGAACTCGCCCCGTCCACCCTGGCCGCCCTGACAACGGCCGAACTGTCCCCGATCGCCCGCGGGTAGCGCCGGCGAGGCCGAACTTTCCCGGCGGAGCCGGAAGATCCAGCCCGCCCGGCGTTTGAGGACCGGGTCCGGGCAGCGCCCGGGGAACGGTGGCAGGGCGGGTAGGGGACAGCCCCGCAGGGCCCGCCCCCAGCCGGGGCTACGGGCGCGGAGGCTCCGTACCGGACGGGTCCGAGAACGGGGCCGGGGCGGCGGAGTCCACCGGGGCCTGGTAATACCCGGAGGGCCACAGCGCGAGCTCCGGCGCCGGATCCCGCGTCCCCCACAGGGCGGTCAGCGCGAGGTGGACGACGACCGCGGCCATCGGCCACCCGAGCAGCGCGCCGTGCGCGAGCAGCTCCAGCGGAGCATCGAAGGGCACGCCCTTCCCCGCCTTCCGGGCGACCGCCACCAGGTCCGAGGACGGCCCCAGCCACAGACCCACCCGCCAGCCGACCAGCGCGGCGAAGACCGATCCCACCGCGAGCCCGACGACCTGCGCCGCGCCCCCGCTCCGGCGCCACAGGAACACGGCCACGGCGCTCAGCACGCCGAAGCCGACGGACAGCAGAAGGAAGGTTCCGTCCGCCCCGATCCGCGCCTCGCTCTCGGTGTCCCGCAGGAACACCGCCTCGCCGTTGGAGACGTACTGGACGCGCGGCGCGAGCCAGACCCACAACAGCCCGAGGAGCACGCCCGCCACGCCGAGCACGAGGGCGATGGCGGCCCCGTCGCGGATGTCGGACGGGGAGAAGGCGGGCTCGGACGCGGGCTCGGCGGCCGGGGCGGAAGACGACTCCGACGGCGGCTGGTCGGGCTTGTCATAGGGGGTCACGGCTTCGGTCACCCCCACATCGTGCCAGGAAGTGTTTGATTTAACGATCGGCGCCGCCCGGCCCCCGGCGGGGGTCAGCGGACCGCTGCCCGCCGGTAGGCCCAGGTCGCGACGGCGAGGGACAGCACGCCCACTCCCGCGCACACGCCGAGGTCGAGGAGGACCGCCGTCCAGTCGGGGTGCGGCTCGAAGGTCCGGGCGAACGCCTCCACGCCGTACGTGGACGGCAGCAGGTCCCGCGCCCAGACGATGACGTCCGGCATCCGCTCGGGCGGCAGCACGCCCAGCAGCAGGGCCGCCGACATGCCGAGCTGTCCGGCGAGGGTGGCCAGCTCCTGCCGGGGGGCGAGCAGGCCCAGCGCCGCGCCGAGCCCGGCGAGGGCGGCGCCGGCCAGCGGCACCACGGCGGCCAGGATCCACAGTCCGCCCATCGGCAGCCCGAACAGCACGCTGCCGAAGACGGCCGTCACCAGCGTGCCGGGCAGCGTGAAGGAGGCGTACGCGGCGGCCGCGCCCAGCACCACCGACGCGGGCGGCACGGGCAGGGTGGCGTAGTGGTCGAGCCCGCCGCTGGCCCGGAGCTGGCCGAAGTACTGGGCGAGCAGGTTCAGCGCGACGAAGGCGACGACCAGCACCGAGGAACCGGCGACGACGGCCCGCGCCTCGGAGCCCCCGTCGACCACGCCCCGCATCAGGATCATGATCCCGACGGACTGGAAGGTGGCCACAAACAGCAGCGGGATCCGCGAGACCCGCGCGCGGGACAGCTGGGCCCGGTAGACGGCGGCCAGCGCCGGGAAGAACCGGGCGCGGGGTGCCAGCGGCGCGAGGGCGAGTGGACGGACCGCGTGCGGCGAGGCGGCGCCCTGCCCGGCGGTCGCGGGCTCGGTCGGCACGCCGTGCGCGGGCGCGCCGACCATCGACGCGGCCCCGATCGGCGCGAAAGCGCCTGCCGGACGGTCGCTCACGACTTCACCAGCCCCTTCGTCTTTCCGCCCAGCGCGAGGTACACGTCCTCCAGGCTCGGCGTGGCCAGTGTGAAATCGTCAAGGGCGGCGAAGGCCGGGCCGCCCGTCACCGCGGCCACCGCGACCCGCGCCTCGTCGGGCCGGAGCCGCAGCACCCAACGCCGCCCCGTCTCCACTGCGAACTCGCGCAGCTCCGCGACCTCCGGAAAACCCAGCGGAGCGGACTCGCGCCAGACGAGTTCGAGCCGGACCTCGCCGGACACCCGCGCCTTGAGCCCGGCGGGGGTGTCGCAGGCGATGACCCGGCCCTGGTCGATGACGGCGACCCGGTCGAGGACGGTCTCGGCCTCGATGACGTTGTGGGTGACCAGCAGCACGGTGGCCCCGGTCTCGGCGCGGCGGCGGTCGACGGCGGCCCAGACGGCCCGCCGGGCCACCGGGTCCATGCCGGTCGTGGGCTCGTCGAGCACCAGGACGGGCCGCTCCCCCACCAGCGCGGCGGCGAAGCACGCGAGGCGCCGCTGCCCGCCGGACAGCTTCTTCAGGGGGCGTCCGGCGATGCCGGTCAGGCCGAGCTCTTCCAGTACGGAGTCCCGGGCGGCCCGGGCCTCGCGCAGGCCGAGGCCCCGCAGCCGGCCGGTCGTCTCGGCGGCCAGCGAGACCGTGAGCTCGTCGAGGGCGGTGGATTCCTGCCCCAGGTAGGAGAGCAGCCGGGCGGAGCGGTCGGGGTGGCGTACGAGGTCGTGGCCGAGCAGGGTCACCGAGCCGGAGTCGGGCCGCAGCAGGCCGGTCAGCTGGCGGACCAGGGTCGATTTGCCGGCGCCGTTGGGGCCGAGCAGCCCGAAGATCTCGCCGCGCCGCATGTCCAGGGAGATCCCGTCGGTGGCACGGGTCTCGGGCAGGGCCGGGGCCCCGCGCCGTCCTCGTACCGCGGGATACGTCTTGACCAGGTCGCGTACCGCGCAGACCACGTCGGAAGCCGTTCCCGCGGGCCCTGCCGTGTCCGTATCCGCCTGTGCTGTCCCCGTACTCACGAGGGAGCAGCCTACGGGGTTGCGGCCCCTACTCGGCTGCCGGGGCCGCCTGGGCCACCGCCACAGGGGCGGCCACGGGGGCCGCGGGAGCTCCGGGGGTGGCGGCCGGACCGCCGCCGGCCACGTGTTCCGCGGCCGCCCGTACGTCGATCTCGCGCCAGAAGCCGGCCCGGATGGCGTAGCGGTCGTGCTCGTCGATCTGGTCGTCCTTGTGCGCGAGGAGCCCGAAGCGGGCGGCGTAGCGCAGCAGCTCCCCGTCGATCCGGTGCGGGATCCGCGGGTACATGGTGGCGAGCTTCTGCAGGTGCACGGTCTCCGGGAGCCGTTCCATCCAGCGTCGGGCGAACACCTGGCCTACCTCGAAGGGGTCGCCGCCGACGGTGGTGATGTCCTCCTCGCGGTCCGCCCAGCGCTGCTCGGCGGAGGTGAGCTGGGCGAGGGTGGGCAGCGAGGCGGTCTCGGCGGGCTCGCCGAGCGGCCCGGCGCGGTCGACCCACCCTTTGTCGGAGGACCACCGCAGGGCGCTGCCCGCCGGGGGCCCGCCGAGGGCCTGGCCGGGTGCGGGGGCGGGTGCGGCGGCGCCGGGGGCGCGCAGGGCGCCCGCGAGGTCCTTGGGGGTGGGGACGGTCTTGCCGTTGGCGGTGGCGGCCCCGGAGGCAGCCGGTACGCCGCCCTCCTCGGGCTCCACGGGGGCCGCGGGCCGGGTTCCGTTGCCGCGGGCGGCCTCGGCGAGGGCGGCCTCGGGCAGCGGCGCGGAGAGGATGGCGGCGATCTCGGGGCGCGGGGCGGGCGCGGGGGCGCAGAGCCCGGTGAGGTCGCGGGCGCGGACGGCGCGGGTGATCCAGGTGCGGTCCAGGACCCGGCGTTCGTCGGCTTCGGCGACGAGGTCCTCGGACTGGTTGTAGTCCCCGTCGGCGGCCTGGACGGCCCACAGGTGGACGGCGACCCCGTGTTCCTTGGCGGACATCAGGCCGGGCAGCAGGTCTCCGTCGCCGGTGACGAGCACGACGTCCGAGCAGGCCCGGTTGCGGGCGAGCTCGGTGAGCTCGGCGTGCATGGCCGCGTCGACGCCCTTCTGGGCCCAGCGGCCGTCGCTGCGGGTCAGGGCGCCGAGGCGGACGGTGACGCGGGGCATGACGCGCAGTCGCCGGTGTTCGGGCTGGGGGACCCGGTCGGGTGCGCCGTCGAACCAGTAGATCCGCAGGAGCGGCTGTTCGGTGTCGGCTTCGGCGCGTTCGCGCAGGCCCTGGATGAGCGCCGCATGGTCGACGGTGATCCGGGAGCGGGACGGCTCTCCTGCGAGGAGGCTCGCGGCGGCGCCCAGCAGATAGCCGGCGTCCACCAGGACGACGCAGCGGTCCACGCGTACCACCCTCTTCCCCTGGGGGTCCTCTGTGTCTTTCGCGGTTTCCACGAGTCTGCCCGACGGCAACGGCCTTGACGGCCGGAACTCGATCATCGGCGTGGCGTATCTCCGGGAGTCCCCCGGCAGGAGCCCCGACTACGCGCGGTAATGATCCAAAATGCGCCGTTTACGGCGCTGTGTGAGTGTGAAGGCGGCCCTGGCCCCTACACCCCCCACGGAGGCATCCCATGGCCAAGAACAAGAACCGCCAGCAGCCCGCCAAGTCCGAAGAGCGCTCGGCCGCACAGGATCCGGCCAAGAGTTCGATGGACTCCTCGTCCTCGTCCTCGACCCCGGCGGCCCCGAGCCCGCTGCAGATGGCCGGCAAGAAGAGGGAAAAGAAGTTCGGCCACAACTGACGCCTCGCCCGGCGCCTCACCCGGCGCCGCTTCCTCATGCGCGAAGGCCCGCCCCCCGTCGACAGGGGCGGGCCTTCGCGCGTGGCCGCGCGACGGGCGTGGTGAACGTGCCTAGCCCGGTGACCGTGCCTAGCCCGCCAGGCAGGACGGGCCGAGCAGCACCTTGAGGTCGCCGAAGAGCGCCGGGTCCGGCTTGACCCGGTGCTTGTCGAGCCGGAGCACGGTGGTGGTGCGCGGCCCCTGGAGCTTGATGCGGACCTCGCTGTTGCCCTGGTGGTGGCGCAGGATCTCGCCGAGCCGGGTCACCATCGGCGGGGTGACCTTGACGGTGGGGATGGTGAGCACGACGGGTGCGTTGGTCCCGGCGTTCGAGACGTCGGGGACCATCATCTCCATGGCGACCAGCCGGGGGACGTCCTCGCGCTTGTCCAGGCGGCCCTTGACGAAGACGACGGTGTCCTCGACCAGCTGCGTGGAGATGAGCTGGTAGGTCGCGGGGAAGAACATGCACTCGATGGAGCCGGCCAGGTCCTCGACGGTGGCGATGGCCCAGGCGTTGCCCTGCTTGGTCATCTTGCGCTGGAGGCCCGAGATGATGCCGCCGATGGTGACGACCGCGCCGTCGCCGTGCTCCCCGCCGGTGAGCTGGGAGATGCCGGCGTCCGTCTTGTCGGACAGGACGTGTTCCAGGCCGAAGAGCGGGTGGTCGGAGACGTAGAGCCCGAGCATCTCGCGCTCCTGGGCGAGCAGGTAGGACTTCTCCCACTCGACGTCGGAGAACTCCACGTCGAGGCCGAAGCCGGGCTCGTCGCTCGCGTCCTCGTCACCCATTCCGCCGAAGAGGTCGAACTGGCCCTCGGCCTCCTTGCGCTTGACGGCGACCACGTTGTCGATCATCGGTTCGTGGTGGGCGACCAGGCCCTTGCGGGTGTGGCCCATCTCGTCGAAGGCGCCGGCCTTGATCAGGGACTCGACCGTGCGCTTGTTGCAGACGACGGCCTCGACCTTGTCCAGGAAGTCGGGGAAGGAGGAGTACTTCCCCTTCGCCTTCCTGCTCTTGATGATCGACTCCACGACGTTGGTGCCGACGTTGCGCACGGCCGTGAGGCCGAAGAGGATCACGTCGTCGCCCTGGGCGGCGAAGTTGGGCTCCGACTCGTTCACGTTCGGCGGGAGCACCTTGATGCCCATCCGGCGGCACTCGTTCAGGTAGATCGCGGACTTGTCCTTGTCGTCCTTGACCGAGGTGAGCAGGCCCGCCATGTACTCGGCCGGGAAATTGGCCTTGAGGTAGGCGGTCCAGTAGGAGACCAGGCCGTACGCGGCCGAGTGGGCCTTGTTGAAGGCGTAGCCGGCGAAGGGGACCAGGACGTCCCACAGCGCCTTGATCGCCTGGTCGCTGAAGCCCTTCTCCTTGGCGCCCGCCTCGAAGATGACGAAGTTCTTCGCCAGTTCGTCGGGCTTCTTCTTGCCCATCACGCGGCGCAGGATGTCGGCCTCGCCGAGCGAGTACCCGGCGATGATCTGGGCGGCCTTCTGGACCTGCTCCTGGTACACGATGAGGCCGTAGGTGACGCCGAGGATCTCCCTGAGCGGCTCCTCCAGCTCCGGGTGGATCGGGGTGATCTCCTGCTGCTTGTTCTTGCGCAGGGCGTAGTTCGTGTGCGAGTTCATGCCCATCGGGCCCGGCCGGTACAGGGCCGAGACGGCGGAGATGTCCTCGAAGTTGTCGGGCTTCATCAGGCGCAGCAGGGAGCGCATGGGCCCGCCGTCGAACTGGAAGACGCCGAGGGTGTCACCGCGGCCGAGCAGTTCGAAGGTCTTGGGGTCGTCGAGCGGCAGGCCGAGGAGATCGAGGTCGATCCCCTTGTTGGCCTTCACCATCTTGACGGCGTCGTCCATGATCGTGAGGTTGCGCAGGCCCAGGAAGTCCATCTTGATCAGGCCGAGGGACTCGCACTGCGGGTAGTCCCACTGCGTGATGGTCACGCCGTCCGTGTGCCGCACCCAGACCGGGGCGTGGTCGACGATCGGCTCGCTGGACATGATCACGCCGGCGGCGTGCACGCCCATCTGGCGGACCAGGCCCTCCACGCCGCGGGCGGTGTCGATGACCTTCTTCACGTCCGGCTCGTTCTCGTACATCGCCCGGATCTCGCCCGCCTCGCCGTAGCGCGGGTGCGAGGGGTCGGTGATGCCGTTGAGGTCGATGCCCTTGCCGAGGACGTCGGCGGGCATGGCCTTGGTGAGCCGGTCGCCCATGGCGTACGGGTAGCCGAGGACCCGGGCCGAGTCCTTGATGGCGTTCTTCGCCTTGATCTTTCCGTACGTGCCGATCATGGCGACCTTGTCGTCGCCGTACTTGTCGGTCACGTACCGGATCACTTCGACGCGCCTGCGCTCGTCGAAGTCGATGTCGACATCGGGCATGGAGACGCGCTCGGGGTTCAGGAACCGCTCGAAGATCAGGCCGTGGGTGATCGGGTCGAGGTCGGTGATGCCCATGGCGTACGCGACGATCGAGCCGGCGGCGGAGCCACGGCCGGGGCCCACGGCGATGCCCTGGTTCTTGGCCCACATGATGAAGTCGGCGACGACGAGGAAGTAGCCCGGGAACCCCATCTGGATGATGACGTCCAGCTCGTAGTCGGCCTGCCGCTGCCGGTCCTCGGGGACCCCTCCCGGGTAGCGGCGGGCCATGCCGCGCCGCACTTCCTCCTTGAACCAGGTGATCTCGGTGTAGCCGTCTTCGGGGATCTCGAACTTCGGCATGAGGTTCTTGGCCTCGAACATGCCGGTGGTGTCGATCTGCTCGGCCACCAGGAGGGTGTTGCGGCAGCCCTCCTGCCAGGCGTCCGAGGAGTCGACGGCGTACATCTCCTCCGTGGACTTCAGGTAGTAGCCGGTGCCGTCGAAGCGGAAGCGGTCCGGGTCCGAGAGGTTCTTGCCGGTCTGGATGCAGAGCAGGGCGTCGTGCGCGGCCGACTCGTGGGCGTACGTGTAGTGCGAGTCGTTCGTCACCAGCGGCGGGATGCCGAGCTTCTTGCCCACTTCCAGCAGTCCGTCGCGGACCCGGCGCTCGATCTCGATGCCGTGGTCCATCAGCTCCAGGAAGTACCGGTCCTTGCCGAAGATGTCCTGGTACTCGGAGGCGGCCTTCAGGGCCTCGTCGAACTGGCCGAGGCGCAGCCTGGTCTGCAGCTCGCCGGACGGGCAGCCGGTGGAGGCGATCAGGCCCTCCGACCACTGGGAGATGGTCTCCTTGTCCATGCGCGGCCACTTCGTCAGCCAGCCCTCGGCGTACGCGTCGGAGGACAGCCGGAAGAGGTTGTGCAGCCCGGTGGAGTTCGCCGCCCAGATCGTCTTGTGCGTGTAGCCGCCGGAACCGGACACGTCGTCGCGCTTCTGGTGGGGCTGGCCCCACTGGATGCGCCGCTTGTTGCGCCGGGACTCCGGAGCGACGTACGCCTCGATGCCGATGATCGGGGTGACCCCGGCCTTCTTCGCCGTGTGGAAGAAGTCATACGCCCCGTGCAGATTGCCGTGGTCGGACATGGCGATGTGCGTCATGCCCATCTCGTTGCACGCGTTGAACATGTCCTTCAGCCGCGCGGCACCGTCCAGCAGGGAGTACTGGGTGTGGACGTGCAGGTGCGTGAACGGCGTCTTGGTCACGGTGGGGGCCTCCGGGCGGGAGAGAGGGGCGGCAGCTATGAATCCTACGTGGCCCCAGTGACAGAACACGGGCACTGACGGGTACGGTCATGCGTTGCACGACCCAACGGCAGTGTCCGAAATGCGATCCACCCCGCACCACCTGGAGGCACCCGCCATGGCGGTTCCCGAGACGACCGACGAGCAGCGCGCCGAGCAGATACTCGACGTGTTCGACATCGCCTTCGGCGAGCTGATCACCGCCGACCCCGCGGCCTTCCGGGTCAAGTTCCGCAAGATGGCGGCCTCGGCCTTCGCCTTCTACCGGGGCACCGCCTGCCTCTTCTACGCCGACCTGGAGCGCGAGCGGCACGGCGGCCCGTACCTGGACGAACGCACCGGCCGGGTGTGGATCCACGGCGATCTGCACGCCGAGAACTTCGGCACCTACATGAACGCCCAGGGCCGGCTGGTCTTCAACGTCAACGACTTCGACGAGGCCTACGTCGGCCCCTTCACCTGGGACCTGAAGCGGTTCTCCGCCTCCGTCGCCCTGCTCGGCTACACCAAGGCGCTCAGCGACGACCAGATCAGCGAGCTGGTACGGATCTACGCGGCCGCCTACCGGGAGCGCATCCACGCGCTGGCCACCGGGGCGAAGAACGACGAGGTGCCCGCCTTCACCCTGGACACCGCCGAGGGGCCGCTGCTGGACGCCCTGCGCCACGCCCGCCGCCGTACCCGTTTCTCGCTCCTCGACTCGATGACCGAGATCCGTGACTTCGAGCGCCGCTTCTCCCCCGGCCCCGGCACCATCGAGCTGGACGCGGCCACCCGGTACAAGGTGCTCGCCGCCTTCGACGGGTACCTGGAGACCCTTCCCGACGAGTCCCTGGTCCGCCCGGACTCCTACCGGGTCAAGGACGTGGTGGGCCGCCGCGGCGTCGGGATCGGCTCGGCGGGCCTGCCCTCGTACAACATCCTGCTGGAGGGGCACAGCGACGCCCTGGAGAACGACGTCGTGATCTACCTCAAGCAGGCGCAGACCCCGGCCGTCTCCCGGCACATCACGGACCGGGCGGTGCGGGAGTACTTCCGGCACGAGGGGCACCGCACCGTGATCTCCCAGCGGGCCCTGCAGGCGCACGCCGACCCGTGGCTCGGCTGGACGGAGCTGGACGGGGCCGGGCAGCTCGTCGCGGAGGTCTCCCCGTACGCGGTGGACCTGGACTGGTCTGACCTGGACGACCCGGAGGAGATCGCGGCCGTGGTCGCGGACCTCGGCCGGGCCACGGCGACCATGCACGGAGCGGCGGACGAGCAGGAGAGCGGCCAGACGCTGGTCCCGTTCTCCACCGAGCGGGCCATCGACGCGGCCATCGCCGCCGACGAGGAGGGCTTCGCGGACCTGCTGGTGGACTTCGCCCACGCCTACGGCGCCCGGGCCCGCGCCGACCACCAGATCTTCGTGGACCTCTTCCGCAACGGCCGGATCCTCCCCTAGACAGGGACCTAGGGCCCGCTCTCACAGGGACGCGTGGCACACTCGCGACGATGGACATATCCGGGGTGGGTCTCCGAGGGCTACGGGCCGCGCTGTTCAGCGCGGTCGTCGTGCTGCTCTCGACCGGCTCGCACGTCCTGATGTCCCGGGCGCCGCTGCCTCCCGCCCTGGTGGGAGGGGCCTTCGCCGCGGTGTTCGCGATCGCCTTCGCCCTGGCCGGACGCGAGCGGGGCCTCGGTCACATCGCCGGGCTGCTCGTTCCCCTGGAGCTGGCCGCCGACACCGTCCTGACCTCCGGCCAGCACCTCTGCTACGGCCCCGCGGGCGGCCCCGTCTCGGGTCCGCTGCGCGCCATGGGGCTCGCCGACTTCTGTGGCGGCAGCCCGGTGGGCGCCGCGCTGGCCGAGGTCGGCGGGCCCGCCGGCCCGGCCGCGCTGCTGCCCGCACCCGGACCGTGGACGCCCTGGCTGCTGCTGGGCGCGCACGTATCGGTCGGGCTGCTCGCCTCGCTGTGGCTGCACCGCGGGGAGCGGGCGCTCGGCCGGCTGCTGCGCGCGGCGTCCGCCTGCGCCTTCCGCCCGCTGCGGATGGCCGGGGCCCGCGCCGCGCGGACCCTGGCTCCGGTACGGCTCTCGCCTCCGGCCGCCCTGCGGAGCACGGTGGCCCGTACCCGCTTCCCCGCGCACTCCGTGGGACGGCGGGGACCTCCTCGCGCACACGGCGCCTTCGCCGGCGCCTGACGTACGAGGACAGTCCCCCCTTCCAGCCGGCTCCACCGCGGAGCCACACCCCACGGAGACCATGATGAGCGCACGCAACAGCCAGGCGAACAAGGCGGCGGCCCGCGAGAAGCTGCGCGTCGAGCGCGAGCAGCAGGCCAAGAAGGCCAAGATCCGCCGGCAGGTGTTCGTGGCCGGCGGCGTCGTGGCCGCCCTCGCCCTGGCCGGCGGCGTCGGCTACGCCGTCGTCCAGTCGAGCAAGCCGAGCGCCTGGGAGAAGGCCGCCGACGCACCCCTGGTCGCGCCGAAGAACACCTCGGGCGAGAACAACACGACGGTGGTCATCGGCAAGGCCGACGCCAAGAAGACCCTGGAGCTGTACGAGGACGCGCGCTGCCCGGTCTGCGCGAGCTTCGAGCAGGCCGTCGGCCCGCAGGTCAAGAAGGACGTCGACGCCGGCAAGTACAAGATCCAGTTCATCGGCGCCACCTTCCTGGACAAGGGCTTCCCCGGCACCGGTTCGAAGAACGCCCTGAGCGCGCTGGGCGCGGCCCTCAACGTGAGCCCCGAGGCGTTCCTGGAGTACAAGACGGCCCTCTACTCCGCGGCGAACCACCCGGAGGAGAAGGACGACAAGTTCGCCAAGGACGACTACCTGCTCTCGGTCGCCGATCAGGTCCCGGCGCTCAAGGGGAACGCCGAGTTCAAGAAGGCGGTCGAGGACGGCACCTACGACCGGTGGGCGCTGGAGATGTCCAAGACCTTCGACAAGAGCGGCGTGACGGGCACGCCGACGCTCAAGATCGACGGCAAGAAGATCGACCCGCTGCCGCAGTCGCCCGAGGCGTTCACGACGGCGATCGACAAGGCCATCGCCGGCTGACCCCTCCTCCTCGCGGCACCCCCGACGGACGGGCGAACTCCCAGAGTTCGCCCGTCCGTTGCTTTCACGGGTCTGGAACGAACGCGATACCCGTCGGTAATATCATCGTCCGTGACCAGTCAACTCTCCCCTTCCGCCCAGGAATCGGCGACCGTGCCGACTCCCCGCCGCCGTACGGTCGTCCTGGCCGCGGCGGCCACGGCGGCACTCGTCCCGATCGCCGCGCTGGGCGCCGAAGCCGCCCACGCCGCCACCGGCGCCACCGGCGCCACCGAGGACGCCCCCTCCTTCCTGCACGGCGTCGCCTCGGGCGACCCGCTCCCCGACGGGGTCCTGCTGTGGACCCGCGTCACCCCGACCGCCGCGGCCGTACCGGGCTCCGGCGCGGGCCCGGCCGTCGCGGTGGGCTGGGAGGTCGCCGAGGACAAGGCCTTCTCCCTGATCGTCGCGAGCGGCACCGTCACCGCGAGCGCGGCCGGCGACCACACCGTCAAGGCCGATGTACGGGGCCTGCGGCCGCAGACGGCGTACTGGTACCGGTTCACCGCCGGCGCCGCCGTCTCTCCGGCCGGGCGCACCCGTACCGCCCCCGCCGCCACCACCGCTCCCGCCGGGGTCCGCTTCGGCGTGGTCTCCTGCGCCAACTGGGAGTCCGGTTACTTCTCCGCGTACCGCCACCTGGCCGCGCGGGCCGATCTGGACGCCGTCCTGCATCTGGGCGACTACATCTACGAGTACAAGAGCGGCGGCTACCCGGAGGCGAAGTACGTCGTACGGCAGCACGAGCCGCTCCACGAGATCCTCACCCTGGCCGACTACCGCACCCGGCACGGGAAGTACAAGACCGACCCCGACCTGCAGGCCCTGCACCAGGCCCACCCGGTCATCGCGATCTGGGACGACCACGAGATCGCCAACGACACCTGGTCCGGCGGAGCCGAGAACCACGACCCCGCCACCGAGGGCTCCTTCGCGGCCCGCGCGGCCGCCGCCCGCCAGGCGTACTTCGAGTGGATGCCGGTGCGCACCTCCACCGAGGGCACCGTCTACCGCAGGCTGCGCTTCGGCACCCTCGCCGACCTGCACCTGCTGGACCTGCGCACCTTCCGCTCACAGCAGGCGGGCATCGGCAGCGGCGCCGTGGACGACCCGGAGCGCAGCATCACCGGGCGCGCGCAGCTGGACTGGCTGAAGGCCGGGCTGGCCGGCTCGCAGGCCACCTGGAAGCTGGTGGGCACCTCGGTGATGATCTCGCCGGTGGCCTTCGGCTCGCTGCCCGCGCACCTGCTGGGGCCCCTCACCGAGCTGCTCGGACTGCCCGCGGGCGGCCTCGCGGTCAACGTGGACCAGTGGGACGGGTACACGGACGACCGCCGGGAGCTGCTGGGGCACCTGACGGACCGTTCCGTCCGCAACACCGTGTTCCTGACCGGCGACATCCACATGGCCTGGGCGAACGACGTCCCGGTGACGGCGGCCACCTACCCGTGGTCGCGGTCGGCGGGCGTGGAGTTCGTGGTGACGTCGGTGACCTCCGACAACATCGACGACCTGCTGCACGTGCCGGCGGACACGGCCTCACTGGTGGCCGAGACGGCGATCAAGGCGGCCAACCGGCACGTGAAGTGGCTGGACATGGACGCCCACGGCTACGGCGTGCTGGACGTGACGGCCGAGCGCTCCCAGATGGACTACTACGTGGTTTCGGACAAGCGCCGCCAGGACGCCACGGCCGCCTGGGCCCGCTCGTACCGCACGCTGAACGGGACCCAGAAGGTCGAGCGGGCGGACCGGCCGGTGCGCTGACATTCGGCCAGATTTCCCGTTTGGAGGGGCACTTGGCGTAGACCAGGTGCCCCTTCGTCATCAGAAGCAACAAATCTTTTACGTAGACCACTTGACCTGTTTATGACATGCGCACGTAAGATTCCCGCCAGCTGAGGAGATCCCTCCCGCTCAACCCCCCACTCGCGAGGAGCACACGTGCGCGCTCTTGCCCGCATATCCCCCCTTCTTCGCCGCCGCCTGATGGGTGCCGCCGTACTCACCGGCACCCTGGCCTTCACCCCGCTCGCCGCCCCCACCACGGTCGCGGCCGCCAAGACCGGCGCGGAGGTGTGCGCCGAGGACGCCTCCGGCGCCGCGGCCAACGCCCGTGTGGCGCGCCCGAAGGACCAGCACGCGGCCGAGCCGAACGAGGTCACCGAGGCCCAGTCGAAGGCCATGGACGCCGAGCTCAAGGCGAAGCTGGACAAGATCTCGAAGGAGCCCCGCAGCCTGCGCGCCGCCGAGGCCGCCACGAGCATCCCGGTGTACTTCCACGTCATCCACTCCGGCACCACCGGAAAGCTGACGGCCACCGACATCAGCAAGCAGCTGGCGGTCCTGAACGCGGCCTACGCCGGCCAGGGCACCGGAAACGTCGACACCACCTACCAGTTCACCCTGGCGGGCACCGACTACACGGACAACGCGAGCTGGTACAACCTGGCTTCCGGCTCCACGGCCGAGAAGACCATGAAGAACACCCTGCGCAAGGGCGGCAAGAACGCCCTCAACTTCTACACCGCCAACCTCTCCGGCGGGCTGCTGGGCTGGGCCACCTTCCCCAGCTCCTACGCCTCCCAGCCGAAGATGGACGGCGTGGTCGTCCTGGACACCTCGCTGCCGGGCGGCTCCGCCGCCAACTACAACGAGGGCGACACCGCGACCCACGAGGTCGGCCACTGGATGGGGCTCTACCACACCTTCCAGGGCGGCTGTAACGGCGCGGGCGACTCCGTCTCGGACACCCCGGCCGAGAAGAGCGCGGCCTTCGAGTGCCCGACGGGACGGGACACCTGCGCCAGCAAGGCGGGCGTCGACCCGATCCACAACTTCATGGACTACACGTACGACTCCTGCATGTACCAGTTCACCGCGGGCCAGGTGACCCGCATGAAGAGCATGTGGACGGCGTACCGCGCCTGACGCACCGGCGTTCCGGCACACGCATGACGAAGGGGCCCCGCGAGCGGGGCCCCTTCCGCGCGTCCGCGCCCGAATGCCGCCACGTACCGCTAGATACCGTCGAGGAAGGCGAGGGCGACCGCCCAGGCCTGCTCCGCGGCCTCGGCGTCGTAGTCGTCCAGCCCCGGGTCGGTGAACAGGTGCCCGGCCCCCGGATAGCCGTGGACCTCCACGTCGGCCCCGGCCTTGCGCATCCGCAGGTACCAGGCCGTCAGCCAGTCGTGCGGCTCGAAGGGGTCCGGGTCGGCGATGTGCAGCTGCACCGGCAGCTCGTCGACGTACGTGTTCTCCTCCAGGTCGGCCGTCCCGTGCAGGAGCAGCAGCCCGCGCGCCTTCTCGTCCGCGAGCGCCAGGTGCTGGGCGACGGAGCCGCCGAAGGAGAAGCCCGCGTAGACCAGGCCCTGGTCGGAATAGGGGGCCGAGGCCAGGACCGCCCGCTTGAGCAGCTCGTCGCGGCCGATCGCGTCCCGGTGGGCCATGCCCTCCTCGACGGTCTCGAAGGTGCGTCCCTCGAAGAGGTCCGGCACCTGGACCTGGTGCCCGGCCGCGCGCAGCCGGTCGGCCGCCTCCCGCACGGCGGGCCGCAGCCCGTAGGTCGAATGGAAAAGCATGATGTTCATGCCCCCATCGTGCCAGTTTCGGGCGACCCCCTCCGGTTACGTTGGCCTGCATGGACACGGACTCCTTCCTGCGCCCGATCGCGGCCGTCGCCGGCACCCTGGCCATCACCCTGCTCGCGGGCTGGCTGCTGGACCTGCTGCTGCGCCGCGCCGACGCCCGGCACAGCGAGACCCCGCTGTGGGGGCTGCTGCGCCGCTGCCGCCCGCCGTTCCTGGTGGTCCTCGCCGCGTCCCTGCTCCAGGCCGTGCGCCGGCGCGCGGACGGCCCCGGGCACGTGCTGACCCTGGTCCTGATCGCGGCGGCCGCGTGGCTGCTGATCCGGATCACGACGGCGATCGTGGACTCCACGTACGCCCGCTACGCCGCCGACGCCTCCGACCAGGCCCGGGTCCGCCGGGTCCGTACGCAGGTCACCCTCATCCAGCGGGTGGTCACGGCGGTGGTGATCGTGGTGGCCCTCGGCGCGATGCTCCTGACGTTCCCCGAGATGCGGACGGTCGGCACCTCGATGCTGGCCTCGGCGGGCGTACTCGGCATCGTGGCGGGCATCGCGGCGCAGGCCGCCCTCGGCAACCTCTTCGCCGGACTCCAGATCGCCTTCGGCGACACCGTCCGGATCGGGGACACGGTGGTGGTGGACAAGGAGTGGGGCACGGTCGAGGAGATCACCCTCACCTTCCTCACGGTCCGCACCTGGGACGAGCGCCGGATCACGATGCCGGTCTCGTACTTCACGAGCAAGCCCTACGAGAACTGGTCGCGCGGTGGCGCGCAGATGACGGGCACCGTGTTCTGGCACCTGGACCACAGCGCCCCGGTGGACCTGATGCGCGAGCAGCTCCAGCGGATCCTGAAGGACATCCCGGAATGGGACGGCCGCACCGGCTCCCTGGCCGTCACCGACACCACCCCGCACACCATCCAGGTCCGCGCGGTGGTCACGGCGAAGGACGGCGACGCCGTCTGGACCGTCCGCTGCGCGGTCCGCGAACGCCTGATCACCTGGCTCACGACCCACCACCCGTACGCCCTCCCCCACATCGCCACGACTCAGGCGGCGCTCCCGCCGGGCCCGTAGCCGCCGGGGGTCTTCTTTTCAGCCGTCCGGCGTTTGAGGACCGGGTCAGGGCCGGCCCTGGGAACGGTGGAAGGGCGGGTAGGGGAACTCCGCCCCGCAGGGCCGGGGCCCGCCACCCCTCAGCCCCTGGCCGCGAAGGTCAGCCGGAACAGCGCGCCCCCGCCGGGGGCGGCTTCGGCCACGAGCTCCGCCTCGTGCGCCCGCGCGATCTGCCGGGCCATCGCCAACCCGAGCCCGGACCCCGGCAGGGCCCGCGCCGCGCCGGCCCGGTAGAACCGGTCGAAGACGTACGGCAGATCCTCCTCCGAGATCCCCGGCCCGTGATCCCGTACCGTCACCTCCGCGGCCCCGTTCCGGACCGCCAGCCCGACCTCCACCTCCGCCCCACCGGGGCTGAACTTCGCCGCGTTGTCCAGCAGGTTCCCCAGCAGCCGGCTGAGCCGGGCCGGCACCCCCGCCACCACCACCGGCTCCTCCCCGGAAGGCCCCCGTACCCGGAACGCCACCCCCGGCCAGTGCGCCCGCGCGGCCCCCACGCAGTACTCCACCAGCGGAGCCAGCCGCACCTGTTCCACCAGCAGCTGCGGCTCCTCGTCGCGGGCCAGCTCGATCAGGTCGTTCACCAGCCCCGTCACCTCCCGCAGCTGCCTCCCGAGCGCCAGCGAGGCCCGTTCCCGCTGCTCCGCCGTCAGCCGGTCACCCCGCGCCAGCAGCTCCGCGTTCGTGCGCAGCGCGGTCAGCGGGGTCCGCAGCTCGTGCGAGGCGTCCGCGACGAGCCGCCGCTGCGCGGTGACGGACTGCTCCAGCTCGCCGAGCATGGTGTTGAAGCTCCCGGCCAGCCGGGTGATCTCGTCCTCGCGGCCGTGCCCGGGGGCCGGCAGTTCGATCCGGTGCCTCGGGTCCCGGGTGGCGGCGATCCGCTCGGCGGTGGCGGTGAGCCGGGTGACCGGCGCCAGACCCGTCCGCGCGACCCAGTACCCGAGCAGCGCGGCGAGCAGCACTCCGCCCGCGGCGGTGACGGCGAGCCGGCGGGCGGCCCGGTCGATGCCGGTCTCCACGGAGTCGGAGCGCACCGCGACCTGGAGGGCCCGGTCCTTGAGGAAGTCGGTGGTGAGCATCCGCGCGGGATGTCCCTCGACGACGATGTCCGTGTAGAAGGGGGCCCGTTCCCGCGCGGCCACCAGCCGGGTCGCCGGGGCCACCGGCATCCGGTAGGCGTTCTCCCCTCCCCGCGGGTCCTTGCGCGGGTCGACCGGGACGATCTGGACACAGGCGGGCGCCGCCAGGTACCGGCAGTCCCAGGCGGCGGTTCCGGGCGGGGAGTCCCCGTACTGCTTCGCGGCGAGCCGGGCGGCCTGGGTCAGGCTCAGGTCGAGCTGCTGGTAGAGCGCGGCCCGCCCTTCGAGGAAGGCGGCCGTGCACATGCCGAGGGCCACGAAGGCCACCGCGGCGGTGACGGCCAGCGCCAGCCGGGTCCGCAGCGGCCACCTGCGCCGCCACACCGCACCGGCCCCGGACCCCCCGCCAGGTCCCCCGCCGGATCCCCGCCCGCTCACGCGGCGTCCAGCCGGTAGCCGACCCCGTGCACGGTGTGCACCAGCCGGGGCTCGCCGCCCGCCTCCAGCTTGCGGCGCAGGTAGCCGACGTAGACGGCCAGGGAGTTGGAGTCCGGCCCGAAGTCCCGGCCCCACACCAGTTCCAGGACCAGCTCGCGCGGCAGCACCTGCCCGGGGTGGCGCAGCAGCAGTTCGAGGAGTGCCGACTCGGTGCGGCTGAACTCCAGCGGCCGTTCGCCGCGCCGCCCGGTGCGGGTGGCGGGGTCGAGGACGAGGTCCCCGTACGCGAGCACGGGCGCGCCCCCGGCCGGATCGTCGGGGGCGGCCCGCCTCAGGAGGGCCCGTACCCGGGCCACGAGCTCGTCGAGCGCGAACGGTTTGACCAGGTAGTCGTCGGCGCCCGCCTCCAGCCCGTCGACCCGGTCGCTCACCGCGTCCAGGGCCGTGAGGACGAGGACGGGCGTCCGGTCGCCCACCGCCCGCAGCTGCCGGCAGACGGCGAGCCCGTCCAGCACCGGCATCATCACGTCGAGGACCACCGCGTCCGGCTGCCAGAGGGCCACCTCGGACAGCGCGGCCAGCCCGTCGGCCGCGCCGCGCACCTCGTACCCCTCGACGGCGAGGCCGTCCTCGACGGCGGCCCGCACCTCGGGCTCGTCGTCCACCACCAGAATCCGCTGCATGCGGCAAAGCCTCCCAAATGCTCCGGGAGAACCTCTTAGAACCTTCTTAGGGCGCACCGGAAGTCTGCGTCCATGACCTCCTCATCCTCCCCCTCAGCGCTCTCCGTCGTGATCGGCGCGGGCGGCACCGGCGGCCACATCTATCCCGGCCTCGCCCTGGCGGAGGCGCTGCGCGCCGCCGTCCCGGGCGCGACGATCTCGTTCATCGGCACCGAACGCGGGCTGGAGACCGAGCTGATCCCGGCCGCCGGCTACCGCCTGCACACCGTGGACATGATCCCCTTCGACCCGGCGCTGGGCGCCAAGCGCTTCTTCCTCCCGGCGGCGCTGCTGCGCTCGGCCGGGCAGGCGCGGGCCGTGATCCGGGCCCAGGGCGCGCACGTGGCCGTCGGCATGGGCGGCTATCCGAGCGCGCCCGCCGTGCTCGGGGCCCGGCTGGCCGGACTGCCGGCGGTGATCCACGAGTCCAACGCGGTACCGGGCCGGGCGAACCAGTTCGCGGCCCGCCTCACCCCGCACATGGCGGTGGCCTTCGACCGCAGCCGGGAGCACCTGGCGGGCGGGGCGCGGGCGCTGACCACCGGAATGCCCATCTCCGCCGCGCTGTCGGGCCTGGCCGAGCTGTCCCGCCCCGAGCGGGCCGCCCTGCGCACGCGGGCCCGGCGGGAGCTCGGGGTGCCGGACGGTCGGCGGCTGGTGGTGTTCAACGGCGGCAGCCTGGGCGCCGTACGCCTGACCTCGGCCGCGGCCGGGCTGGCGGCCGCCTGGCAGGCGCGAGAGGACATACAGCTGCTGATCAAGACGGGTCCGGCGACGCTCGCGGACACGGTGGCCGCCCTGTCCGCCTCCGGCGGGGGGCGGATCGCACGGGCCGTGGCGTACCTGGACCGGATGGACCTGGTCTACGCGGCCGCCGATCTGGTGGTGTGCCGGGCGGGCTCGGCGACGGTGGCGGAGCTCGCCGCGACCGGGGTCCCCGCGGTCCTGGTCCCCTACCCGCACGCCCCGGGCGACCACCAGACGCACAACGCCCGGGTGCTGTCCGACGCGGGCGCCGGCCTGCTGCTGGCGGACGCCGAGGCCACGGCCGAGCGCCTCGCGGAGCTGCTCGCCCCGCTGCTGGCCGACCCGGCGCGGCTGGCGGCGATGGCCGGCGCCGCCGACCCGGGCCCGCACGCACGGGCCGCCGAGCTGCTGGCCTCGCAGGTCCTGCGGGTCGCCGGCTTCCCCTCCTTCTCCCCCACTCCCCTGGAGCTCGTATGACCACGCACACCCCCACGCCCGGGCCCACCCCCACGCACGCCCCCACGCCCGAGCCCACTCCCACGCTCGCCCTCACCCCGGCGCGCACTCCCGCCGACTGGAGCGGCCGTACGGTCCTGGTCACCGGCGCCGAGGGGTTCATCGGCTCCACGCTCGTCGACCTGCTGGTCGCGCGGGGCGCGAAGGTGCGCGCCTTCGTGCACTACAAGCCGTACGCCGAGAAGGGCCACCTGGCCCGGTACCTGGCCGACCCGGGCGGCCCGGTGGAGATCTGGGCCGGCGACGTCCGCGACGCGGGCCGGGTCAGCGACGCGGTGGCCGGCTGCGACACGGTCTTCCACCTGGCGGCGCTGATCGGGATCCCGTACAGCTACGCCTCGCCCGGCGCGTACGTCCAGACCAACGTCACCGGTACCGAGAACATGGCCGAGGCCTGCCGCCGCCACGGCGTGCGCCGGCTCGTCCACACCTCCACCAGCGAGGTCTACGGCACGGCCCTGACGGCTCCGATCTCCGAGAGCCACCCGCTCCAGCCGCAGTCCCCGTACTCCGCGTCGAAGATCGGCTCGGACATGATGGCGCTCTCCTTCCACCACGCCTTCGAGCTGCCGGTGACGGTGGTCCGGCCGTTCAACACCTACGGTCCCCGCCAGTCGGCCCGCGCGGTCATCCCCACCATCCTGGCCCAGCTCCACTCGGGCGCCCGCGAGGTCCGCCTCGGCTCCCTGACACCCACCCGGGACTTCACCTACGTCACCGACACCGCCGCGGGCTTCCTCGCCGTCGCGGAATGCGACCGGGCCCTGGGCGAGGTGGTCAACCTCGGCACCGGGGAGGAGATCTCCATCGGCGACCTGGCCCGCGCCCTGATCACGGCCTCGGGCCGGGACGCGGAGGTGGTCGTCGACCCGGCCCGGCTGCGTCCCGCGGGCAGCGAGGTGCAGCGGCTGCTGTCGGACAACACCCGGGCCCGCGACTGGGCCGGCTGGAAGCCCGAGGTCTCCCTCCAGGAGGGCCTGACCCGCACCTCGGAGTGGATAGCCGCCCACCTGCACCTCTTCGCCCCGGACCGCTACCAGGTCTAGGCCGTCCGGGCCGGCTCCCTCGGATCCCGCCGATCGGGCCCGGTCCCCGGACCGGGCCCGGTCGCGGAACCGGATGGCCGTCCTACGGGTTGCGCAGGCTGCGGACGTCCAGGTGCCGGAGCACCCGGTCGACGATCTCCGGATCGGCGCCCGGTTCGCTGCGCGCGGCCAGCACCTCGTGCCGGGCGGCGGACATCATCTCCCGCTGGATGCGCTGCACGTCGCGGATCCGCTCCACCCGCTTCGCGTACGCCTCCCGCCGCTCCTCGTCCACCATGTCCGGGCTGATCCTGGCGCCCACGTCGTAGGCCCTGCGGTAGAGCACCTCCACCAGGTCCTCGGGCAGGTCCTCCACTTCCTCGATCTCCTTCAGCCGCCGCTTCGCGGCCTTGGCCGCGCGGATGGCGAGCGCGCGGGCGATGTCCGCCTCCGCGTCCGTGTCGGCCTCCACGCCGAGCCGGCGCACCAGCCACGGCAGGGTCAGCCCCTGGACCACCAGGGTGCTCATGATCACGGCGAAGGCGATGAAGACGATCTCCTGCCGGGCGGGGAAGGGATCGCCCGCGTCCGTCTCGAAGGGGATGGCGAGCGCGAGCGCCACCGAGGCCACGCCCCGCATGCCGGCCCACCACATCACCACGGACTCCCGCCAGCTCAGCGGGATCTCCTCCTCGTAGTCGCGCCGCGAGTGGAGCCGTTTCGCGAGCCAGCCGGCCGGCAGCAGCCACACCAGACGTACGCCGACCACCACCGCGACCACGGCCGCCGCCCACCCGGCCATCTCCCAGCCCCGCCCCTGGGCCGCCCCGAACACGTGGTGCAGCTCCAGCCCGATGAGCCCGAAGGCCACACCGGTGACCAGCATGTCGACGACCTCCCAGAAGGTGTGCCCGGCGAGCCGGCCCAGCACGTCGTCGGCGTCGGTCGCGTACTCGGCGAGGAACAGCGCGGTGGTCAGCACGGCCAGCACGCCGGAGCCGTAGAACTCCTCGGCCACCACGTACGCCACGAACGGCACGAGCAGGGTCAGCCCGATCTGGAGCGTGGCATCGCCGAGCCGCCCCATGAGCCGGTTGGCGGCCCAGCCGAGCCCGAGCCCCACCGCGACGGCCACGACGGCCGACAGCACGAACTCCCCGAGCGCCCCGGGCCAGGAGAAGCTGCCGCTGACGGCGGCGGCGATGGCCACGTGGTAGAGCACGATGGCGGTGACGTCGTTGAAGAGCCCCTCGCCCTCCAGGATCGACACCATGCGCCGGGGCAGCCCGAGCGACCCGGCAACGGCGGTGGCGGCGACGGGGTCGGGCGGGGCGACGAGCGCCCCGAGCGCGACGGCCGCGGCGATCGAGAGCCCCGGCACGAGGGCGTGCGCGGTCCAGGCGACGGCCACGGTGGTCACGAAGACGAGGGCGACGGCCAGCAGCAGGATGGGCCGTACGTTGGCGGCGAACTGCCGCCAGGAGGTCCGCTGCACGGAGGCGTACAGCAGCGGGGGCAGCACGAGCGGCAGGATGTACTCGGGCGGGATGTCGACATTGGGCACCACGGGCACCAGGGCGAGCACCACCCCGGCGAGCGTCATCAACACCGGCGAGGGCAGCCCCAACCGGTCCCCGAGCGGCACCGTCACCACGGCCCCGAGCAACAACACGAACAACAGCAGGAGCTGATCCACTCCCACACACTGCCAGCCCGCCGGGCTTGGCGACGGGGTTGAGGCGGCGTGCCGCACCGTGTCCTGGGGCTCCGCCCCCACAGCCCGCGATCCGGGGCGGAGCCCCAGGGTCTTCTCAGCCCGTCCGGCGTTCGAGGACCGGGTCCGGGCCGAGCCCGGGGAACGGTGGAAGGGCGGGCAGGGAACGACCCCGCAGGGCTGCGTTCACCCAGCCGGCCAGGGGCAGGGCCGCGTTCGCCCACCCGGCCGGGGTCAGGGCTACGGCAGGGCTCGCCGCATGGACCGGTGCGGAATCCTCGCGTCCTCGAACTCCGGCCCGTAGGCCACGTACCCGAGCCGCTCGTAGAACCCCATCGCATGGGTCTGCGCCCCGAGGTCGACGGCCGCGAGACCGAGCCGAACCGCCTCCGCCTCGATCGCCCGCACCAGCGCGACCCCGACCCCCAGTCCGCGCGCGGACTTGCTGACGGCCAGCCGTCCGAGCGAGCCGACCTCCGGGGAGCCCGTCTTGCCCAGGGCCCGCGGCCCGTACAGCAGCCGGCCGGTGCCCAGCGGCGCCCCGTCCGGCCCCTCGGCCAGCACGTGCACCGCGATCTCGTCGTACGCGTCGTACTCGATCGACTCCGGCACCGACTGCTCGACCACGAACACCTCGGTCCGCACGGCGAAGCAGGCCTTCAGGTCCTCGTCCGTGACGACGACCCGTACGGCGACGCCGCCGGCGCCGCCGCCCGCGGTCACTCGCTCTCCTTGCGGATCACGTCCAGCGCGTTCTGCAGGTCCGCCGGGTAGGTGCTCGCGAACTCGACCCACTGGCCGTCCGAGGGGTGCTCGAACCCGAGCCGCACCGCGTGCAGCCACTGCCGGGTGAGCCCGAGGCGCTTGGCGACGGTCGGGTCGGCGCCGTAGGTCAGGTCGCCGACGCAGGGGTGCTTGTGCGCGGCCATGTGCACGCGGATCTGGTGCGTGCGGCCGGTCTCCAGCTTGATGTCCAGCAGCGAGGCGGCGCGGAAGGCCTCGATCAGGTCGTAGTGGGTGACGGAGGGCTTGCCCTCCTGGGTCACGGCCCACTTGTAGTCGGCGGTGGGGTGGCGCCCGATCGGCGCGTCGATCGTGCCGCTCATCGGGTCCGGGTGACCCTGCACCAGCGCGTGGTAGCGCTTGTCGACGACGCGCTCGCGGAACTGGTTCTTCAGCGAGGTGTACGCGCGCTCCGACTTCGCGACGGCCATCAGGCCGGAGGTGCCGACGTCGAGCCGGTGCACGATGCCCTGGCGCTCGGAGGCACCGGAGGTGGAGATGCGGTACCCGGCGGCGGCCAGGCCGCCGATGACGGTGGTGCCGGTCCAGCCGGGGCTGGGGTGCGCGGCGACGCCGACCGGCTTCATGATGACGACGATGTCGTCGTCATCATGGACGATCTCCATGCCGGGAACGGGCTCGGCGACGAGCTCGACCTTCCGCGGCGGTTCGGGCATCTCGACTTCGAGCCAGGCGCCACCGTGCACACGCTCGGACTTCCCGACGACACTGCCGTCGACCAGCACCTTTCCCGCGGCCGCGAGTTCGGCCGCCTTCGTCCGGGAAAAACCGAACATACGGGCGATGGCGGCGTCGACGCGCTCGCCCTCGAGGCCATCGGGAACGGGCAGGGTGCGGATCTCGGGAATCGTACTCACCTGTCGAGTATGCAGGACTCGACAGAAGACCATTCCCGCGATCAGTCCTTGTGGACGGTGCCGTCCGGGTCCAGGCCCTTGAAGGACAGCAGCACGATCAGGATCCCGCCGCACACGATCGCCGAGTCCGCGAGGTTGAAGACGGCGAAGTGGGCGGGTGCGATGAAGTCGACCACCGCTCCGCGGAAGACGCCCGGCGAGCGGAAGATCCGGTCGGTCAGGTTGCCCAGCGCCCCGCCCAGCAGCAGGCCCAGCGCGATCGCCCACGGCAGGCTGTACAGCTTCCGCGCGAGCCGCACGATCACCACGATGACGGTGGCGGCGATGCAGGTGAAGATGATCGTGAAGGCCTCGCCGAAGCCGAAGGCGGCTCCGGGGTTGCGGATCGCGTCGAACTTCAGCAGGTCTCCGATGACCTGGATCGACGGCTGGTGCTCCAGCTTCGCGACGACCAGCATCTTGCTGCCGAGGTCGACCAGGTAGGCGAGAAGCGCCACGACGAGCAGCGCGACGATCCGCCGCCGCCCCTTGGGCGCGGCGGATTCGGGCTGGGTGCCGTCTTCCCCGACCTCCGGCGTACCGATGATGCGCTCCGCCTCTGCCACGTGAGTCCCTCGAACTAGCTCGAACCAGGTTGTAGGACGGCACCGCGCCGACCGACACGAGAGTACGTCAGGGCACCCTTCCGCCGCCGCCCCGGCGTCCGCCCCGGCCGGACCCCTCCCCGAGCCCGCCGACGCGGGCCCGGGGCCCGTGACGCCCGCCCAGGGCCCTCCGGCGCCCGATCGGGGCCCGCCCGGCCCGCGCTCAGTGCCGCCGCTCCTGCTTCTGCTTGCAGTCCACGCACAGCGTGGCCCGCGGGAAGGCCTGCATCCGCGCCTTGCCGATGGGCTGTCCGCAGTTCTCGCAGAGGCCGTACGTGCCCGACTCCAGCCGTTCCAGCGCGCGCTCGGTCTGCTCCAGCATCGAATTGGCGTTCGCGGCGAGGGCGAGCTCGGACTCCCGGGTGATGTTCTTGGTCCCGGTGTCGGCCTGATCGTCGCCGGCGCCGTCGCCGGAGTCCCTCATCAGCCCGGAGATGGCCGCGTCGGAGGCCTGGAGCTCGGCGCGCAGCCGCAGCACCTCGCTCTCCAGCTCGGCCCGCGCGTCGGCGACCTCGTCCGGGGTCCAGGGATCCTCGCCCGGCCGTACGGCGAGCTCGCCGGGGGCCAGACCCGCGGTGCCCCGCGCCTTCGGCAGCCCGCTGGTCGCGGCCGTGGCCGTCTTCCTGGCCGTGCCGGTGCTCTTCTTGGCAACCACTTTCCGGGCTCCCGTCTCGTGCGCGGCCTGCGCCGCCCCCTCGGCCCCGGCCGTCTTGGCCGCGGCCTTCTTCGCGGCCGTCTTCGTCGTGGCCGTCTTCGTCGTGGCCGTCTTCGTCGTGGCGGTCTTCTTCGCGACCGTCTTCTTCGTGGCGGCCTTCTTCGTGGCGGCCGCCTTCTTCCCGGCGGCAGCACCTTCCACCGGTCCGGCCTCCGGATCCGGGGCCGCCACCTCCGTCACCGACTCCTGCGCCGGCTCCTCCGCAGCCTTCCCGACAGCCTTCTTGGCAGTACTCCCGGCGGTCTTCTTCGCCACCATGGCCGCGGCCCCTTCACATACTGTGATCATTGCTCGCGAATCGTGCCGGAACGATAAATCGGCTCCGGCCCCGCGGCAACGGGGCACGCGTCCATCGAGGTCAACCTGCATCCGTTGTGCCCAGCGGGGAGCCCGGTAATCCGCCCCACCCGCCCCGCCGCACCCCGGAGCGTCCCGTCGGCCCATTCGGGTCAATCGGCTCTCGGATCCGGGCCCGGTCCGGTCCCGGATCCGAGACCGGTGCCGGCCCCCGGCGAGGACCCCGGCGCGGACCCCGGCCCGGACCCCTGTCCGCGCCCCGCCCGGACCCCCGCGCCACGCCCCGTAAACCGGTCTGCCGAGCGGCCGCCCGGCCCGTACACTGGGCCCAGCGAGAGGCATGGATGGGGACGAGTAGCGTCGGACGCAGCCAGGAGCGACCCGGGGACGGTGAGAGCCCGGGGGCGAGCGCGATGCGAAGGATCACCCCGGAGCCGCCGGAAGAAAGCCCACCGGGATTCCCGTAGGGCGAGTAGAACCGGCTTCGCACCCCAATGAGGGGGCCGACGGACCACAGGTCCGCAGGCCAAGGAGGGTGGTACCGCGGGAGCAGCAGGTCCTTCGAAACGAGGGCGGCTCTCGTCCCTCCGGACGGAAGTGACACCCCGCCGGAGGAAGAGTTCAGCCTCATGACCACACCGCCGCAGTACCGCCCGGTACCCGCCCAGGTCGACCTGCCTGCCCTCGAGCACGCGGTCCTCGACTTCTGGCGCGAGAGCAAGACCTTCGCCAAGACCCTGGAGCAGTCCGAGGGACGCCCCGAGTGGGTCTTCTACGAGGGCCCGCCCACCGCGAACGGCATGCCCGGCGCGCACCACATCGAGGCCCGCGTCTTCAAGGACGTCTTCCCCCGGTTCCGCACCATGCGCGGCTACCACGTGGCCCGCAAGGCCGGCTGGGACTGCCACGGCCTGCCCGTCGAGCTCGCCGTCGAGAAGGAACTGGGCTTCAACGGCAAGAAGGACATCGAGGCGTACGGCATCGCCGAGTTCAACGCCAAGTGCCGCGAGTCGGTGACCCGCCACACCGACGCCTTCACCGAGCTCACGAACCGCATGGGCTACTGGGTCGACCTGGACGACGCCTACCGCACCATGGACCCCGAGTACGTCGAGTCCGTGTGGTGGTCGCTGAAGGAGATCTTCAACAAGGGCCTGCTCACCCAGGACCACCGCGTCGCCCCCTGGTGCCCCCGCTGCGGCACCGGCCTCTCGGACCACGAGCTGGCCCAGGGCTACGAGACGGTCGTCGACCCCTCGGTCTACGTCCGCTTCCCGCTGACCTCCGGCCCCCTCGCGGGCGAGGCGGCGCTCCTGGTCTGGACGACCACCCCCTGGACCCTGGTGTCCAACACGGCCGTGGCCGCGCACCCGGACGTCACGTACGTGGTGGCGCGCCGTACCGGCGTCGAGGACTCGGAGAAGGTGGTCGTCGCCCAGCCGCTGCTGGAGAAGTCCCTCGGCGAGGGCTGGGAGGCCACCGGCGAGTCCTTCACGGGCAAGGAGATGGAGCGCTGGACGTACCAGCGCCCCTTCGACCTGGTCGAGTTCCCCGCCCCCGCCCACTACGTCGTGAACGCCGAGTACGTCACGACCGAGGACGGCACCGGTCTGGTCCACCAGTCCCCCGCCTTCGGCGCCGACGACCTCGCGGTCTGCCGCGCGTACGGCCTGCCGGTCGTGAACCCGGTCCGCCCCGACGGCACCTTCGAGGAGGAGGTCCCGCTCGTCGGCGGCGTCTTCTTCAAGAAGGCCGACGAGAAGCTGACCGCCGACCTCGACGCGCGCGGCCTGCTCTTCAAGCACATCGCCTACGAGCACAGCTACCCGCACTGCTGGCGCTGCCACACCGCCCTGCTCTACTACGCGCAGCCGTCCTGGTACGTCCGCACCACCGCCGTCAAGGACGCGATGCTGCGGGAGAACGAGAAGACCAACTGGTTCCCGGACTCCGTCAAGCAGGGCCGCTTCGGCGACTGGCTGAACAACAACATCGACTGGGCGCTGTCCCGCAACCGCTACTGGGGCACCCCGCTGCCCATCTGGCGCTGCGAGGAGAACCACCTCACCTGCGTCGGCTCGCTGGCCGAGCTGAGCGACCTGACGGGCACGGACCAGTCGAACCTGGACCCGCACCGCCCGTACATCGACGAGGTCACCTTCCCCTGCACGGCCGAGGGCTGCGAGCTCACCTCCGTCCGCGTGCCGGAGGTCATCGACGCCTGGTACGACTCGGGTTCGATGCCGTTCGCACAGTGGGGTTACCCGCACAAGAACAAGGAGATCTTCGAGAAGCGCTACCCGGCGCAGTTCATCTCGGAGGCCATCGACCAGACGCGCGGGTGGTTCTACACGCTGATGGCGGTCGGCACCCTCGTCTTCGACAAGTCCTCCTACGAGAACGTGGTCTGCCTGGGCCACATCCTCGCCGAGGACGGCCGCAAGATGTCCAAGCACCTGGGCAACACCCTCGAACCGATCCAGCTGATGGACACTCACGGCGCGGACGCCGTGCGCTGGTTCATGGCGGCCGGCGGCTCCCCGTGGGCGGCGCGCCGCGTCGGCCACGGCACCATCCAGGAGGTCGTCCGCAAGACGCTCCTCACGTACTGGAACACGGTCGCCTTCCAGGCCCTGTACGCCCGCACGTCGAACTGGGCCCCCTCGGCCTCCGACCCGGCGCCCGCTGACCGCACGGTCCTGGACCGCTGGCTGCTCTCGGAGCTCCACACCCTCACGACCGAGGTCACCGAGGCGATGGAGTCGTACGACACCCAGCGCGCCGGCAAGCTGCTCTCCTCCTTCGTGGACGACCTCTCCAACTGGTACGTACGCCGCTCGCGGCGCCGCTTCTGGCAGGGCGACGCGGCCGCGCTGCGCACCCTGCACGAGGTGGTGGAGACGGTCACCCGCCTCCTCGCCCCCCTCACCCCCTTCATCACGGAGCGGGTCTGGCAGGACATGGTCGTCCCGGTCACCCCGGACGCCCCGGAGTCGGTGCACCTGACCACGTGGCCGGTCCCGGACGCCTCGGCGATCGACCCGGAGCTGTCCCGGCAGATGCTGCTGGTGCGCCGCCTCGTGGAGCTGGGCCGCGCGACGCGCGCCGAGTCGGGCGTGAAGACCCGCCAGCCGCTGTCCCGCGCGCTGGTCGCCGTATCGGGCTTCGAGACGCTCTCCCCCGAGCTGCACTCGCAGATCACGGAGGAGCTGAACGTCTCCTCGCTGGCCTCCCTCTCGGAGGTCGGCGGCTCCCTGGTCGACACCACGGCCAAGGCGAACTTCCGTGCGCTGGGCAAGCGGTTCGGCAAGGGCGTGCAGGACGTGGCGAAGGCGGTGGCCGCGGCCGACGCGGCGGCGCTGTCGCTGGCCCTGCGCTCCGGGGAGGCCTCGGTGGAGGTGAACGGCGAGACCGTCACCCTCACCCCCGAGGAGGTCATCATCACGGAGACCCCGCGCGAGGGCTGGTCGGTGGCCTCCGACTCCGGCGCGACGGTCGCCCTGGACCTGGAGATCACCCCGGAGCTCCGGCTGGCGGGCCTGGCCCGTGACGCGATCCGCCTGATCCAGGAGGCCCGGAAGAACTCCGGCCTGGACGTCGCGGACCGGATCGCCCTGCGCTGGTCCTCGTCGGACCCGGAGCTGGTGACGGCCCTGACGGACCACGCGACGCTGATCGCGGACGAGGTCCTGGCCACGGACTACGCCTCCGGCGAGGCGGACGCGTCGTACGGCGACCCGTTCACGGACGAGCCCCTCGGCCTCACCTTCCGCCTCCGCAAGGCGTAGCTTCTCCGGCCCGAGCGGCCCGCGCCCCCTCCCCGGGGGTGCGGGCCGCTTCGCGTTTCCCCTACCCGCCCTTCCACCGTTCCCCGGGCTCCGCCCGGACCCGGGCTGGATACATCCAGCCTCGCCGGCGTTTGAGGCGCGGGGTCTGGAGTGGAACCAACACCCTGGGTTCTACTCGGTAGCGGGCCGTTTCCGCAGGTCACAAAGGCTTTCGCATGTCTACGAGCACGCTCGCACGTTCTGCTAGGCAAGTTCTGCCCTCCCCGGAGGGTATGAACGAGACTACTGACGGGCTGTGCCCGTGCCACGGACGGCCGTGGGTTGACCTCTTGCTCCGCAAGTCCAAGGTTGTCCGCGAGGGCGAGCGTGCGCTGTCCATCCGGGCACAGGAGGAGCGGGGCCGGGCGTGGGCAGACGAGCACGGATATTGCGTGCGGAAAGTATGGCGCGAGAACCTGTCCGCCTGGTCGGACGTACAGCGCCCGAAGTACGACGCTGCCATGTCTGCCGTCCTTGCCGGCGAAGTGCCCGCACTCTGGGTGTACGCGCTCGACCGTTTCAGCCGCAAGGGTGCCGAAGCGGTAGTACCAATCCTCGGCAAGGCACGCGTCATCTTCGACTATGAGCGTCTTGACTCGCTGGACGAGCGGGATCGCCGTTGGATCATCGACCGGGCCGAGAACGCACGCGAGTACTCACAGCGGCTGTCTCACAACGTGCGTGGCACCAAAGCACGACAGCGCACCGAGGGCCGTTGGTTGTCCAAGGCTCCGTTCGGGTTGGTCGCGGTACCCGGTACGCGGAAGCTCGTCCCGGATCTGACCCCGTACATGTGCACCGTTGCCGACCGACGCGAGGTCACCCCGTGGGAGATCGTGCAGCGGGTATTCAAGGCCATTGCTGATGGTGTCTCCTCCCGCGCGCTGACCCGCCAACTCAACAGCGAGGGTCTGCGGACCGGGACGGGCGTCCCGTGGCGTGCCGATGCGGTCCGGGCGATCATCATTCACCCCGTGTATGAGGGGTGGCTCACGCACTGCCCCGGCGGGAAGGCTCACCGAGACCGTGTGCCGTTCCTGAACAGCGAGGGTGAGCGGATTCGTGTCGTCACGGACGAGACGCTGCCGAACATGATCCCGTCCGAGCTCGCCGAGCGTGCCCGCCGTGTGCTGTCCGGGAACCAGACCATCAGCAAGGCTGCCCCGACTCCGGGCCGCGCTGTCCGGGCACTGACGAGCCGCATGCGCTGCGCCACCTGCAAGAGCGCCATGACGCTGGAAGGGACGTCGTACGCGTGCAGCCGCTACGGCGACGGAGCCGAAGCGTGCGCCGATCCCGCGTTCGTCACCCGTAAGGCCATCGAGAAGTACGTAGTACGGGAGTGGTCGGAGCGGCTGCGGCACACGGACGACCATGACCCGTTGTTGGTCGCCGTGGCGGACCGGTGGCACGCACTGACCCGCCCCCAGGAGTCGCAGGAGATCGCCGACGCACGGGCCGAACTGAAAACCGCACAGGCCAAGCTCGACAAGTTCCACGCGGACGATGCAGCCGACTTCTACACGGGCCGCTCCGCCCGGTACCGCATCCCGCACAAGACTGCCGCAGAGTCCCGAATCGGCAAGGCGGAAAGGCGGCTCGCCGAACTGGTCGGCAACGGCGAACCCGTAAGCCTGTCGTTCCTGCTGAACGGCCACGGTGAGGCGTACTGGAAGACGGCCGAACCGCAGATGCAGCGGGATCTACTCGGGCTCGCCATAGACACCGTGACCGTGACCAAGTCTCCGGGGCAGGGAAAGCGCTTCAACGGGGACGCGCGCGTCACCATCGCATGGGCCACCCCCGAGGATGCCGAGCTCGATGCGGACAACTACAAGCAAGCCGCGTAGCGGCCCTGTACGGCTAGAACAGCCCCGGACGGTCCCCGTGACTGACCGGGGCTTTCTGGGTACCCCTCGCGGCCCGGTAGGCTCTCCGCACTCCGCACCGACATGGGTGTGCGGATAGGGCTGGTGCCTTACAGGTTCGTCCTGGAAGCAGTACGACCGGCCCGCCTCGCCCCGGTAGTCCCCTCGGACCGCCGGGGCTTTCCCATGCCCGCAGACGGGCGGACACAGCCTCGCTCGCCGGCTCCGACTCCGGAGCCTGGCCTGACTGCTCTACAGCGGGACGAGCTGTGTTGAAGTGACGGTTACAACCGGTTTTTTTAAAACACGTAAAAAAATATAGAAGAAGAGAGATAGCCGTCTCGTTCGGCACCGCATCACCAGACCGGCCGTAGGCAAGGGTTGCTCTCCCCATATACCGAGAGAGAAACCAGCTACCCCGTACAGGGGGCAGGCAAGGACTGCTCTCCCCATATACCGAGAGAGAAACCAGCTACCCCGCACACGGGGCAGGCAAGGACTGCTCTCCCCATATACCGAGAGCGGGATTACCGCGCACCCACCCAACGGGGGAATCGGGCGGACTGAGTGCCCGCTCTCGGATACAGCGTTGCCCGTGCTACACCGCATCCCGCGTTACCGGGGTGGCCAGGAGTCGACGTGTGGCAGCGCCTGCGGGGACCACACCGCCCATGAGTAACCCACCCTCCGGGGTGCGCCGAAAGGGGTTGTAAGCGCGTGTGGTCCCCCACTCGTCTGGACCGGTTCGCCGGCGAGGACATCGAGCACCAGGCGCACGGCGAGCACCAGGCCGTGTCAACCAAAACTGACGCTACCTGGTAGCGCGCTTTCCGCCCGCTGACCCAACGGCCAGAGGTGCGCGGTACCGGCCCCGTCGGGATATCGGCCGCAGAGTTCCCCGGTTCAAGTCCGGGGGCGGGCACGCAACAACAACGACCATCAGGGGGCAGCACATGCGCTGTATCGACTGCACTGAGCCTGCGACCCATCGGGGCCGCTGCAAGCCGCACCACGGGGCCTACGAGGACCGAGCCACGGTCCGCACCCGACGAGCCCGGAGCCGACACCGTGCGGCCCGCTATGACGCTGCTGCGAGGCTCCGCCGGCTCGTGACGGATCGGGGCTCGGGATGGTGCGACTGGTGCCTGAACGACTTCCCCGCGAACGGGGTGGACGTGGATCACGTGCGTCCGCTGTCTCTCGGTGGCGAGGACGTTGACGGGAACGTGCAAGTGCTGTGCCGCGAGTGTCACGGGCTCAAGACGCGTACAGAGTTTGGGGCCGCTGGTGCCCGTACCTGACGCGTACGGGGCCGCTCTCGCTGGTCTGCTGCCGGAAGGGTTCGCCCCTGCCGAGCACGCGACGAGCACCGCAGCGATGCGCCCCACTCAGGACTACCTAGAGCGGGTCCATGCTCGGCACCGTGCCGCATGGGAACCGATCCTTGCCGCTGCTGTGCGGTTCTGCGAGGGCACCCCTGCCCCTGGTGCTGGTGTCCCCCATGCCCCGTAAGCCCCGCCCCCCGTGCTCGGTACCCGGCTGCCCTGAGCTCACCCGAGCCGGCGGACGCTGTGCCGAGCATGAGCGCGAGGCGAACGCGGACCGTGCTTCACGTGGTGGCGCTGTCTATGACACGCGTTGGCAGCGCATACGACGTGCCTACCTCTACAAGCACCCGTGGTGCGTGTTGTGCGGCCGACTGGCCAACGTGGCCGACCACTTCCCGTTGTCCCGACGCGAGTTGATCGCACGGGGCGACGCGAACCCTGACGCTGCGGGTCATCTTCGTCCGCTGTGCGTCGCGTGCCACAACCGAGAGACAGCACGCAATCAACCGGGTGGGTTCGCTGCTGAGGCTCGTTCACGGCGCGAATCGCGCGAGCTCCCGCCGTTCTGACCAGGGGGAGGGGGTCAACCCCTCTCCTTCCCGAGCGGCAGGGAGGCAAAAAACTCCCATGGCTAATTAGACCGCTTTCGCGGAGGTGAATCCAAATGGCTGTCCCCGGACAGAAACCCAAACCGCATATTCAGGCTGTCCGGGAAGGCACGTTCCGCCCGGACCGCAATTCCGAGGGCGCCCGATTCGCCCCGACGGCTCCGGTTGAGCCTGACTGGTCGGACCGGTTGCCCGGTACCGGCTCCGCTGATGTGCGCCGCATGGCCGCTGATGTCTGGGCACGGACGATTCCGGCCCTGGTGCACTCAGCCGGCCTGACAGACCCACAGCGGGAAACCGCTATCGAGTATTGCGTGACAGCGGCTCGCCTATGGCAGGCAGAGCGGGAGCTGTCTCGTAACGGCCTAGTAGTCGAGACAGAGCGCGGGAATGTGAAAAGTCCATGGGTGACAATTGCCCACCAGTACCGGAGTCACTTCCGTTCGCTGGTCGGCGAGTTGGGGTTGAGCCCCGCATCGGCCACTCGGATCACCCCGCCGGAATTCAGCGGGGGCGACGATGACGGGATCTTTGACTGATGGGCTTCCTGTCCCCCTGGACGCGCTGTACGAGCTTGGGCTTACCGATGACGAGATAGCCGATGCACTGCGCTCCCGCCCACTCGTTACGGCCGTACAGGCCTCGCAGGCTCCGGGCGCGTTCTTTGACGTTGAGTCCGCCCGTCGAGCCATCGGCGCTATCCAGACGTTCAAGCACACAAAGGGCCGTTGGGGCTCTACACCGCTCAAGCTCTCGCCGTGGCAGGTCGTTTGGGTCATCGCTCCAATTTTCGGATGGCTCGCCTACTCGGAGGAGCTTGGCCGCGCTGTTCGCGTGGTCCGCTCGGCGTGGATTGAAGTGCCGCGTAAGAACGGTAAGTCCACTCTGTCCAGTGGTATCGGGCTGGTGTTGCTCCTCGCCGACCGCGAGATTGGCGCCGAGGTTTATGCGGCCGCTGGTTCCCTCCCGCAGGCCGAACGCGTCTTTGATGACGCGAAGCGCATGGCGCTCACTAGTAGAGCCGTACGGGGCCGCGTAGAGGTTCTCAGGGGCCTTATTCGCGTGCCGAGGACCGGCGGTGTCTTCCGGGCCCTTTCGAAGATTGCCGAGACCGCACACGGGCTGAACGTGTCCGGGGCCATCGTGGATGAAGTCCACGTGCATAAGCGGCGTGATCTTATCGACGCTATCGAGACCGGTACGGGTGCCCGTGATCAGCCGCTCGTCATCTTCATTACGACTGCCGATGAGGGTACCGAGGGCAGTATCTACGACGAGAAACACACGTACACCCGCAGGTGCGCTGACGGCGTCGTCGATGACCCCGGACACTACGGCGTCATTTGGGCTGCCGAGGAGTCCGACGACCCGTTCAGTGAAGACACATGGCGTAAAGCCAACCCTGGATTGGGTGCGTCTCCCTCGCTCGCCTACATGCGGCGTGAGGCTGCAAAGGCCAAGTCCACGCCGAGCTACTTCCCCACGTTCTGCCGGCTGTCCCTCAACCGTCGAATGCGTGCCGCCTCACGGTGGCTACCTATCGCGCTGTGGGACGAGAACGCCGGAGAGGTCAATGACAAAGCATTTCGATACCGGCGGGCATGGGGCGGCGTGGACCTTTCGGCGGTCTCTGACCTTTCCGCATGGGTCCTCGCTGTTGAGTCCCGCGTACCCGGGGTCGAGCTGGAACTAGTCGCCCGTTTCTGGCTGCCGGAAGAGCGCGTAGACGAGCTAGAGCAACAGCTACAGGTACCGCTGCGGCAATGGGTGGCGGACGGATTGCTCACGCTCACCGAGGGCGACGCAATCGACTATGACGCCATCGAGAGACAGATCATCGCCGACTGCCGCAGGCTGGACGTTCAGCGAATCAGCTATGACCGGATGTTCGCCGGACAGCTCGTCCAGCGCATCGAAGCGAAAACGCGCGGCGTTGACGTGGTGCCCATCGCTCAGACCTATCTAGGAATGTCGCCCGGCTCGAAAGAGCTTGAACGGCTACTGCGCGAGGGACAGATACGCCACGGCGGTAACCCTGTGCTCCGCTGGAATGCATCCGTTGTCGAAGTCTACCGAGACGGAAATGACAACCTTAGGCCCGTCAAGCCCGACCGGGGCAAGTCATCAGCTCGCATTGACGGCATTGCCGCTGCGGTCATGGCATTGGACGGGTACGTACGTAGACCGCTTAAGCGCCCTCGCGCTGCGAGTGCCTAATGCCCCGCTCGGGAACAGCCGGCCGGGGTTTCTTTATGCCCGAGGGGGGTTCATGGCGGAGACACCGCTACAGATGACAGAACGGCTGTACGCCAAAGTGCAGCGACGTAAGGCAGCCGCTAAGAAGTGGTCAGACGCCTACGAGGGTAAGCGGCCCCTCCTGTTTTCCTCGCCGGAGTTCAGCACGCAGACGGGCGGGCTCTTCGATGAGTTCTCCGATAACTGGTGCGCTGTGGTGCCGGATGCCACGGTTGAACGACTGGTGCCGATTGGGTTTCGGCTGGAAGACGGTTCGGTTGACGATGCCGCCGGTAAGGCGTGGCGCCGCTCGGAATGTGACGTAGAAATCGGTCTGGCACTACTTGAAGCCCTGATTACCGGGCGCTCGTATGCGCTGGTTTGGGGCAACGATGAGCGTTGAAATTACCTTTCAGCACGCGTCCAGCGCCGTTGTCGAGTACGTGCCGGGACGTCGCCGCGCCCGTTCAGCCGGCCTGATCACGTGGCGGGACTCCGATACGGAATTCTCAACGCTGTTCACGCCCAAGATGGTGTACCGGTGGCAGCGTCCGAACCGCGAGGGCGGGGCATGGACCGGGCGTACTGCGGGGCTTTCCCGTGGCGAGCCGAGCCATATCCCTAATCCGCTTGGTGTGGTGCCGCTGGTCGAGTTGCAGAACCGTTCTCGGCTGCATGGCTCGCCCCGCAGTGAGCTTGCAACGGTGCTGCCACTACAGGATGCGGTGAACACCCTTTGGGCTCACCTGATGACCGCGTCAGACGGTCTCGCTCTTCCCGCTCGCGCTGTGCTCGGAATGGATCGCCCCGTTCGGGAGATCACCGATGACACGGGCGAAGTGGTCGGCGAGGAAGATTTGCCGCTCGACAAGTTCCGGTCGGACCGTCTGCTGTGGCTAGAGAAGGAAGGCGCATCCATTGCCGAATTCTCCGCCGCTGATCTCGATAACTACTTGCGGGTTATTGATAAGGCGGTCGAGCACATCGCGGCGCAGACACGCACACCCGCTACGTACTTGACGGGTGCCCTGATTCAGGTGAGTGCCGATGCTCTCGCGGCAAGTGAGGCCGGTCTAGTCGCAAAGGTGACGGAGAGGCAGCGTCATTTTGGCTCCGCGCTCCGCGAGATCATGCGGCTTGAAGCTCTTGCGAACGGTGAGCCGGAACGGGCGGAGTCGCTTGCGCTCGGTGGTGTCATTTGGCGGGACCCGCAGTTCCGAAGCGATAGTCAGTATTCCGATGCGCTGGTCAAGATGAAGGCTATCGGGGTACCGGATGAGGCCCTTTGGGAGCGAATCCCTGGAGTTACGCCCGAAGTCATCAACCGATGGAAGAGCATGCGGGATGACCAGGCTTCGGCGATCCTCGGGGGCGGCATGGCCGATCTCTTCGGCCCCAAGCCGGACCAGGACCAGGCCGAGGGGCCGCCCGTAGAGGCTGCCTGATGGCCCTTGTAGACGATTTGGCAGGCGCACGGTACACCCAAGCCCAAAGCATTTCCCGAGCCGTCGTAGCGGCCATCCAAGGGCTTTGGCGGGAGGTGCCTGCGGACCGGATTCTGTCGGCCATGCAGGGTGAGACGGGAGCGCAGATTCTCCGCGCTGTCCTGGCGGGGCAACTCTCCGCAACTCAGGGCGCCCAACTATTCGTTGGCGCGTCTATGGCCGCTCAGGGGGCCGCAGCGGCACCCCTCGGAACGGTCAACCCTTCCGGCCTGGTCGGCATTGCGTCCGACGCTCGTCCGCTCGCCTCACTGCTGTACCTGCCGAGTATCACAACGGCGCAGAGTCTGGCAGCCGGCGAGAGCGCAGAAGTGGCCGCGCTACGGGGTCTTTCGCAGATGTCCATGATGGTGAGTACTCAGATTGCCGACACCGTGCGTGCTGCCAACTCCATAGCCATGGCTGCCCATCCACGCTGTGTGTCCTATGTTCGCGTGGTCAAGTTGCCCGCTTGTGCGCGGTGCATCATCCTCGCCGGTCGTCAGTACAGCTACAGCACAGGTTTCAAGCGTCATCCCAAATGCGACTGCGGCATGCAGCCGATGACCAATGACGAATGGAAGGCGAGCAAGAGCCCCGAGGACTTGTTCCGAGAGATGAGCCCCGAGGAGCAGCGCAAGCGGCTCGGCGAGGCAGGAGTCAAGGCACTTGCAGCCGGGGCGGATCTCGGGCAGATCATCAACGCTCGCCGAGGAATGGCCACCGCCCTAACTGGCCATGGCCGTATGGCAGTTACGACCGAGGGTGTAACGAAACGTGGGCTCGGGTCGCAGGCTATGCGCTCCGATTTTCAGAAGGTTCCGGGCAAGCGCTACGAGCGAGCCAAAGAGGCACGGCTCATGCCCGAAACGATATTCAAGCTCGCTGGTGAATCCCGCGAGCACCAAATAGCCATGCTCAAGAAACACGGCTACATCACCTAGGGGGACCTCATGGCGGATACGCCGAACACGAGCGCAGCGGACGAGCCGAAGATCGGCGAGGACGAGCACCAGGGCGCGAAGGCCGAGGGCGAACAGCCGGCCGAGGGTGCCGAGCCCAAGGAGCTGACTGCCGAGCGCACTGCCCGAGAGGCTGCCGAGAACCGCGCCACGGAGGCTGAGGCGGAAGCGGCTCGGCTGCGCCGCTCGAACGCTGCACAGAAGCCGGATGACGTGGCCGCTCTGCGAGCCGAGATCCGCGCAGAGTTCACGGTGCAGCTCGTCCGGGCGGAGATTCGAGCGGCTGCGGCGGGCCGACTGCGGGACCCTGCCGACGCGCTCGCCCTGGTCGACGCTGCCGCGCTCACCGGTAAGAGCGGGGAGGTCGACGTCAAGGCGGTATCGGCTGCCGTCGAAAAGCTGATCAAGGACAAGCCGTACCTTGCCGCCGCGCTGGACCCGAACCGACAGGCCCCGATGTGGGGCGACGTAGGCGCGGGTCAGCGCGAGTCTGCCGAGCCCGAGCCCGCTACCCCGCAGGACCGTTTGCGGCGTGCTTACCGCACGGACTGACCTTTCACCGCTTTACCCATTCCAGGGGACGCACTCAATCCGAGTGCCGTCCCTTTTTTCATGCCCAAAATCAGGGGGATTTACTAAATGGCACTGACCCTTCCCGAGGCTGCGAAGCTCTCGACCACGGATCTCCAGCGCGGAGTCATTGAGACTTTCGTGCAGGAATCCAGCATTCTGGACCGCATTCCGCTGCTGACCATTCAGGGCAACGCGTACGCCTACAACGAGGAAGGCACGCTTCCGGGCGTTCAGTTCCGAACGGTTAACGAGGCGTACGCCGAGAGCACGGGCACTGTGAACCAGAAGAGCGAGTCTCTCGTGATTCTGGGTGGTGACGCGGACGTGGATAAGTTCATTGTCCAGACGCGCGGCAATCTGAACGACCAGCGCGCTATTCAGACGCGCATGAAGATCAAGGCAGCGTCCTACAAGTTCGCCGATACCTTTTTCAACGGCGACACCGCGACGGACGCTAAGTCCTTTGACGGTCTGCGGAAGCGTCTGACCGGTGGGCAGGTACTGAGCGCGGGCACGAACGGTGCCCCGATTGTGGGCGCTGGTGCTGACGACTCCCACAAGTTCTTCGACCTTATGGATCAGCTCGTTGCACAGGTTCCGGGCCTGAACAGCACTAACGGAGCGCTGTACGCGAACCGTCAGGTGATCGCGAAGGTGCGTTCTGCGGCTCGCCGGATCGGCGGTTTCGAAATGGTTCGCGAGGCTCTTACCGGAAAGCTCGTAGCGACGTACAACGGCATTCCGATCCTTGACCCCGGCCAGACTGCGGCGGGTGCGGACATTCTTCCGCAGACGGAGACTCAGGGTTCGGCAGTCGACGCGTCTAGCATTTACGCCGTTCGCTTCGGTCAGTCTGAGGATGACCGCGCGGTTACCGGTCTGACCAACGGCGGAATTCAGGTCACGGACCTGGGCGAGCTTGAGACCAAGCCTTCTTACCGGACGCGAATCGAGTTTTACACCGGACTCGCGATCTTCGGCGGCCGTGGTGCCGCGCGTCTTAACGGCGTCCTCGCCAAGTAATCCGAAGGGGGTACGGAATGCCACCGCGTAAGCGGGCAGCGTCCGCCCCTCAGATTCCGCACACGGATTCTTGCGGTGCCCCGGAACGAGTCGAGTCCTTCCCGGTACTCGATTCCTCCGGGGCCCCGCGAACCGTGGCGCGGTGTCTGGCGTGCGGCGCTCAGACAGTTACATAGCAAGGGGAGGTAACGCGTAATGGCACTCCCCGCATTGGCCACAGTTGAAGAGCTCGCAGCGTGGATGCAGCGAGAGCCGGCCGAGATGCCCGGGGGCGCTGCCCTGGTGCTCGACACCGCGTCGGCCATCGTCCGCAGCGAGGCACGGCAGAGATTCACCAGGGGAACGAGCACGGTAGCCGTGGCCACACACGGCCAGTACGCCCCGCTACCCCAACGACCGGTTGTCTCGGTCCAGCGGGTACGGCGCGGGGGGACGGACCTGCCGCCCGAGGACTACCGGCTGTGGCGGGACGAGCTCCATTTCCGGCAGCTCGGGACCGGCCCCGTCTACGTCACCTACACACACGGATACGCGACCGTCCCGGCGGACGTACGAGCCATCGTGCTCACGCTCGCCGGCCGTGTGCTGACCAACCCAAGCGATCTACGGCAAGAGAGCGTCGGGTCCGTCTCGGTGACCTACGCGGCCGAGACCATCGGCGCTTCCCTCGCCCCCATCGAGCGTGACCAGCTCGCCCGGTACCGCCCTCGCGCTGCCGTGGTTGGTCTCGGGAAGGGGGCGCCCTGGTGACCCTCCACTACGGACAGACGGTCGTAATCCTCCGGGCGCCATTCGTGGTGGACCGGTACGGCAACGAGACGAGTGAGCGGGATTGGTCGAGCGCGACCCGCACCACGGTTCGCAGCGTGTCGGTACAGCCCGACTCCTCGACCGAGGAAGACGGGGACCGTCCCACCGTGACCAGTGGGCTCCGGCTGACGACCCGACGCGGGGTCGATATCGACCTAGTGCCCGGAGACCGCGTGATTGCCCTCGGTCGGCTCCGGGAGACAGACGGGGACGTTGCGCGATGGGTCGTCGGGGGGCGACTGCATCACGCCGAAGCGAGGCTAAAGGAGGTGATCGGCTGATGAGATTCCGGCCCAATCGGAGTGGCATTAACTCCCTGATGAAGACACCCGAGACCGGTCGGGAAGTCGAGCGGACGGCAGCCCGTATCGCTGCGGCAGCCGAAGGAGACTTCCGCACCGACTCCGCTCTAGGGGCTCGTCGTTGGCGTGCCGCAGTGATCGGCAACTACGCCAAGCACGGGGATGCTGCGGGCACCAGGGCCGCTCTGCTGAGGCATCTGCGGGGTGGCGGGTGAACCTGCCCGTGCTCGTCATGCCGGACGCTGTGGCGGTGGCTACGGGCTATCTCCGTACCGCCCTCGCGGCAGCCGGCGAGCCCGTACCCGTGGTCTCCCGCATCCCCTCTCCTCGCCCCGCGCGCTTCGTTCAGGTGCAACGGGTCGGGGGCACCAGGGCCACGCCGGTAAGCGACCGGGCCCGGCTCGACTTCCACGTGTGGGCCGTCTCGGAAGCGGCTGCGCATGACTTGTGCGCCCTGGTGCGCGGGCTCATCGGGGCCATGCCCGGAGTCCGTGGCGGGGTGACGGTCTACAGCGTGACCGAAGTAGGGGGCCCGCAGTGGCTACCCGACGAAAAGACCAGCTCGGCGCGGTTCGCGTACGCCGCTGACATCCATATGCGTGGCCGAGTGCTCGACACTTCGAAGCCCGCCTAGAAATCAAATCCATTTACGTTCAAGGGGACACCCATGCCACTTTCCGCTAATGCGGTTCGCGTTGCCATTACCGGCGCCGCGTATGTTGCACCACCTAAGACCGCTGGTCCGGTCGATGCGGTGGCCGCTTGGCCTGCCGCTTTCAAGGATATCGGCTGGATTTCTGATGACGGAATCACCGAATCCAACTCGACGGACACCACGGAAATTAAGGGCTGGCAGGGCGGGCAGACCGTCCGCAAGGTCATCAGTTCTTCCGAAGTGACGTTCTCCTTTACGGCCATCGAGTCGAACAAGACCGTTCTAGAGCTCTATCACAAGGGTTCCAAGGTCGTTACCACGACTGGCAAGTCGGTACTTGCGATTAAGGCACCCGGTCCAGACCGGCGCGCTTTCGGTTTCGATCTGGTTGACGGCGACGCACACATTCGCATCGTCATTCCGGACGGCGAGGTAACCGAAACCGGCGAAATCACTTACAAGTCTGACGAAGCGATTTCGTACGAGCTCACCATCACCGCTTACCCGGACGCTTCCGGCACGGTCGCAATCAAGTATTCCGATGACCCCGCGTGGGGCGTGTAGCAGAAACGTTCCGCCTGATCTATCAGCACAGCACAACCCACGGGGGAATTATCAATGAGCATGGCTTTTAATCTCGACCTTTGGGTCCGTGAGGCACGGCGCGAGCCTTTCCGTTTCACCCTTGCCGATACCGAATACACGATGCCGTCTGCGGGCGAGATCGACAAGAGCATTCTTGAAACCGTCAACGTCGTGAATCCGTCCACGGCGGATATTACGACGCTGCTGCGGACCGGTCTGGGCGACCAGTGGGAACGCTTTAACGCGCTGCCCCTGCCCCTTGCCGCTGTAGGCGAGCTGTTCCGTCAGTGGCAGAACTACGAGGGCGCTCCGCTGGGGGAATCTCCGGCCTCTGCCGACTCCTGAGTGAGCACGGGGAGGCCATAGAGAGCGATCTACAGCGCTACTACGCCACGGATATCCGGGACGTTCACCGCCCTGATTCGGGGCTCACGTGGCGGCGTGTACGGGCTCTGATTACCCATCTGCCTGCGGACTCCGCCCTTGCCCGGTCGATGGCCGGCCAGGACGCGGGTTGGTCCCTGGAAACGCATCTTCTCGCGGCAGTTCATGACCGTCTCGCCGAAGCGAATTGGCAGCGTGGCAACGCGGGCTCTAAGAGTCCGTCCCGTCGCCCCACTCCGATTCCCCGCCCTGGCCTAAGGCCCGATCGGATCGGCGGAACGCGTCGCACCCCGCAGGAAGTCGCAGAGTTCCTTGTCCGCCTGCAACCCGGGGCGGGTGACGAGTAATGGCCGTCGAAGTAGGCATGGGCTATGTGTCCATCGTCCCCGAAGTCGAAGGGTTCGCAGGCGAGCTTGACCGGGCGGTTACCGGGCCTGCGGAATCGGCTGGGCAGGAAGCTGGACAGACAGCCGGCGAGGGCTTCACGGGCAAGATGGGTGGCATTCTAAAGGGCGGCCTCGCTGCGGTCGGCATTGCTGCTGCGGCAGTCCTCGCCAAGGGCTTCATGGATGCGCTGGATCAGACCGCTATCAACGGAAAGATTCAGGCACAGCTCGGCTCGACCCCGGCGGAAGCGGCTCGCTACGGAAAAGCTGCCGGACAGCTCTATGCGCACGGTGTCGGGGAAAGCGTTGCGGAAGCTGCGGACGCGATATCCGGCGTTATGCGAGCGGGCATCCTCCCGCCGGATGCAACCAATGCCCAAATCGAAGCGATCACCGGGAAGGTCAAGAACCTTTCCGACACGTTCGAGCTCGACCTAGGCCAGACGAGCAATGCCGTTGGGCAGATGCTCAAGAACGGTCTAGCCAAGGATGGGGCGGAAGCGCTCGACATCCTGACTGCCGGAATGCAGAAAATGGGTCCGCGTGCCGATGACATGGCGGACACGTTCAACGAGTATTCCACGAAGTTCCGGGATCTCGGTCTGTCCGCTGCGGACGCCATGGGGCTCATGTCCCAAGGAATGCTTGCAGGTGCCCGAGACACGGACACCGTTGCCGACGCTCTGAAGGAATTTCAGATCAGGGCGACGGACGGCAGCAAGGCAAGTACCGATGCGTACGTAGCTATCGGACTCAATGCCGCTGAAATGACCAAGAAGATTGCGCGAGGCGGGCCCGAAGCCAAGGCCGGTTTGCAGCAAGTCCTAGACGGTCTCAAGGCCATTCAGGACCCTGCCGAGCGGAGTGCGGCAAGCGTCGGGCTTTTCGGTACGAAGTCCGAGGATCTCGGGCAGGCCCTTTACGCACTGGACCCCAAGACTGCCGTTAAGGCCATGGGGGACACTGCGGGTGCTGCCGACAAAATGGCGGACGCACTCCACAATAATGCGTCGGCCAGGATTGAGCAGTTCAAGCGCACAGCCGAAGTAGCGGTTACCAACTTCATTGGCGACAAGGTGTTGCCGCCGCTCATCAGCTTTGCAAGTACGGCAAAAGATGTTCTCGGTCCGGCGCTCGGAACGGCCCGCGACGTAGTCGGAGGATTTCTTTCGGCTTTCTCGTCCGGGGCCGGCGGCTCGTCCATTGCGACTTTCGGGCAAACTCTGCTCGGTCTCGGAACGACAATCCGTGACGCGGTATCCCCGAGTGTGAGCGCTCTGGTTACGCAGTTTCAGACCAGCGTACTTCCCGCCCTACAGGGTGTTTGGTCGGTTGTCTCAGGGCAGGTCATTCCCGCTTTCATGGCGTTCTACAGCGCTCTTTACAGTTCGCTGGCGCCCATCGTCACGCGGATAGTCCTGATCTTTACTGAGACCGTGATACCGGCCCTGATGCGGATATACGCGACCGTCTACGAGAAGGTGCAACCGGTCCTTGCGGCGCTTTCTGAGTTCATCACCTCGCGGGTTGTGCCTGCGGTGCAGATGATCGGCGGAAAGCTGCAAGAGCTGTTCGAGAAGGCGCAGCCGGTCATTTCGGTTGTCGTGACCGTGATCGAATGGCTTGCCAAGCTCGCCGCGAGCATCCTTAGTGTCGTCATTCCGGTCATTCTGCAACTCGCAGGGCCGATTTTTTCGGGGCTGTTCTCGGCAATCGGTACAGCCATCGGCTGGATTGGCAATGTCATTGGATGGCTCGGCAGTCTCGGACAGGCCTTTGTCGGGGCTGTCCGTTGGGTGGCCGACTTCGGCCGGAACGCGATAGCGAAGCTGGACGAGTTCGCGCGTTGGATGGACGGGCTAGGCCCGAGAATTCGCGACGGGCTGGGCGACTTCGGAAACTATCTCGTCGGCAAGGGCGCGGATTTGGTGCGGGGCCTTTGGTCGGGTGTTCAGAGTATGGGCGCCTGGCTCCGAGACAAGCTTATCGGCTGGGCTCGCAACACGATTCCCGGTCCCATTGCCGATGCGTTGGGTATTCATTCTCCTTCCCGTCTGATGCGGGACGAAATCGGCCGTTGGCTTCCCGCCGGTATTGCCGAGGGGATCGACGACGAACAAGCGTCTCTAGACGCACGCCTACAGGCAATGGTCAAGGTTCCCGATATCGGCTCGGTACGGGCAGCCGGCCCGGTTCGTCTCGCCAACGAGTCCAGCGCAAAGGACAGAGCCCTTGTGGCTGTCCTGCGGGCTCTGGAAGCGGACCAGGGCCGCGAGATCGTCGTCAGGGTCGGAGAGCAGGAGATAGCCCGCGCAGTGGAGTACGGGCAGCGTCAGCTAGCTAGGAGGTGACATTTTGAGTTTGTGGATCGGGCGCCTGGGTGCGCTACGTGAGATCACTGATGGTGCTGAAATGGACCGGAGCCCCGAGCTAGGGGTGAAGGAATTCCGTTCGCTCGGCGGTGGCGTGACCACCTGGGCGCCCCCCACACAGCCGCGCCGGCTGTCCCTCTCATGGGACGCAATGCAGTCCGAGGACGCGTATCACGTCGATCGTCTCGCACGTCGCGTAGACGGTCCGGGACCCATTCACGTGGTGGACCCGGGCTCGGACAACTGGCTCACTGCCACACAGGGTGCGGGTCGAATCATGCTGTCCACACAGGATGAATGGGTTCATGATCCGGCCGTGATCTTCCCTCCGGCCTCGCTGGATTGGGACATCCTCAGGATTTCCATGCCGGTATCCGGCGGCAGCATGCGCATTCAGTACAAGAGACCGGACGGGACATCGTATCCGGTAGCCCCGGGAATGCAGGTCAGCTTTTGGGTCCCCGGCATGGTCGGAGCGGCCAACGAATGGCGCTACTACTTTCAGACCACTACCGGAGCGAGTGTTTCTTCAACGGGCAGCACCAGCGCGAGAATTGACCGTCCGTTCATTGCTACAGCCCCGGAGGGAGCCGCGTATGTCGTACCCGTGATGTGGTTCAACAAGCCGTTTGTAGACCTCCCCATGACCGGGGCGGTACTGCGCGAGGCACACCCCGAGGACGTGACTGCTCGTACGGTCAAGCGGCAGGGATTCAGTACGGCCGTACAGGGGGGTACGGCACCGGTCGGGGACTTCACCCCGGGGACTGGAGTCACGCTGTCCGTGAGCGGCGGTAAGACGATGCTCGTCAGCTCGGGCGCGAATTCAAGTCTGAGCTTTGGTACGGCCACCCGCTTCGCGGTCAACCCGGGCGAGCTGGTGAGTCTGACGCACGTGGTACCCGGAGCGACCACAAGCGCACTGCTCTGGACGGACAGTGACGGAGCGATCGTCAGTCAGTCCCGGGATACCACCATTGGCAGGGCCCCCGCCGGAGCGTCCTACGTGTGGCCACGGGTCGAGCTCGGGGCAGTCACTCCGGCTACAGCCATCGGGGCCGCTTCGCTGGAGATCTACGCGGCTCCGAGCGTGCCCCCGGGCGAGGCAATGCGGCCCTACTCGGTCACGGGCTACTCGCAGAGCTCGGCGGCCGGCTCGGCAGACCTGCGGTCCGTCTCGCTTGAGCTGGTCGAGGTGACCACATGAAGATGACGATGCCGCTCGTCACGGCCGCGCTGTCCGAGGGCGAGCGCACCGCTTCGCACTCTGTTCGCCTCGCCGGTCGTGAGCTCGGGCCGCAGGTACGCAACTGGTCGTTGGACCGGGCGTACGCAACCGACTTGCCGGCGAGCATGCGGGCTTTCAGCGGGAGCTCGTCCGCACAGCTCGACGTGACGCTGTCCGGGGCCGCAGGAAAGCCCGCACCCGCTCTCTACGGCCCGTGGGCTCCGAGGGCTACCGGGGACATCGTCCGCCCGAGTCAGTCAGTGGTGCACGCGTGGGGAGTCGGTGGATATCCGCTCGACACGTTCCGGGGCACCGTACGCACTCGCTCGGGAAGTTCGGGCGAGGATGCAGTCAGGGTCTCTGCACTGGACGGAGCCGAACGGCTGCGCTTTCCTGCCCGACTTCCGCGCCCTGACAGAGTGCTCGCGAACGAGCTGACTTTCGGAGTGGCTACGAGTTGGGCCGCTTCCCCTGTGTGGGTTGTGGACCATCTGCTACGGCTCGGCGGTATTCACACCTGTCCGCCCCCGCGCTCTACGGCGATTCTCTATGCCTCGCTGCATGGCGGAGTCGCCCCGAACATCGGCTACTTGGAGGACACTTCGGGGCTGTGGGCCTATTGGACCGACTATAAAGCACCCTGGGAATCAGCCGCACTCGGCGATGACCGCATATCGGATGCGGACTATATTCCGCGAACCAAACCCGTAAACCGGCGCTCCGATGGGCTGTGGCTTGAACACTGGCTCGACACCACGGGGAACACGACGTCCGATGAGGGCATTGCCCGCATCCATACAACATGGATCGCCAATGGCCTATACCGCTGCTATGTCACCATGGAAGCAAATTTCCAGTCGGGGAAACTCACCGTCTGGAACGGGACGAACGCCGACTACAACGCTAACCAAGCTCTTCAATGGACGTTCGACCAGCTAAAGGCCCCGGGGCTCTGGCACATCGGATGGTGGCTTTCCTGGTCTACCACTGGAGTGCCCACCCTTTCGCCGGTAGTGACCAATCAAATCGGCGTAGCGCAGACATTCAGCGATGCGGTATTGAGCGCTACGCCGGTACCGCCCGCAAATCTGGATCAGGTCCGACTGTCCATAAAGCAGATACGGGCTGAATGCTTCCAAGTTTCACAGCAGACCAGCCGGCCCAACTCGCCTGCCGAATTCAGTCAGGCCGGAACGTGGAAGCGCGGGGCCTCTCTCAGTAAGCCCCGGTTCCCACTGGAGAATATTCCACGAGTCGAAGGAAGCGCGTGGGATGTCATCACACAGATAGCCAAGACCACACTTGCGACGGCCGAATTCGACAGTAACGGATTCTTCCGATGGCGAGACCATACGCGATGGGAAACAGTCCCGACGCAACCCGCTCTAACCGTATCGTCCACTCGCGAATTGGCATCGCTTACGGTGGGCGAGGAGATCGACGCTTGCCGGAACTATGTGGCCGTGAAATGGTCCAACTGGGGGCGCGTTAAAGGTGACCAGCTAACCCCGGTAGCCGAAGCGCGCACGGGCACGGCAATTGCAGCCGGAGCCACGTTGACGCGAGTATTGCCAATCGGCGAGGACCAATGGGACCCGCGCACGCCCAATGTCTATGTGGACCGGCTGCCTGACTGTGTTTCGATCAAGGCGACGGCAGACAGTGACTCTGCGGGGGTGTACGGCGCGGTAGAGGTGACGCTTACCCGCGACGGTGGACAGGTCACCCTGTCTATGCGCAATAGAGCCTCGTACACGGTGTATTACCACGGTGTCAGTGCCTTTGCCCGGACCACTTCGTCAGACAGTCCAGCCGGCCCAACGGACACGCTGACTACGGTACAAAGCTCAGCCTCACAGCGGGCTTACGGCGTGCAGGTCTACGAGCACCAGGGCACGGAATGGGTGCAGTACCGGGACTCTGCCGCTGAACTGGCGAGCGCCATTCTGGCAGCCGGACAGTACCCGATTCCATCGCTGCAATCCGTCGAAATTCTCGCCGACCCTCGCCTAGAACTAGGTGACGTGGTGCGAGTTGTGGACCGCACGGGGGCAGCACTCGACACCCTCGCATGGGTCGTCGGAATCAAAACCAACGGGGGCGACGACGGACGCGTAACGCAAATTCTTACGCTCCGGGGAACCAAAGCCAACGGGATTCCGGCCGATACAGGGCTCGTACCTGATCCGCCGACCAACCCGAACGCGCCCCCGCCATAACCAGGGGGATGAATGGCAGAGCGTGAAGCGGAAAACCGGCTCGGCGTAGTCGAGATCGGCGCGCGAGAAATCTATGACGAAGTGGTCGGGCTCCGCGAGGACATGCGATCCGTTGCCGAAAAGGGCGAAGAGCTGCGGGCCGACGTGGACGACCACGAAACCCGAATCCGGGACCTTGAACGGTGGCGGTACGCGCTGCCCGTTGCCGCAGCCTCCGGAGTCGTAGCCGCTGGTGTGGCCGTAGCAAAGGCCACCGGCAAGGCTTAACCAAACAGCAGTACATCGAGCCCCGTTCCGGGGATACCGGGCGGGGCTTTTTCATGCCAAAAAATCAGGGGGAACTGTGGGAACCGTAGACGCGATGATTAGTGCCGCAACGGCTGCACTCGGATACAAGGAAGGACGCAACAACGACACGACTTATGGCCGCTGGTACGGGCTGAACTACAACCCGTGGTGTGACATGGCGGTTTCGAAGTGGGCCGAGGAGAGCGGTAACGCGGGTACGGTCGGCCACTTCGCCTACTGCCCGAGCCACGTGAATTGGTTCAAGGCGCGCGGCCAGTGGACCGGCAAGAACAGCCCCGCGAAGCGCGGAGACATCGTGTTCTTCACGTGGGACGGGGGCCCGGTCGCCGATCACGTCGGCGTGGTCACCGAGGACTCCGCCCCGGGCTCGACGGTTCGCAGCATCGAGGGCAACACCAGCTCGGGCGCTGCGGGCTCGCAGGACAACGGGGACGGCGTATACCGGCGTACCCGGAATCGGTCCGTGATCCTCGGGTTCGGCCGGCCCGTGTACGACCAGCCGCGCGGGCTCGCTCCGTTCCCGGGAGCCGCGTGGTTCAAGGCCTCGCCCCGTAGCCCGCTGGTCACTGCCATGGGTATTCGGCTCGCTGCCGAGGGATGCGGTCGGTACACGTCCGGTCCCGGTCCGCAGTGGACCGACGCGGACCGACAGAGCTACGCGGCATGGCAGCGCAAGCGGGGCTACAGCGGCTCCGACGCGGACGGCTGGCCCGGTCGCACCACGTGGGACGCGCTCCGCGTTCCTGCGGTCTAAGTCATCACACCCCGTAGCGGAACGGGGGTTCGTATGTCCGATCCGGGCGATTCCGCAGCTGGCTGCAGCCCGGTCGGTACTCACTTTCGGCAACAACTAGGGGGATTTTCAATGCAGTTCGTCAAGGCTCATCCGGCCCGGATCTACGCGGTACTCGTTGCCGCGCTCGCCCTGGTCGTCCACTACGTTCCGGCGCTGCCGTCGGCCCTGATTCTTGGTCTCGCTGCGGCGGTGCTCGGTATCGGCGAGGCGGTGCAGCGGACCGAGGACGGTAAGACCGCCGTAGCCGGCGAGCTCGGCGAGCACCAGGCCGTGACCGAGGAGTGAGCTACAGGCATGTAGCCCTGATGGGTCGGGCGGGGGCCGGGAAGGATGCGGCTGCCGCCCGGCTCGTTCAGCGCTACCAGTTCACGCGGGTGGCCTTTGCCGATCCGCTGCGGAATGCCGCACTCGGGCTTGACCCGATCATCGGCAGCGAGCCGACCGGTTACGGCCCGATCCCGCTCCGCCTGTCTGACGCTGTACGGCGTCATGGGTGGGACCGGGCCAAGGGGGCCCCGGAAGTTCGGCGGACGTTGCAGCGGCTCGGGGAGTCAATCCGGGCCCATGACCCCGAGCACTGGATTCGCCTCGCCCTCGCCAAAATCGACGTGGCGGATAGGTGGGGACTGCCCGTGGTCATCACGGACGTACGGCACGACAACGAAGCTCGGGCGCTTACTCGCCGGGGCTTCCTGCTCGTCCGTGTGGTCCGTCCCGGGCACCAGGGTCCAGCCGGCGAGGACCAGCGGCAGCACGTGAGTGAGACCGCCCTAGACGGCTTTCTCGCCGATGCCGAGCTCGTCAACGGCGGGACGCTCGCCGAGCTGCACAGCGCAGCCGACCGCCTCGCGGTACGGCGCTGATCTACCAGCGTTACGGGGTGGCGAGAGTGACCCTTCTTCCCCTTCTTTCTTATTTTTTCTTGTGATTCAAAAAATAGGAAAGAACCGTCACTCTGCCACCCCTCCCAACCCACTAACCCCCGAGGGGATACCTATGCCCGGACAGATCCGGACTATCAAGCGCAGTGGCTCGCGCTACTACATCAGCCCTGAGACCGCCGAAAAGGTCCCCGGAGTCACTTCCGTTGTCGGCATGCTCCCAAAGCCCTTCTTGACCTTCTGGGCGGCTCGCATGACCGCAGAGACGGCAGTTGAGAACCTGGACGCCGTACGCGCTATCGCTGAACGCGACCCTGCCGGAGCAATCGACTTCCTGCGGAACTCCCACACCCGGTACACCAGCCTGCGGGCAAAGGTTGGATCGGACGCGCACGATCTCTTTGAGCGCATGATCCGGCTGGAGGAGATCGGGCGGGTGCATCCGGACCTTGAACCGTATCGGCTCGGCTTCGCTGAATTTTTGCTCGCTGTGCGTCCGCAGCTTATTCGGGCCGAGGACGTGTGTTGGTCCGACGAGCACGCTTATGCGGGCTCCTTTGACGCGATCATCCGTGTCCGGCTCGGCGAGGACGGAAAGCCCGATCACGAAAACGGCGAGTGGCACACGCTGCTAGTGGACTGGAAGACGTCCAAGTCTGCTTACCCGGATGTGGCGCTACAGCTTTCCGCGTACGCCCATGCTGACCGGATTGTTTCGCCCGACGGAACTTCGGAGCCTATGCCGAGGGTGGACGGTGCGGCAGTTCTCCACATCACTCCGGAGGGTTGGGTGTTCAAGCCCGTCCGGATTGACGAAGAGATCTTCAATGTCTTTCTGACGCTGCGGCATGTTTTCCAGTGGGACCGTGAGATTTCCAAGACGGTGTTCGGCAGCCCGATTGCGCAGAGCGTCCGCCGGCTCATCACTGGCACACAGCGCCGAGCGAGCTAACACCCGCAGTACCCGACACCAGGCGACCCGCGAAGAACGCGGCTCGTCTTTTTTCATGCCCAAAATCAGGGGGATTTCAACACATGGCAATTCGCATTTTCGAGACCGACCCGAACGCCAAGCCCAAGGGTTCGTTTTCGGATGACACCGTTGGCCGCTTCCACGGTGGAAAGCAGACGGACGGCATTCCCGTTGCGCTGTCCGAGTGGCGTGTGACTACCGGAGATCCGGAAGTTGCCGACGCTATCGCACAGCTCATGGGCGGACAGGCGGTAGAGACCGATTCCACGTCGGAAAACTTCATCGAGGTTCTGACGACCACCAATAAGGTCAAGGTCGTTCTCTCCGGCCCGGCCGCTGTTACGTCCGATCTCAAGCTGTGGAACGGCTCGCAGCTTATCCACCACTGCGACGGGGTGGAGTTCCTTTCCCCGGATGAGGATCGGGGTATGCCGTGCCGCTGCCCCGCTCTGATGGAGGACCGGAAGGCCGCTGCAAAGACGAAGCGGGGTCCGTCTCCGTCGATCTCGGTTCTGTTCCGCCTCGCCGAAGATTACGATCTCGGGCTGTTCCGATTCCAGACGGGCTCTTGGAAGCTCGCGGAAGTTCTGCACGAGGTTGAGAACGCGCTCGAAAAGGTCGGGGGCGAGGCCCTGGCGACCATTGAGCTTGAGCTCGTCGAGTACACCACAAAGACGGGCCGGGACGTTTCGTACCGGAAGCCCGTAATCAAGGTTCTCAAGTCCTGGTCGGACGCTGTGGCCGAGCCGACTTTCTAGCCGGCCGAGGGGTCCCGGCTGACCCCCGGGGCCCCTCTACGAACGAGGGGGAAGCGCAATTCCGATCCTGGAACTCTGCGCGGGATACGGGGGGATCGGCCGAGCCGTTGAGGCTCTGACCGGGGACAGGATCAGGTACGTAGCGGAAGTAGACCCGTACGCGTCCCTGATCCTGGCAACCCGATATCCGCACGCGCCGAACATCGGCGACATTACACAATTCGATTGGTCCACGCTGAAAGATCAGGTGGACGTCATTACGGCAGGTTTTCCCTGCCAGGACATCAGCAATGCGGGGAAGCGGGCGGGGATTCATGGCGAGAGGTCGGGTATTTGGGAAAGCGTCCTCGGGGCCGTTCGCGTTCTTCGACCACGGCTCGTTTTCTTGGAGAACGTATCCGCCATCCGAAACCGAGGCTTGGCGCACGTACTCGGGGGCTTGGCCGAGAGCGGGTATGACGCGCGCTGGTGTTGCTTCCGAGCGTCCGCTACTGGAGCCCCCCACATGCGAGATCGCTGGTTCTGCATCGCCACCCCTATTGCCGACTCCGACAGCCTCCGACGCATCGCGCGGACCTGATTTCGCAAAAGCGGACCGGGCCGGAGCCGGCGGGGACGATCTGGTTACCGCAGTGGCCCGGATCTTCGACAAGGACCGGGCGCACAAGTTGTTCAAGACTCCTACGGCGAATCTCGGATCGAACGGGGCGGCACAGCATCCCGATAAGCGGCGTGCGGGTGGGCACGGACCGAATCTCGATGACGAGGTTTCGTTCTTGCTTCCTGTCGATCCCGAGATTGCGGAAGAGACCCCGGGGGCCTTTCACAGCCCGCCGGAATGGTGGGCAGAGTTCGCACCCGCTGTGCACCGTTGGGAAACCCTGATGGGCACTCCGGCACCCATTCCAGTCGAGTTCGGGCCCCGTGGTGGACGTCGTCTCGCTTCGGTATTCGCCGAATGGCTGATGGGACTTCCCCGGGGGTGGGTCACCCATATTCCGGGACTCAATCGAGCGAGGCAGCTTAAGGCGGCCGGTAACGGCGTCGTATCACAGCAGGCTTTTACGGCCTATCTGCATCTACTGAACTACAAGGGGGATACGAACAATGGCTAAGAGGGGTGTAGTCACTGACTATGCGGGCGAGGAGCTTTACAAGGGTGACCTAGTCGCCTATGCGGCTCGGCAGGCCAATCGAGTGCGTATGGCTGACGCAATCGTGGACAAGGTAACCGCGCGTCTTGTTGACGGGCGTCTCCGGCCGATGCTGCGAATCAGCCCGACCGGCACAGAGTCCGGATTCGCGAAGCGGCGCACGCTCCGAAAGGAATGGATCGGCTCGGAACACGTGCGGCTGATCATTCCGGGCGAGCGAAACCAGTAAGAGGACTACGAGAGGGCCGGAGAAACCTTACGGGGTGACTCCGGCCCTTTCGCATGGGGGGGGGACATGAAGCTTGCAGTAACAGAACACCAGGCACCCGCACTCGGTGAAATCCGGGCACTCAAGTCCGGGGATGAGCTGCACCTGTTTACGGGGTGGAAGCAGCGTAAGGACTGGATTCGCATCCTCGCTGCGGCAGCACACGCGATGGCACGGGGCGCGCAGATTCGTCAGGGGGCCGACCATGGCTAACCCCAACAAGCAGCGTGGCACCGCGTGGGAGAGCGCCGTAAGAGACCACCTAAACCGATTCCTCGGGCTCGTGGACGGCTCCGGGGCGTTCCTTGACCCGTTCCATCCGGGCAACGTGCGCAGGGCCGCACAAGAGGGCGCTAAGGACGTTGGGGACGTTCACGCACCGCCGTTCATCCTGGAATGCAAGGACGTGAAAAGTCCGGCCGTCCCCGCGTGGATTCGACAGGCAGAGATTGAAGCGGTGCACGCGGGATTCCCGTATGGGCTCGCGGTGCGGAAGGTTCGGGGGGCGAGCGTCGAAATGGGACGTGTTCATGTGTCGGTTAGGACGTGGACGCGTATCCGCCTCGCCCTTGGAATGCCGACGAACGAGTTTGCGGCGCTGTACGGCTGGTCTGTCTCGCTGCGGGGCCACGACTCCGGCCGCTGGTACATGACGACGACAGTGCGCGAGCTCGGGCACCTGATCGGCGACTACCGCCGGAACGTCACCGAGCCGGGGGTGTTCCGTGATCTTCGCTGACCTACTCAAACGCTTCACGGAGGTAAGCGAGGAGGCCGACGGAGGGTACGCCGCACGATGCCCCGCACATCCCGACTCCCGCCCGTCTCTCCGTATCTGGCGGGGTACCAACAACAAAGTTCGGATCACGTGCCGCGCGGGCTGTGAGACCGCCGACGTGATTGCAGCGGTCCGGCTCACGTGGGGCGACCTTTTCGACGTGAGCGGCCCCGGGGCCGTAGTGCCCGCTGAACGCCCCAAGCTCGTTCCCGTCGCGCTGACTGCTGCTCTTGCTGCCTACGCGGACCGGGCCTCGCTCGCCCTCGCAGACTTTGCCGGCGACTGGCCGCAGCGAGCTCGTACCTACCTCGCAGACCGCTTCGGGCTCGACCTAGAGACTGCTGCGGATCTCGGGCTCGGCGTGGACCACGGACACCAGGCCGAGGGCTTCCCGTACGTGTCCCGTGCCTACCAGGCCTACCCCCGTCTTACGGTCCCGCTGGTCGGATTCGACGGAGTGACCAGGGGCCTACAGGGACGGGACCTGACAGGCGAGTGTCCGGGCCGATGGCTGTCCCTCGCCAACCCTCGCGGGCACAGGTGGGCCACCTATGGCGTGATGCGGGGGCAGGGCGGTTACAGCACGGTCCTGATCACCGAGGGGCCCGGAGACGCACTAACGGCCGTGGCGGTCGGCTATGACGCGGTGGCCGTGCGCGGTGCCTCGCTCGCCGGCTCGCCCGAGCTGGTTGCCGAGCTCGCCGAGGGTCTGCGCGGACAGCTCGTCATCATCTGCGGTGACAACGACAACGCCGGATCGGGATTCTCTACCCGCCTCGCCGAGGGACTAGCCGCACACGGCGTAGACGCGCTCAAGCTCCAAATACCTGTGCCCGATTGGGACTTGACCGACTGGCGCGAATCGGCTCCCGAGCGGTTCGCCGCTGATCTACACCGTGCGGTCAAGGCAGCTCGTCCCGTGCGGGATACCGCAGAGCGAGAGAGGGAAGCACGCTCCGCCGAGCTTGCCGACCGCACCGGAGCCGACACCGTGACGCGGGACCAGGGCGCGGAAGCGGCAGAGATCCTGTCCAAGCTCGTATCCACGCTCGGTGAGTCCGACGCGATGAACGCACACGCGTTGGTCGCGTGGTCCGGGGGCCGAATCCGCTACGCATCCGGGCTCGGATTCCACACGTGGGACGGACGGGTTTGGGTCCGCTCCGACATGCGCGTACGGCAGGAAATCCATCGTATGGGGGCCGCGCTCGTCCTCGCCGGACAGAACCAGCTCGCACGCGGTTTCACCATGACGTCGCGCATCGACGCTCTTCTAACCGAGCTCTGTTCGGTCCCCAACGTCAGCATCGAAGCCACGGACTTTGATGACCGCCCCGACGTACTCAACTTCCGTAACGGGACAGTCGATTTGAAGACGGGCCGGCTGGACCCGCACGACCAGGCGGACCTACTGACGTACACGCTTGACGTGGATTACGTCCCTGATGCTCAGTGCCCCCGCTGGGAATCCTTCCTCGCCGAAGTCTTTCCCGACATGCCAGAGATGCCCGCCTACATTCAGCGGCTCATCGGCTACGGGATTACCGGGCACACCACAGAACAAGGATTCGGAGTGCTCTGGGGGAAGGGGGCGAACGGTAAAAGCGTGCTCGTGGACACCATAACGTCAGTGTTCCGCAGCATCACCCGCACGACTCCGTTCAGTACGTTTGAAGAGCGGAAGAGCGGCGGCATTCCCAACGATGTTGCCGCACTACGCGGATCGCGTCTTGTCATGGCATCCGAGGGCGAATCGGGCAAGGCCATGTCGGAATCAATCATCAAGCGGGTCACCGGTAAGGACATGATCGCAGCGAGATTCCTGCGGCAAGAATATTTCGAATTCAAGCCCTCGTTCCTACTGTTGCTCGCAACGAATCACAAGCCAAAATTCCGGTCGCAGGACGAGGGGTTGTGGCGAAGGGTCAAGCTGATTCCGTTCAAGCGCTGGTTTGCGCCGCACGAGCGGGACCCTGACTTGGACGCAAAGCTACTGCGCGAGGCTGAGGGTATTGCGGCATGGGCCGTGCGCGGGGCTGTGGATTGGTACCGGGGCGGGCTCCGGGACCCACAGCTCATCACGAGCGCAAGCCAGGAGTACCGCGAGACGTCAGACCCGCTCGCCGGCTTCCTACCCGGAGTGCTTGATTGGGCAGACGAGTCCGCTGTCATGAACGGCACTGACGCGTTCAACTTCTATTTGGACTGGTGCCAGGAAGAGAACTTGCCCGCAAAGGAACAGTGGACCCGCCGCGCCTTTTACGACGCCATGGAAGAGCGCGGAGCCGTGCGCAAGCGCACCAACAAGGGAATCTCACTAGCGGGACTCCGCCTTGCCGATGCGAGTCCCGAGGCGATCGGGCCGGGAATTTTCGGCAAATAGACACAGCACAAGGGGGCTGCTCACCTTAACCGGTGGGCGGCCCCCTTTTTCGTTTCACGGGGGAGACATGATCACCTATCGACACCAGCTAGCCGGCGAGCCTGTCACGGTCCGCGTACCCGAGACAACGGAGGATCTTGGAGAATTCTGGGAGTGGTTCTACCAGGCACGGGCGCGCGGCCCTATCGCCGTAGATACAGAGACCACAGGTCTCGACGTATTTAGTCCATCGTTTCGGCTCCGCACGGTGCAATTTGGCGACGAGCGGGACGCTTGGGTACTTCTGTACGAGTGGGGCGGATATCACGAGTCGTATGCACGTGATGCCCTCTTGCGTGCCCGAGAAATCCTGATTCACAACGCGTCTTATGACTGGCTCGTCCTCGGACAGTGCGCGGGAATCCCGCTGGAAGAGCTCGCACCGCACACCACGGATACTCGCATCCTCGCGGCCCTTTGCGACCCTAGGCAGCCGCAAGAGGGCGGCATAGGAACCGCGTTGAAGCCGCTTTCGGCGAAGTGGGTAGACCCTGCCGCCCCGGACACTCAGGGCGGGCTCACGGCGGTATTTAGGTCCCTCGGACTGACCAAAGAGACGGGATGGGCGGGAATCCCGCTGACCAACCCAACCTATCTGCTGTATGCGGGACTTGACGTACTGCTGACAGCTCGACTCGCTCCAGTCCTGCGGCGGGAGCTCGCGCGGCTCGGAGTACGTGACGAGCTGGTGACGTACGAGCACCAGATAGCCGAGCTGTGCGCGGTCATGCAGCGGACGGGACTACTCGTTGACCAGGACTATGCGGCCCCGCTCGCTCGCCGGCTCGCCGAGGAGGCAGCCGAGCACAGCACCATAGCGGCCCGGTACGGCGTGTCCGCAGTGGGCAGCCCCGCACAGGTAGCCGAAGCGCTACAGGGCATGGGGGAAACGCTCACCGAGCGAACCGACTCCGGGGCGCTCAAAGTGGATAAGGCCGTACTGCTGCCCCTGGCGGACCTTGACCGGGACTGGCAGCGGATCGGCGCGCGGACCCCAAATCCGGTGGCGCATGCGGTACTTCACGCGAAGCGTGCCAACAAGTGGGGCACGTCGTACGCCGAGCGGTTCATGTCCAAGCTCGATGCTGCGGGACGAATCCACCCGGTGATTTCGCCTCTCGCTGCACGCACTGGCCGCATGTCTGTCACGGACGGGCTGCACCAGCTCCCGAGCTCGGACCATGTGATTCGCCGCGCCATTCTCGCCGAGCCCGGACACGTCATGATCTCGACTGATTTTCAAGCAATTGAGATGCGCGTGTTGGCGGCCCTCGCCGACGTCAAGGCCATGAAATCCGGATTCATCAACGGTGGCGACGAGTTCGATATCCACGCCTACACCGCACACCTGATTAAGGGCGACGCGGCCACCCCGAAGGATCGGAAGGTGTTCAAGGGGGCTGGATTCGGCAAGGTTTACGGGGGTGGAGTCGCCACCATTGCGCGGCAAACGGGCGCCCCGGAATCGGAGATTGCGCAAGCGGTCGCCGCCTACGACCGGGCCTTTCCAGAGATCAAACGGTCGTCCGCGCGGTGGCAGCGGCAGGCATTCCAGAACCGCATGGTGTTCATTTCTGCGACCGGTCGAAGGCTTCCACTGGACCGGGACCGCACTTACGCCGTGGTCAATTATGCCTGCCAAAGTGCGGCCCGGGATGTCCTCGGAATGGCCATGCTGAATGTGCAGTCGGCTGGTCTGCTCGACTACTGCCGCCTGCCGATTCACGACGAACTGTTGGCATCAGCACCAGCCGGCGAGGCCAAAGAGATTGCCCGAGAGTTCGAGCGGTGCATGACCTTTCCCCTGTACGGCGTACCCATCGTGGCGAGCGCCGAGGTTGGCGGACGGTCCTGGGGCTCGCTGTACGGAGCGGACTACTAGCCCGTTACCTGCACGTGATCTTTGGTCGCACATGTCATCCCCAAGGAGGAGACGACGTGTAGGCCACTCCTCCCCAAGGGCGACCGTCGCTACCTCAGCGCTACCAAGCGAGAAACGGCCATTGATTGGATAAAAGACAAGCAGTCTTATTGCAAATGTGAGTCGTGGCTGTCACCCGCTTTTCGAACTTGAGTGGTGCGCAGCAACGACGAAAGGCAATGCGCAAGCCCCGTCCTGCTAATCCGGGACGGGGCATTTTTGTGCCCTTTTTTAAGCGCATTGATTAACGACCGCCGCCCCTTTGGCGACCTCGCACGCCCCGTTCCGGGCAAGCCCTGCTCTCCCCAGAGAGCAAAGCCACCCGAAACCGGAGCGATGCTCAATGACGTACCTGACCACGGAACAAATAGCCGCCGCGAAGGAAAACAACCTTGACGCGGTGACGGCCGTAATTGCCGAAACGGAAACTCTCGTAGTTCAGCGATCCGAGCACTACGCCACTCGCGGCGGACATCTGGATGCCGATTTGGCCGAGGATCTCGCGCAGGCCGGACGAATTCGGGTCTGGGAATCCCTCTCGGCTTTCGAGGGGGAGAGCTTCGGTGAATTCATGCGGTACATGGACAGGGCCCTTCACTCGGCCATGAGCGAGCACCGCCGGCAGGTTCTGCATCCTGGTGTTACCGCGACGGCCGCTAAGGACTTCGAGCGCGCTTTGGCCCTTGCCTCTGGTGATCCGTACGAAGCGGTTCGAATGGCGAGCACTGCCGAAATGGGACCCCGCAAGATGAGCCCCGAGCACGCTAGCGCCGCATTGCTTGCCTGGCTTGGGACGGACTCCTTTGACCGCCCGCTGAATGACGACATGTACGGCGAGGCAATCACCCTGGGCGATGTGATTGCAGGCCAGTGCGGCATTCCAGTTGATCTACTCGACCCGAGCGACTACGCGAGCGCCAGGCGCAAGACCATCCGTGATCAAGTGCACCGCACGCTAGGCCTGTTGGGCGAGCGACAGCGGCACGTCCTCAAAGCAGACCACGGGGTTTCCCCGGTACAGGACTACGGCCGCTACGAGTCAGACGTCGAGCTCGCCGAGGACATGGAAGCCACCCCAAAGCAGATTCAGGAAGCACGGAGCAAGGGGCAGAAACGATTCCGCGAGCTCTACCAGGCTGGTGCACGCACGTGGTGACCCTGCCGACCCGCGAGGGCGGGACAGTCGAGATCACCCGCGTTGGCGCACTAGTCGACGTTCACGTCAAGGATGCCGAAGGTCGGAGCGTCGCAACCGTGACCCGCGCAGCCTGCGATCCGCTGCTAGCCCTCGCTGCGCCGTACCATCTGATCAGGTAGCCCCACAAAGAAGCCCCCGCCAATGGCGGGGGCCTTTTTGCGTTTAAGTGGCCTGTCATCGGTCCTTCTCGCGTTCCTGGCGTGCTTGCTCGGACGTAGTCCACCAAATGGCTAGCTGGAACTCGGTAGTTGTGTTCGTCGCTGCATACAGAGCGTTCCGGTCCGCGTAGAGCGTCGACACGGAGACATCGAGCTCGGCAGCGATGGCTTTGATGTTCCTGCCCTCGGACAGCCGCCGAAGCATGCGCCGGCTACGTGGCGTGGTGATCAGGTCCGCAGGCCGGGGCTCGCCCGTCCACGGCTCGGCTCGATCCCACTGCTGCCAGAAGACGTTTACGAAGAGCTTGACCAGACTCGGGTGCGTGACCATCAGGGCCGGTACGCGCTTCGGGTCCCCGAGATGGTCTGAGAGAAAGGCGATGCGCTCGTCAGCGATGATCATGCGCTCGAAGCCCGGCAGCGCTGTACGGATCTGCGCACCGGCTGCTGTCATCGCGGCCGCGTAGCCTTGCTCGGGCAACCGACTCCGCGCGTTGTCCAGATAGATCGTGCGGAAAGTTACCCCGCGTGCCAGCATCGCGAGGTCTGTAGGTAGAGCACGGTCCAACGTGTCTTGCTTTCGGATTTTCGGGTGAGCTGTGAGGACGCTGAACTTAGCTGAGCCCGCGACCCGTCCGAGCGCAACGGTCACTTCGCGGGTGTCTTCGATGACCTGTACGCCACCGTCGCCCGCGCCCCCTTCGATCGTCCGCAGATCATCGGCAAACGCGTGCATGGACTCGATGCGGTGCAGTGCTGACCGAATCTCCTGAGCCATGTTCTGCGTGTACGCACGCTCGGCATCCCGAGGGTCCGTAGCGATGTATGCCGCCGCGAGCGTGCTCCACTTGGCTAGGCCAAGGGGGAGCAACTCGTCAAGGGCGGGCTCGTCCTTGCACACGGCGCGGCCCCCGTGCATCTCTCGGAGCAGATCACGCGCTCGATCCGATATGAACGGTTTCCGGTGCCCCTCATTCGAGATGTCCACTTTTACCCCCCTGAAAATTTTTCGGCTGCGAAGCCTCCACCCTCATTCGCTTGCCGCGTCGTACCCGCACCCGGCAAGCTACACATAGTGATTCGAAGGCATATGCGAATCGCATATGCCAGGACACTTGAGCAGGTCAAAGGGTTGCACTGCTGATGCGTTGGGGATCGCCGTTCAGCAGTCTGATCACGTTAAGTCATGTGAACGATTTGTCAAGGGAGTGCCTTATGAAAAGATTTCAACCACGCTTCCACGTACGGAAGTTGATAGCCGCCGTGGTCGGTAGCGCGGTTCTTGTCCTCGGCGGTGCAGCATTCGCCAGTGCGGACACCCGATGGGATGCCGTGCCCACCTCGCCGACTCCTGCGGAGACAGTTGCCCCGCAAGACACTCAGTGGGACTAAGCCACTGACTGACACACCACGGGGCCGGACTTGCACGGGAGGTAGGTTCGGCCCCTTCTGTCTGGCCGGGGGGTTGGAATGGAGCACATAGCGGTACCTACCGCACTGCTAGCGGTACAAGTTTTTGTTCCACGGGGCGCTAGGTGGGAATGGCGCCCGGTTGGGCCGTACATGGCAGACACGCACGACTACATCACCAGCGGGGCGCAGCTACTTCGCGCACTCTGCACGTACACGACGATGGCCGCGCGCTTGCTCAAAGGTCACCGGGCGCAGAGGTTTCGGGTCCTCGTTCGGGCCGTGCCTTCGGGTGAGCTCATCGGCCACTACGAGTGGGCGCAGTCGCAGGAATCCGGCAGGTTCATCCCGACTAGCGAGCCGTGGACGCATTGGCCGGCGGACGTGCCCACGGTGGCCGCGTAGCAAAGAAGCCCGACCAGGACACTTGCGATGCCCTGGTCGGGCGTTCTTGCACAGGTTGCCAGACAGGTTCAAAGGGATACAGGGGGTAAGGGTGGACCTACACCAAAGCGAAACCGAAAGTTCGCATCGCGAGACTGAGGCTCCCCGGCGTGTGTTCGTCATCGGGCACCAGGAGCGGGACTCTGCCACGGCGGACATGTTCAGGCTCGCCGCTTTGCTCGTCCGTGCGGGAGTCACCGAGCGGTACGGCGTCAGCACGCGCCGGATCGTTGGCAGCCGTGGCGATGACGGTTGGGGCGTGTACCTCACGGACCGAGCCCCCGACCAGGCTCCGCCGGCTGGTCTGTCGTTCGTCTCGCGCGCTGCCTGACACAGCAAAGCCCCGCCGCTCCGAAGGGGGTGGAGTGGCGGGGCCTGGTGCGCGAAGTGGCGGGACGGGGTCAGATGGTGCCGACGTCGCCACGCTTGACGCCATCCACAAACGCGGAGAAGGCGGCGGCAGAGAAATCGAGCACGGGACCGGTGAGGGACTTGGAGTCTCGGACCGGGACCACACCGTGCGAGCCGGCGAGGCTCGTGGCGACCTCGATGCACGCGCCGCCGTTGTTGCTGTAGGAGGACTTGAACCAACGGGGGGTCTCGGTCACGACGTGCCCTCTCGTATCTGTTTGATCATGGCTGCGGAGTCCGGTTGTGACAACGCATCAGCCTGCAACTGATAGTAGGTCCCCAGTATGGGCGCAACGAGCATCCCATCGCGCTGTAGATGTCCCTGGGTGGCAGACTCGGCGTAAGCCACGATGGAACGATCTGGCATCGTCAGGATGTACAGCGGTAGGTCGACGGTACGGCGTACGCCCATGCTGAACGGGGCAATTTGGAGCACAGTGTGAGGCTGCTCGGCGAACTCCAGCAACCGGGATAGCTGCGCGCTCCACTCTGCGGCGGTGCCGATGGGACGCCGGACACAGCTCTCATCCAGCACAGCCATGATCAAAGGAGCGGGTGTGCGCCGCAGAGCCTTTTGACGCTCCGCAACAACGGCCGTTCGCTCGCGTGCCTGATCTGCGGTGATAGAGCCTCGCCGGAGCGCACTCTCTGCCAGCGCTCCCGCGTAGGCCTCGGTCTGTAGCAAGCCCGGAATGATGCCTGTTTCGAAGTAGCGAACCTCTACCGCCTTGCCCTCGGAGGCGACGTACTCAGGGAAGCCTTCCAACAGGGAACCGCTCCTGATCCGCTGCACGTCATTCGTGAGCGTCCCGTCCGTTCCGTCGAGCCCAAACGCTAGGTCAGCACGTTTCGCAAATTTGGGAGTTGCAGCGCGGGTAGCATTTTCAACCCCGGAAATATGCGAGGCGGAGTATTCGGTTCGCGCCGCAAGATCGTCCAGAGTCCAGCCTCGGTCATCGCGCAGCCTGCGTAAACGCACGCCGAACGCTGCACCCGGGCCCGCGTCGGGGTCTAGCTCGTTCCTGTACATCGGGGCTTCCCTCAACTCTCAGTCAGCGAACGGGAAGTTGATACCTCCGCGAGCCTAGGTCACGCTGTGGCTCCCCGGTAGTGAAACGGCTACGGAGAGGCAGCCATGCGCCCGACCCTCGCACCGCACGTCCCGGTACGCCTCGCCCTCGCTGTGGGGGCCGCAGAAACCCGCTTGCACCAGCACTTCCCCCGGATCATGCGGACGCTCATCCGGTTCTCGCCGGCTCGGGCCGCTCCGTTCGCGGAACTCCAGCGGCTGGAGACAGACCCCGCGTTCCGCGCGCTGTTCCGGGCCGAGCTGTCCGCCTGCATCGTCCAGAACGCGGAAGCGGCAGTGACCGAGCTGCAACACGCAATCCGACCCGACTCCGAGGAGCGTGCGGCGTGAGGCGGGTGTTCGGACTGGTGAACCACCGCATCCGTAGGCACCCCGGGACGGTCCCGCTCGTCGGGGCACGCTGTGTCGCTCTGGACTGCGGATGGCTGACGCGACCGGGGCTTACCGAGGCTGAGTGCGACCTCGCGTGTATCGGGCACTCGGGCACTTCGAAGCATCGGAGCTTTCAGCGGACGTTCACGGACATGGCCGTTGTGGAGCGCGTCCAGTGAGCGACGACAACGAGCACCAGGCGCACGCACAGCACACCCGCGCAAGCGTCACTCTGACGGTTGTCGGAACGGCAATTTGGGTCACCACGGTAGCTCTGGTGGTTGCTCGCGGGTGGGGCGCGTGACCGTGGTGGATCTCCCCTAGATTCCCGCTCTCGCCGAGTTGATACCGCTCGCCCCCTAGCGGCAGTCCTCGGCGAGGGCGGGGCACGATCCCTGTCCGTTGCTCGGGCAGGTCTGCACTGTCCCTCGTACATCCGACACAAGGAGACAAGCAAATGACCGCTGTAGCGAATGATCTGCGGACCGGCCGGAGCCTGGTCGAGCCCGAGCTGTTCGACAGCATCACTCAGTTCGTGCTCGACCACTTCGGCGAGACCGAGCGTGACCGCGCCGAACGGATCACGGACCAGGCGATTGCGTTCCTGGCCACGGTCGGCACGGCCACGGTCAAGATGGTGCCCTCGGACGACGTGGACAAGGGAGTGCACGCGTTCACCCTGCACACCCGGGACATCGACGCGTTCGCCGAGATCCACGCGGGCGGCAGGCTGCACCACAACCCGCGCCCCGGTGGCGGACCCCGCACCCTGGAGGACGTACAGGGCACCGCGCACGCCATGAAGTCGGCAGGGTTCATGGTCATGGATGACGTGTGGACCGTGAACGGCGAGAACGCCGCTCAGTGCGACTCGGATTGTGGCCGGGACTACCGGGCCAACTGACGGCACCCGCCCCACCTGTGAGACCTGCGGAGCCGGCTGCCGGGCCTGGTAGTCGGCTCCGCCATAGGAGGACCAACCCATGTCAACCCCAACCCGACCGCGCGAGCTGCCCCCCGAAGTACTGGACGTGGTCACCCCGCACACACAGCGGCTCGTACTCAACCGCCGAGGATCAACGGTCTGGCACATCGAAACCGAGGACCCCGAGACCGGAAAGACTGCCGCCTACGCGGTCAAGCTCGGCTACATCAGCGAATCGCACGCCTGGACGGCCGACGCTCCGGGCCGCGAGGCGTACGTGTTGCGGACCCTCCGCCCCGAGCCGATCCACTCCGGCGAATGGGGCCAAGGGACGTGGAACATTCAGCCGTGGCACTCGGGCCCGAGCCTGTACGAGAAATGGGAGCCGTACCGGGCCCCGGAAAGCTCGGCGCTGCCGGATGCTGTGGATGCTCTGTCCTGTGCCGAGGCTCTGTCCGCGCTGCACCGCACGGGTTGGGTCCACGGGGACGTTCAGCCCGCGCACCTGATCATGGGCGATCCGGGTGTGACGTTGATCGACCTTGCGTTGGCCCGAGGGCGCAGTGTCCCCGAACGGTACGACTTTGCCTATAGGGGCTGCCTGGTGCACTACGAAGCGCCCGAGATCTCCCGCAGCGTTCTGGAGTCCGGGACCGCCGTACCGACGCGCGAGTCGGACGTGTACGCGCTCGGGGCCTCGCTGATGATCAGCGCGACCGGTTGGCGTCACGTCGCCTATCCGGACGACGCCCCGCGCGACGTTCAGCGGCAAGCAATCGTGGACGGGCCGCACCGTCCGGTCACGATTCCTGGTGAGCTTGGCCAGTTGGTCAACGCCATGTTGATGCCCTCGCCGGCGGACCGGCCTACGGCTGCCGAAGCCTGCGAAGCGCTCTGTCTCGCGCTCTGACCACAGCGGCCCCGTCCGTTCCGGCGTCCTCCTCCTCCGGACCGGGCGGGGCTCTGCTGTTCCCAGACAAGGAGCATCACGTGTTGCAGTGCACTGCCATAGCCCGGATTCCCACACGGGATGCGCTTGTTGCCCTCACGCAAATGGAGCACGGTCCCGACAACGCGGCGCTGTGGCTCTACGAGCTCGGCGAGTACCAGTTGTGCGAGCTCGCTGGCGACGGGCACGCCGAGCACGCATCCATGCTGTGCAACGACGATGCGCGGCCCCCGCAAGACCTGTGGCTCCTCTGGACCGGCGAGGACGAACCCCGGAAAACCCGTATTGCGGAACTGCCCGCATGCCCCGCAGCCATCAACCGGGGCCGCACGAATGCTTGGCACTGCATCCTGTTCGCCGAGCACCCCGCCGTGCACTCATGGGAGATCTCAGACCCGCTCGGGGACCTGATCAAACAGCAAGCCAAAGAAGAGGCCTACCGCCGATTCGACCAGCCCGACCAGGACCCGGACTAGTCGCCCTGGTGCTCGCGCTCGCCGGAGCCGGCGGGGTCCACTACGCGGCTTCCCTTGCCCCACTCGGTGACGACGAGCCCGCGTTCCCGAAGCACAGCCACAGCTCGGCGTGCGGTCATCCGGGCAACCCCGTGCGTCTCGCAGAGTTCAGCCTCGCTCGGCAGCCGAGCCCCCGCAGGAAGCTTCCCCGAGCGCATGTCGGCTAGGAGCGCGTCCAGTACCCGCATGTACGGCGCGTATGGGCGGGACGGGTCGGGCGAGCTCTGCGGCATGGGGGAGAGCGTAGACAACGGGCCAAAGGTAGGCGACTTAGACAGGCAGATGACTTAGACAGGTAGACGAGTTAGACGTGTTGCCTTAGCGTGATTCCGCGAACACGAAAACGCCCCGGAAGACCGCTGTAACGGTCCGCCGGGGCTCCGCCGAACCAGCTATCAGAGAGCTGAAACGACATGCGCGAGCTTATCGCCCCCATGGTGCTCGGACTCACGTCCCTCACTGCCCTACTCCTCGTACTACTGCCGAGCCGGCAAGCCCCCGGAAAACACTCCAGCGGCTACCGCCCCGAGCCTGCCCCCGCCGTAAGCGTGAGCCCGTGGTCTCGCCCGTGGACCGGGCCTAGCAGTTCAGACGCGCTCAGGATCTTCCGGCCCGAGACCGACGCGGAAAGCACCCTCGAACTCTCCCCGGTCCAACGGGAGCGACGCTATGCGGCAGAGTTCGCAGCCATCGGCGTGGACTACCCGTACACGTACAAGGGGGCACCCTTCCCGCGCTCCGCGTTCGCCGCATCGGGGATGAACGCATGACCACCAAGGAGCCGTTCCCGCTCGTCCTGCCCGAGCGCGTCGCGCTGTGCATCCTCTGCAAGACGCTCACCAGCGCCCCCGTAGCGGTACGTGAGATCCACAGCTCCAGCGGCCCCGGAACGACGCTGTGGGCCTGTCCCGAGCACGCCGTAACCCTTGGAGCGGGACCGACGTCGGAAGACGTGCACCGTGCCAGCTAGGCGGTCAAAGCACGTGATAGGTATGAGCGATCTTGCAAGACAAGTGGGGGGAACCACCATGGAACGTAAGACGTGGATCATCGTTGGTGCGGCAGTACTCGCGTTCGGCGGAGTGCTGTCCCTCTTTGAGGACGAGCCCGCCACGGCCAAGCCCGAGAGCAAGCCGAGCGCCACAGCGGCAGCCAAGCCCACAGACAGGCCGAGCCCGGAAGCGTCAAAGCCCGCTGCGATCCCGTCGCCCGACGCTGCGCAGACGGCAGCCTTGATAGCCGCTCTGCGGGCCGTAGACCCCGGTCTAGTGGCCAAGGAAGACAAAGCCGTTGATCGGGCGCGGAACGTCTGCCAGGAGATCAAGGCGGACAAGCCCGCTGCGACCGTCCAGACCAACGCAAAGGCGCGGTTCGCAGGGGGCACCGTGCCGAGCCTCACGGACGACCAGGCGGCAGCCATCGTGACCGCCGTGAAGTCCTCGTTCTGCGGCTGATCACCCCGCAGGCACGGCATTCTTGCTTGCACCATCGGATGTGACACGGAAGGGAGGGGCCGACGATGGCCCTTGCATCACGCGAGCGGCAGTACCTGCACCAGGAACTCACCGAGGAAGTATCGGCGACGTACGCGGACATCCTGTGTGACGCGTGGGGGCTGTTCCTCCGCTCGGAGCGGGACAACAAGCCCGCCCAACACAAGACGGTGCGGCAGACCGTTGCGGGCATGGAACGCGCGGCCCTCTTGGCGCTCAAGCGGGCGGAGTACCTGGAAGACGACATGGCCCCGGAGAAGCGTCTCAAGCGCGACAGGGAGCGCTACGAAAAGGCGTGGCGAGCGGATCAGGCAGACATCGACACTGCCCTGTAGCCGAGCCTCAGACAGTACGACGAGCCCCGTCCGACCACGTGTCGGGCGGGGCTTTTCGCATACCCGGACCTGGTGTTTTTCTAGGTCCCGGGGTGTAGGGTCCACCGGGGCGGAGCCCCAGGGAACGGTGGAAGGGCGGGTAGGGACCTCGCCCCGCGCAGCGGCACACCCGCAGCCGGGCCCGGGTACGGAAAACGGGCCGGGCCCGGTGCCCCCGAAGGGGAACCGGGCCCGGCCCGTGCCGTCTGCCGACGGATACCGCTTAGTTGTCGTCCTCGTCGATCAGGAAGCCCCGCATGGGAGACGGCGCCTGCTGCATCGGCTGCGGAGCAGCCGGCCGCACCGGAGCCATCGGCTGCGTCATCGCCGGGGACATCTGCTGCTGGCCGCCACCGTAGGAGGGGGCCATCGGGGACGGACCACCCATCGGGGAGGGGCCGCCACCCATGGACGGACCGCCCATGGAGTGCATCGCACCGGCCGGAGCCATCGACGGGGTCGGCGACGGCGGCAGCGCGGGACCGGCGGGGTTCCGCGGCGGAGCCAGCGAGTCGTCGGCCTGCGTCTCCAGCTGGCGCAGCTGCGATTCCAGGTAGGACTTCAGACGGGTGCGGTACTCACGCTCGAAGCCCCGCAGGTCCTCGACCTTGCGCTCCAGCGTGGCGCGGGCGGACTCCAGGGAGCCCATCGCGACGCGGTGCTTCTCCTGCGCGTCCCGCTCCAGCGCGTCGGCCTTGGCGCGGGCGTCCCGCTCCAGGCCCTCGGCGCGCGACCGGGCCTCGCCGACGATCTTGTTGGCCTCGGAGCGGGCCTCCGCGATCGCCTGGTCCGCGGTCTGCTGCGCGAGCGACAGGACGCGGGCGGCGCTGTCGCCACCGGGACCCTGCTGCGGGAGCTGCTGCGGCTGCTGGTGCATCTGCTGGCCCATCGGCTGCATCTGCTGCCCCATGGGCTGCATCTGCTGGCCCATCGGCTGGCCCATCTGCTGGCCGAGCGGGTTCTGGCCACCCATGGACTGCTGCTGCTGTCCCTGCATCGGGCCGCCCATCAGGCCGGGGCCCTGCTGGCCCATGCCCTGCTGACCCATCTGCTGCTGGCCCATCTGCTGCTGCCCACCCATGGTGTGCTGCTGCATCGGGTTGCCCATCGGGCCGGGGCCCTGCTGGCCGTGCCCACCGGGGCCGGCCGGAAGCTGGGGCGGGCCGCCCGGAAGCTGCGGCTGACCCATCTGGGGCTGCTGCTGCGGGGGGCCGGATATGGCCGCGGGCACAGGGGCGCCGGGGCCGCGCTGGCCTCCACCGTCCTGGGGGTCCGGCTTGCGCATGCCCTGCTGCTGGTTCTGCGCGGCGGCACGCGTGGCGGCCGCCAGCTTGGCGCGCAGGTCCTCGTTCTCGCGCAGCAGGCGCGTCAGTTCGGACTCGACCTCGTCGAGGAAGGCGTCGACCTCGTCCTCGTCATAGCCCTCTCGCAGGCGGACGGTCGTGAACTGCTTGTTCCGCACGTCCTCGGGAGTCAGCGGCATGTCTTCTTCACCTCTACGTAGTCGTCGGCAGTCGGCAGGACCGTATCGGGACTGTCCCCGCGCCTGCGGGGAAGCTCATCGTTCACACGCTTCTCGCAGCGGTGCTCACGAAACTGATGAGGATGTAAACGATGATCATCAGAACGAAGAAGGACAGGTCGAGTGCCACGCCCCCGAGACGCAACGGCGGGATGAGCCGCCGAAGGAGCTTGAGCGGTGGATCGGTGACAGTGTAGGTGGCCTCCAGAACGACCACCATCGCCTTGCCGGGTGTCCATGAACGTGCGAACTGGAACACGTAGTCCATGACCAGTCGGAAGATCAGCACGATGAGGAAGCACATCAGCGCGATGTAAACCACTTCGAGTGCGACGCCCATCCCGCGCTTCCCTCTCCCCTGCTTCCGCCCTGTACCCGGTCCCGTTTCTGACGGATCGGTCTAGCTTTGGTTGAAGAACCCGCCCTCCGCGATGCGGGCCTTGTCCTCCGCCGTGACATCGACGTTAGCAGGAGACAGCAGGAACACCTTCTGTGTCACGCGTTCAATGCTGCCGTGCAGACCGAAGACAAGACCGGCGGCGAAGTCCACCAGACGCTTCGCGTCGGTGTCGTCCATCTCCGTGAGATTCATGATCACCGGAGTGCCCTCACGGAAGTGTTCCCCGATGGTACGGGCCTCGTTGTAGGTCCGGGGGTGCAGCGTCGTGATGCGGTACGGCTCCCGCTCGGAGACGACCTTGGGCATGATCACGGGGGCGTTCTTCTCCAGATTCGAGCGATCGGGTGTGATGGACGCCACGGGGGCGATTCGCGCAGGACGTCCGTTTTCAACCGGCATTGAGAGGGGTTCTCTTGGCGCCGGAGGCTGGGCAACTCGTACCGGTTCGTCCGATACGGGCGTTTGATGCGAAACGGGCTGCTGCCGGCGGTCCCGCTCGCGCGGCCGCTCCGGCTCCGGCTCGGGTTCGAACTCGTCGTCGGGGTCGTACCCCGGGTTGTCGTACCGGTCGTCCTCCACGAGGCCGAGGTAGACCGCCATCTTGCGCATCGCGCCGGCCATTCTCTGAGTCCTCCGCTCTGTGGTGGATCGCCCTGTCGCAGGTGTCTCGCCGTGTCACGAATGTCACCAACTGCCCGCGATCCACGTGGCCTGTCCGCTCATCAGCGGAAATGACCATATTTTCTGCTGTGGTCCGACTTTCTTCGCGACGTTACCCGAGCCGGGGTCTCGCGCCGAGTACCGCAGTGCCGACGCGTACATGTGTCGCACCGGCCGCAACGGCCTGTTCCAGGTCTGCGCTCATCCCGGCCGAGACCATCGTGGCAGTCGGATGGTCCGCGCGCAGGCGGGATGACAATTCCACCAGCCGCTCGAAGGCCGCTTGTTCGCGTCCCGCGTAGTGCCCGGCCAGCGGAGCGACCGTCATGAGGCCCTCGATGCGCAGTCCGGGGGCCGCCGCCACGAGGTCCGCCAACTCGGCGAGCTGCTCGGGCGCCACTCCGCCGCGGGCCCCCCGTTCGCCCGACTCGGCGTCGAGGGCGATCTGCACCAGGCAGCCCAGTTCCCGTCCGGCGCCCTCCGCGGCCGCCGAGAGGGCGGTGACGAGCTTGGGGCGGTCGACGGACTGCACGAGGTGCGCGTATCCCGCCACCGAACGGACTTTGTTCGTCTGCAACTGGCCGACGAAGTGCCAGGTGAGGGGCAGATCCGCACAGGCCGCGGCCTTGGGGGCCGCATCCTGGTCCCGGTTTTCCGCCACGTGACGGACACCCAGGTCCGCCAGCAGTCGTACGTCGCTCGCCGGGTAGGTCTTGGTGACCACGATGAGGGTCACTTCTTCCCGCTTGCGGCCGGCGGCCGCGCAGGCGGCCCCGATCCGCCCCTCCACCCGCGCGAGGTTCTCGGCGAGCTCGGACTTACGATCCGTCATTCTTCAGTCCAACCAGACATATCCGGCAAGCCGCCCGGTCATCCGGTCGCGGCGGTACGAGAAGTGGTCCCGCGACTCCAGTGTGCAGAACGGGGAACGGCCCAGGTCGGCCACCCCCGCCTCCGCGAGCTGCGCGTGCACCCCGGCCACCACGTCGACGGCCGGTGTTCCCCAGCTCGTCTCGGCGTACGCGGCCGGCACCACCTCGGCGACCGCCTCCCGCATCTCGGCGGGAACCTCGTAACAGCGTCCGCACACCGCCGGCCCGGTTCGGGCCACCATGCGCGCGGGGTCGGCTCCGAGCGAGACCATCGCCTCGACGGCGGCGCCCACGACTCCGGCGACCAGTCCGGGCCGCCCGGCGTGGGCGGCTCCCGCGATGCCGGCGACGGGGTCGGCCAGCAGGACGGGCGTGCAGTCGGCGGTGAGGACCGCGAGGGGGAGCCCCCGACGGGCTGTCACCACGGCGTCCACCGCGGGGACCGGCAGGTCCGGCCCCCACGGGCCGTCGACCACGGCCACGTCCCTGCCGTGCACCTGGTTCATCCAGACCACCCGGTCCGGCGCGATGTCCAGCGCCTTCGCCGCGGCGGCCCGGTTCGCACGAACGGCGGCCGGGTCGTCTCCGACCGCGCCGCCGAGATTGAGCTCCTCGTACGGAACGGCGCTCACCCCGCCCCACCGGTCGGTGAAGGCGAAGTGGGCGCCGCTCTCGCTGTACTGCTCCAGGGTCACTTCAAGAAGTCCGGGACGTCCAGTTCCTCGGCCGGGCTGTCCTGGTACGGCCGGGCCGTCGGGACCTGCGGGGCCGGAGCCTCCGCGACCGGGACCGGCTCGCTGCGGACCGGCTCCTCGCGCGGGGTGACCGAGCCGAGTCCGCCGAAGGCCGGACGGGCCGGCTCGGCGGAACGGACCGGAGCCGGGGCCGGCTCCTCGCGCTTGGTGGAGGCCGCGCCGATGACGTTGTCGCGGCGGGCCGGGGGCTGTCCGCCGTCGAACCCGGCCGCGATGACGGTGACCCGTACCTCGTCGCCGAGCGCGTCGTCGATGACGGCTCCGAAGATGATGTTCGCCTCGGGGTGCGCGGCCTCGCTCACCAGCTGCGCGGCCTCGTTGATCTCGAAGAGACCGAGGTCCGAGCCACCGGAGATGGAGAGCAGCACGCCGCGGGCGCCGTCGATGGACGCCTCCAGCAGCGGCGAGGAGATCGCCATCTCGGCGGCGGCCACCGCGCGGTCGTCGCCGCGGGCCGAGCCGATGCCCATCAGGGCCGAGCCCGCCTCGGACATCACGGACTTGACGTCCGCGAAGTCGAGGTTGATCAGACCCGGGGTCGTGATGAGGTCGGTGATGCCCTGGACGCCGGACAGCAGGACCTGGTCCGCCGACTTGAAGGCGTCGAGCACGCTGACCTGGCGGTCCGAGATGGACAGCAGGCGGTCGTTGGGGATGACGATGAGGGTGTCGACCTGCTCACGGAGCTGGGCGATGCCGTCCTCGGCCTGGTTCGCGCGGCGTCGGCCCTCGAAGGTGAACGGCCGGGTGACCACACCGATCGTCAGGGCGCCCAGCGAACGCGCGATGTTGGCGACGACGGGTGCGCCGCCGGTTCCGGTGCCGCCGCCTTCACCGGCGGTGACGAAGACCATGTCGGCCCCCTTGAGGACCTCCTCGATCTCCTCGCGGTGGTCCTCCGCGGCCTTGCGGCCGACATCGGGGTTGGCGCCTGCGCCAAGGCCCCGGGTGAGTTCGCGGCCGACGTCGAGCTTGACGTCGGCGTCGCTCATCAACAGCGCCTGGGCGTCTGTGTTGATGGCGATGAACTCGACGCCCTTGAGACCGACCTCGATCATTCGGTTGATGGCATTGACACCACCGCCGCCGACACCGATGACCTTGATGACTGCGAGGTAGTTCTGCGGTGCTGCCACGTCGAAGGCCTCTCGCCTCGAGTTACGTGTCGTTCGCCTCGCGGGCCTGCGGTGCGACGACTGATGCCGAAATTGGGACGGTTCGTACACGCCGACCCGAACCCTAACCCTGAAGTTTAGGGTTATGAGTGTGTCTGTTCCTTGGACTCTTCCGAACAGGACACTAAGTCGACAAGTAGCGCGTGTTCAACGAACACGCCGAACCTCCCGTTTTTCTTTTCACCCTATGTGATCACCCGTATCGGTGGCCAACCAGGGTGCGACGCTGTTCGACCGGACGTCAACTACCGGACACCGCCGGGGCGGTGGGGACGCTCACGTCGAATCGGTCAGCCTTGGGCGAGGCCTTCAGGAGCGCTGTCAGCGCGCGGCCCTTCGCCTCGCCCTGTTCGCCGCTCCCCCACACCACCGACCGGCCGCCGCTCAACTCCAGTACCACCGAGTCGTAGGACCGGACCTTGACCTGCGCGGTCTCCTTGCGGACGGATTCCGGGAGGACTCCGGCGATCTGGACGGCCTCGCGCAGCAGCCGTTCCTCGTCGAAACGGCGGCCGCTCGGAGACTGCTTGGAGCTCAGTTCGAGGAGCGGAACACCCGCCGGCGCCTGTCCGACCGTGTCGAATCGCACACCGGAAGCGTCCACTTCCACGAACTGTGCGCCCTTCTTGATGAGCAGAACAGGTTTGCGTTCCGTCACCTTCAAACCGATTCCGTGCGGCCAGGCCCGCACCACATCGACCGAATCGATGCGGGGCAGGCGGCCGCGGAGCCGGGCTTCGATCTCATCGGTGTCCACGGACACCAGGGGGGCGCCGACGGGGACGGCCGCCGCCGCCAGCACCTGCTCCCGGGTCAGGACCTCGGCGCCGGTGGCGGTGACCTTCTCGACCCGGAGCCAGGAGGAGCCGTAGAGCACCCAGGTGCAGCCGGCGGCCAGGAGCAGGGCGAGGAGCACCCCGGCGACCACGAGGGGCCCCCGGCGCAGCCCTCCCGGGAGCCCGCCGGGGCGCGGCCCGCGGGGTCCCCCGGGGCCGGAGCCCTTGGGCGGCTTCGGCGGCTTGGGGGCCTTGGGGGTCCCCAGCCGCTTGAGGGGGCCGGAGCCCTTCCCGGCGGCTCCCGGACCGCCACGCTGCGCGGTGCTCGCTCCGGCCACTCCTGTGCCTCCTGCGTCGGTGCTTCCCGCGTCAGCGGGCTCTGTTGGCTGCGATCGCCTCGTACACCATGCCGACGAGCAGCTCGTCGGCGTCCCGCCGGCCGAACTCGGCGGCGGCGCGGGACATCTCGTACAGCCGGTGCGGGTCGGCGAGCACCGGGAGGACCTGGCTGAGCACCCACTGGGGCGTCAGTTCCGCGTCGTCCACGAGCAGGCCGCCGCCGGCCTTGACCACCGGCTGGGCGTTGAGCCGCTGTTCGCCGTTGCCGATCGGCAGCGGGACGTAGGCGGCGGGCAGCCCGACGGCGGACAGTTCGGCGACGGTCATCGCGCCCGCGCGGCAGAGCATCATGTCGGCGGCGGCGTACGCGAGATCCATCCGGTCCACGTACGGTACCGGCACATAAGGCGGCATCCCGGGCATGTTGTCGACACGCGGCAGTTCGTTCTTCGGGCCGACCGCGTGCAGGATCTGGACCCCGGAGCGCTGGAGGGTCGGCGCGACCTGCTCGATCACCTCGTTGAGGCGCCGGGCGCCCTGCGAGCCGCCGGAGACCAGCAGCGTCGGCAGGTTGGGGTCCAGGCCGAAGGCGGCGCGCGCCTCCGGGCGGACCAGCGCCCGGTCGAGGGTGGAGATGGAGCGGCGCAGCGGGATGCCCACGTAGCGGGCGCCGCGGAGCTTGCTGTCGGGCGTGGAGACCGCGACGGCGAAGGCGTACCGGGAGCCGATCTTGTTGGCCAGTCCGGGCCGGGCATTGGCCTCGTGGACGATGATCGGCACCCCGAGGCGCTTGGCCGCGAGGTAGCCGGGCAGGGCCACGTAGCCGCCGAAGCCGACGACGCAGTCGGCCTTGGTGCGGATCAGGATCTCCTCCGCGGCCTTGATGGTGCCGCGCAGCCGTCCTGGGACGGTGATCAGCTCGGGCGTGGGCCTACGGGGCAACGGAACGGCCGGGATGAGTCCCAGCTCGTAGCCGCGCTCGGGCACCAGGCGGGTTTCGAGTCCGCGTTCGGTGCCGAGGGCGGTGATGCCCACGGAAGGGTCCTGCCTGCGCAGGGCGTCCGCGAGGGCCAGCGCCGGCTCGATGTGGCCGGCGGTCCCCCCACCGGCGAGTACGACATGCACCGAAATTCACCGCTCTCCGGACGGACGCTTCTTGACGCGCCGTCTCATCGACTTCCATCTCTGCCCGGTCCGCGGCCGGCCGTTCTTGGGCCTTCGCATCGCGAGCGCCGCCCGTGCCGCCGGCTCCTCACGCGCGAAGGCGATGAGCAGTCCGACCGCGAACATGGTCGGCAGCAAGGCTGACCCACCGTAGGAGAACAGCGGGAGCGGGACACCGGCGATCGGCAGCAGGCCGAGCACCGCACCGATGTTGATCACGGCTTGCGCCGTGATCCAGGTGGTCACGCCTCCCGCGGCAAACCGTACGAAGGGGTCCTCCGTGCGTCCGGCCACGCGGATACCCGCATAGCCTAGGGCCGCGAACAGGGCGAGCACCGACAGAGTCCCCGCCAGCCCCAGTTCCTCGCCGGTGATGGCGAAGATGAAGTCGGTATGGGCCTCTGGCAGTTGCCCCCATTTTTCCACACTGGCACCCAGTCCGGAACCGAACCATCCGCCCGATGCGAGGGCGTAGATTCCGTGGACGGCCTGCCAGCACAGCCCGTTGTCGGGCAGTTCGGAGACTCCGATGCACTGGAGCCGGTCCATGCGGTGCGGGCTGGTCTTGATCAGCAGGGCCACGAGCACGCCCACGAAGGCCAGGACCGCCGCGAACATCCGCGTCGGGGCCCCGGCCAGCCACAACAGCCCGAACAGGATGGCACCGAGGATCATCGCGGTGCCCATGTCCCCGCCGAGCATGATCAGCCCGAGCAGCAGGAAGGTGACCGGGACCAGCGGCACCAGCAGGTGTTTCCACTGGCTCAGCAGGTCCTTGTCGCCCTTGCGCGCCAGCAGGTCGGCGCCCCAGAGGATGAGGGCCAGTTTGCCGAACTCACTGGGCTGCAGCATGAACGGACCGCCAAGGGAGATCCAATTCTGGTTGCCGTTGATCGACACTCCTATCCCGGGGACCTGGACCAGGACCATCAGGAACAGCGTGCCGGTGAGCACCGGATAGGACAGGGCCCGGTGGAGCTTGACGGGCATCCGGGAGGCGATCAGCAGCAGTCCGGTGCCGATCGTGGCCGCCAGGAACTGCTTCTTGAAGAAGTACGCGTCGCCCAGCCCGAGCTGGAGCGCCTTGATCATGGAGGCCGAGTAGACCATCACCAGGCCGAGCACGGTGATGAGCAGCGCGCTGCCGAAGATCAGGTAATACGCCGTGAGGGGCCGGTCCCAGGCCCGGCGCAATTGCCGTTGCGTACGCCGCAGCCGGGTCAGCGGCCCGCCCCCGGCGGGCCTCCCGGGACGCGCCGCGGGGCGCCCCCGGCCCAGCACTCCCCGGCCGGCCCTGAGCGCCCTCGGCGCACCGGCTTTGGCGCCCCTGCCCTCTTTGGCGGTCTGGGCGGTCCTGGCCGTCTTGTCCGCGGACGGCCGCCGCCCCGGCAGCACTTGCTTGGCCGGCATCTGTGATCTTCCCCTCCAACTCGTACGAGGCGAGCAGCCGGTCGGCCGGAGGGAACCTGCCCTGGATCGAGCCGGACCTAGGCCTGCTCGGCGGCCAGTTCGCGCACCGCGTCGGCGAACGCGTCCCCACGCTTGCTGTAGTTCGCGAACATGTCCATCGAGGCACAGGCGGGGGCCAGCAGAACCGTGTCGCCGGTTTCCGCGAGCCGGGCCGCTTCCCGGACCGCCGCGAGCATCGCCCCAGTGTCGGTCCGTGCGAGGTCCACGACCGGGACCTCCGGGGCGTGTCGCGCCAGCGCCTCGGCGATCAGGGCCCGGTCGGCGCCGATCAGGACGACGCCCCGCAGGCGCTTCGCGGCCTTCTGCACGAGCTCGTCGAAGGTCGCGCCCTTGGCGAGGCCGCCGGCGATCCAGACCACCGGTTCGAAGGCCGCCAGGGAGGCTTCCGCGGCGTGGGTGTTGGTGGCCTTGGAGTCGTCCACGTACGTGACCCCGGCGACCTCGTCCACGTGGCTGACCCGATGGGCGTCCGGCCGGAAGTCGCGCAGTCCGTCGCGGACGGCGCGCGGCTCCACGCCGAAGGCGCGGGCCAGGGCCGCGGCCGCGAGGGCGTTGGCGATGTTGTGCGGGGCCGGCGGGTTGACGTCCGCGACCTCGGCGAGCTCCTGGGCGTTCTTCTGCCGGTTCTCCACGAAGGCCCGGTCGACGAGGATCCCGTCGACGACGCCGAACATGGAGGGGCCGGGGGCGCCGAGGGTGAAGCCGATGGCCCGGCAGCCCTCTTCCACGTCCGCCTCGACGACCAGGTCCTCGGTGGCCTTGTCCGCGGCGTTGTAGACGCAGGCGACCGTGTTGCCCTCGTAGATCCGGCCCTTGTCGGCGGCGTACGCCTCCATGGAGCCGTGCCAGTCGAGGTGGTCCGGGGCCAGGTTCAGGACGGCCGCGGAGTGCGGGCGCACCGAGGGCGCCCAGTGCAGCTGGTAGCTGGAGAGCTCGACGGCGAGGACGTCGTACCGCTCCTCGCCGAGCACCACGTCGATGATCGGGGTGCCGATGTTGCCGACGGCCGCGGTCTTGAGGCCGGCGGCCTTCAGGATCGAGGCGAGCATCTGGGTGGTGGTGGTCTTGCCGTTGGTGCCGGTGATCGCCAGCCAGGGGGCCGGCTCCCTGCGGGGCTCACCGGACCGGGCGGCGCGCAGGTCCTCGGCGATCTCGCGCAGGAGCCAGGCGATCTCGACGTCGCCGACCACGTCCACGCCGGCCGCGGCGGCTGCCGCGAACAGCGGGCTGTCGGGCTTCCAGCCGGGCGAGGTGACCACGAGGTCGGTGCCCTCGGGCACGGTGTCGCCCGCCCGTACGCCGCCGTCCAGGAGGCCGAGACGGACCTCGATGCCCTGCTCCGCCAGTTCGGCGGCCCGGGCGCGCAGCGCGTCGCCGTCGCCGTTGTCGACGACGGTCACCCGCGCGCCGAGCCCGGCCAGGGCCTTCGCCGCACTGATGCCGCTCACGCCGAGGCCGGCGACGGTGATGTTCTTGCCGTGCCAGGCGGTCACTTGTCGGCTGCCCATCCCGCGTAGAAGACTCCGAGGCCCACGATCACGCACATGCCCTGGATGATCCAGAACCGGACGACGACCAGGACTTCCGACCACCCCTTGAGTTCGAAGTGGTGCTGTAGCGGTGCCATCCGGAAGACGCGCTTGCCGGTCAGCTTGAAGGAGCCGACCTGGATGACGACCGACATGGTGATGAGGACGAAGAGGCCGCCGAGGAGCGCCATCAGGAACTCCGTGCGGGAGCAGATCGCCAGACCGGCGAGCGCGCCGCCGAGGGCCAGCGAACCGGTGTCGCCCATGAAGATCTTGGCGGGCGAGGTGTTCCACCAGAGGAAGCCGAAGCAGGCGCCCATCAGGGCGGCCGCGACGACCGCGAGGTCCAGTGGGTCTCGCACTTCGAAACAGGCGTTCGGGTTGGTCAGGGTCTGCGCGTTGGCGCAGGACTCCTGGTACTGCCAGACGCCGATGAAGGTGTAGGCACCGAAGACCATCACGGCGGCGCCGGTGGCCAGACCGTCGAGGCCGTCGGTGAGGTTCACGCCGTTGGACATCGCCAGGATCATGAACAGCGCCCAAACCACGAACAGCACCGGGCCGATCGACCAGCCGAAGTCCGTGACGAACGACAGCTTGGTGGAGGCCGGGGCGAGCCCGCGCGCGTCCTTGAACTGCAGGGAGAGCACCGCGAAGGCGATGCCGACGATGAGCTGGCCGGCCATCTTGGCCTTGGCCCGCAGACCGAGCGACCGCTGCTTGACGATCTTGATGTAGTCGTCGAGGAAACCGACCACGCCCATGCCCGCCATCAGGAAGAGCACGAGGAGGCCCGAGAAGGTCGGCTGGCTTCCGGTGATCACCTTGGTCAGGGCGTACGCGATCAGCGTGGCCAGGATGAAGGAGATGCCACCCATGGTGGGCGTGCCCTTCTTCCCGGCGTGACCGCGCGGCCCGTCGTCCCGGATGAACTGGCCGTAGCCCTTGCGGGCCAGACCCTTGATCAGCAGCGGGGTGCCGATGAGCGTGAGGAAGAGTCCGATGACTCCGGAGAACAGGATCTGCCTCATCGGCCGGCGACCTCGCCGTCGAGCAGGGCCTGGGCCACCCGCTCCAGGCCGGCTGACCTGGAAGCCTTCACCAGCACGACGTCACCCGGGCGCAGTTCACTGCGCAACAGGTCGACCGCCGCCTGTGCGTCGGACACGAGCACCGACTCCTCACCCCACGAACCCTCGTTATATGCGCCCAGTTGCAGCCAGGAGGCTTCCCTGCCCCCGACCGCGACCAGCTTGCTCACGTTGAGCCGGACGACAAGCCGCCCGACCGCGTCGTGCTCGGCGAGCGCGTCGTCTCCGAGCTCGGCCATCGGGCCGAGCACCGCCCACGTGCGACCCCCGTTCGCCTTGGCGCCGCCGCCCATCGCGGCAAGTGCGCGCAGTGCGGCCCGCATGGACTCGGGGTTTGCGTTGTAGGCGTCGTTGACGATCGTCACGCCGTCCGCCCGCTCGGTGACCTCCATCCGCCACCGGGACAGGCTGCCCGCCCCGGAGAGCGCGATGGCGATCTCCTCGGCGGACATGCCCAGCACGTGGGCGACGGCGGCCGCGGCGAGCGCGTTCGACACGTGGTGCTCACCGTACAGCCGCAAGGTCACGTCGCTGCACCCGGTCGGTGTTCGCAATGTGAAGGAAGGCTGTCCCCTGTCCGTCATCCGGACCTCGGTGGCCCGGATGTCGGCGTCCTCGGCCTCGCCGAACAGCACCGTACGGGCCTTCGTGCGCCCGGTCATGGCACGTACCAGCAGGTCATCGGCGTTGAGGACGGCGATGCCGCCCTCCGCCTCGGACGGCAGGGACTCGACGAGTTCGCCCTTGGCCTGCGCGATCTGCTCCCGGCCGCCGAACTCCCCGATGTGCGCGGTGCCGACGTTGAGGACCACGCCGATCCGCGGGGGCGTCAGTCCGGTGAGGTAGGCGATGTGGCCGATGCCGCGGGCGCCCATCTCCAGGACCAGGTGCTGCGTCTCCTCGGTGACCCGCAGCGTCGTGATCGGCAGGCCGATCTCGTTGTTGAGGTTCCCGGGGGTCCACACGGTCGGCGCGTGGTGCTGGAGGACCTGGGCGATCAGGTCCTTGGTGGAGGTCTTCCCGGCGGAACCGGTGAGGGCCACGACGTCGGTGCCGAGGCGTTCGACGACGGACCGGGCGAGCGCGCCGAGGGCGGCCACCACGTCGGGGACGACGATGGCCGGGACGCCGACGGGCCGGGTCGCGAGGACGCCCACGGCCCCGGCGGCCAGGGCGCGTTCCGCGTAGTCGTGGCCGTCCACGCGCTCCCCGACGAAGGCGGCGAACAGGCTGCCGGCCTGGACCTCGCGGGAGTCGTAGACGACGGGACCGGTGACCGTGACGGACGGATCCGGTATGTCGTGGGGCTGCCCGCCGGTGATCTCGGCGATCTCGGCGAGGGAAAGGGCGATCACTGGTTCACCTCGGCCTGTCGGGGACGCTGGCGTGCTTGGGTCTCGATGGCCGCGCGCAGGACCGCCCGGTCGTCGAAGGGGCGTACGACGCCCGCGATGTCCTGGCCCTGCTCGTGGCCCTTGCCGGCCACCAGCACGGTGTCTCCCGCCTCGGCGCGCGCGACGGCGGTGGCGATGGCCGCCGCCCGGTCGGCGTCGACGAGGACGGTGCCCCGCTCGGCGGGCGGCACGGACACGGCGCCGCGGAACATCGCGGCGAGGATCCCGAGGGGGTCCTCGGAGCGGGGGTTGTCGGAGGTCAGTACGGCGGTGTCGGCGAACCGGGCGGCCGCCGCGCCCATCGGGGCCCGCTTGGTGGTGTCGCGGTCGCCGCCGCAGCCCAGTACGACGTGCAGCTTGCCGGTGGTGACCTCGCGCAGGGCCCGCAGGACCGATTCGACGGCGTCCGTCTTGTGCGCGTAGTCCACGACGGCCAGGTACGGCTGTCCCGCGTCGACCCGCTCCAGGCGGCCGGGCACCCCGGGGACCGCGGCGACGCCGTCGGCGGCGGTCTGCGGGTCGAGGCCGGCGGCGGCGAGCGTGACGACGGCGGCCACGGTGTTGGCCACGTTGAACGGGCCGGGCAGCGGGGCGGTGGCCCGGACCCGCTCGCCCGCGGGACCCACCAGGGTCAGGGTCGAGTCCATGTGGCGCGAGACCACGTCCTCGGCCCGCCAGTCGGCGGCCGGGTCGCCCGCGGCGGAGAAGGTGACGACCGGGATCGGCGACTCCTTGGCGAGGCGACGGCCGTACTCGTCGTCGATGTTGACCACACCGAGGCGGGCGCGGCGCTCGGTGAAGAGCTGCGCCTTGGCCTGGAAGTAGTCCTCCATGTCGGAGTGGAACTCCATGTGCTCCGGGCTCAGGTTGTTGAAGACGGCCACGTCGAAGACGCAGCCGTCGACCCGGCCGAGCACCAGGGCGTGGCTGGAGACCTCCATGGCGACGGCCTCGACGCCGCGTTCGCGCATGACCGCGAAGAGCGCCTGCAGGTCGGTGGCCTCGGGGGTGGTGCGCTCGGACTTGATGCGCTCGTCGCCGACGCGCATCTCGACGGTGCCGATGAGCCCCGTCTTGCGTCCGCCGCCGCGCAGGCCGCCCTCGACGAGGTACGCCGTGGTGGTCTTGCCGGAGGTGCCGGTGATGCCGATCTGGAGCAGGTCCTCGCCCGGCCGTCCGTAGACCGCGGCGGCCAGGGCGCCCATCCGGCCGCGCGGGTCGGCGACGGCGAGGACCGGGAGTCCGGTGGCCGCGGCGCGCTCGGCGCCGGCCGGATCGGTCAGCACCGCGGCGGCGCCGAGGGCGGCCGCCTGCGCGGCGAAGTCCGCGCCGTGCAGCTTGGCGCCCGGCAGGGCCGCGTACAGGTCTCCGGGGCGCACGGCACGCGAATCGTGCGTGATGCCGGTGATCCGCGTCTGCGCGCCGGGGACTTCCACCCCCAGCAGCTCCGCCAGCTCGCCCAGAGGGGTCGGGCGGACGGACAGGGGACGTGGCGCTCCCGGCGGCGCTGCCGGTGCGTCGTTCTGGGTGGTTCTGGGCTGATCAGCGTGGGGCACGGCGGTGAGCGTACCGGGCGCGGCGGGCCGCTCGCGAAGCGAGGGCCCGGCCTGGGGCTCGACGGACGCGTGGTTCCCGGATTCGGGGGTGATCGTTGTCACTGATGGTGCCTCACGCTTTTCTGGGGCTGGCCGTCCGGGCGTCGGTCACTGACCCGGCTGCGGGCTCGGCTGGGAGCCGGGCCGCGCGCCGGGTTCGTAGGTGACCGGGAGTCCGGCGGGGGCGGTTCCGGTGGGAGCGATCTGGAGGGTTTTAAGGGCGAACTCCATGACCTTCTTGTAGATGGGCCCGCAGATCTGGCCACCGAAGTAACTGCCCTTGGTGGGGTTCTGGATGGCGCAGTAGACGGTGATGCGGGGGTTGTCCGCGGGTGCGAATCCCGCGAACGAGGCGGTGTAGCCCTTGTAGCGGCCGGTGGCCGGATCCACCCGGTTGGAGGTGCCGGTCTTGCCGCCGACCCGGTAGCCGGGAATGCGGGCCTTGGTGCCGGTGCCCTCCTGGTCGTCGACCACCGACTCCAGCATTTCCGCGAGGGTCTTGGCGGTCTCCTCGCTGACCACGCGGTTCTTCGCGGGCGCGGGCGCCGGGGTGAAGCGGCCGTCGGGGCCCTTGGTGCCGCGGACCAGGGTCGGGGCGACGCGCACCCCGCCGTTGGCGATGGTCGAGTACACGGAGGCCGCCTGCATGGCGTTGAGGGACAGGCCCTGGCCGAAGGGGATCGTGTACTGCTGGGAAGTGGACCACTTCTCCGGCGGGGCGAGGATGCCGCGGGACTCGCCCGGGTAGTTCAGGCCGGTGGGCCGGCCGATGCCGAACTTGTCCAGGTACGAGAACAGGACCTTGTTGGACTCGGGCTGCGTCGGGCCGAGCTGGCCGGTGGCCAGGATGGTGCCGATGTTGGAGGACTTGGCCAGGACCCCGTTGAGGGTCAGGTACCAGGTCGGGTGGTCGATGTCGTCCTTGAAGAGCCGGTCGCCGCGGTGCAGCCGGTTGGGGACCTCGACGTGGGTGTCGGGCTTGGCCTTCTTCTCCTCCAGGACGGCCGCCATCGACATGACCTTGGCGGTGGAGCCGGGCTCGTACACGTCCTGGAGCGCGGCGTTGCCCATGGCGGCGGAGCTGGCCTTGGAGAGGTCGTTGGGGTCGAAGCCGGGGGCGTTGGCCATGGCGAGGACCTCGCCGGTGGCCGTGTCCTGGACGATGACGTACCCGCGGTCGGCCTCCGACTTGGCGACCTGCTCGGTGATGGCGCTCTGCGCGGCCCACTGGATGTCGCGGTCGATGGTCAGTTCGATGTCCTCGCCGGGCACGGCGGGCTTCTCGCTGGACCCCGCGGTCGGCACGCGGCGGCCGCCCGACTGGGCGTACGTGAGCTCGCCGTCCTTGCCGGACAGCTTCTTGTCGAGGGAGGACTCCAGGCCGCCGCCGCCCTTGCCCTCGGCGTTGACGTAACCCAGTATCCCGGCGGCGAGGTCGCCGTTCGGGTACACGCGCTTGCTGCTGTTCTCGTTGAACACGCCGGCCAGGACGTTGGCGCCGGGGCCGTTGTTCTTCTTGTCCGCGGACGCCTTCTCGGCGAAGACCTTCTTGAGGCCCTTGATCTGGTTCCAGACCTGGGGGGTCTGGCGGCGGGCGAGGACCACGTAGCGGGTGTTCTTCGTCTTCAGGCGAGCGGTGAGCTCCTTGGCGTCCTTGCCGAGGATCGGCGCGAGGAGGGCCGCGGCCTGCTCGGGGGCGTCGGGAGCCTTGCTCTCCTGCACGGTGAACATGTGCGGGTCCGCGGTGATGTCGTACGCGTCCACGCTGGTGGCGAGCGCCACGCCCTTGCGGTCGGTGATCTCCCCGCGCTCGGCGGCCAGGGTGTAGCTGGCGAAGCGGTTCTCGGAGGCCTTGGCGGAGTACGCGGACGCGTCGACGGCCTGCACCTGGAGCAGCCGTACGACGAACACCAGCATCACCATCGTCAGGCCGACGCTGACCAGCCGCAGCCGGGGCTTGGGGGCGCCGAGCCGGATCGTGTGCGGTTTCCTCGCGGGGGCGGGGCGTCGGGTGGCGGGCCTGGCGGCGGGCCGCGCCGCGCCCCGCGCCCGTTCCGCCCCGGGCCGTGGCCGCCCGGGCCCGGGCACCCGCCGCCGCGGCGGCTCCTGGGGGCTCATGCCCGGCCTGCCGGCGCCGACGGGACCGACTCCGGCCGGGGGTCACCCCAGCCGGAGGTCGGGGGATGGTGGAAGGGCGGGTAGGGGACCAGCCCCGCAGGGGTACGCGTCACTACGTCACCGTCCAGGGGTCTGGGAGGGCTGAGCGGCTCCGCCCGGCGGGGCGGCGGGGGCGGCGGGGGCCTGGCCCGAGGGGGCCGGGGCGGCGCCGCCCGAGGGGGCGGCGGCCGGGGAGCCGGCCGGGCTCGGCACGGCCCCGCCGGGGGACGCCGAAACGGGCGGCGCGGCGGACACCGGCGCGGCCGGCGGCGACGGGGGCGGCGGCTCGGCGGCCGGTGAGGCGGTCCCGGCGACCTTGCCGTCGGGGCCGATGAAGACCGGGCTGCCACCGGGGACCAGACCCAGCTCGTGCGCCCGCCGCTGCAACGCGTCGGGCGCCGAGTAGCCGTCCACGTCCCGCTGCAGCGCCTGTTCCTCGTCCGTGACCGCGGTCGTCTCCCGCTTCAGCTTGCTCAGCTGGAAGGAGCCCTGGTTCAGCGCCGAATTCAGCAGCAGCAGGCTGATCAGCCCGCCGCCGAGCAGCGCCACGACCAGCAGGACGAACGGGGTCCGCGCCGCCTGTCCGGCGACCGGCCCCCCCAGCACCCGCCCCAGGCGTTTCACAGCCGCGCCTCCCGGATGCGCTCCACCCCGCGGCAGCGGGCCGGCGCCGCACGCCGGTTCTCCGCGATCTCCTCCTCCGTCGGCAGCTCGGCGCCGCGCGTCAGGAGCTTCAGCTTCGGCTGGTACTTCTCCGGTACGACCGGCAGCCCGGGCGGGGCCGTCGAGGTCGCGCCGGCGGCGAAGGCCTGCTTGACGAGGCGGTCCTCCAGCGACTGGTACGAAAGCACCACGATCCGGCCGCCGACCGCGATCCGGTCCACGGCCGCGGGGATCGCCCGCTCCAGTCCGGACAGCTCGCCGTTGACCTCGATGCGCAGGGCCTGGAAGGTGCGCTTGGCCGGGTTGCCGCCGGTCCGCTTGGCCGCCTGCGGCAGGGAGTCGCGGATCAGTTCGACGAGGCGCGCGCTGTTGGTGAAGGGGTCCTTGTCCCGCTCGCGCACCACCGCGGACACGATCCGCTTGGCCTGCTTCTCCTCGCCGTACTGGCGCAGGATGCGGACCAGCTCGCCGGGCGCGTAGGTGTTGAGGACCTCGGCCGCGCTGATGCCCGTCGTCTGGTCCATCCGCATGTCGAGCGGGGCGTCCTGCGCGTAGGCGAAGCCGCGGTCGGCCTCGTCCAGCTGCATGGAGGAGACGCCGAGGTCGAAGAGGATGCCCTGCACGGCGGGGATGCGCAGGCCGTCCAGTACCTCGGCCAGGTCGGCGTAGATGGCGTGGACGAGGGTGACCCGGTCCCCGAAGGGCGCGAGGCGCTCCCCGGAGAGGCGCAGGGCTTCCTTGTCGCGGTCCAGGCCGATCAGGTGGGCCTCGGGGAACCGGGTGAGCAGGGCCTCGCTGTGCCCGCCGAGGCCGAGGGTGCAGTCGACGACGACGGCCCCGGGCCTCTCCAGGGCCGGGGCCAACAGGTCCAGGCACCGCTGGAGCATCACCGGGACGTGTCGGGACTCGCTAGTCAAAGCGCCCTCTCAGATAACGGCGCGGCAGGCATACGCCGCGCCGCGCACGCGGAGTCTTACCAAAGGGCCGGGCGGCCGGTCAGGGCCGGGCTCCGGCCGGTTCGCGTCACTTTAGTGCAACGGTCGCCGCGGTCAACGAACCGCCCCGCGCGCCGTGCGCCCCGGTGCGACCGAAGCCGCAAAAGCCGCGAATCACTCGGACGGCCGCGTGCGCCTCACCCCTGTGGGTTAGCTCACAACTTGATCAGGTGACCTTCTTTGTCCAGCCTCACTCGATGCCCACACGGCCTGTGACCACTAACGTCGTATCCATGACGACTTCCGTACCCCTGCCCGCCGCCTCCGCGCCCCAGGCCGCCGAGGAGCTCTCCGTCACCGACCGCCTGGTCGACTCGAACCGCGCCTACGCCGCCAAGTTCGCCGACCCCGGCATGGACGCCCGTCCGGTCCTCCAGGTGGCCGTCGTGGCCTGTATGGACGCCCGCCTCGACCTGCACGCCGCCCTCGGCCTGGAGCTGGGCGACTGTCACACGATCCGCAATGCCGGCGGGGTGGTCACCGACGACACCATCCGCTCCCTCACCATCAGCCAGCGGGCGCTCGGCACCCGCACGGTGATACTCATCCACCACACCGGATGTGGTCTCGAAAGCCTGACCGAGGACTTCCGGCACGAGCTGGAGGACGAGGTCGGTCAGCGTCCCGCCTGGGCCGTCGAGGCCTTCCGTGACGTGGACCAAGACGTCCGCCAGTCCATGCAGCGGGTCCGTACGAACCCCTTCCTGCCCCACAAGGACGATGTGCGAGGCTTCGTCTTCGACGTGCACACCGGGCTCCTGCGGGAGATCGATCCCACCTCTTGAGTGACACCAGGGCCAAGGGCCGTCAAGAATGCGGGGAGACGTCACCCGGAAGAGGTTTCCGGGCCGGTGATCGCGACGTTCTTGATTGCTCTTGATTTCTGAGGTGTTTCGGGGTGGGCCGGTCATGCGCGATGGTGCGCCGGCCCTGGGAAAGGGTCGAGGAGAACCAGGTGACCACGTATGACGACCGAGCGAGCCTCGCGGATCTGACCAGCACGGCGCAGCAGGTGCGGGAATCGATCGAGAGCGTGATCGAGGGCAAGCCGGAAGTGGTCCGCCTCGCGCTGACCGTCCTGCTCGCCGAGGGCCACCTGCTGATCGAGGACGTTCCCGGCGTCGGCAAGACGATGCTGGCCAAGGCACTCGCCAAGTCCATCGACTGTTCGGTCCAGCGGATCCAGTTCACCCCGGACCTGCTGCCCTCGGACATCACCGGCGTGAGCATCTACGACCAGCAGCGCCGGGAGTTCGAGTTCAAGCCGGGCGCGATCTTCGCGCAGATCGTCATCGGCGACGAGATCAACCGCGCCTCCCCCAAGACCCAGTCCGCGCTGCTGGAGTCGATGGAGGAGCGCCAGGTCACCATTGACGGCACCACCTACACGCTGCCGAGCCCCTTCATGGTCGTCGCCACCCAGAACCCGGTGGAGATGGAGGGCACCTATCCCCTCCCCGAGGCCCAGCGCGACCGCTTCATGGCCCGGGTCTCGGTGGGGTACCCCAGCCCCGAGGCCGAACTGCGGATGCTCGACGTGCACGGCGGGCTCTCCCCGCTCGACGACCTGACGGCCGTCGCGCACGCCCACGACATCGGCAAGCTCATCGAAGCCGTCCGCGAGGTGTACGTGGCCGCGCCCGTCCGGCGCTACGTCGTCGACCTGGTCTCCGCCACCCGCAGCCACCCCGACCTGCGCCTGGGCGCCTCGCCCCGCGCCACCCTGCACCTGCTGCGCGCCGTCAAGGCCTCCGCCGCCCTCTCCGGGCGGGACTACGTCCTGCCCGACGACGTCCAGGCCCTGGCCGGACCGGTGCTCGCGCACCGGCTGCTGCCCACCGCGCAGGCCCAGCTGAGCCGGCGCACCGCCGAGCAGGTCGTCGCCGACATCCTCCAGCGCACCCCCGTACCGGCCGCCCCCTCGCGCGGCGAGATCCCGCCCGGCGCGGGCATCCGGGGCTTCTGATGAGCGCCGGCGCCCCGCACGGCGCGGGCGGCCGGAGTCCGCAGGAGGGTGGCGGGCTGCGCGCCTCGCTGGCCGGCCTGACCACCCGCGGCCGCTCCTTCCTGGCCGCCGGGATCGCCGCCGGGCTGTGCGCGTACGTACTGGGCCAGTCCGAACTGCTCCGGGTCGGACTGCTGCTCGCCGTGCTCCCGCTGCTCTGCGTCCTGGCCCTGCACCGCACCCGCCACCGCGTCTCCGGCAATCGCCGGCTGACCCCGGTGCGGGTGCCCGCCGGCTCCGAGGCCCGGGTGCAGCTGCGGCTCGACAACACCTCCCGGATGCCGACCGGGCTGCTGATGCTCCAGGACCGGGTGCCGTACGTGCTGGGGCCCCGGCCGCGCTTCGTCCTGGACCGGGTGGAGCCGGGCGGCCGCCGCGAGGTCTCGTACCGGGTCCGCTCCGATCTGCGCGGCCGCTACCCGCTGGGCCCGCTCCAGCTGCGGCTCACCGACCCCTTCGGGCTGGTCGAGCTGACCCGCTCCTTCTCCGCCTACGACACCCTCACCGTCATCCCGCGCACCGAGGCGCTGCCCTTGGTGCGCTTCACCGGCGAGTCCTCCGGCTACGGCGACGGCAGCCGCCGCTCGCTGGCCCTGGCCGGCGAGGACGACGTGATCCCGCGCGGCTACCGGCGCGGCGACGACCTGCGCCGCGTGCACTGGCGCTCCACCGCCCGCTACGGCGAGCTGATGGTGCGCCGCGAGGAGCAGCCGCAGCGCAGCCGGGCCACCGTGCTGCTGGACACCCGGCGCCTCGCCTACGAGGGCGCCGGCCCCGACTCCGCCTTCGAGTGGGCCGTCTCCGCCGCCGCGTCGACCCTGGTGCACCTGCTGGAGCAGGGCTTCTCGGTGCGCCTGCTGACCGACACCGGGGACTGCGTGCCCCGCGAGGGCGGCGGCTTCACCTCCGGCGGGCAGGACTCCGCGGAGGCGGCGGGGCTCCTGATGGACACCCTCGCGGTGATCGGACACTCCGACGGCGCGGGCCTCTCGCGGGCCTGCGACGCGGTACGCAGCAACGGCACCGGCAGCGGCTTCGGCGGAGCGGGCGGCGACGGGCTCCTCATCGCCTTCTTCGGAGACCTGGACGACGTACAGACGGGACTGGCGGCCAAGATGTGCCGGCGCGGCGGAGGGGCCGTGGCGTTCGTACTGGACTCCTCGGACTGGTCCGGGCGGCCCCAGGGCCTGGCTTCGGTGATGTCGGCGATGTCGGGGGGAGCGCCCCCGCTGGAGGAGCGCCTGGCCGGGCTGCGCGACGCGGGCTGGACGGCGCTGGCCGCCCCGCCCGGGGTGGCCTTCGGGGAACTGTGGCGGCAGGCGGGCAACGCGCCGATCGGCGCGGCGGGCGGTTCGGGTTCGGCGGGGGGCTGGGGATGAGCGGACGGGCGAGACTGACGGTCTTCGCGGCCCTGGCGACGCTGTTCACCGCCTGGTCGCTGAACCCGCTGGTGGAATCGGGCGGCTGGCTGCCGCAGGCGGCGCTGCTGCTGGCGCTGCAGAGCGCGGTGGGCGCGGGCGCGCGGCGGGTGCCGCTGGCCCGGACGCTGACCGTGGCCTCGCAGGTCCTCGTATCGCTGCTGGCACTGATGCTGGTGTTCGGCGGCAAGATGCCGTCCGCCGCCGGCGAGGGGCTCCTGGACTACCTCGTCACCGACTTCGGCGCGCTGTTCCGCCAAGGCGTGCAGGACGTGAACGAGTTCGCGATGCCGGCCCCCCTGACGGACGGGATCCGGCTGCTGCTGGTGTCCGGGGTGCTCCTGATCGGGCTGTTGGTGGACCTGCTGGCGGTGACCGTACGCACGGCCGCCGCGGCCGGGCTCCCGCTGCTCGCGCTGTACTCGGTCGCGGCGGGCCTGTCGGGCGCGGCCACCGGCTCGGGCGGCGCCTCCTGGACCGCCTTCCTGCTGGCGGGCTGCGGCTACCTGCTGCTCCTGCTCGCCGAGGGCCGCGACCGGCTCGCGCAGTGGGGCCGGGTCTTCGGCGCCGCTCCGCGCGGCAAGGTGGCGGCCGGATACGCGGGCGGCGGCCAGGCCCTCGCCCCGGTCCGCACCGGGCGGCGGATCGGCGCGGTCGCGCTGGGTCTGGCGCTGGCGGTGCCCGTGGTGCTGCCCTCCATGGGCAGCGGACTCCTGGGCACGGGCGGCGGCGTGGGCGACGGCGAGGGCAACGGCCTCGGCCCGTCGATCCAGGCGGTCAACCCGCTGGTCTCCCTGCAGAGCAGCCTGAACACCCAGGACAACCGGGTCGTGCTGCGCTACCGCACGGACAGCCCGCAGCTCGGCGAGCAGTACCTGCGGATCCTGGCCCTGGACGAGTTCAACGGCGTCAAGTGGGAGGCGTCGGGGCGGGCCCTGACGGACGTCCCCAAGCGGATGCCGAACCCTCCCGGGGTGAGCGAGAGCGTGCTGAACGGCGCGACCGAGGTGCAGACCTTCATCTCCTCGGCGCAGACGTACGCCCAGCGCTACCTGCCGATGCCCTATCCCGCGACGGGGGTGGACATCGCCGGGAAGTGGCGGTTCGAGCCGGCCGGGCGCACGCTCGTCGGGGACCAGCTGGGCAAGGACAAGTTCCAGAACGCCCAGGGCGTGCAGTACTCGGTGCGGAGCCTGTTGCTGAACCCGACGGCGGAGCAGTTGCGCCGCGCGCCGGCGGCGGATCCCGAGATCGCGGCCGAGTACACGAAGGTGCCGGACAACCTGCCGGCGGTCGTCGTCCAGACGGCCCGCGAGGTCACCCGCGGCACCAAGGACGACTACTCGGCGGCGGTCAAGCTCCAGGACTACTTCGCGGTGAGCGGCGGTTTCCGCTACGACACGAAGGTCTCCTCCGGTACGGGTGCGCAGGCCATCGCCAAGTTCCTCGCCGACAAGGAGGGCTTCTGCGTCCACTTCGCCTTCTCGATGGCCTCGATGGCGCGCACCCTCGGGATCCCGGCGCGGGTCGCGGTCGGGTTCACGCCCGGGGTGAAGCAGGCCGACGGCGTCGTCAACGTCTCGATGCGGGACGCGCACGCCTGGCCCGAGCTGTACTTCGAGGGCGTGGGCTGGACCCGCTTCGAGCCGACGCCCCGGTCGGGCATCACGGTGCCGGAGTACAGCCGGCCCGCCACCCCGCAGACCCAGCCGAGCGCGCCGACGGCGGCCCCGTCCGCGAGTGCGGCGCAGCCGTCCGCCGGGCCCTCGACGGCGGACGACTGCCCGCCGGACCAGAAGAAGCTGGGCGAGTGCGGTCCGGCCGCGGGGCAGCGGAACGCGGGCGCGGGCGGCGACGGCCCCTCCGCTGCCACGGTCCTGGCCTGGACGGCCGCGGGCATCCTGCTGCTGGCCCTGCCTCTGCTGCCGTTCCTGTGGCGCGGCCGGCTGCGGGCCCGGCGGCTCGGCTCGGGGCGGGTCCTGACCGCCTGGCGGGAGCTGGGCGACGCCGCGTGGGACGTCGGGATCCTCCCGGACGAGGCACTGTCCCCGCGGGGGGCGGCGGACCGGGTGGTGTCCCTGGGCCGGCTGGACGCCTCGGCGGCCGATGCCGTACGCCGGGTCGCGGGCGCGGTGGAGCGGGAACTGTACGCACCGCCGGGCGCGGCGCCCCCTGACGCGGAGCTGGCCGAGGACGTCCTGCTGGCCCGCGCCGGGCTCCTCGCCGGGGTGTCCCGCCGGTCCCGGCTGCGCGCGGTGCTCTTCCCCCGCTCGGCGGCGCGGGTCGGCTGGGCCGCCTCGGCCCGCTGGGCTTCGCTGACCGGCCGCCTGGCCGACGCCGCCGCCCGGGCCCGGACCCGAATCCCACTGCGCGGCCGCGGCTGACGCCGGGTCGGGTCCCGCGCGGCGGCGAAGGTGGGGCAGGGCCCGGGGCGGGACACGGCTGAGGCCGGGGCTCGATCCCCCCGAGCCCCGGCCTCAGCCTTGTTCCCACCCCGTCGGCCGGAGAGACCCGGTCCGCACCTGCCGCCCCGTGTCGGCGGTGCGCGCCGGGTCCCTGTCCGTCGCCCCCAGTCTGGCGTGCCGACATCCCGCACCCCATCCGCGCAGGTACTCATTTCCGCGCCTAGGTACGGATACTCACCCGCCCCACCAGTTCTACGCGGCCCCGCCGCCCCCGCGGCACCGCCGATCGGGGGTCACCCGCCACCGGCCCCGCGTCAGCGGTTCCCGCTCACCCTGCCCCGCAGCAGCAGCGACAGCGCCGAGTGCACGTCGTCCAGCGACCGCTCGCTCTGGAAGGACTGCCAGTCCAGCGCCGCGACGAGCACCATTCCCACCATCGCCGCGGCCGTCAGCGGCACGTCGATCTCCGCGCTGAGCTCGCCCCGTTCCACGCCCTCGCGCAGCACCGTTTCCACGACGGCGACGGCCTCCCGCCGGACGACCATCAGCGTGGACTGCCAGGTCCGGTTGGTGCGCCACAGCTCGGCGACGTAGAGCTGGGTGAAGGCCGGGTAGCGGTCGATGAAGACCAGTCCGGCCCGGATCATCTCGTCGAGCGCCTCGACCCGGGTCCCGCCCCTGGCCTCGGTGGATTCCGCCGCCGTGCGCAGGGACTCGGTCAGGAGTCCGACCCCGTGCCGCAGCAGCTCCTCGAAGAGGTCGTTCTTGCTGGCGAAGTTGTAGTAGACGGTGCCCTTCGCCACGCCCGCCCGCTCGGCGATCTCCTCGACCGTCGTCGCGGAGAAGCCCTGCTCCGCTATGAGGGTGACGGCTGCTTCGTAGAGCTTCTGCCGTGTGGCCGCGCGGCGGCCGCCGCCCCCGGCCGTACCGGTGCTGCTGCTTTCCATGGCGCTGATTCTCACAGGTCAACCTGTCCGTCCGGGCTACAGGCTCAGTTCCGGGCGCAGCCGGTCCATCGTCCACACCTGCTTGCCGCGGGCGGCGAGGGCGGTGAGGGCGAGGGCTCCCGCCGTGAAGGCGGTGAGGACCAGGCAGCCCTGCCAGACCGGGGCGAGGTCGCCGCCGGTGATGAGCCGGCGCAGGCTCTCGACCACGTAGGACATCGGCAGGTAGGGGTGGATGGCGTTGAAGAAGCCGGGGCTGGTCTGGACGGGATAGGTGCCGCCGGCGGAGGTGAGCTGGAGCATCAGGACGGCCAGGACCAGGATCCGCCCGGCGGCGCCGAACTTGGCGTTGAGCCACTGGACGATCGCGGCGAAGCAGGCGGTGACCAGGACCAGGAAGCCGACGGTGAGCGCCGGCCGGGCCATCTGCAGGCCGAGTCCCCAGTGCAGTACGGACATCAGTGCGCCCACCTGCGCGGCGCCGATCCCCACCACGGGCAGCCAGCCCGCGAGGGCGATCCGCCAGGGCGAGGCTCCGGTGGCGAGCGCGCGCCGGTTCAGCGGCGCGATCAGCATGTAGGCGACCATCGCGCCGACCCAGAGGGAGAGCGGGATGAAGTACGGGGCGAAGCCGGTGCCGTAGTTGGGCGCCTTGTGCAGGGACTGGTTGGCGAGGCGGACCGGGTCGGCCATGACCTCGGTGCGGGCGTCGCGCTGCTGCTGGTCGTAGGCCGGGATCTTGCCCGCGCCGTCGTGCAGGCCGCCGGCGAGGTCGCCGTTGCCGTCGACGAGCTTGACCAGGCCGCCGTCGAGGTCGTGCGCGCCGGCGCCGAGCTTGCCGACGCCCGCGCCGAGCGCGCCGGAGCCCTCGGTGGCGGAGCCGATGCCGGTGTGCAGCTTGACCATGCCGGCGGAGACCTTGTGGGCACCGTCGTTGAGCGCGTTCACCTGGGTGACCGCGGATTCCAGGTCCGCGGAGAGGCCGGGGGCCTTCGTGACGAGGAGGCGGGCTTCGCGCTCCAGGTCCGCGAGCTGCTTGTGGAGGGTGGCCAGGTCCCCCTTCGAGTTCCCCAGCAGGGTGTCCACGTCACCGGCGAGTTCGGCGGCCTCGGCCGCGTCGTCCTTGAGCCGCTTCAGCTGCGGGCAGGTCTCGGGGAGCGGCTTGGCGCCGGTGGTGCAGGTCTTCGCGTAGACGTCGGCGGCGCCGGTGGAGACGCGCTGGGTGACGGTCGCGGCGGCCGGGGCCGCCTTGGCGAAGGCTTCGAGGTGCTTGTTGACCACCTGGGCGGTGTCGGCGACGAGTTCGGCGCTGTCCGCGAGGCTCTTGGGGTCCTTGAGGAAGGGGCGGGCCTTGTCGGCGACTCCCCCGACCTTGTCGGCGAGCGTCTGGGTGCCGGCCGCGACGCCCTTCGCACCCGTTTCCAGCTGTCCGGCGGCCTCGTTCAGCTTCTTCAGTCCGCCGGTGAGCTCGCCGTTCTTCTGCTTCGCCGTGTCCAGGCCGTCGGCGAGGTCCTTGGCGCCCTTCTGCGCCTTGCCCGCACCGTCCGTGAGCTTGTCGGCTCCGTCGGCGGCCTGGGCGGTCTTGTCGTGGAGGTCGGAGAAGTTGACGAAGATCTTGTCGAGGAAACCGCGGGAGGCGTTGGTGGACGCCGCCGAGCGGACCTCGGAGAAGACGGTGCGCGAGATCGAGCCGACGATGTAGTTGTTCGCGTCGTTGGTGCGGACCTGGAGCGCTCCGGTGGCGGGGTCCTCACCGGAGCTGGAGGCGATCTTCGTGCTGAAGTCGGCGGGCATGGTGAGGGAGAGGTAGTACGTGCCGTTCTCCAGCCCCTCGGCCGCCTCCTCGGCGCTGACCTCGCGCCAGTCGAAGGTCTTGCTGTCGTGCAGCTTGCGGGTGATCTCGTCGCCGGCGTCGATCCGCTTCCCGTCGACGGTGGCGCCGCTGTCGGAGTTGACGAGGGCGACCGGCACCTTGTCGAGGCGGCTGTAGGGGTCCCAGAAGGACCACAGGTACAGGGCTCCGTAGAGGAGCGGCAGCAGGAGCAGCGCGACGAGGGCGGCCCGGGGCAGCTTCCCCCGCCCGAACCGCTTCAGCTCAAGCGCGGCCAGCTTCGGCGAGCGCATCGTCGTCCCCCTTCGTGTCGTGCGGGTCGTCCTGGGCGGCGGCCGGGATGCCGGCGCCGTCGGAGTCGGTGGTCTCTTCGGAGCCGGTGGTGTCGTCCGAGTTGGTGGTCTCGTCGGTGCCGTCGGAGTCGTGCGGGGTGGTGGCCCGGCCGCCCCAGCTGACCTTGGAGTCCATGGGCCGGGGCACCGGGGCGGAGCCCGCGGCCGGTGTGGCGGCCGGGTCGGTGGTGGCCGCGGCCGCCACCGGGACCGTGCGCACGACCGTCACGTCGGACGGGGCCTCGCTGCACACCGCGAGGACCGTGGTCCCGCGGGCGGCGAGGGAGCGCAGCAGGTCCCAGGCTTCGGCGCGTTCGGCGTCCGAGAGCTTGAGGTCCAGGTCGTCCAGGGCGAGCAGGCGGGGCGCGCCGAGCAGCGCGATGGCCACCGACAGCCGTACGGATTCCAGCCGTTCCAGGTCCCGTACGGAGGTGCGCGGACCCTTCGGCAGGGTCCCGAGGTCGAGTCCGGCGGCGGCCAGCGCGGCGTCGATCCGGGCCGCCGTGGAGGTGCGGCGCTCGGCGCGCGGGCGGAGCAGGGCGCGGACGGGGCCGTCGTAGCGGCGCTGGAGCAGGGCGCCCTCGCGCAGTTGCTCGGCGACGGTGAGGGCCTGGTCGAGGTCGTTGACCCCGGGCACCGGGCCGAGGGCCGCGATGCGGCGGACCGCGGCCATCTTCTTCGGCAGCCGGTGGCGGCCGATCTCGGCGTGGCCCTCGGTGGCCTTCATCCGGCCCGTGAGGGCCAGCAGCAGGCAGGTCCGGCCGCTCCCGGAGGGGCCTTCGACCGCGATGAGCGAGCCGGGCGCCGCGTCGATCCCGATCCCCCGGAAGACCCAGCCTCGCGGGCCCTTCACTCCGAAGTCCTCGGCTTTGACGGCCGCGCCGTGCGGGCTGTCCACGCCGTCCCCCTCCTTTTGAACTGACCGGTCAGTTCAAAAACTAGCATCCCCGGCGGCATCCACGGCGCGCGGGGCGGCAGTTGCCCGGACGCGATCCCGAGTTCGGGGACGAACCCGCAGGTCAGCGCGATTGTCAGTGGGGGCCGTCACGATGGGGACACGCAAGAACAGCTCGACCCGTAGGAGCTCGACCAGGCAGCGCGATGCGCACGCGATGACAGGAGGTTCGTCATGGCCACACCGTCCCCGTCCCCTGTCCACCCCGTCCCCCGGAAGTCGGCGGCTCCACCCGCCGCCCTCGACCTGCTCACCAAGGCCCACGAGGGCCTGGCCGAAGCCGCCTTGCTGACCCGGCCCAACGAGCGGTACGCCACCGCCCATCTCGCCGCGCTGCGCGCCGCCGCGGCCGTGCTCGCCGCGCGCGGGCGGCCCGAGCCGGTGCACCCCCGGCGCAGGCCGCGGATCCGCAGCGCGTGGGAGGTGCTCCCGGAGATAGCGCCCGAACTGGCCGAGTGGAGCGCGCTCTTCGCCTCCGGCGCGGCCCGCCGGGCGCGGGCGGAGGCCGGCATAGCGGGAGCGGCCACCGGCCGGGACGCGGACGATCTGGTGCGTGCCGTCGCGATGTTCCTGCGTTTGGTGGAGCGGATGCTCTCGCTCCACCCGCCGGCGGCGGCCGCCCCGGCGCAGGCCCTGCCGCCACCGCGTACGGGGCGTCCGGACGTGGGATGACCTGCCCGGCAGCCCGAGGCCATAGGGTGGGCAGCGACCACTCACCAACGCGCCGAGGAGCCATCAGCCGTGTCGGACACTTCCCGCCCCCGCGCCTCCCTCCGCACCGCCGTGGTGTGGGAGGTCCTCAAGGAGGCGCTCGACCGCCGGGTGAAGGCGACCGGGCGGGACGTGCTGGACGTGCTGGACACGGGTGGCGGTACGGGCAAGTTCGCGGTGCCGGTGGCCCACCTCGGCCACCGGGTCACCGTGGTGGACCCGAGCCCCAACGCGCTGTTCGGTCTGGAGCGACGCGTCGCCGAGGCCGGCGTGGCCGATCTGGTCCGCGGGGTGCAGGGCGACGCCCAGGGTCTGCTCGATGTCGTCGAGCGCGATTCCTACGACGTGGTGATCTGCCACGGCGTGCTGGAGTACGTGGACGACCCGGCCGAGGGCGTCGCCAACGCGGTGGCCGCCCTGCGCCCCGGCGGCATCCTCAGCCTGCTCGGCGCCGGACTCGGCGGGGCCGTCCTGGCCCGCGCCCTGGCCGGGCACTTCACGGAGGCCCGTACGGCCCTGACCGACCCGGCCGGCCGCTGGGGCACGGGCGATCCGGTTCCGCGCCGCTTCACCGCCGAGCAGCTCTCCGCGCTGGTCTCCGAGGCGGGTCTGACCGTGGGCGCGGTGCACGGCGTCCGGATCTTCGCCGACCTCGTCCCGGGCGTCCTGGTCGACACCGAGCCGGGTGCCGTCGAGGCCCTGCTGCGGCTGGAGGAGGCCGCGGCCGAGCTCCCGGCGTTCCACGCGGTCGCCACGCAGTTGCACGTCCTGGGCGAGAAGCCCGCCTGATCTGCGGAGCTTCGGGGCACGCGGTGCGCCACTCACCCTCCGAACCGGCGTCGTGACCCGTATGATCGGGGTCAGCGCCCGGCATGACGAGCGGACCTCTGGGGAATAACGCCCTCAGTGAGCCGTTCAAGACGGCGCTGAGCATTCCCCAAGCGGTACTTTTTACGGGCAGTGTTTTTTTAGAACGTGGCGTAGAGGGCGGGTATCACGGGGGCGATTCCCCGCCTATCCTGAAGGGGACCCCTGGTCGCTACCCCCCGCGACCGACGGATGAGGAGGACTCCCGTGCCGCTCTCGGAGCACGAGCAGCGAATGCTCGAGCAGATGGAGCGAGCGCTGTACGCCGAAGATCCCAAATTCGCTACAGCGCTTGAGGGAAGCGGACTGCGCACGTACACCCGGCGACGGGTCTACCAGGCAGTCGCAGGCATTGTGGTGGGTATCGCGCTCCTCATGACCGGTGTGATCGTGCCGAACGTACTGTGGATCAGCGTGGTGGGATTCCTCGTCATGCTGGGCTGTACGGTGCTCGTGGTCACCGGTTGGCGCAAGGCACCCAAGCCTGGTGAGCAACCCGCCTCCGGAAGTGCAGGCGGTTCGCCCCAAGGGCAGAACCGGCAGCGTCGGTCGATGATGGGCCGCATCGAGGAACGGTGGCAGCGCCGCCGTGACGAACAGGGGCAGTAGACCGGCCCCACAGACAGACTCGGGTGAGGGGACGGCCGCCGGAAGGCGGCCGTCCCCTCACTGCTGTGCCGCGCCGGTCGGCCCCCGGATCCGCTCATCTCCCGATTCCGCGCCGGATCGCGGCTTCTGGGCCATGATGACCAGATGAGTGTGCTCCCCCTGGTCTTCACCAGCGGCTGGGCCAGTGGGATCAACGCATACGCCGTGGTCCTCCTGCTCGGCATCTTCGGCCGGACCGGACTGACCGATGAGGTCCCCGCGTCCCTGCAACGCACCGACGTGCTCATCGTCGCGGCCGTCCTCTTCCTCTGCGAGGCCGTCGCCGACAAGATCCCGTACGTGGACTCCCTCTGGGACACCGTGCACACCGTGATCCGCCCGGTGTCCGGAGCGGTGGTCGGCGCACTGCTGGCCGGGCAGAGCGGCTCCCTCTCCGACATCGCCGCCGGCGCGGTCGGCGGCACCACCGCCCTGGCCAGCCATTTCGTCAAAGCCGGCACCCGCATGGCGATCAACACCTCGCCCGAACCCTTCAGCAACGTCGCGATGAGCACCGCCGAGGACCTCGGGGTGGGCGGCATCGTCACCTTCGCGATGTTCAATCCGGAGGCCGCCGCGATCATCTGCGCCGTCCTGCTGATCATCGGACTCGCCCTGCTGATCTACCTCTGGGCCAAGATCCGCCGCTACCTGCGCCGCCGCGCCCAGCGCCGCGAGGAGAAGAGGCTCGCCGACGAGGTGGCCCGGGTCGCTCGATAGGCTCAGCCGCATGGCACGAATTGCGGTGATCGGCGCCGGGATGGGCGCGATGGCTACGGCGGCACGGCTGGCCGTGGCCGGACATCAGGTGACGGTCTACGAGCGCGGGGCGACCTACGGCGGAGCCGTCGGCCGGTACGCCCGCGACGGCTTCGTCTTCGACACCGGCCCCGGGCTGGTGCACCTTCCCGCCGTCTACCGCGATCTGTTCGTCAAGACCGGCAAGCGCCCCCTGGAGGAGTGCGCGGAGCTGGTCCAGATCGACCCCGCCGTCCGCTACGTCCTCCCGGACGGCCGTACGCTCACCTTCCCCGGTGGCTCGCACGGCGGCGCCGCCGCCGCCGTCGACGCGGCCTTCGGACCCGGCTCCGGGGACCGCTGGAGCGCGGTCCTGGGCCGTGCCCGGGACGCCTGGGACGCCACCCGCCGGCCGCTCCTGGAGGAGCCGCTGAAGCAGGACCCGTCCGCCCTGGGCCGCGACCCGTACCCCGCGCTGCGCGGGAGCGGACTGCTGCGCCGCCGCCCGCCGACCCTGGCCGAGGTGGCCGCCCGCGAGCTCGGCGGCGGCGGCTTCGACGAGCTGCTCACCGCGCGGGTACGGGCGTACGGGGTCGATCCGGCGACCGCGCCCGCCTCGGCGGCGGTGCTTCCCTACATGGAGCAGACCTTCGGCAGCTGGTACGTGCGCGGCGGGGTCCGCGAGCTGGCCACCGCCGTGTACGAGCGGTGCCTGGAGCGGAAGGTCGCCTTCGAGTTCGGCGCCGAGGTGCGGGAGGTCCTCGTACGGGAGGGCCGGGCGGCCGGGCTGGTGACGGCCGACGGCGCCGAGGTCGCGGCCGACCACGTGGTGTGCGCCGCCGACCCCGGCGGGCTGCGGATCCCGCTCGCCCCGGACTCCGCGTCCACCCGTACGGCGGAACCCGCCCGCTGGTACACCCTGTTCGCCGCGCTGCGCGGGGCCCGGGACGCCGAGGCCGCGCACCGCACGCTGGTGGGCCCGGTCACCGTGCTGCGCCCCGACGACCCCGCCACCCGGCCGGACGCGGAGCACGAGGCGGTCACCGTGCACGCGGTGCTGACCGGGGGGGCGGAGCCCGCCCCGTCCGCCGAGGACCTGCTGACGGCGGCCGAGCGGGCCGTCCCCGGACTGCGCGGGCGGCTGCTGTGGCACGAGCTGCGCACCCCGGCCGACGTCGAGGCGGCCACGGGTGCGGCGGGCGGCCGGGTGCCCGCGCCCGCGCTGGCCGGGGCCGGGGGCCGGTTGCTGCGCCCGGCGAACACCACCGCGGTGCCCGGGCTGTACCTGGCGGGCGGCTGGGCGCACCCGGGCGGCGGACTGGCGCACGCCGGGATGACGGGGGCCCTGGTGGCCGGGCTGATCGTGGAGGGCGCGGACTTCCGCGGCTCCCGCTAGCCCGGCGGGCGGCCGGGGAGACGGCCTAGTAGCGGTACTGCTCGTACTCGCCCGTGCCCTGGTACGGATACGGGTACGGCTGCTGCTGCGGCTCCTCCGCCGGGTAGGGCTGGTTCACGTCGCGCTGCTGCGGGACCCAGACCCCGCCGGGCGGGGTGTCCATGGAGTACTGCTCCTGCTGCCCGGCCGCGTACGGGTCCGGGGCGTAGCCGCCGTAGGTGTCCGGGTAGCCGTACGGCTGCTGCGGGGCGACGGCTCCGCCGGTGCCGATGTACGGATCCGAGTAGGCGGCGTAGACCTGCTGCTCGCCCGGGGCCGGATAGCCGGTGGTGTAGTCGTAGCCGCCCTGGCCCTGCGGGTCGTAGTACGCCGCGTACTGGTGGGCGTCCTGCTCGGCGGCCGGGGCGAACCCGGTGAACGGGGAGGCGAAGGAGTCGCTCTCGCCGGGGCCCCCGTACGGACCGGTCGCGCCGGAGGCCGGCTGCGCGGGGTAGAACCCCTGGACCTGTTCGCGCACGGCGCCCCCGCTGAACGCGCCGGAGTCCTCGTCCGCTTCCTCGGCGTACGCGTCGTCCCCGGCCGGGTCGGGCCCGTACTCCAGGGCCGTGACCTCGAGGGCCGGCTCCGGGCGCGGTGCGCCCCCGGCCCGCCGGCGCCGGCTCTGCGGGAGCTCGGGCTCGGGGGCCTTGCCCCGGCGCAGCGCCCAGCCGGACACGAAGCCCTTGCGGAAGGAGAGGGTCACCAACGTCTGGCCGACCGCGAACGCGACGGCTCCGGCCCCGATGACGAGCACCGAGGGCAGCACGACACCGGCGACCACGCCGACGAACCCGGCGAACGCGAGCAGGCGCCAGCGCAGCCGGGCCTTGTACTGCATCAGGACCTCGGCAAGCAGCCACAGCGCGACGAAACCGAACGCGATGTAGAGGACCGTCATTCCCATGCGGGGCACCTCTCGGTACGGCCGCCCGCGCGGGGGAACGGTACGGCCGGTCAGGCCCGCTGGTGCAGGCCCAAGTTCTCGTAGATCTCCAGCGTCGCCGTGGAATTGTTCAGCGTGATGAAGTGCAGCCCCGGGACACCCTCGGACAGCAGCCGCGCGCAGAACTCCGTGGCGAACTCGATGCCAATGGAGCGTACAGCGGCCGCGTCGTCCTTGACCGCGAGCATGCGCTCTTTCACGGCCGCGGGGAAGACCGCGTTGCTGAGTTGCGGGAGCCGGTCGAGCTGCTTGATGTTCACAACAGGCATGACCTCGGGGATGATCGGGGTCTCGCAGCCCGCCTTCTCGACGCTGTCGCGCATCCGGAGGTAGTGCTCCGGATCGAAGAACATCTGTGTGATCGCATAGTCGGCGCCCGCGCGGCACTTGTCCACGAAGTGCCGGATGTCCGTGTCCCAGTCCGAGGAGCGCGGGTGCATCTCGGGGAAGGCCGCGACGCCGACGCAGAAGTCGCCGGACTCCTTGACCAGCCGGACCAGGTCCGCCGCGTAGTGCACGCCCTCGGGGTGCGGCACCCACTCGCCCATGGGGTTGCCCGGCGGGTCTCCGCGCACGACGAGCATGTTCCGGATGCCCGCGTCGGCGAACTGTCCGATGACGTTGCGCAGCTCGGCGATCGAGTGGTCGACGGCGGTGAGGTGCGCGACCGGGGTCAGCGTGGTGTCCGCGGCGATCTGCTCGGTGGCCCGGACGGTGCCGCCCCGGGTGGAGCCGCCGGCCCCGTAGGTGACGGAGACGAAGCTCGGGGCCACCGCCTCGACCCGGCGGAGCGCGTTCCAGAGGTTGCGCTCGCCCTTCTCCGTCTTGGGGGCCCAGAACTCGAAGGAGTACGAGCGCCCGGACGCGATGAGGTCGCGGACCGTGTGTGCACGGTCCGACCAGGTGGAAGAGGTACCAAGGGCCATACGGGGAGGTTAGACGCGGTCCGGTGTCCGTCGAAGCGTTGTCCACGGATTGGACGCGGAAATGAGACGGCGGGGCGGCGCGAGCGCGGGCGGCCGGGGGGCGGCCGCTGCCGGCCGCTGCCCTCGAGGGGCCCGCTAGCCGAGCCGGGCGCGGACCCGCTTGGCGAGGTCGGAGGCGGCGGCGCCGGGGTCGGAGGCCTCCGTGAGCGCCCGTACGACCACGACGCGGGAGGCACCGGCGTCCAGGACCTCGTCCAGGTTCCCGGCGTCGATCCCGCCGATGGCGAACCAGGGCCGGTCCTGGGCGAGGGAGGCCGCGTGCCGGACGAGGCCGAGGCCGGGGGCGAACCGGCCGGGCTTGGTGGGGGTGGGCCAGCAGGGGCCGGTGCAGAAGTAGTCCACGCCGGGCTCGGCGGCGGCCGCGTCGACCTCCGCCTCGGAGTGGCAGGAGCGGCCGATCAGGATCTCCCTGCCCAGGATGGCGCGGGCGGCGGGCACCGGGATGTCGCCCTGGCCGAGGTGCAGCACGTCCGAGCCGATGGCGTGCGCGACGTCGGCCCGGTCGTTGACGGCGAGCAGCTTGCCGTGGCGGCGGGCCGCTTCGGCGAAGACCTGGAGGTGCTCCAGCTCCTCGCCCGCCTCCATGCCCTTGTCGCGGAGCTGGACGATGTCCACGCCGCCGGCGAGGACGGCGTCCAGGAACTCGGGGAGGTCGCCCTGCCGCTTGCGGGCGTCCGTGCACAGGTAGAGCCGGGCATCGGACAGCTGGGCGGCGATGGCGGACATGGGTACCCCCGGGGTGGTGTGTCGTACGGACGTCCGGACGCACGTACGCGGTGTGCGGGACCCGGACGGGCCCGCACACCGCGCGTACGGCGGATTCAGGTCAGATGGCGAGCGCCTGAGCGCGGCGCTTCACCTCCGTGCCGCGATTCTCGCTCAGTGCCTGCACGGGGGTGCCGGGCAGGGTCTCGTCGGCGGTGAAGAGCCACTCCAGGATCTCCGCGTCGGTGAAGCGGTCGTCGCGGAGCACGGTCAGCAGACCGACCAGCCCCTTGACGATCTTGTCCCCGTCGAGGAAGGCCGCGGGGACCTGGAGGGAGCGGTTCTCGCCGCGGCGCACCGCGAGCAGCTGCCCCTCCTTGACCAGCTGGCGAACCTTGGTCACTTCGATGTCGAGCATCTCCGCGATGTCGGGGAGGTACAGCCAGGCGGGAACAAGGGCATCGATCTTTGCGTCAATCTCGGTCACGAGCACAAGCCTGCCATCTCGGACTGCCCGCCGGTACCCGAGCGACCCCGTCCGGGGCGGGGGCCCCGTAGCCGGGGCCGGAAACGGGGCCGGAAACGGGACCGGCCACGGGGCCCGAGCGGACCGGAAACAGGACCCCGGGCCCGGGGTCCCGGGGGCGCAGCTCCGGGACGGGCCCGGGACGGACGCCCGCGGGTCAGGCCAGGAGGGCCGACTTCAGTGCGGTCCCCGGGTCCGCGACCTTCGCCGGGTCGACCGGGGCGCCCGACTCGATGAGCCGGCGCCCCTGCGCCAGATCGCGCGGCCGGCCCACCGCGAGGACCGCGGCCAGCCGGCCTTCGCGCAGCCAGCACACCGACCAGGTGTCGTCCGCCGGGTCGCCGCGCCACACCATCGCGTCCGCGGAGCCGTGGTGTCCCGCGTACTGCACGAAGCGGCCGAACTGCTCCGACCAGAAGTACGGGACCGGGTCGTAGACCTGCTCCCCGGAGCCCCCGGCGAGGATGTCCGCCGCGACCACCCGGGGCCCCTGGAGCGCGTTGTCCCAGTGGTGCACCAGCAGCCGCGACCCGTAGCGCCCCGACGGGAACGAGGCGCAGTCCCCCACCGCGTACACCGCGGGCACCGAGGTGCGCAGCCACTCGTCGGCGGCCACCGCCCCGTCCGCACCGAGTTCCACGCCGGATCCCGCCAGCCATCCGGTGGCCGGGCGGGCGCCGATGCCCACCACCACCGCCCCGGCCGGCAGCTCCCGCCCGTCGGCCAGCAGGACCCGGCCCGGCTCCACGGAGGCCACCCGCGCGCCGGTCAGCAGCTCGGCGCCCGCCTGGGCGTACCAGCGCCCCATCGGCTCGGCGACCTCGGCGGGCAGCGCGCCCGCCAGTACCCGGTCGGCCGCCTCGACCACCGTCACCGCGCAGCCCGCCTCGCGGGCGGCGGTGGCGAACTCGGCGCCGATCCACCCGGCCCCGACCACCACCACCGCGGTACCGGCCGCCAGGACGGGCCGCAGCCGGGCCGCGTCGTCCAGGGTGCGCAGCAGGTGCACCCCCGGGACGCCCTCCGCGCCGGGCAGGGTCAGCGGGAGGGCGCCGGTCGCCAGCACGAGGACCTCGTACGGGACCGGGCCCGCCTCGGTGTCCACCTCCCGGTCGGCGGCCCGCAGCCCGGTGACCTCGACCCCCAGGCGGAGCTCGATGCCGAGCTCCTCGAAGTCGACGTCGAAGGCCGAGTCCTCCGCCTTGCCGAGGAGCACCGCCTTGGACAGCGGGGGCCGGTCGTAGGGCTGGTGGGGTTCGGCTCCCAGCAGGGTGACGGGGCCGGTCCAGCCCTGCTCCCGGAGGGCGACCGCGGTCTGGACCCCGGCCATTCCGGCGCCGACGATCACCACGCCGCGCCGAGTGTCTTCCGCCTGTTGCGTCTGCTGTTGCGTCTGCTCGCTCACGCGGCCCAGCCTAATCAACTGACGGTCCGTCAGGAATAGCGGGATGGCGACCGGCCGGGATCCGGGCGGACACCGGCACGACACCGCCTCCGGGGAGGCAGCCTTACCGGCCGTCCGCCTCACCGTTACTCTGGCACGGAACCTATCGCGGGAGTCCGGGCGTACCGGGCTGAGAGGGAGGCTGGCCGGCCTCCGACCGTACGAACCTGATCCGGGTCATGCCGGCGAAGGGAGGGGCTGGACGCCCATGCATTCATCCAGGAACAGCCGGAGTCCCGGCTACGACGTCCTCGTCATCGGGGGCGGCATCATCGGCCTGGTCACCGCCTGGCGGGTGGCCCGGCGCGGGCTGCGCACCGCGCTGGCCGATCCGGCCCCCGGCGGCGGCGCCGCCCAGGTCGCGGCCGGCATGCTGGCCGCCGTCACCGAGCTGCACTACGGCGAGGAGACCCTGCTCGGGCTCAACCTCGCCTCCGCCGCCCGCTACCCCGAGTTCGCCGCCGAGCTCGCCGAAGCCAGCGGCGGCATGGACATCGGCTACCGCGCCTGCGGCACCCTCGCCGTCGCCCTCGACGCCGACGACCGGCTGCACCTGCGCGAACTGCACGCCCTCCAGCGCCGCTGCGGCCTGGAGTCCGAGTGGCTGACCGGCCGCGAGTGCCGCCGCCTGGAGCCGATGCTGGCTCCGGGCGTCCGCGGCGGCCTGCGCGTGGACGGCGACCACCAGGTCGACCCCCGCCGCCTCGCGGCCGCCCTGCTGGCCGCCTGCGAACGGGCCGGCGTCGCCCTGCACCGCGCCGGTGCGGCCCGGCTGCTGACCGCCGCCGACCGGGCCTGCGGCGCGGTCCTCGACGACGCGGACGGTACGGAGCTGCGCGCCGACCAGGTGGTACTGGCCGCGGGCTCGCTCAGCGGCCGGCTGGACGGCGTACCGCCCGAGGCCGTGGCCCCCGTACGGCCGGTCAAGGGCCAGGTCCTGCGCCTCGCGGTGCCGCCTTCGTACGCCCCGTTCCTGTCGCGGACCGTACGGGCCGTGGTGCGCGGCAGCCACGTCTACCTCGTCCCCCGCGAGAACGGCGAACTCGTCCTCGGCGCCACCAGCGAGGAACTCGGCTGGGACACCACGGTCACCGCGGGCGGGGTCTACGAACTCCTGCGCGACGCCCACGAACTGGTCCCCGGGATCACCGAACTCCCCCTGGTCGAGACCCGGGCCGGACTGCGGCCCGGGTCGCCGGACAACGCCCCCCTCCTCGGCCCGACCGAACTCCCGGGGCTGCACCTGGCCACCGGGCACTACCGCAACGGCGTCCTGCTGACCCCGCTGACCGGGGACGTGATGGCGGACCTGCTGACCACCGGCGAACTCCCGGAGATCGCCCGCCCCTTCACCCCACGCCGCTTCACCCCCACCTCCACCGCCACGTCCCCCCTCACGCGACAGGAGTCGTTCGCATGACCATTTCCGTCAACGGCGAGCCGCACGAGATCGCGGACGGGACCATGCTCGCCACCGTGATCGCCACCCTCACCGAGGCCACCAAGGGGGTCGCGGCCGCCCTCAACGAGACCGTGGTGCCGCGCGGCCAGTGGCCCTACACCTCCGTGACCGACGGCGACCGCGTCGAGGTCCTCACCGCGGTCCAGGGGGGCTGAACACCATGGCGGACACCTCCGACGACGTATTCACCCTCGCCGGCCGGACCTTCTCCTCGCGCCTGATCATGGGCACCGGCGGGGCCCCGAGCCTGGACATCCTGGAACGGGCGCTGGTCGCGTCCGGCACCGAACTCACCACGGTCGCGATGCGGCGCCTCGACCCGACGGTCCAGGGCTCGGTCCTGTCCGTCCTGAACCGCCTGGGCATCGCGGTCCTCCCCAACACCGCGGGCTGCTTCACGGCGGGCGAGGCCGTACTGACGGCCCGGCTGGCCCGGGAGGCCCTCGGGACGGACTGGATCAAACTGGAGGTCGTCGCGGACGAGCGCACCCTCCTGCCGGACGGCGTTGAACTCCTCGACGCGGCAGAGATCCTGGTCGACGAGGGCTTCACGGTCCTCCCGTACACGAACGACGACCCGGTCCTCGCCCGCAAACTGGAGGACGTGGGCTGCGCGGCGATCATGCCGCTCGGGTCCCCGATCGGCTCCGGCATGGGCATCCGCAACCCGCACAACTTCGAGCTGATCACCGAGCGGGCCGGGGTCCCGGTCATCCTGGACGCGGGAGCCGGAACGGCCTCGGACGTGGCCCTGGCCATGGAACTGGGCTGCGCGGCGGTCATGCTCGCCTCGGCGGTGACCCGGGCGCAGCTCCCCGTCCTGATGGCCGCGGCCATGCGGGACGCGGTATCGGCGGGCCGCCTGGCCCACCGCGCGGGCCGCATCCCCCAACGCCGCTTCGCGGAAGCCTCCTCCCCGGTGGAAGGCCGGGCCACCCTGGACCCGGAACGCCCGGCGTTCTGAGGAGACGGTACGGGGCCCTGCGCGCGCGGCCCCCGACACCGGCGCGGCTCAGCGGCCGGCCGCCGCCCGGACCTCCCTCGTCATGAACGCGCTGTTGGGGTCGGGCCGGTAGTCGGCGAACGGGGCGCAGGGGACGAACCCGAACTTCTCGTACAAGCTCCTGGCCGGCAGGAAGAACGCGGCCGAGCCGGTCTCCAGGCTCAGCCGCGTGAACCCCATGCGCGCGGCCTCGGCGATGATGTGCTCCAGCAGCAGGGACGCGATGCCGCTCCGCTTGCGTATCGGCGCGGTGCGCATGGACTTCAGCTCCGCGTGGCCCGGATCCAGCCTCTTGATCGCACCGCAACCCACCAGGACGTCGCCGTCCCTCACCGACCAGAACGTGATCCCGGGCTTGCGGAGGGCATCGAGATCGAGGGCGTGCTTGCTCTCCAGAGGCGTGATGGACCGCATCTGCTGGACGTGCTCGTCCAAGAACACGGCGATCTCAGGGCCGGAGAGGTCGTCCACCACGATCTTCACTGCGCTCGTCCTCCATCTGGTCACTCGAAACCGCGGGGTGCCCGACGAGTCTGTCACCCTCGAACAGCGCACCCGCGCGGACAGGGTCACGTCATCCGGCCGATCGGGCCCGGCCCCGCTCCCCGCCCGAAGGGGCGAGGGCCCCGCCCACGTCACAGCTGGGCTGCAACCCCCCACCACCCGGGACGGGGGCGCGGGCGGCCCTCGTAGAATCGGCGGGTGGACACGACCCTGGATGACCCCCTCGTCGGGCAGACGCTCGACGGCCGCTACCGCGTGGACGCCCGTATCGCGGCCGGCGGCATGGCCACGGTCTACCGGGCCGTCGACACCCGGCTGGACCGGGTCCTCGCGCTGAAGGTGATGCACCCGGCCCTCGCCGCCGACCCCGGCTTCGTCGACCGGTTCATCCGTGAGGCGAAGTCCGTGGCCCGCCTGGCGCACCCCAACGTCGTGGCCGTCTTCGACCAGGGCACCCACGGCCCGTACACGTACCTCGCCATGGAGTACGTGTCCGGCTGCACCCTGCGCGACGTGCTCCGGGAGCGCGGCGCGCTCCAGCCCCGCGCGGCCCTCGACATCCTCGAACCCGTGCTCGCCGCCCTCGGCGCCGCGCACCGCGCCGGTTTCGTACACCGGGACATGAAGCCCGAGAACGTGCTGATCGGGGACGACGGCCGGGTCAAGGTGGCCGACTTCGGGCTGGTGCGGTCCGTGGACTCCGTGACCAACACCACCGGATCCGTCCTCGGCACCGTCTCCTACCTCGCCCCCGAGCAGATCGAGAACGGCGTCACCGACACCCGCGTGGACGTCTACGCCTGCGGGGTCGTGTTCTACGAGATGCTCACCGGCTCCAAGCCGCACACCGGCTCCAATCCCGCGCAGGTGATCTTCCAGCACCTCAACGAGGACGTCCCGCCGCCGTCGGCCGCCGTCCCCGGGCTGCCCGCCGCGCTCGACGAGCTCGTCGCCCAGGCCACCGCGCGCAACCCCGATCTGCGCCCCTACGACGCGGCCGCCCTCCTCGGGCTGGCCATAGAGGCCCGCGTCCAGCTCGCCGACTCCGAGCTGGACGCCGTCCCGCCGCAGGCGCGGGCCGCGGAGCGGACCGCCGCCGAGGACCGCACCAGCGTGATCCCCCGCCCGGTGACCACCCCGGCCGCACACGCCTCGCGCTCCTCACACGTCACGCACGCCTCGCACGCCGAGCCCATGTCCCACACCTCCCGGCTCGCTGCCCCGCCGCTACCCCCGACATCGGCATCGGCGCCGCCCGCCGCGCGGATCCGGCGCCCCGGACCGCTGCTCGTCGTGATCGGGGTCCTGCTCTTCCTCGGCCTCGGTACGGGCGTCTGGTACATCAGCTCCGGGCAGTTCACGAAGGTCCCCAACCTGCTCGGCAAGACCGAGGCGGAGGCCAAGGCCCAGCTGTCGGCGTCCGGGCTCGGGGTGAAGCGGGTCGACCGGAAGTTCAGCGCGGCCTTCGACAAGGGCACCGTGATGAACACCGACCCCGCCGGCGGCAAGCGCATCCGCGGCAACGGCGCCGTGACGCTCACCATCTCGCGCGGGCCCGAGGTCGTCGTGGTTCCCGACCTCAAGGGCAAGCCCCTGGAGGCCGCGAAGGCCGAGCTGACCTCGGCCGGGCTGACGCCGGGGGCCGTCACGCAGGCCTTCAGCCAGGACGTCGCGCAGGGCTCGGTGATCAGCACGAACCCGGGCGGCGGCCAGAAGAGGTCCCTCGACACCGTGGTCGCGATGGTGGTCAGCAAGGGCCGTGCGGTGCCGGTCCCGCGCGTCACGGGCATCTCCCTCGACCAGGCCCGTTCCACCCTGGAGGGCCTCGGCCTGAAGGTGGAGACGGCCCCCGAGGAGGTCAACTCCCCCTCCCCCGCCGGTACGGTCGCCAACCAGTCGATCGGCGCCGGAAGCCAGGCCGCCGCAGGCGACACCGTCACCCTCACCGTGTCCAAGGGCCCCCGCCAGATCCCGGTCCCGGACGTCACCGGCCAGGAGGCCGACGCGGCCCGCGCGACCCTGGAGGGACTGGGCTTCAAGGTCAAGGTCGACAAGCCCTTCCTCTCCTTCAGCAACACCGTCGACTCCCAGTCGGTCCCCGCGGGCCAGAACGCCGCCGAGGGCAGCACGATCACCATCAGGACCAAGGGGCTGTAACCGCACGCCATGAACAACGACTCGATGAGCCGCAATCCAGTGGGCGGGCACGTGCCCGTCGCGGGCGGGCTCGCCTCGGTCGGGCTGACGTACGCCCGCGAGATGGGCGCCGAGGCCGTGCAGGTCTTCGTCGCCAATCCGCGCGGCTGGGCCACTCCGGTCGGCAATCCGGCCCAGGACGAGCTGTTCCGCGAGGCCTGCGCGGCGGAGGGGATCCCGGCGTACGTCCACGCGCCCTACCTGATCAACTTCGGCTCGCACACCGAGGCCACCGTGGAGAAGTCCGTGGAATCGCTGCGGCACTCGCTGCGCCGGGCCCGGGCGATCGGGGCGCTCGGGGTGGTCGTGCACACCGGCTCGGCGACCGGGGGCCGGCCGCGCGAAGCGGCGTACGCGCAGGTCAGGGAGCACATGCTGCCGCTGCTGGACGAGCTGACGCACGACGACGACCCCTTCCTGCTGCTGGAGTCCACGGCCGGGCAGGGGTCCTCGCTGTGCTCGACCGCCGAGGAGTTCGGCCCGTACTTCGACGCCCTCGACCGGCATCCGATGCTCGGGATCTGCCTCGACACCTGCCACGTCTTCGCGGCCGGGCACGACCTGGCCGAGCCGGGCGGCACGAAGCGGACGCTGGACCTGCTGGTGGACACGGTGGGCGAGGGCCGGCTGAAGCTGGTGCACGCCAACGACTCCAAGGAGGGCGTGGGCGCGCACAAGGACCGGCACGCGAACATCGGGCAGGGCCACATCGGCCGGGACGCCTTCGCGGAACTGTTCACGCATCCGGCGATGGAGGGCGTCCCCCTGATCACCGAGACGCCGGGCGGCAAGGATGGGCATGCCGCGGACGTGGCGCTGCTGAAGGAGCTGCGCGAGCTCGGATGATCCGTTGAGGAATACCCCTGGGGGGTATACGGTTCTGTCATATCGACCGACAGAGCCGCTATCCGGCGTTCCTCGCCAGGGGGTTGTCATGGAACACCCGCACGAGCAGCAGCACGAGCACCACCACGAGCACGCCCACGGCCCCCACCACACCGCCGCCGGCGGAAAGGTCACCTGGGCCGCCGCCGCACGGGCCACGCTCCACTGCCTCACCGGGTGCGCCATCGGCGAGGTGCTCGGCATGGTCATCGGCACCGCGCTCGGCTGGGGGAACGGCCCGACGATGGCCCTCGCGATCGCCCTCGCGTTCTTCTTCGGCTACGCGCTCACCCTGCGCGGGATCCGCGCCGCCGGCCTGGACTTCCGTACGGCCATTCGGGTGGCGTTGGCGGCGGACACCCTTTCCATCGCCGTCATGGAACTGATCGACAACGGGGTGATCCTGCTCTGGCCCGGAGCCATGGACGCGACGCTGTCGGACGCGCTCTTCTGGACGGCGCTCGGGATCGCGTTGGCGGTGGCCTTCGTCGTCACGACGCCGGTCAACAAGTGGATGATCGGCCGCGGCAAGGGTCACGCGGTGGTCCACCGGTACCACCACTGAGCCATCGAACCGATGAGCTACAGCTCGGGGCCGTCGCCCGGCTCCTCCTGGTACGAGTAGCGCTGCTCGCGCCAGGGGTCGCCGATGTTGTGGTAGCCGCGCTCCTCCCAGAAGCCGCGGCGGTCGGCGGTCATGTACTCGACGCCGCGGACCCACTTGGGGCCCTTCCACGCGTAGAGGTGCGGTACGACCAGCCGGAGCGGGAAACCGTGCTCGGCGGTGAGCAGTTCACCACCTTGGTGGGTGGCGAAGACGGTCCGCTCGGAGGCGAAGTCCGCGAGGCGCATGTTGGAGCTGAAGCCGTACTCGGCCCACACCATCACGTGCGTGACCTGCGGGGACGGCGGAGCGAGGGCGAGGACCCTACGGGCGAGCACGCCGCCCCATTCGGCGCCGGTCATGCTGAACTTCGTCACGCAGTGCAGGTCCGCCTCGACGGAGTCGAACGGCAGGGCCGCGAACTCCTCGTGGTTCCAGCAGTGCTTCTCGCCGTCGGCGGTCGCGCCGAAGACGCGGAACTCCCAGCGCTCGGGCTTGAACTTGGGTACCGGCCCGTAGTGGGTGACCGGCCAGCCTCGCTGCAACCGCTGCCCCGGGGGAAGCTCCAGTTGCTCTGATCCCGGAGATTCCCGGCTTTCCGGCTGACCCATGTCTCCATGGTGACAGACTTGGCGGGGTGGTCATGACCAGCTTCGCCCGGATTCGGGCAAGTCACGGCAACTCCCACTAAGGAGGCACTTACTGGACGGCCTCCGGCGGCGGTGCAAGGATGCGCGCACCTGCCCCGTCACATTGCTGTGACATTGCTTTGGAAGGAGCCTCTGCGATGCAGGGCGACCCCGAGGTCCTTGAATTCCTCAACGAGCAGCTGACCGGCGAGCTCACGGCGATCAACCAGTACTGGCTCCACTACCGGATCCAGGACAACAAGGGTTGGACCAAGCTCGCCAAGTACACCCGCGAAGAGTCCATCGATGAGATGAAGCACGCGGACAAGATCACCGAGCGCATCCTGATGCTCGACGGTCTGCCGAACTACCAGCGCCTCTTCCACGTCCGCGTGGGCCAGACGCTGACGGAGATGTTCCAGGCGGACCGGCAGGTCGAGGTCGAGGCGATCGACCGCCTCAAGCGCGGCATCGAGGTCATGCGCGGCAAGGGTGACGTCACCTCGGCGCGGCTCTTCGAGGAGATCCTGGAGGACGAGGAGCACCACATCGACTACCTCGACACCCAGCTGGAGCTCATCGAGTCCATCGGCGAGGCGCTCTACATCGCGCAGCTCATCGAGCAGCCGAGCTAGTTCGCGGCCTTACTCAGTACTCCGTACGGGGGAGTCCCGCGCGGGAGTCCTACGCGGCTTCGGCGAGCTCCGCGCCCGCGGGTACCAGCGGGTCCGCGGCGAGCACGGCGGCGGCGTTGCCCTTGTCCATCAGCTCACGGCGCGGGCATGCCCCGCGGCCCAGGAGCCCCTGGATGGTCCGCACGCAGGAACCGCAGTCGGTGCCGGCCTTCGTGGCCGAGGCGATCTGGCGGGGAGTACAGGCCCCGGCAGCCGCGTGGTCCTTGACCTGCTTGTCGGTGATCCCGAAACAAGAGCAGACGTACACGCGGTTCACCTCCCTGACAGGAACGGTTCGGCCAGCCATCCCCTATTCGGTGAGGCTTACCTAACCCTACCCAAACTTAGGGTTCCCTAAAAGAGCTGGGAACGACGATGGGGCGCGGATCACATTCGATCCGCGCCCCATCGTCATGAAGTGCTCACACTGCGCTGTGCGCCGGCGTTCCTACTGGTCGCGGTACATCTCCGCGACGAGGAACGCCAGGTCCAGGGACTGGCTGCGGTTGAGGCGCGGGTCGCAGGCCGTCTCGTAGCGCTGGTGCAGGTCGTCGACGAAGATCTCGTCGCCGCCGCCCACGCACTCGGTGACATCGTCACCGGTGAGCTCGACGTGGATGCCGCCCGGGTGGGTGCCGAGGCCCTTGTGGACCTCGAAGAAGCCCTTGACCTCGTCGAGCACGTCGTCGAAGCGGCGCGTCTTGTGGCCGGAGGCCGCCTCGAAGGTGTTGCCGTGCATCGGGTCGGTGACCCAGGCGACGGTCGCGCCGGAGGCGGTGACCTTCTCGACGAGCTCGGGGAGCTTGTCGCGGACCTTGTCGGCGCCCATGCGGACGACGAAGGTCAGCCGGCCCGGCTCGCGGTCGGGGTCGAGGCGGTCGATGTAGGTGAGCGCCTCGTCCACCGTGGTGGTGGGGCCGAGCTTGATGCCGATCGGGTTGGCGATCTGCGAGCAGAACTCGATGTGCGCGTGGTCGAGCTGGCGGGTGCGCTCACCGATCCAGACCATGTGGCCCGAGGTGTCGTACAGCCGGCCCGTGCGGGAGTCCGTACGGGTGAGGGCTCCCTCGTAGTCGAGGAGGAGCGCCTCGTGGGAGGCGTAGAACTCGACGGCCTTGAACTCCGCCGGGTCGGTGCCACAGGCCTTCATGAAGTTCAGGGCGTTGTCGATCTCCCGCGCGAGCTGCTCGTAGCGCTGCCCGGACGGGGAGTTCTTGACGAAGTCCTGGTTCCAGGCGTGCACCTGGCGCAGGTCGGCGTAGCCGCCGGTGGTGAAGGCGCGCACCAGGTTCAGCGTGGAGGCCGACGCGTGGTACATGCGCTTGAGGCGCTCGGGGTCCGGGACGCGGGACTCCTCCGTGAAGGCGAAGCCGTTCACGGAGTCGCCGCGGTAGGTCGGCAGGGTGATGCCGTCGCGGGTCTCGGTGTCCTTGGAGCGGGGCTTGGAGTACTGGCCGGCGATGCGGCCGACCTTCACGACGGGCACGGAGGCCGCGTACGTCAGGACGGCGCTCATCTGGAGCAGCGTCTTCAGCTTGGCGCGGATGTGGTCGGCGGAGACCGCATCGAAGGCCTCGGCGCAGTCGCCACCCTGCAGCAGGAACGCCTCGCCCTTGGCGACGGCTCCCAGGCGGGCGCGCAGCTGGTCGCATTCGCCCGCGAAAACGAGGGGAGGATACGACTCGAGGTCCGCGACAACAGCGCGCAGGGCCTCGGCATCGGGGTACGAAGGCTGCTGCGCCGCGGGAAGGTCTCGCCAGGTCGCCTTGGAGGCGGGGGCTTGGGTTTCAGCGTTCACGGTCACCCCACACACATTACGTCGTCACACCGCGCCTCCCGATCGACGACCACTACGTGAGACGGAAGTCTCTCGCTGTGTTACTCACCCGTTCGGTTCACCATTCGCCGGCCCTCCGCCTGACCGGTGGGCTAGGGTCGGAGCATGTACGCGCACTCGAACCAGAACTGGTGGTGGCCCGCTCCCGGCGGCCCACTTCTCGCGCGTACCTGAAGACACGAGCGAAACGAAGGCCGCCCCGAGGGGCGGCCTTCCGCGTTCTGCGAGGCAACACAGTCGCTGGACATACGGGCCGCCCCACCCTCCGAAACCGGATAGGACGCCCACTCCATGCACGCCCACGCGAATCCGCTCCCGCAAACGCCCCCGCACGCGCACCCGCTCCTGAGCCGCCTGCTCGACGACTCCTGCCCGCCCTTCGCGCTGCTGCGCCGCCGCACGCCCGGCCGCGACCACGACACCGTCGAGCTGCTGATCGGCCCGGTCCACGAGGCCGAGCACCTGGCCGACCTGCCCGTCGGCGAACGGCCCGCCCTGGCGCTCGTCCCCTTCCGCCAGATCCGGGAGCGCGGGTTCGACGTGCGCGACGACGGCACGCCGCTGAGCGTGCTGGTCGCCGAGGAGACGTACGAGATTCCGCTCGCCGAGGCGCTGGCCGCGCTGCCGGCCCACGCCGTACGGGTCGACGACGGCGGCTTCGACGTCCCCGACGAGGAGTACGCGGACACCGTCCGTCGGGTCATCGAGGACGAGATCGGCCGGGGCGAGGGGGCGAACTTCGTCATCCGCCGCACCTACCGGGGCCGGATCGACGGCTTCGGCCGCGCCGACGCCCTCGCGCTGTTCCGGCGACTGCTGGAGGGCGAGCGGGGCGCGTACTGGACGTACGTGGTCCACACCGGGGACCGCACCCTCGTCGGGGCCAGCCCCGAAGTACACGTACGGATGACCGGCGGCACGGTCGTGATGAACCCGATCAGCGGTACGTACCGCTACCCGGCCGGGGGGCCGACGGCCGACTCCCTCCTCTCCTTCCTCGGGGACCGCAAGGAGACCGAGGAGCTGTCCATGGTGGTGGACGAGGAGCTCAAGATGATGTGCACGGTCGGGGACATGGGCGGGGTGGTCGTCGGCCCCCGCCTCAAGGAGATGGCGCACCTCGCGCACACCGAGTACGAGCTGCGCGGCCGGTCCTCGCTGGACGTGCGCGAGGTGCTGAGGGAGACGATGTTCGCGGCGACGGTGACCGGATCGCCGGTGCAGAACGCCTGCCGGGTCATCGAGCGCTACGAGCCCCTCGGGCAGGACGGGGTCGGCCGCGGCTACTACGCGGGGGCGCTGGCCCTGCTGGGCCTGGACGCCTCGGGCGCGCAGACCCTCGACTCCCCCATCCTCATCCGGACGGCGGACATCGGGCCGGACGGCGCGCTGCGGGTGCCCGTCGGGGCCACCCTCGTACGGCACTCCGACCCGGCGGGCGAGGTGGCGGAGACGCACGCGAAGGCGGCCGGGGTGCTGGCGGCGCTGGGCGTGCGCCCGGCGGCGGTGCGGCCCTCCTTCTCCGGTCCGCGACTGACCGACGACCCCCGGGTCCAGGCGGCCCTGGCCGCACGCCGCGAGGACCTGGCGCCGTTCTGGCTGCGGATGCAGGAGCGGCCGGCCGAGGTGACGGGCCACGCGCTGGTGCTGGACGGGGAGGACACCTTCACCTCGATGCTGGGCCACGTCCTGCGGGTGGCCGGGCTGGAGGTGACCGTACGCCGCTACGACGACCCGGGGCTGCGGGCGGCCGCCCTGGCCTGGGACGGGCCGATCGTGCTCGGCCCGGGCCCCGGCGACCCGGCGGACTTCGGCGACCCGAAGATCCGGATCATGCGCGAGCTGGCGGCGGAGCTCCTGGCCTCGCACCGGGGCGGACTGCTCGGGGTGTGCCTCAGCCACCAGCTGCTCGCCGCCGAGCTGGGGCTCCCGCTGGTCCGCAAGGCGGAGCCGGCGCAGGGGGCGCAGACGCGGATCCCGCTGTTCGGGGCCGAGGAGGTCGTCGGCTTCTACAACACGTACGCGGCGCACTGCTCGGCGGAGCGGGAGCGGTCCCTGGCCCTGCGGGGCATCGAGGTCTCCCGTGATCCCGCCACGGGCGAGGTGCACGCCCTGCGCTCCGCCTCCGGCGGCTTCGCGGGGGTCCAGTTCCACCCGGAGTCGGTCCTGACCCTCCGGGGCGCGGAGCTGGTCCGCGACCTGATCGCCGGAATCCGCACGACCGCCGTCCGCGGCTAGCCGCGGGACCGCTGCGCGGGGAAGCCCGCGCAGCGGTGCGAGGGATGCGAGGGATGCGAGGGGCGCATCAAGCAGGGCCCGGCACCAGGGTGTTCTCCGAGCGTCGGCCCGCCAGGTAGTCCGCGACGTTGGCGACGGTGGTGTCGATGATCTGGCCCACCGCGTCGTGGGTGTAGTACGCCTGGTGGGACGTGACGACCACGTTCGGGAAGGTGATCAGTCGGGCCAGGGTGTCGTCCTCGACGACCACCAGGGACTTGTCCAGGAAGAAGAGCCCAGCCTCGGCCTCGTACACGTCCAGGCCCACCCCCGCGAAGCGGCCCGTCCGCAACTCCGTGACCAGCGCGTCCGTGTCGATCAGGCCGCCGCGGCTGGAGTTCACCAGGATGGCGTCGTCCTTCATCAGCTTCAGCGCCTCGGCGCCGATGATGTGGTGCGTGGAGTCCAGCAGCGGAACGTGCAGGCTGATCAGGTCCGAGGAGGCGAACAGCGTGTCCTTGTCCACGTACTTCATGCCCAGCTCCACGCACGCCGGGTTCTGCGCCACGTCCCAGCCCAGCAGGTTCATCCCGAAGCCGTGGGCGATCCGGGTGAACGCCTCCCCGATCTTGCCGGTGCCGAGCACGCCCACCGTGCGGCCGCGCATGTCGCGGCCCATCAGGCCGTTCAGCCGGAAGTCGAAGTCCCGCGTGCGGTTCGAGGCCCGGACGATCCGCCGGTTCACGGCCATGGCCAGGGTCCACGCGAACTCGGCCACCGAGTACGGGGAGTAGTACGAGACCCGCCCGACCGTCAGGCCGAGCTGCCGCGCGACCTCCAGGTCGATGTTGTTGAAGCCCGTGGAGCGCTGGGCGATCATCTTCGTCCCGCCCGCCGCCAGGGTGCGCAGCACCCGGCCGTTCAGGTCCGCGTTGACGCTCGACGAGACGATCTCGTACCCGGCCGCGATGGGGGCGGTGTCCTCGCTGAGGAAGACGTCCAGGCAGCGCACCTCGTGCTGGCCCGCGAAGGCCTTCTCGATGAGCGGCTTCTCGTCGGCCGTCACCCCGAATGCCAGGATCTCCACGTTTACTCCCGTACTGCGCCAAAGGATCGGACCATGGGTCGTTTGTCACCTTACGACCCATGCCCCGCGCCCGCGCCGCGGCTCAGCCACTCAGCCGAAGAACACTCCGGCCTCCTCGTACAGCGCCGGATCCACCGTCTTCAGCTTCGCCGTCGCCTCGGCGATCGGCACCCGCACGATGTCCGTCCCCTTCAGCGCGACCATCTTCCCGAAGTCCCCGTCGCGCACCGCGTCGATCGCGTGCAGTCCGAAGCGGGTGGCCAGCCACCGGTCGAACGCGCTCGGGGTGCCGCCCCGCTGGATGTGCCCGAGTACGGTCGTACGGGCCTCCTTGCCGGTCCGCGCCTCGATCTCCTTGGCCAGCCACTCGCCCACGCCGGACAGCCGCACGTGCCCGAAGGAGTCCTTGGTCGCGTCCTTCAGCACCATGTCCCCGTCCTTGGGCATCGCACCCTCGGCGACGCACACGATCGGCGCGTAGCTCGCCTTGAAGCGCGAGCTCACCCAGGCGCAGACCTGGTCCACGTCGAAGCGCTGCTCCGGGATGAGGATGACGTTGGCGCCGCCCGCGAGGCCCGAGTGCAGGGCGATCCAGCCGGCGTGCCGGCCCATCACCTCGACGACCAGGACCCGCATGTGGGATTCGGCGGTGGTGTGCAGCCGGTCGATGGCCTCGGTCGCGATACCGACGGCGGTGTCGAAGCCGAAGGTGTAGTCGGTGGCCGACAGGTCGTTGTCGATGGTCTTCGGAACCCCGACGCAGGGGATGCCGTACTCCTCGTAGAGCTTCGCGGCCACGCCGAGGGTGTCCTCGCCGCCGATCGCGACGAGGGCGTCGACCTCGTACTTGGCGAGGTTCTCCTTGATCCGGCGGACCCCGTCGTCCAGCTTGAACGGGTTGGTGCGCGAGGAGCCGAGGATGGTCCCGCCGCGGGGCAGGATCCCGCGGACGGCGGGGATGTCGAGCGGGACGGTGCGGCCTTCGACCGTTCCGCGCCAGCCGTCCTTGAAACCGATGAACTCGTAGTCGTACTCCTGGACGCCCTTGCGCACGACACTGCGGATCACCGCGTTGAGCCCGGGGCAGTCGCCGCCGCCCGTCAGCACTCCGACCTTCATGGAATTTCCCTTCGCCACAGGGCCCGCTGAGGCCGCGGGGCCCGCATGACGGTCACGCTAGTGGTGACTCAGGTCACAGCAAGATGCCGGGAAGGGTCAATTCCGGGGGAATTGCGGGGCGTTGCATCCGCCCGTTCACTCGTACGAGCGGTGGCCTCGCCCCTCGTCGGCCTTACGCGTCGTCGAGGCCGCGCTCGATCGCGTACCGGACGAGCTCCACGCGGTTGTGCAACTGGAGCTTGCCCAGGGTGTTCTGCACGTGGTTCTGCACCGTGCGGTGGGAGATCACGAGCCGTTCCGCGATCTGCTTGTACGAGAGCCCCTTGGCCACCAGCCGCAGCACCTCGGTCTCCCGGTCGGTGAGCTGCGGGGCCTTCGGCTCGTCGGAGGCGGCGGGCGCCGGATCGGTGGCGAGGCGCCGGTACTCGCCGAGGACCAGGCCGGCCAGGCCCGGGGTGAAGACGGGGTCGCCGGCCGCCGTGCGGCGCACGGCGTCGATGAGCTCTTGGGCGCCCGCGGACTTCAGCAGGTAGCCGGTCGCGCCGGACTTCACGGCTTCCAGGACGTCGGCGTGCTCGCCGCTCGCGGAGAGCACGAGGACCCGCAGGGCCGGGTTGGCTCCGACCAGTTCCTTGCAGACCTGCACGCCGGGCATGCCGGGGAGGTTGAGGTCGAGGACCAGGACGTGCGGGGCCGCGGCGTGGGCCCTGCGCACCGCCTCGGGCCCGTCGCCCGCGGTGGCCACCAGGTCGAAGCCGGCCGCGGCGAGGTCGCGGGCGACCGCGTCCCGCCACATCGGGTGGTCGTCGACGACCATGACCTTGATGCCGCCGAGGCCGTTCTGGCCGTTCTGGTCGCCCGGCCCGTTCTGCCCGTGACCGCTCGGCTGGTTCGACTCGTTCACTTGGTGCTCCCCCTCGGTACTTTCAGTTCCACTTCGGTGCCCTGCCCCGGGACGGACACCAGCTCGGCGCTGCCGCCGAGGTCGCGGAGGCGGCCCCGGATGGACAGTGCCACTCCCATCCGGCCCTCACCCTCGGCCTGGTCGAGCCGGCCGGCCGGGATGCCCGGACCGTCGTCCCGGACGGTCACGATCACCTCGTCGCCCCAGTCCTCGACCAGGATCCAGGCGCTGGCCCCCTCGCCCGCGTGCTTGCGCACGTTGTCGAGGGCGGCGCCGACCGCCGCGGCCAGCTCCCTCGCGGCGGGCACGGGCAACGGCACCGGGGTGCCCGGTTCGGCGAAGCTCACCCGCGAGCCGGCGTGCGGGGCCAGGAGGGCCCGCAGATCGAGCTCGCCCTCCTCCTCGCCGGGTTCCTCCACCTCGAAGGCGGCCACGATCGCGCCGAGCGCCTCGTCGCGGGAGATCCGGGAGGGGCGCGCCAGTCCGCTGGAGACCAGGGTGCGCAGCGCGACCTCCTGCTCCCCCGCCATCCGGCCGAGCTCGGCGGCCTCCCCGCCCAGTTCGGTGCCGCGCCGCTGGACCATGGCGAGGACCTGGAGGACCCCGTCGTGGATGTCGCGGGCGAGGCGTTCGCGCTCGCGGGTGGCGGCCTCGATCTCCAGGGCGCGGGCGAGGGTGGCCTCACTGGCCCGGGCGACCTCGACGACGTAGCCGATGGCGACGGAGGCCACCCAGACCAGGAGCACGTTGTGCAGGGTGTCCCGGGTGGGCTCGCCGCGCTGTACGAGGTTGGCGGCGGCGACGAAGGTGGAGGCGAAACAGGCCCAGCGCCAGCCGCCCTTGATGGCGAAGGCGAGGACCGCGCCCGCGGTCCATATGGAGGGGAGGGTGGGACCGCCGCCCGTGACCCGTGCGTGGCTGTCCGCGAGCGGGGTGAGCAGGATCCCGACGCAGGCGACGGTGAGGTCGGCGCACAGGAACCGCTTGGTGCAACTGGCGGCGTTGGCCACCTTGGGGAGGGTGACCAGGGTCCAGCCGGCCAGGAAGGCCAGGTAGGAGGCCGCGATCCAGGGGCGGTCGAACTTCTTGTAGGCGGAGGCGAACAGCAGGGCCGCGTAGACCATGGTGAGCAGCCGGTAGGCCGTCAGGGCACGCCACAGCGGCTGCTCGACCGACATGCGTACGACGCGCTCGCGCTTCGCCATCTCCCCCACCCCGTACGGGCGGTCCCGCCCGTGTGCTGCTACTTGTCGGTGTCCGAGACGGCCGGTTCGGCCTTCTCGCTCCTCGCGGCGGCCTTCTCCGCGTCCGCGATCTGGCGCTTGGCGGCCGTCGCGTAGATGTCGACGTACTCCTGGCCGGAGAGCTTCATGATCTCGTACATGACCTCGTCGGTCACCGAGCGGAGGATGAAGCGGTCCCCCTCCATCCCGTGGTAGCGGCTGAAGTCCAGCGGCTTGCCGATCCGGATGCCCGGGCGCATCAGCTTGGGCACCACCTTTCCCGGCGGCTGGATCTTCTCCGTGTCGATCATCGCGACGGGGATCACGGGCGCTCCGGTGGCCAGGGCCACCCGGGCCAGACCGCCGGGCTTCCCACGGTAGAGCCGACCGTCGGGTGAACGCGTCCCTTCGGGGTAAATACCGAACAGCTCTCCGCGTTCGATGACGTCGATGCCGCTCTTGATGGCGGCCTCGCCGGCCCCGCGCGCACCGGAACGGTCCACCGGGAGCTGGCCGACGCCCTTGAAGAAGGCGGCCGTCAGCTTGCCCTTGACGCCCGGGGAGGTGAAGTACTCCGCCTTCGCGATGAAGGTCACCTTGCGGTCCAGCACGGCCGGGAGGAAGAAGGAGTCGGAGAAGGACAGGTGGTTGCTCGCGAGGATCGCCGGCCCCTCTGCGGGAATGTTCTCGAGGCCCTCCACCCACGGCCTGAAGGCGAGCTTCAGGGAACCGCCGATCGAGAACTTCATTGCGCCGTAGATCAACTCGAAAGCCTTCCTGTGTCTGTCGAACAGACCTTATCCCCTGGTCGTACCGGGAGCCGTCCGACGACCCTGGTCGGTGCCACCCCCGTCGCGTACGGTGAAGTCACACAGCGCTACGCACCCCACACCCCCCTCGAAGGAGACCCTGGTGCCCGTCCTCCCTGGAGCCGAGCCGTTCCGCCACGAGGGCGGAAAGGTCGGCGTCCTCCTCTGCCACGGCTTCACCGGTTCCCCCCAGTCGATGCGGCCCTGGGCCGAGCATCTGGCCGCGCAGGGACTGACGGTGTCGCTGCCCCTGCTCCCCGGGCACGGGACGCGCTGGCAGGACATGCAGCTCACCGGCTGGCAGGACTGGTACGCCGAGGTCGACCGCGCGCTGCGGGAGCTGCAGGGCAGCTGCGAGCAGGTGTTCGTCTTCGGGCTGTCGATGGGCGGCGCGCTGACCCTGCGGCTGGCGGCGAAGCACGGGGACGGTATCAGCGGCATCGTCCTCGTCAACCCGGTCAACAAGATCCACGACCCGCTGGCCGTGGCCCTGCCGGTCGTCAAGCACTTCGTCCGCTCGACGCCGGGCATCGCGAGCGACATCGCCAAGCCGGGCGCGGTCGAGGTCGGCTACGACCGGGTCCCGACCCGGGCCGCGCACTCGCTGCGCACGTTCCTGCAGATGCTGGACACCGAACTGCCGCAGGTGACGCAGCCGCTGCTGCTGTTGCACAGCCCGCAGGACCACGTGGTGCGGCCGGCGGACTCGACGCGGATCCTGGCGCGGGTGTCCTCCACGGACGTCACCGAGACGCTGCTGGAACAGAGTTACCACGTCGCGACGTTGGACCATGACGCGGAGCGGATCTTCGCGGACAGCTACGCGTTCGTCGGCCGGCTGTCGGAGAGCTTGGGCAGGGAGGGGGCGGCCAGCGGTGGCTGAGCACGAGGAGTCTTCGGGGGGTGTCCCCCCGCTGGACGAGGAAGCGGCGTGGGCGGCGATCGTGGCCGGCTACGGGCAGGAGCCCGCGGACCCGCCGGGCGCGAGACCGTTCCGGCCGATCGAGAACCTCCTCCTGCCGGAGGAGGACGTGAAACCGGCCGGCCCCGCGCCGACGGCCGACCCGGCGAGCCCGGCGGCCCCGGCCGGCCCGGCCTCCCCGGAGCCGCCGTCGGCGGCCCTGGGCAGCTCGGTGGTGTTCGCCCCGGGCGTGGGCGGCGCGGTCGGGCCGGGTCCCCGGGACCACTCCCTGGCCGAGCCCGACGACTCCCCCGGGGCCGCGAAGGACGAGGGGCACTTCGTACCCCCCGAGCCGGAGCTGCCGGAGGCGGACGCGACGTCGAAGTTCGCCTGGCTGGCGGTGGTGGGCGGACCGGTCCTGCTGCTCCTGGCGGTGCTGCTGCAGTGGGAGATGACCTGGTGGCTGACGACGCTGGGCGTCGGCGGCTTCCTGGGCGGCTTCGCGACGCTGGTCGCGCGGATGTCCACGGACGAGGACGATGACGACGACCCCGGTCGGGGCGCGGTGGTGTAGCCCGCGGCCCTGACGGCTCCGCCGTCGTGGTGGGCCGTCGGTGGGCGGGTGCGGGTGGCTTTGCCCTGCGGGCGAAGCCACCCACCCTCCCCCAGACTCCGTCCGGGGGAGGACCCCCGGTTCCACCGTTCCCAGGGCTCCGCCCTGACCCGTCGGGCCCCGCGCCTCACACGCCGGCGCGGCCGGATGTGCGCAGCGGTGCGCGGAGTGCGTCAGGAGGGTGCTGCCGGCAGCCTGAGGGTGGCCAGGACCGGGAGGTGGTCCGTGGCGGCGGCCAGGTCCTCGGGGGTGACTCCCGGGAGCCCCTCGGGAACGCCGCAGGCGAGGACCTGCACCCCCGCGCTGGCGAAGACCGCGTCGATCCGCCGCGGCGGCGACGACCGCACCCACGTGTGCTCCCCACCCCACGGCGCCGCCACCCGGCAGTCCTGCAGGGCCCCCGCCAGCCGGCGGAAGGCGGGCCCCGAGGGGCCCTCGTTGATGTCCCCCGCGGCGATCGCGTACGGCACGTCCATCCCGGCGAGCCGGTCCAGGAGCAGTTCCGCCTGGGCGAGGCGTTCCGGGCCGTCCAGGGAGAGGTGCGTGCTCAGGACCCCGACCCGGACCCCTCCCAGCCGTACGACCGCCGTGGCGAAGCCCCGCCGGTGGCGGCCCGGGGTCAGCGGCAGCAGGACGTCCTCGGTCCGCTCCACGAAGGCCCGTAGGGAACACAGGAGCAGCGGGCCCGCCGCCGTCGCACCGCCCGACAGGACCACCAGGTCGCACTTCGAGGCCAGTCGCGCCGCGTGCTTGCGCCACCGGAAGAACCGCGGCGCCTCCTGGACGCACACCAGGTCCGGTGCGCACGCGCGGATGACCCGTGCCAGCGCGTCCTCGTCGTCGCGCAGGGAGCGGACGTTGTAGGAGAGCACCCGGATCACGGCGGAACCATCGGCTTCGGTAAGGGAGTTCGGCAGCTCGGCGGGTTCGTGTTCCATACCCGGCAACATAACGAGACTGCCCGCCGCGCCCCAGGGGGCGCGGCGGGCAGTTCCACCGATACGGGTTCCCGCGGGGCGGGCTTCAGCCCTGGCGGGCCAGGTCCGCCGCGCCGACCAGGCCGGCCTTGCCGCCGAGCTGCGCCGCGAGCACCTGCGCGTGCGGGCGCCACGCGCCGCCGATCAGCCAGCGCTTGAAGGACTTGCGGATCGGGTCGAGGACCAGGTCGCCCTCGTCCGAGACGCCGCCGCCGACGATGAACGCCGACGGGTCGAAGAGCGAGGCCAGGTCCGCGAGGCCGGCGCCCGCCCAACGGGCCAGCTCGCGGAAGGAGTCGATGGCCACCAGGTCGCCGGCGCGGGCCGCCTCGCTGATGTGCTTGCCCTCGATGCCGTCGGGGGTGCCGTCGCCGAGCGCGAGGAGTGCCTTCGCGTTCTCGGGGGTGGCGTTGGCGCGCTGCTTGGCGTACCGGACGAGCGCGCGCCCGGAGGCGTACTGCTCCCAGCAGCCCTGGCTGCCACAGCCGCACAGCAGGCCGTCCGGGACCACCCGGATGTGGCCGAACTCCGCGGCCACGCCGAAGCGTCCGCGCCGGAGCTTGTTGCCGATGATGATGCCGCCGCCCAGGCCCGTGCCGAGCGTGATGCAGATGACGTCCTCGTGGCCCTGGCCGGCGCCGAAGCGGTACTCGCCCCAGGCGGCGCAGTTCGCGTCGTTCTCGACGACCACGGGCAGGCCGATGCGCTGCTCGACCTTGTCCTTGAGCGGCTCGTGCCGCCAGTTGATGTTCGGCGCGAAGAGTACGGTCGCGCGCTTGTCGTCGACGTATCCGGCGGCGCCGATGCCGACCGCGTCGATGGTGTGGCTGGCGCTGACCTCGGAGACGGCGGCGCAGATCGCGTCCGTCACGCCGTCCGGGGTCGGCGGCGTGGGCACCTTGTACGTCTCAAGGATGGTGCCGTCTTCGTCGACCACGCCGGCCGCGATCTTCGTGCCGCCGATGTCGACGCCGATGGTGAGTCCCATTAGTCCCTCGGTTTCCGGTCAAACCCCGCCGCTGTCAACCGTACCCGAGGGAGGGCGGGGTTCAGTCGAGATCGATCCGCTCGGTCGGGCCGTCGCCGTCCTCGTCACGGGGGTCCTTCGCGTTTCCGGCGGCGTTGCCGGTGGGGTCGGCGCCGGTCCCGCCGCCCCGTCCGGGGGCCGGTTCGTCGCGCGTCCAGCGGCGCTCGTGGCCCTCGACCGCGGAACGGTAGGCGGCGAGCAGCTCCGAGCCGGCCGCCGCCAGGTGGTCGAAAACCTCGGGGTTGCGCTCGACGACGGGTTTGGCGGCGGTCTTCGCCTGGTTGACGAACTGCCGTACGGCGCCCTGCGCGGCCACGCCGAACAGCGGGTTGTTCAGCGCGGAGACCTTGTCGGACACCTTGTCCGCGACGGCCTCGAAGAGCTTGAACAGCTCCTCTGCGGCGGTCCCGGTGCCCGCGCTCCCGGAGGCGCCCTGCTCGGACCTGCGGCGCTCCCGCTCGGAGGCGAGGTCCTCGGCGCAGGCCTCGGCCCAGGCGTCGTCCCGGGAGGAGGGATCGGTGGGGCGGTCGGTGGCCTCGCTCATGGCGGACTCTCCTGCTGCGGCGGGCGTGCGGTGCGGATTCCTGCTCCTACTCCCTCCGACGGTACCCGAACGGCGGTACGCCCCCCAGGCCGCCGGGACCTCCGGGACCGCCCGCTACGCCTTTCCCCCGCTCCGGGGCCACAGCTCCGGGTCCGGGGTGAAGCGGATGCGGAGCTCGTCGTCGGCGAGGGCGGCGCCGGAGACGGTGCAGCGGCGCAGCGCGGCGGGCAGCGGAACGATCCTGCGGTACGGGCCCACCGTGAGCAGCAGCTCGTCACCGCGCCGGACCAGGCCGAGCTCGCGCTTCTCCGCACGGGGCAGCGGGACCCGCCACAGCAGCACCCCGTCCTCGGCGATCCGGTCCTCGACGGTCCAGGCCGGGCGGGGCGCGGTCGCCGGGGCGGGTGCCGGGGCCAGCTCCGCGAGGTCCTCGGGACCGTGCGGGTCCCGGCCCAGGTGGGGCACGGGGAGCACCGGGAGGCTCTCGTCGCCGGCCCACTGGGCGGCGTACTTCTCCTGCTGGGCGGCGAGCCCCGCCAGCCAGGGGTCGGGGGATCCGGCGGGCAGCATCCGGTTGGCGACGAGCGCCGAGACGGGCAGCCGGTACAGGGCGAGCCCGAGCATGCCCAGGCGCAGCGCGGCGTCGGCGCCGGGTCCCGGCTCGGCGACGAGCCGTACGGAGGTGGTGGGGGCCTCCAGCACGTCCTGGACGGCCGCCAGGTCCTCGTCCCAGCGGGCGGCGGCCTCGTACAGCCACTGTGCGGGCATGGGGACGCCGGCGAGCTGGGCCAGTACGGGGCGCAGGGCGCGGGCCGCCTGGCGCTCCGCGGGGAGCAGCCGGGCGAGGTAGCGGCGGAGCTGCGCGGGGAGGGCGAGGGTGGTGATCGCCTGGTGCAGCGGGGGCAGGTCGACCACCACGAGGTCGGTGCCGGGCTCGTCCGCGGCCCGGCGCAGGGCGCGGAGCAGGGCGAACTGCTCGGCGCCGGGCAGTTCGGTGATCTCGTCGGTGTGCAGCGGGCGGGCGCCGAGCATCCCGAGGACCGCGGAGCCGCGCTCCTGGAGCTCGACGAGCTCGCGCCGGAACTCCTCGCCGGAGTCGACGCGGGCCACCCTGAGCGTGCCCTGCGGGGTGACCGGCGGATCGGCGGGGCCGGCGCAGAGCAGGAGCACCCGGTGCCCCTGGCGTGCGGCGGCGAGTGCGGTGGCCGCCGCGACGGTGCTCCGCCCGGCGCCGCCGGGGCCGGTGACGAGAAGGGTGTGCATGCTGCTCCTAGCTCCGCGGGTGCCTGGCCCCGGATCCCGGTGGGACCGCAGGCCGGCCGCTGCCAGCCTCGCACGCCCCCGGGACCCACCCGGGCCCCGGTCCCCACCGCCGGACGCGGTCCGGCGCAGCGGCGCGTCAGGAGGCTTCAGGCTCCGGGTGGCTTTCCACGCGCTTCTTCAGGCCTGCCAGGGCCCGGTCGATGATGACCTTCTCCGCCTTGCGCTTGATCATCCCGAGCATCGGGATCTTGACGTCCACCGTCAGCGAGTACGTCACCTCGGTGCGCGCACCGCCCGCGACCGGCGCCAGCTGGTAGGACCCGTCCAGCTGCCGCAGCATCTGGGACTTGTCCAGGGTCCAGCTGACCGTGTTCTCCGCCGGCCAGGTGTAGGCCAGCGTGTGGTCGTCCTTGATCGCGCCCGCGTCCAGCAGCAGCCGGACGCGCGAGGCCCGGCCGGCGTCGTCCTTCGCCAGTACCTCGGCCTCCTTCACCTCGCCGGTCCACTCCGGGTAGCGGGCGAAGTCGGCGATCACGGCCATGACGTCGGCCGGGGACGCCTCGATCATGATGCTCGAGCTGGTGTGTTCCGCCATCGCGGTCGCTCCTCCGGGGGGAGTTCGAGGAAAGTGCGGACGGCCTGGGCCGCCGCGTGAAGGCTATCGCGCGTCAGGAGCTCACCACTCCAGGGCCCACGGCCTTCCGGTGGCGGCGAAGTGCCCGACGTTCACGCACTCGGTGGCGCCGATCCGCATCCGCCGGGCGAGCGGCTGGTGCACGTGGCCGAAGAGCGCGTACCGGGGCCGTACCCGGCGGATCGCGGCGAGCAGGGCCCCGCTCCCCCGCTCGAAGCGCCGCGCCACGGTGTCGTAGCAGAGCTCCGGGACATCCGGCGGGATGTGCGAGCAGAGCACGTCGACCTCGCCCAGCGCCTCCACCTTGGCCGCGTACTCCTCCTCGGGCACCTCGTAGGGCGTGCGCATCGGCGAGGGCAGTCCGCCGCCGACGAAGCCGAAGACCCGGCCGCCGATCTCGGCGCGCTGCCCGTCGAGCACGGTCAGGCCCGGGCCCGCGTACTCGGGCCAGAGCCCGGGGATGTCGACATTGCCGTACGTGGCGTACGTGGGCCGGGGGAAGGCGGCGAACATCTCGGCGTACTGGCGCCGGACCGCGCCCTCGACGAGCCGTTCCCGGTCCAGCCCGGCCCACAGCCCGCGGGCGAAGTCCCGGGCCTCCTCGAAACGGCGGGCGGTGCGCAGCTCCACGATGTGATCGGCGTTCTCGACGCCGAAGAGGTCGGGGAAGATGCCGCGCGAGTGGTCGGCGTAGTCGAGGAAGAGAACCAGGTCACCGAGGCAGATCAGCGCGTCGGCGCCCTCCCCGGCCCGCGCCAGGGCCTCGGTGTTGCCGTGGACGTCGCTGACGACGTGGACGCGTGTCCGGTTCTTCGTGCCACCCATAGAGCCACCCATGCGGCCACCCTAGGCGCGCTTGGGCACCGCAGGGAGGGAATCGGCTCAGGCGGCCGGACCTGCGGTTACTTCCGAGTCGCAAACCGGGTCGACTAATGTCGGCAGGACACGGCCGCGACATGTGACGCAGGGAACATCTGGCCGGTTCCCTCTATCCGGAACCCCCTACCGGTGGGTAACGTCCGGTCGGTCCACATGGTGGCGATGGCGCCCAGAGGAGCAGCAGTCTTGCGCGAGTTCAGCCTTCCGGCCCTGTACGAGGTCCCGTCGGACGGGAACCTGACGGATCTCATCCGCCGCAACGCCGCTCAGCATCCCGACACCGCCGTCATGGCCCGCAAGGTCGGCGGCGCGTGGCAGGACGTCACCGCGACCGAGTTCCTCGCCGAGGTCCGCAGCGCGGCGAAGGGCCTGATCGCGGCCGGCATCAAGCCCGGCGACCGGGTCGCCCTGATCTCCCGCACCCGCTACGAGTGGGTGCTGATCGACTTCGCGATCTGGAGCGCGGGCGCCGTCACGGTCCCCGTGTACGAGACCAGCTCCCCCGAGCAGATCCAGTGGATCCTCGGCGACTCCGGCGCCGTCGCCGTCGTCGTGGAGTCCCCCGCGCACGCCGCGTCCGTGGCCGCCCTGCGCGACCGGCTGCCGGAGCTGCGCGAGGTCTGGGAGATCGAGCAGGGCGCTCTGGAGACGCTGCGGGCCGCCGGCGCCGGGATCTCCGACGCCGAGGTCGACGAGCGCAGCGCGCTGGCGGGCGCCGACGACCCGGCCACCATCGTCTACACCTCCGGCACCACCGGCCGCCCCAAGGGCTGCGTGCTGACCCACCGCAGCTTCTTCGCCGAGGTCGGCAACATCGTGGCCCGGCTGCACCCGCTCTTCCGGACCGGCGAGTGCTCCGTGCTGCTCTTCCTGCCGGCCGCGCACGTCTTCGGCCGCCTGGTGGAGGTGGCGGCCGTGCTGGCGCCGATCCGGCTGGGCTGCGTACCGGACATCAAGAACCTCACCGACGAGCTGCAGTCCTTCCGGCCCACGCTGATCCTCGGCGTGCCGCGCGTCTTCGAGAAGGTCTACAACTCGGCCCGCGCCAAGGCCCAGGCCGACGGCAAGGGCAAGATCTTCGACGCGGCGGCCGAGACGGCGATCGCGTACAGCCGCGCGCTGGACCTGCCCGGCGGGCCGTCCCTCAAGCTGAGGCTGAAGCACAAGCTCTTCTCCAAGCTGGTCTACAGCAAGCTCCACGCGGTCCTCGGCGGGCGCGGCGAGTACGCGATCTCCGGCGGGGCCCCGCTGGGCGAGCGGCTCGGCCACTTCTTCCGCGGCATCGGCTTCACGGTGCTGGAGGGCTACGGCCTGACCGAGTCCTGCGCCGCCACGGCCTTCAACCCGTGGGACAAGACGAAGATCGGTACGGTCGGCCAGCCGCTCCCCGGCTCCGTGGTGCGCATCGCCGACGACGGCGAGGTGCTGCTGCACGGCGAGCACATCTTCAAGGAGTACTGGAACAACCCGACGGCCACCGCCGACGCGCTGACCGACGGCTGGTTCCACACCGGCGACGTCGGCACCCTCGACGAGGACGGCTACCTGGCGATCACCGGGCGCAAGAAGGAGCTCATCGTCACGGCGGGCGGCAAGAACGTCGCCCCCGCCGTGATCGAGGACCGGATCCGGGCGCACGCGCTGGTCGCGGAGTGCATGGTGGTCGGCGACGCGCGGCCGTTCGTGGCCGCGCTGGTCACCATCGACGAGGAGTTCCTGGGCCGGTGGGCCGCGGAGAACGGCAAGCCGGCCGGCGTGACGGCGGCCCAGCTGCGCGAGGACGCGGATCTCGTCGCCGCCGTCCAGAAAGCCGTGGACGACGGCAACGCGGCGGTTTCCAAGGCGGAATCGGTGCGGAAATTCCGCATTCTGCCCTCCCAGTTCACGGAGGAGTCCGGGCACATCACGCCTTCGCTGAAGCTGAAGCGGAATGTGGTGGCGAAGGACTTCGCGGACGAGATCGAAGCCCTCTACCGGGGCTGACGGGTCTAGCGCCCCCCCGCCGGAGGCCGCTGATTAGCGCGGGTCCTCTGCGAGGACCCGCGCCATGTTCCGTTCCGCGAGCGCGGTGACGGTCACGAAGGGGTTCACCCCGAGCGATCCGGGGATCAGCGAGCTGTCGGTGACGTAGAGGCCCTGGTAGCCCTTGACGCGGCCGAAGTCGTCGGTCGCGTCCCCGAGGACGCAGCCGCCCAGCGGGTGGTAGGTGAAGTTGTCGGCGAAGTTCTTGTTGTCGCCGAACAGGTCGTAGCGGTAAATGGTGAAGTTGGCCCGGTTGATCCGGTCGAAGAGGCGCTTGGCCGCCTGGACGGACGGGGTGTTCTGGTCCCGGGTCCACTGGAGCTTCGCCGAGTCGCTGGCGGCGTCGTAGGTGAAGTGCCCGCGCTCCGGGTTCTTGGTGATGGCCAGGTACATCGAGATCCAGTGCTCGAACCCCATCGGGAGCGGGGCGATCTCGGCGAAGACCGGGTTCGAGGCGTTGTCCCAGTCGTCGATGCCGAGGGCCGGCATGGTGGCCTGGTGCGCGCCGACCGTGTCCCAGAGGTGGTTGGCCCGGGCGGTCATGACGTTGCCGTTGTGGCCCCAGCCGAGGCCCACCTTGTCGTTGAGCGCGGGCAGGGTGCCGGTCTCCCGGGCGCGCAGCAGGATCTCGGTGGTGCCGAGGCTGCCGGCGCCGAGGAAGAGCTGCTTGCAGCCCAGTTCGCGGACCTGGGTGACCCGGCCGGTGAGGTCGCTGGTCTGGACGGTCAGGACGTAGCCGCCCGCCGGGTCCTGCCGTACGCCGACCACGCGCTGCATGGTCTCGATGGTGACGTTCCCGGTGCCCAGGGCGGCGGCGAGGTAGGTCTTGTCCACGCTCTTCTTGCCGTGGTTGTTGCCGTAGATGACCTCTCCGGCGAGCGCGGACTTGGTGGCGGTCCCGGCGGCCTCGCGCTTCATGTACTCGAAGTCGTAGACGTTGGGGACGAAGGTGGTCTTCAGCCCGGTCTTCTGGGCGTGCTTTCGGGAGATCCGGGCGAAGCGGTACCACTCCGTGGACTCGAACCAGGCCGGGTCGATGTCGTTGACCCCGAGCATGGCGCGGGCCCGGGGGTAGTAGGTGCCGTACATCTCGTCGGCGTCGACCCGGGGCAGGATCTCGGTGAAGTACGAGCGCTTCGGGGTGGGCGCCATACCGCCGTTGACCAGGGAGCCGCCGCCGACGCCGCGACCCACGTACACCGACATGTCCCCGTAGTTCACCCGGTCCAGGACGCCGGGGTACGGGCTGATGTTGCGGTTGACCACGTCCAGCCAGAGGAACTGGGCGAGCGGGGCCTCGGTCCGGTTGCGGAACCACATCGAGCGCTGGTCGGGGGCGGAGGTGGAGGGGAAGACCTTCCCGTCGGCTCCCGGGGTGTCCCAGAGCCGTCCCATCTCCAGGACGACGGTGCGCACGCCGGCCTGCCCGAGGCGGAGCGCGGCGACGGCGGATCCGTAGCCGGAGCCGACGACGATGGCCGGGGCGTACGTGGCCGCCGCGGGCTCGGCGGCGGCCGCGGACTGCAGCCCGATCCGGGTGAAACCGAGGGCCGCCGCGGTCTGCAGGGCGCCGAGGCCGAGAACATGACGACGTGTCAGGTTTGGTGTCATGGCCGCATCATGAGCGGATTCCGCCCAACCAGCCATAACCCGGACTGACACGCTTCTGAGTAACAGTCAGACATGGCTCGACCGTAGGCGGGCCCCTCCCCGGCCCGAGCGGTTTGATCGACTCTGCCCGGTCTCTTTCGGATCTTGCCGATCGGGCAAGATCCGAAAGGTACGGCCTACAGCAGCTCGCGCAGGCGCTCCGCCAGCGAATCCCAGCGCCACTTCTCCTCGACCCAGGCGCGGCCGCGCTCGCCCATGCGCGCGCGCAGGGCCGGGTCCCGGAGCAGGGCGACGACGCGCTCGGCGGTCTCGGCCGGGGCGCCTCCGGGCACCACCCAGCCCGTCTCCCCGTCCAGTACGGCGTCGGGGGCGCCGCCGGAGTCACCGGCGATGACCGGGAGGCCGGTGGCGGAGGCCTCCAGGTAGACGATGCCGAGGCCCTCCACGTCGAGCCCGCCGCGACGGGTGCGGCAGGGCATCGCGAAGACGTCCCCGGCCCCGTAGTGGGCGGGGAGTTCGGCCCACGGGACCGCGCCCGTGAACACGACGGACTCCGCGACCCCGGCCTTGCCGGCCAGTGCCCGCAGGTCGGCCTCGTAGGGGCCGCCGCCCACGATCAGCAGGACGGCGTCCGGCACCCCCGCCAGGATCCGCGGCATCGCCTCGATCAGCGTGTCCTGCCCCTTGCGGGGGACGAGCCGCGAGACGCAGACGACCACCGGCCGGTCCGTCAGCCCCAGCTTCGCCCGGACCTCCGCACCGCCCGACGCCGGGTGGAAGGTCTTCTCGTCCACGCCCGGCGGGAGCTGCGTCATGCGCGCCGCGGCCCGCTCCGTCAGCGCCGGGGCGATCCGCGAACGGGTGTACTCCCCCAGGTAGGTCAGGGTGTCCGTACCCTCGCCGATGCGCCGCAGCAGTTGGCGCGCGACCGGCAGCTGCGCCCAGCCCGCCTCGTGCCCGTGCGTGGTCGCCACGATCCGGCGCGCGCCGGCCCGGCGCAGCGCGGGTCCCATCAGCCCCAGCGGGGCCGCCGCGCCGAACCACACCGACGAGCAGCCGTGTTCGCGCAGCAGGCCGACGGCCCGGCGGGTGACCCGGGGGGTCGGCAGCAGCATCGTGGTGCGGTCGCGGATCACCTGGAAGGGCTGCTCCGCGTCGAAGGCGGCGGTGGCGGCCCGTCCCTCGGCGGAGCGCTTCCAGGTGGAGGCGTAGACCACGACTTGGTCGGGGTCGAGTCGCAGCGCCATGTTGTGCAGGAAGGCCTGGATGCCCCCCGGCCGCGGCGGGAAGTCGTTGGTCACGATCAGCGTCTTGTCCATCGCCTGCCGACCCTACCGGAGGCCCGGGAAAGCGCCCCGCGGGGCAGGAACGTACGGGACGAAGAGTCCCCCGCTCCGCCCTTTTGCCGCGGCGCGTCCCGGCTTCCCCGCTGCGACCCGCACCGCTGCGCGGGGCGAAGTCCCCTGCTGCCACCGTTGCCGCGGCGCGGGGCAGAGTTCCCCGCTGCGGTCCTTTGCCGCTGCGCGGGGCCGAGAGTTCCTTGCCGCGACCTTGCCGCTGCGCGGAGTTCCCCTACCCGCCCTTCCACCGTTCCCAGGGCGCTGCCCTGACCCGGTCCTCAAACGCCGGACGGGCTGGAAGGGATACCGGGCTGCGCCCGGACCCCCTGGGGCTCCGCCCCGGACCCCGGTCCTCAAACGCCGGACGGCTGGGAGAGGCAAGGGTCCCGGGCTGCGCCCGGAGCCCCCAGGGCTGCGCCCCAGACCCCGCGCCTCAAACGCCGGACCGGCTGGGAAAGGCAAGGATCCCGGGCTACGCCCGGACCCCCCGGGGCTGCGCCCCAGACCCCGCGCCTCAAACGCCGGACCGGCTGGGAAAGGCAAGGATCCCGGGCTTCGCCCGGACCCCCCGGGGCTCCGCCCCAGACCCCGCGCCTCAAACGCCGGACCGGCTGGAGTGGCGCGGGGCGGGCCGGAAAGGGGTCCCGGGCTTCGCCCGGACCCCTGGGGCTCCGCCCCAGACCCCGGTCCTCAAACGCCGGACGGCTGGAGTGGCGCGGGCGGGCCGGAAAGCCCATCCCCGACCAACTGAAAGCAGCCCGGCCGGGTCTGAACGTCCCCCCAGCCCCGGTCGGAGGCTGCGTACCGGGGTCGGTGCCGGGGGCGGGGTGGGGTGTTGGCCTGGACGTAAAACGTGATTTGTGGCGCTAGAACACGCCGCACCCTGTCGGAGTAGGAGGCAGGGCGCCTAAATCATGCAGTCCAGGCCAACACCCCACCCCGCCCCCGGCACCGACCCCCACCCGCAGCAAGCCCCACGCCGGGGCTCCGGCTAGCGGAACTCCCGGGCCAGATCCTCTCGCCAGGCCCGGGTCAGCCCGGCGGCATCCGTCCCGAGGGTGTCCGCCAGCGCCGCGGGCAGGGAGTCCCGGCCGGAGCTCTCGTACAGCGAGAGCAGCGCCGCCTCCCCCCACCGCCGGGCGATCAGCCGGCAGGCCAGCCAGGAGCCCTCGTAGGCCCGCGCCAGCGCCTCCGCGTCCCCACCGAAGGCGAAGGCGGCGGCCGTGGGGAGTTCCCCCGGCAGATCGCCCCGCCGCACCGCGCGGGCGAGGGCCGGGGCGACCTCGGCCGGGGTGCGGTCGCTCTCGCGGTACGCGGCCCAGTCCGCGAAGCCCTCGGAGAGCCAGAGCGGGGTCCGGGAGGTGGTCGCCGCCCGGGTGGCCACGTGGGTGTTCTCGTGGGTCAGGATCACCTGGCGGCCCTCCGCCGAGAGCTGTCCGTACCCCTCCGGGTTGACCACGACCCGGTCCGCGGGGGCGGGACCCGCGCCGGTCCGCCCGGTGGTGACGGCGCCCAGGCCCCGGTACTCGTCCGCGGGCCGCCCCAGCAGCGCGGCCATCGCGTCCAGCGAGGCCGGCACCAGCACCACCACCCGGCCCGCCCACGGCCGCGGCCAGGCCGCGCTCGCCGCGGGCACCGCTTTGTCCGCCTCGGCGGCGATCGCGGAGAGGGAGCCGGAGCTCTGGCCGGAGCCGCCGAGCACCAGTGCGTGCTCCCCGCGCTCCACGGACACCGGGCCCTGGTCCCACAGCTGGGGCAGCGCTCCGGGGGCGGGCCGGTCGGCGGTCACCGCCCAGGAGCCGCCGGCCCGGGTGAGCTCCACCTCGCGGGCGGAGCCGGCCGGGGCGGCGTCGTAGCCGGTGAGCCGGTAGCGCAGCTGGGCGCGCGCGAAGGCCCGTACGCCGTCCACCCGGACCGCGGAGACCTCGTACGACCAGCCCTCCAGCGGGATCGCCGCGAGGGCCGCGGGCGGGGCCGCCGACCAGTCGGCGACCGCCCGCCGGACGTCCCGTGCCACGGGATCCGCCGAACCCGAAGCCGAAGCCGAGGGGGCCACGGATCCGGCAACGTCCCCGGCCCCGCACCCCGCGAGCGGCACGCACAGCAGCAGCAGGCAGAGCAGCACCGACGCGCGCGAGCGCCGACGCGCGGTACCGCCCAGAACCGGGAACATCACCCGATCGTACGCAGCGCCGCCCTCAGGGCCGGGTCACCGAGGACACCGGCATCATCCCGACGGGGTCGTACCGCACCCGCGCCCCCGGGTACGGGGCGTGCACCACCTGGCCGTTGCCGACGTACATGCCGACGTGGCTGGCGTCCGAGCGGTACGTCACCAGGTCCCCCGGGCGCGCCTCCGACAGGGAGACCCGCCGGCCGGCGTGCCGCTGCGCCTGCGAGGTGCGCGGCAGGGCGACGCCCGCCTGCCGGTACGACCACACCATCAGCCCGGAGCAGTCGAAGCCGGAGGGACCGGTGGACCCCCAGACGTAGGGCCGCCCGACGGCCGACCGGGCCGCCATCACGGCGGTCATCGCGCGCCCGGACGAGGGCCCGGAGGCTGCGGCGTCGGGGAGGTCGGGCAGGGCGTCGGGGCGGCCGCCGGAGCGCGAGGCCCGGTCGAAGTCGGCGCGCTCCTGGGTGGGCATCGCGTTCAGCAGCCGGCGCGCGGCGGCGAGCTTGGCGGTGACGGCGCGCTTCTCCCTCGCCACGTCGGCGCGCAGGGCGTCGAGTTCGGAGAGCTTGCGGGAGGCTTCCCGGCGTTCCTGGCCGAGCCGGCCCTGCTCGAAGCGCAGTTCCTCGAGCTGGCGGGCCTGGCGGCCGGACAGCCGGGTGAGGGCGGAGGCCTTGGCGAGGTAGTCGTCCGGGTCGTCGGAGAGCATCAGCTCGACGGCGGGGTCCATGCCACCGGCCCGGTACTGGGCTCCGGCGTAGGCGCCGAGCACCCCGCGCATGGTGTTGATGCGGTCCTGTCCGCGGGCCACCGCGTCCTGGATCCGGTCGACTTCGGTGCGGAGCCGGCCGGCCCGCTCGCCCGCCTGGTTGAAGCGCTCGGTGGCCTGCTCGGCCTCTTCGAAGAGCCGGTCGACCTGGGCGCGGGTGCCCGCGGAGGGCTCCTGCGGGAGGCCGGGGGCCGCACCGGCGGGTGCGCCCGACATGACGACCGCCGCTCCCGCCGCCGCGGCGGTCAGGACGGTGACCTTGGTGTTCCGGTCGAGGGCGCTGGGCCCGGACCGGCGATGGGACGCCACGTGAAACCGCTCCCTCCTGCTGAGCGGGACCCGGGTCCGCCCTCCGTGGACGGCCGTGTGCCGGGGTTCCGCGCTGGCAGACAGTAGCCGCGCGGAAGGGCACCGGCCAACGACCGCCGGTGGGCACGCACAGTGACGCCCCGTCGGAGACGCAGGTCACCGGCGGGGCGTGTGGTCAGAGCGGGGCTTCGTAATTCGCCCGGATGGGCGGTGTTCGGCGCGTCCGGTCGGACCCTGTGTGGCGGAGGGGGCGTCAGCCGACGCGCACGCCGAACTGGAACGGCATGTTGTCGATCGATTCGTACTTGACGCCGCTGCGCGGGTTCGAGGCGTGCAGCACCGTGTTGCCGCCCGCGTACAGGCCGACGTGGTGCAGGTCGCCGTAGAAGAACACCAGGTCGCCCGGCTGGAGCTGGCTCCTGCCGATCCGGGTGCCGTCGTTGATCTGCGTGAAGGTGGTGCGCGATATCGACACGTTGGCCTGCTTGTACGCCCACTGGGTCAGACCCGAGCAGTCGAACGTGTTCGGGCCTTCGTGCCCGGATATGTACGCACTGCCGATCTTGGTCTTCGCAGCGGCGAGGGCGGCTCCGGCCCGGCCGGAAGGCTTCACGTTGCCGAGGTTGGGAACGCGTTGGCCGGCGCCGCGGCTGGCGCGCGAGTCCTCGTCCTTGATCTGCGCCCGCTCCTGGGCGGTCAGGGTGTTGAGGAGCGCCTGGGCCTCGGCGAGCTTGTCCTGGGAGGCCTTCTTCTTGTCGCCGAGCTCCTTGCGGGTGGCGTCGAGGTCGGTGAGCTTGCCCGCGGCCTCCTGGCGCTGCTGCGCGAGGGTGCGCTGCTTGGCCTGGATCTTGTGGACCGCGTCGACCTGCTGACCGCTCAGCTGCTCCAGGGTGGAGGCCTTGTCGAGGTAGCTGTCCGGGTCCGCCGAGAGGAAGAGCGCGAGGGACTGGTCGATGCCACCGCTGCGGTACTGGGCGCTGGCCATCGAACCGAGCGTGCCGCGCAGGGTGTTGAGGTCGGCCTGGCCGCGGGCGACCTGGTCCTGGAGCTGCCCGATCTCGGTTTCGAGCTTGTCCTGGTGTTCCTTGGCCGCGTTGAACTTCTCGGTGGCCTGCTCCGCCTCTTCGTAGAGGGCGTCGACCTTGGCCTTGACCTCGTCCTTGGTCGGCTTGGCGGGGGCGGCGTTGGCGGCCTGCCCCGAGAGGACCACGGCGGCTGCCGCGGTGACGCCGAGCACGGTCGTGCGCATGCGGGTCGGCTGCTTGGGTCGACGGTGGGACGCCACGAAGGCGAGCTCCTTCTTCCTAGAGCCGCCGAAGAACGCAATCCGTCCAAGAAAAACTCGGCGACACCTTCGCCATCACCCCGAATGAGTGAACTACCGCACGAAGGTTTGACTGACCCTAGTGACCCTTCTGTGATCAGTTCAAATCCTGTCGGCAAAAAAATCGCTCTCCGACCAGGTTCTTTACCTACAGTACACGCTCCGTGTCGGCGACTTGACGGTCCGTCCCCCCGATCACATGCCAATTCCGGCATATGCGCCAGCAGTTACGAAACGCGCGAAAGCCGCTTCAGCAGCAAGGCGGACGCCACGGGCCGGGCCCCGACCTTGGCCACCCCGTCGGCGACTTCCCGGTCCGTGGAGACCACGACCACCGGACGGCCGGACGGTTCGGCGCGCACCAGCTGGCGGATCAGCTCGTCCGCCGTCACCCCCGCCTTCGAGAACAGCACCCGCACTCCGCGCGGCGGTGCGAGCAGCACGGGGGCCGCCAGCTCGGCCCCGTCGAAGACACAGGTCATCTCGGCGCCCGTCTGCGCGGCGAGCATGGACAACCCGCCCAGCAGCCGCAGCCGCTGCTTCTCCAGCGGCATCGTCGGGTAGCCGGTCTTGGTGACGTTGTAGCCGTCCACCACCAGATGGGCCTGCGGGAGCGCCAGCAGCTGGTCCAGCAGCGCCGGGTCGGTCTCCGACAGGGCGCGCGCCGCGATGTCCTTGGGGGTCATCCGGCCCGGCTCCACCGCCTCCACCGTGTCGGCGGGCCGGGTGGAGACCGGCGGCAGCGCGAGCTCCCGGCGCAGTCCCGCGGCCGCGTCCAGCACGGTGTCCAGCAGCAGCCGCAGCCGCATGTCCTCGATGCTGCGCCCCTCGCGGGTGGCCCGGCGGGAGGTCTCCAGCGCCGATTCCACCTCCGCGAGGCGGGACTTGAGCCGCCGGGTCTCGCTCTCGGCGGTGGTCACCTGGGCGGCCGCCTCGGCGCGGATGCCGTCGACCTCCGCGTTGATCTTGCGCAGGGCGGCGTCGCCCCGCTTGACGTCGCTCAGGGCGCTGCGCAGCTTGCGCTGAAGCGATTCCGCTTCCTTGCGCGCCGCGTCCAGCTCGGCCCGCACCTGGTCGACACCCGTGCGCTGCAGTTCCCGTACGTGGGCCAGCTCCTCGCGGAGCCGCCCCATCTCGCGGCGGGCCTCCTCGTCGACCCGCTCGGCGTCGGCGCGCTGCGCCTCCTCGCCCGCGGCGGCGACCAGCTTGACCCAGCCGGCCGGCCGCAGCACGTACGCGGCGGCCGCCACGTCCAGCGGATCGGCGGCGGCGGGCGGGGCGCCCGTGTCCAGCGCGGAGGCCAGGTCGGCCTGCGCCTCGCGGAACTTCTCGGCGACCCGGCCCCGGAAGACGGGGTCGCTCTCCACGGCCGCGGCCATGGCGTTGCCCGCGAACTTGGCGCGCCGGGACGGGGTGAAACGGGCGTACTGGCGCAGCTGCGCCGGGAGGTCCGCGACCGTCAGCCCGCCGAAGGCGTCCGAGACGAGCGCGACGACCCGGCGCCGCACGCCTTCCGGCAGCGGGCGGTCGAGCACCTCGGCGGCGTCACCGGCCGCGTCGGCCGGCTCAGCGCCGCTTGCTGGCTCCACAATCCGTCACCCCTACCGTCATTCACCTGCGGGCGGGGCTCCTTCAGGAGTCCGCGCCCGGCCTGTCCACGAGCTCGATCTGGTCCACCGCGTTGCACCAGCGGCAGCGCACCGACTCGATGGTCTCATTGACCACCTCGCGCTCCTCGACCTTGGGCTCCCCGGCGAGGTCCAGGTGGACGTACTCCACGACCTTCGACGAACGGGTGACGTCGAAACGCGTGAGGTTGCCGCACAGGGTGCAGCGCCACCGGGTGGTGTCGGTCGGCAGGGGAACCGTCATCAGGCCGCTCTCTCCTTCTATCCTTCTATCGCTTACACGAACGCGCGCGGTACACCCGCCCGTGTCGTCACGGGTACGTGCGTGCGTGCGTAGCTCGTAACCCTACGGCCTGCCGCACCCGCCGGTGGGCCCGGCTGGGTCATGCTCGGTCGCATGATCGTAAGGTGGCAGGCCGTACGCGAGGCCGCCCGGGGCCCGGTGATCACCCATGCGCTGATCGCGGGCTGCTGCGTGGTGTTCATCCTGAGCCCGGCGTCGGGGCTGAACCCGGTCTACGGGACGGGCGACCAGCTGCTCGCCAACGGGACGGCGTACTTCCGGCGCTGGGGCGTGGTCCCCGACGAGCTGTTCACCGGCTCGGGCCGGGCGGCGCTCACTCCCCTGACGGCCCTGTTCGTGCACGGGAGCTGGCTGCACCTGCTGGGCAACATGCTCTTCCTCTACGTCTTCGGGGCGATGACGGAGCGACGCATGGGCCGGGCGGTGTTCCTCTGCTTCTACGTCTGTACGGGCTACCTGGCCCTGGCGGCGTACGCGGCGGCCTACGCCTCCTCCGACCAGACCCTGGTCGGGGCCTCCGGGGCGATCTCCGCGGTCCTGGGGGCCTTCCTGTACCTCTTCCCCAAGGCACGCGTGACGAGCCTGTTCCCGTTCCTGTTCTTCCTGCCGCTGCGCTTCCCCGCGTGGATCGTGCTGATGTTCTGGTTCGGCCTGCAGTGGCTGGCGGCGCACCGGGCGGCGAGCGGGCCCGGAGTCGCCTATCTGGCCCACGTCGTGGGCTTCTCGGTGGGCTTCCTCTACGCGTGGGTCCGCTACCGGGGTGGGACTAGAGTGGGCCGACCAGTGACTGCCGTCGAGGGAGACAGCCAACCGTGATCACCGCACTCGTGCTCATCAAGACCAGCGTGGACCGGATCCCCGAGATCGCCGAGGCCATCGCCGCGCTGGAAAACGTCAGCGAGGTCTACTCCGTCACGGGTACGTACGACCTCATCGCGCTGGTCCGGGTGTCCCGCCACGAGGACCTGGCCGACATCATCCCCGGCCGCATCAGCAAGATCCCGGGCGTGGAGGCCACGGACACGCACGTGGCGTTCCGCACCTACTCCCAGCACGACCTGGAAGCGGCGTTCGCGATCGGCCTGGACGCCTAGTTACCCGGCCGGCCGGGGACCATCGGCAGGGCCCGGGCCACCGCCCCGGGCTTCGGCCGGCACCGGGCCCGGGCGCGCCTATCCATCCGGCCCCGGGGCCCGTCAGACGGCCGGGACGCAGCGGCCCTCTTCGGTGCGGTACTGCCACTTGGCGCCGTCCGCGACGAGCTCCTTGACCGCGCGGACGAAGCGCTCGACGTGCTCGTCGGGGGTGCCGGCGCCGAAGCTGACGCGGATCGCGTTGAGCGAGCGCTCCCCCGGGGCCGCCTCCGGGGCTCCGCACTCGCCCTGGGCCTGCGGCTCGCTGCCGAGCAGGGTGCGGACCAGCGGGTGGGCGCAGAACAGGCCGTCGCGGACGCCGATGCCGTACTCGGCGGACAGCGCGGCGGCGAAGTGCGAGCTGTTCCAGCCGTCGACGACGAAGGAGATGACGCCGACGCGGGGGGCGTCGTCGCCGAAGAGGGACAGGACGCGGACCGCCGGCACCTCGGCGAGGCCTTCGCGGACCGTGGCGATGAGGTGCTGCTCGCGGGCGACGAGGTTCTCGAAGCCGGCCTCGTTCAGCGCCTTGCAGGCGGAGGCGATGGAGTAGACGCCGATGACGTTCGGGGAGCCGGCCTCGTGGCGGGCGGCGGTGGTGTGCCACTCGACGTCCACGCCGCCGTCCTCGCGGCGGGCCACCTTGCGGGAGGCGCCGCCGCCCGCGAGGTACGGCTCGGCCTCCTGCAGCCAGTCCGCGCGGCCTGCGAGCACGCCCGAGCCGAAGGGCGCGTAGAGCTTGTGGCCGGAGAAGGCGACCCAGTCCACGTCGAGGTCCTGGACCGAGACGGGGTGGTGCGGGGCGAGCTGGGCGGCGTCCAGGACGATCCGGGCGCCGTGGGCGTGCGCGGCGGCGGCGAGCTCCTTGACGGGCCACAGCTCGCCGGTGACGTTGGAGGCTCCGGTGACGCAGACCAGCGCGGGGCCGTAGGGGTCGCGGTCTGCCAGGGCGCGCTCCAGGGTGGCGACGGCCTCGTCCGGGGTGCGGGGGGCGTTGAGGTAGGTGACCTGCGCGTTCGTCCACGGGAGCAGCGAGGCGTGGTGCTCGGTCTCGAAGACGAAGACCTGGCAGCCGGCCGGGAGCACGGCGGCGAGCAGGTTGAGCGAGTCGGTGGTGGACCGGGTGAAGACCACCTGGTCGGAGGGCCGGCAGTCGAGGAACTCGGCGACGGTGACCCGGCTCTGCTCGAACAGGTCGGTGGAGAGCTGCGAGAGGTAGCCGGCGCCGCGGTGGACGCTGCCGTAGTACGGGGCGTACGCGGCCACGTCGTCCCAGACCCGCTGCAGCGCCGGGGCACTGGCCGCGTAGTCGAGGGCGGCGTAGGTGACCTCGCCGCCGGTGACGAGCGGGACGGTGACGTCACGGCCGAGGACCGCGAGCGGCTCGGCACAGCCAGGGCCCTCGGCCGGAGAGGTGACGGTGGCGGCGGTGACGGTGGCGGCGTTCAGGGTTGCGGACATGGCGGAATCTCCCGGCAGGCAGGTGTGAATGGCTTCGGTGGGCCCGTCCGCCGACACGGCTCTGCGGCCGTTCGGGGTACGGGAGTGCCCCGGAACGCGGATCGGCCGGCGTAGGCGGCAGCTGGGCTGCGGGTACGCGGAAGTGACCCTGTTCCGAGGGGTGAAGAAGGGGCGGATTCGCCCTATCGCATTCGCTTGCTCACGGAAAACGCTCCTCAGAAGACCAGGACCCCTGGTGTTCGAGGGATCCGCGCTTGCCGTAGACCTCACTGCCTACGACCTGGTCATCACCCGGGGCACCCCGCCACGGAAGGAGGGTTGCCGGACAGCAAGCCGGGGCCTAAACGCTGTCACTCGTGACCTGAGGAGCATCCTGCCACACGATCATCCGAACGCAAGACCCCGGTCCACATGGCGGACCGGGGTCGTGCTGGATCTTGGCCGGATCCCGTCGGAACGGCCCGGACCCGTATCCGCTAGGCGTTGCTCGCCGCCACCCAGCGGGCCAGCGCGTCCCGGGCCGCGCCCGAGTCCACCGACTCCGCCGCCCGTACGACACCGGCGGCGAGCTGCTCCTCCAGGGTGCCCGTACCCGGGTCCAGCGCGACCAGCGCCGCCGCCGAGTTCAGGAGCACCGCGTCCCGCACCGGGCCGGTTTCGCCGGCCAGCAGGCGCCGGGCCACGTCCGCGTTGTACGAGGCGTCCGCGCCTCCCAGCGCCGAGACGTCCACCAGCGGGATGCCGATGTCGCGCGGGTCGAAGCCCTGCTCCCGGACCTCGCCGTCGCGGACCCACCAGACCCGGGAGGTCGCCGTGGTGGTGAGCTCGTCGAGCCCGTCGTCGCCGCGGAAGACCAGCGCCGAGGAGCCCCGCTCCGCCAGGACGCCCGCGACGATCGGGGCCACCCGCGCGTCGGCCACACCGGTGGCCTGCGCGCGGACCCGCGCCGGGTTGGTCAGCGGGCCGAGGAAGTTGAAGGTGGTGCGGATGCCGAGCTCGCGGCGGGCCGCCGCCACGTGCCGCAGGGCGGGGTGGAACTTGACCGCGAAGCAGAAGGTGATCCCGGCTTCCTCGGCGACCTCCACGACCCGCGCGGGGGTGAGGTCGAGGTTGACGCCCAGCTTCTCCAGGACGTCCGAGGAGCCGCTCGCGGAGGACGCGGCCCGGTTGCCGTGCTTGACCACCTTGGCGCCCGTACCGGCCACCACGACGGCCGACATCGTGGAGATGTTCACCGTCTTGGCCCCGTCGCCGCCGGTGCCGACGATGTCCACCGTCCGGCCCGGCACCTCGATCAGGTTGGCGTGTTCGTACATGGCGCGAACCAGGCCGTTGATCTCGGCCACGGTCTCCCCCTTGGCCCGCAGGGCGACGGCGAAGCCGGCGATCTGGGCGTCGGTGGCCTCCCCGCGCATGATCCGGTCCATGGCCCAGGCCGTGTCGTCGGCGCCGAGGTCCCGGCCGGTCAGCAGGGCGTCCAGAAGGCCCGGCCAGCCGCGGGCCGCCACGCTGTCGCCGCCTGCCGGGGTCACCAGGTTCATGGTCCGCTCCTGCTGCTCGTGAAGGATTCCACGTGGAATGGGAAGGGCTTCAGCCTATCCAGCCCCAGGGACGGCAAAGAGCCCCGTCCAGACACTGGACGGGGCTCTCGCCGTGGCGACACCAGGACTGACCGAAATCAGTCCCTCAAGCAGTCATGCGTGGTGCGTTGTGCGTCATGCGTGAAGCGTGTGAAGCCGTGTTGCGGGAGATCAGTGGTGGCCGTGGCCGCTCTGGATCTCCTTGTACTCCTCGACCGTGGGCTTCGGGATCTGGTTGTTCTCCCCGTAGTAGCCCTTGCTGAGCTTGGCGCGGAGCTTCTCCAGCGGCTTCACCTTGCGCTCGACACCGTTCTCGTCGACCGTGGGGCCGATCTCGGCGGGCTCGTACTGCTCGTACGAGGTGAGCGTGTGCAGCTTGCCCTGCGAGAGCGGCTCGTGGACCTCGACGAACTCACCGTGCGGCAGGCGCTTGATGACGCCGGTCTCGCGACCGTGCAGCACCTTGTCCCGGTCCCGGCGCTGGAGGCCGAGGCAGATCCGCTTGGTGACGATGAACGCGATGACCGGACCGACGAAGAAGGCGATGCGGGCGAACCACGTGATCGAGTTGATCGACAGGTGGAAGTACTGCGCGAACATGTCGTTTCCACCGGCGATCAGCAGGATGACGTACCACGTCAGCCATGCCACACCGAAGCCCGTACGGGTCGGGACGTTGCGCGGGCGGTCCAGAATGTGGTGCTCGCGCTTGTCGCCGGTGACCCAGGACTCGATGAACGGGTAGACCGCGATCACGACGAGGACCAGCGGGAAGATGACCAGCGGGATGAAGACACCCAGGACGAGGGTGTGGCCCCACAGGTTGATCTCCCAGCCGGGCATGGCACGGATCAGGCCCTCGGAGAAGCCCATGTACCAGTCGGGCTGCGCACCGGTGGACACGTGGTCCGGGCGGTACGGGCCCAGCGCCCAGATCGGGTTGATCGAGGCGATCGCCGAGACCGCCGCGATGACACCGAAGACCAGGAAGAAGAAGCCTCCGGCCTTGGCCATGTAGACCGGGAGCAGCGGCATGCCGACGACGTTCTTCTCCGTCTTGCCGGGGCCCGCGAACTGGGTGTGCTTGTGGTAGAAGACCAGGATCAGGTGGGCCACCAGCAGGCCCATCATGATGCCGGGCAGCAGCAGGATGTGCACCGAGTAGAACCGGCCCACGAAGTCGCCGCCGGGGAACTCTCCGCCGAAGAGGAAGAACGACAGGTACGTGCCCACGATCGGCACGGACAGCATGGCGCCTTCCATGAAGCGGACACCGGTGCCCGAGAGCAGGTCGTCCGGCAGGGAGTAACCGGTGAAACCGGTGAACATGCCGAGGACCAGCAGCAGGAAGCCGAAGACCCAGTTGACCTCGCGCGGCTTGCGGAACGCGCCGGTGAAGAACACGCGCATCATGTGCACGAGCATCGCCGCGATGAAGATCAGCGCCGACCAGTGGTGGATCTGCCGGATGAGCAGACCGCCGCGGACGTCGAAGCTGATTTCCAGGGTCGACTTGAAGGCCTCCGACATCGCCACACCCTGCATGGGGATGTAGGAGCCGTCGTAGTGCACTTCGTTCATGCTCGGGTGGAAGAACAGCGTCAGGTACACACCCGTGAGGATGAGGATGATGAAGCTGTAGAGGCAGATCTCGCCCAGCATGAAGGACCAGTGGTCCGGGAAGATCTTGCGCATGTTGGCCTTGGCGAGGCTGTAGATGCCCAGCCGGCCGTCGGCCCAGTCGGCTACGCGCTCGCCGGCCGGAGCCTTGCGCTCTTTGGTCTGTGTGGCAGTGCTCATCCGCGCTCCCAGAATGCAGGACCGACGGGCTCTTCGAAGTCGCCGAGCGCCTCGAGGAAACCTTCGTCATTCACGCCGATCCGCAGCTGCGGGAGCGCGTGACCAGCCGGGCCGAAGATGACTCGGGCGCCGTCGGAGAGGTCGAAGGTGGACTGGTGGCACGGGCAGAGCACGTGGTGCGACTGCTGCTCGTACAGGCTGATCGGGCAGCCGACGTGGGTGCAGATCTTGGAGTAGGCCACGATCCCGTCGTGGGACCACTCCAGTTCCTTCTTGTCCTTGATGTTCTCCGGCTGGATGCGGACGATCATCAGGGCGGCCTTGGCGATCTGCGTCTGGAAGTCGTGCGCGTCCTCCTCCAGGCCTTCCGGCATGGCGAAGGTCAGCGACCCGACGACGATGTCCTCGGGACGGAGCGGCTCCATCGTGTTCTGGTTGATGAGCATCTTGCCCTTCGCCCAGATGGTCTTGCGCAGCTTGTCCTCGGGCAGCGGGCCCAGGTCGCGCAGGATCACGACGGCGGAGAGCGGCAGCAGGGCCAGCGCGCCGAACATCGTGTTGCGGATCAGCGGGCGGCGGCCGATGGCCGACTCGCGCGCGCCGTCCGCGAAGTCCTGCAGGACCTGCGCCTTGACCTCGGCCGGGGCCGCGATCTCGTGACGCTCGGCGGCGACCTCCACGTCGGACATCAGGGTGCGGGCCCAGTGGACCGCGCCCGCGCCGATGCAGAAGAGGGCCGCGCCGAGGCTGATGCCGAGGGCGAAGTTGAGAGCGCTCACCTTCCCGATGGGGAAGATGTAGACGATCTTGTCGACCGGCAGGGTCACGAACGAGGCGATGAAGGCGATCGTCGCCAGCATCGACAGCGTGAACAGCATGGCCACCGTGCGCTCGGAGCGCTTCGCGGCCCGCTCGTCGATGTCCTGGATCCGCGGCCGGTGGACCGGCAGGCCGGGGTCGGCGAACGGGTCGCTGTCCGGAACCGCTACGTCACCGTGGTGCGCGTCGCCCTGCTCGCTCGGCAGGTGCTTCTCTTCGGGAATGTCTTGGCTACTCATGACTTCTTGGCCTTAGCGGTGTGGGCCGCGACCCAGACGGCGACAGCGATCAGCGCACCCAGTCCGAAGATCCAGCCGAAGAGACCCTCGGAGACGGGGCCGAGGCCACCGAGCTTCAGGCCACCGGGGTTGGTCGACTTCTCGCCGTTCACGTGCTGGAGGTACGCGATGATGTCCTTCTTCTGCTTCTCCGGCATGGTGCTGTCGGGGAAGGAGGGCATGTTCTGCGGGCCGGTGAGCATGGCCTCGTAGATGTGCTTCGGCTCGACACCCTCAAGGTTGGGGGCGTACTTGCCGTTCGTCAGTGCGCCGCCCTCACCGGTGAAGTTGTGGCACTGCGCGCAGTTGTTGCGGAACAGTTCGCCACCCTTCGCGATGTCGGCACCCGCCGGGTCGTACTGCTTCTCGGTCGGCGTGATCGGGCCGGCTCCGAGGGACGCGATGTACGCGGCGAGCTGGTCGGCCTGCGCCTGGGTGTAGATGATGGGCTTCTTCGGCACCTGGGCGCCGGGCTGCTGGGCGGGCATACGGCCCGTCATGACCTGGAAGTCGACGGCAGCGGAGCCGACGCCAACCAGGCTGGGGCCGTCAGAGGAACCCTGACCGCCGGTCCCGTGGCAGCTTGCGCAGCCGACGGCGTAGAGCTTCTGGCCCTCCTCGATGGCGAGGGACTGGACGGTTTCGTCGGCCTTCGCATTGCCCGCGGGCGCGAAGGCGCTGTACAGCCCCCCGGTAACCGCCAGCGCGAAGAGTAGAACGACGACCGCCGCCAGCGGATGGCGTCGTCGTGCGGAGAGCTTTTTCACGGATTACCCCGGTGTCAGGATCTTCTGCGTCGGTGTGTCTGGATGGAGTGCCGGGACGGGCCCGGCGACGTGTTCGCTACTTGATCAGGTAGATCGTTGCGAAGAGGCCGATCCAGACGACATCGACGAAGTGCCAGTAGTAGGACACGACGATGGCCGACGTGGCCTGTTCGTGGGTGAACCTCTTGGCCGCGTACGTCCGGCCGAGGACCAGCAGGAAGGCGATGAGACCGCCCGTCACGTGCAGCCCGTGGAAGCCGGTGGTCAGGTAGAAGACCGAGCCGTACGGACCGGACGAGAGGCTCATGCCCTCGTGCTTGACCAGCTCGGTGTACTCGAACACCTGGCCGCCAATGAAGATCGCACCCATGACGAACGTGATGATGAACCACGTCCTGAGCTTCTTCACGTCACCGCGCTCGGCGGCGAATACGCCGAGCTGGCAGGTGAGCGAGGAAAGCACCAGGATCGTCGTGTTCGTCGCCGAGAAGGGCAGATTCAAGGCCGAAGCCTGTTCTGTCCAGTACTCGGCGCCTGTCACGGATCGCAGGGTGAAGTACATCGCGAAGAGGGCCGCGAAGAACATCAGCTCGGAACTCAACCAGATGATGGTTCCCACGCTGACGAGGTTCGGCCTGTTGACCGTCGGGTGCGCGTGCCCGGTATCTACTGTCGTTGCTGTCGCCACGACCGACATTATGTCGGTCCCTTATCCCGCCCTCACCCCGGGGGGTGCCGTTCGGAGTGTCAGGGGCGTGTGCAAGGCCCGAACGGCCCATCAGATCGCCCTGCGGGAGCCCGCGGGCGATCCCGGGGCGAGGCTGCGCGAACCGATGTTGACACCGGGTCGGACGGAGTAGCATCCCGCGCAACATCAACGTGATTCACGGGACACGTGGAGGAACGAAATGCGGGCGACTGCGCGGGTTCTGGTCTACAGCGACGACGCGGGCACCCGGGAGCAGGTGCGGCTGGCTGCCGGGCGCAGGCCGGCCTCGGACCTGCCGCCGGTCGAGTTCCTGGAGTGCGCCACGCTGCCGGCCGTCCTGAAGGAGCTGGACGCGGGCGGCATCGACGTCTGCGTGCTGGACGGCGAGGCGGTTCCGGCCGGGGGCATGGGGGTGTGCCGGCAGATCAAGGACGAGATCTTCCAGTGCCCGCCCGTCCTGCTTCTGATGGGCCGTCCGCAGGACGCCTGGCTGGCCACCTGGAGCCGCGCGGACGCCGCGGTCACCCTTCCGGTTGATCCGGTGGACTTCGCGCAGGCCCTGGCGGGTCTGCTGCGCGCGCGGCTCTCGCCGGCGGCGTAGTGGGGCTTACGGGGCCCGCGGAGCCTCACGGGGCCCGTGCGGCCCCCCGCGGGCCCGCACGGGCCCGTGCAGCCCTGTACCGGCGCATACCGGGGCACGGGGGCCCGTACGGTCCGTACGGGTGCCCGTGCCCCGGCTGCGTCCTCTCCCGGCGCTTCCGGCCCGGTGGTTACACCTGCGGGCGCAGACGGGCCTGGTCGACCGGGCTGCGGCCCTCCTGGGTGCCCTTGAGGAGGGCGCTGCCCTCGCGCCAGTCCTTCCAGTCCATGTTCCAGTCGCCGTAGCCGTTGCCGAAGGTGTCCATGTCGTCGCCGATGCTGTTGATGACGCGGACGATGTCGCCTTCGCTGATGTTCTCGTAGAACCAGGCGGCGTTGCCCGTGCTCATTCCGGTGCAGCCGTGGCTGACGTTCTCGTACCCCTGGGAGCCGACGGACCACGGCGCGGCGTGGACGTATTCACCGCTCCAGGTGACGCGGGTCGCGTAGTAGACGGGCAGGTTGTAGTACTCGCTGCCGCCGATGCCCACGGTGTCCCCGCGCATCTGGACGTAGTACTGCTTGCCGAGGACCACCTTGACGCCGTTGCGGGTGGAGAAGCCCGGCTTCCCGGTGGTCACCGGGATGGAATTGATCACTTCCCCGTTGCGCTTGAAGGTGAGCCAGTGCGAGGAGGCGTCCGTGGTGACCTCCACGCGGTCGCCGATCTCCAGCTTCAGCGGCTTGGAGGCGGCGCCGTGCAGGTCGTCGGAGATCTTGACGCCCTCCAGGTTGCTCCGTACGGAGACCGTGGTGTTGGCGGGCCAGTACTCCTTGGGCCGGTAGTGGAGCTTCTTGTCGTCCACCCAGTGCCAGGCGCCCACGGCTTCCGGCGGGGCGTCGACGACCAGGCCCCGTTCGATGACGGCGCGGGCGGCCTTGTCCTTCACGGGTTCGTTGAGTTCGGCCGTGAGGGGCTGTCCGACGCCGTACTTGCCCTCGTCCGGGCCGAATTCCACCTTGAGGACCTTCTGGGCCGGGGTGGTGTCGAAGGTGAGCGTGCGCTGCCCGGGGGCGCCCCGCTCGTCCTCGGTGCTCACGAGGACGGTGTAGCGGACGCCGGCGGCCATCGGGACGGTGCTGTGCCAGCGGTCGCCGGAGGCGGACAACTCGCCCGCCAGGCGGCGTCCGTGGGTGTCCACGGCGCTCACGTCGGTGATCCGGCCGTCCCCGCTCTTGGCGGTGACTTCCAGGGGCCGGTCCGGATCGACCGGGCGACTGCCGGAGGGCTGGTTGAGGGCGACTTGGTCGCCCGCGTCGTAGGGGCGGGCGGACAGCGGGTTGTCGTCGCCCGACCCGCATGCGGTGGCGCCGGCCCCGAGGGACGCGACCAGCAGGGAGCAGCCGATAACGGTCCAAAGACGCGGTGACTGGTTCATGGAGCCAACGCTATGAAGATATGACAATTACGGCGCGCGGGGTGACTGCAAACGAGGGGCCCGGACTCCTCCATTGGAGGTGTCCGGGCCCCTGGTCTCACGCTGCGACCGCTCCGGGGAGCGGCTCCGCGGGTGCGGCTACTGGTTCTGGTTCTCGCCGCGGTAGTACTCGTACACCCAGCCCCACAGACCCACGAGGATCAGCGGCGCCGAGAAGTACATCAGCCACCAGCCGAAGACGACGCCCATGAAGGCGAAGGCGCCACCGATGGCCAGCGAGAGCGGCTGCCAGCTGTGCGGGGAGAAGAACCCCAGCTCGCCCGCCTCGTCGGCGACGTCGGCCTCCAGGTTGTCCTGGGCCATCTGGTCCACACGCGCGGCCGTGAAGGCCAGGTAGTAGCCGATCATGGCGCTCAGGCCGAAGGCCAGTGCGAGCGCGGTGGTGCCGACCGGCTCCTTCGACCACACGCCGTACACGACGGTCATGATCAGGATGAAGGCGGCGAGCCACAGGAACATCCTGCCCTGGATCTTCACTTGCCGGCCTCCTTGCCACCAGCGACGGCCTTGGCGGCCACGGAGTGGTCCTCAAGGTGGTCGAGGGCCGCGATCTCGGGGTGGTGCAGATCGAATGCCGGGGATTCGGACCGGATCCTCGGCAGGGTGAGGAAGTTGTGCCGCGGCGGCGGGCAAGACGTCGCCCATTCGAGCGAACGGCCGTAGCCCCACGGGTCGTCGACCTCGACCTTCTTGCCGTACTTCGCCGTCTTCCAGACGTTGTACATGAAGGGGAGCATCGACAGGCCCAGGACGAACGAGCTGATCGTCGAGATGGTGTTCAGCAGCGTGAATCCGTCCGCCGCGAGGTAGTCCGCGTAACGACGCGGCATGCCCTCGGCGCCCAGCCAGTGCTGCACCAGGAAGGTGCCGTGGAAGCCGATGAACAGCGTCCAGAAGGTGATCTTGCCCAGGCGCTCGTCCAGCATCTTGCCCGTGAACTTCGGCCACCAGAAGTGGAAGCCGGCGAACATCGCGAAGACCACGGTGCCGAAGACGACGTAGTGGAAGTGCGCGACGACGAAGTACGAGTCGGAGACGTGGAAGTCCATCGGGGGCGAGGCCAGGATGACACCGGTCAGGCCACCGAAGGTGAAGGTGACCAGGAAGCCGATCGTCCAGAGCATCGGGGTCTCGAAGGACAGCGAGCCCTTCCACATGGTGCCGATCCAGTTGAAGAACTTCACACCGGTCGGAACCGCGATGAGGAACGTCATGAAGGAGAAGAACGGCAGCAGTACACCGCCGGTGACGTACATGTGGTGGGCCCACACGGTCACCGAAAGGCCGGCGATGGAAATCGTCGCGGCGATCAGACCGATGTAACCGAACATCGGCTTGCGCGAGAAGACCGGAATGATTTCGGAAACGATTCCGAAGAATGGCAACGCGATGATGTACACCTCTGGGTGTCCGAAGAACCAGAAGAGGTGTTGCCATAGCAGCGCGCCGCCGTTCGCGGCGTCGAAGACGTGCGCACCGAACTTGCGGTCGGCCTCCAGCGCGAAGAGCGCGGCGGCGAGCACCGGGAAGGCGAGCAGGACCAGGACACCGGTCAGCAGCACGTTCCAGGTGAAGATCGGCATGCGGAACATCGTCATGCCGGGGGCGCGCATGCAGATGATCGTGGTGATGAAGTTGACCGAACCGAGGATCGTGCCGAAGCCGGAGAAGGCCAGACCCATGATCCACATGTCGGCGCCGATGCCCGGCGAGCGGACGGCGTCCGACAGCGGGGAGTAGGCGAACCAACCGAAGTCGGCGGCACCCGAGGGGGTGATGAAGCCGGCCACCGCGATGGTCGAACCGAAGAGGTACAGCCAGTACGCGAACATGTTCAGCCGCGGGAACGCCACGTCGGGCGCGCCGATCTGCAGCGGCATGATCCAGTTCGCGAAGCCCGCGAACAGCGGGGTGGCGAACATCAGCAGCATGATCGTGCCATGCATGGTGAACGCCTGGTTGAACTGCTCGTTCGACATGATCTGCGTACCCGGACGGGCCAGCTCGGCGCGCATGAAGAGCGCCAGGAGACCGCCGATGAGGAAGAACACGAACGACGTCAGCAGGTACATCGTGCCGATGGTCTTGTGGTCGGTGGTGGTCAACCACTTCACGACCACGTTGCCCGGCTGCTTGCTCCGCACCGGCAGCTCGTTCTCGTACGAGTCCGCCTCGGCACCCTGAGGCTGGTTGAGGATGCTCACAGTTTGTTCACCTCAGCATTGCGGGCCGGGTCGGTCTGCTTGATGCCGGCCGGGAGGAAGCCGGTCTGACCCTTCTCCGCGAGCTCCTTCAGGTGCGCCTTGTACGCCTCCGGGGAGACGACCTTGACGTTGAAGAGCATTCGGGAGTGGTCGACACCGCAGAGCTCGGCGCACTTGCCCATGAAGACGCCCTCTTGGGTCGGGGTGACCTCGAAGACGTTGGTGTGGCCCGGAATGACGTCCTGCTTGAACAGGAAGGGGACCACCCAGAAGGAGTGGATGACGTCGTTCGACGACAGGATGAAGCGGACCTTCTCACCCTTCGGCAGCCAGAGCGTCGGGCCCGGGTTGCCGGTCTCCGCGTTCCGGTCGCTCGGGACGCCCTTGGTGTAGACGCCTTCGGCGCCCGCCGGGAAGTCCTTGGTGTAGCGGTCCGGGAGGCTGGCGAGTTCCTTGGGAACCTCGCCCGCCTTCGGGGTCGCCGCGTCGCCGTCGACGTCCTCGACGTAGTTGAAGCCCCAGCTCCACTGGTAGCCGATCACGTTGATCGTGTGCGCCGGCTTGGCGGAGAGGGAGAGCAGCTTCGACTCGTCGCGCGCGGTGAAGTAGAAGAGCACCGAGACGATGATGAGCGGGACCACGGTGTACAGCGCCTCGATGGGCATGTTGTACCGGGTCTGCGGGGGAACCTCGACCTTGGTCCGGCTGCGCCGGTGGAAGATGACGCTCCACATGATCAGGCCCCACACGAGGATGCCGGTGATCAGAGCGGCCGCCCAGGACCCCTGCCACAGCGAGAGGATGCGAGGCGCCTCTTCAGTGACCGGGGTGGGCAATCCGAGGCGGGGGAAGTCTTTCCATGTATACGAGCAACCAGTGGCGGTCGCCAGGACCACGCCCGCAGTCAGCGCCTGCAGCAGCTTCCGCCGCATCGGGCGCCGCGGCGAGCGGTCGGAGCCGTAGGGACTCACGTAGCGCCTTCCCGAGAGTCTCGGCCCGCGCGGCCGGCCGCGGCCGCATTCGGGTCGGTCGCCGGCCCTGACGCAGGCAGGGGTTTGGATGTTTATGCGGACCAAACCCTACTGGACGCTATTTGGGGTCGCGCGGGGAGGGTGCCCAACGCGCCGTTACTGACCCCGAAGGGATGGATCCGCCGTACGGGGGACGGCCCAATCGACCCCGAATGGCAGCATCCTGACCCCTTCTGACGACCCCTGACCTCGTCCGATCGCCACGCCGGCGCGGCGGCCGGTTAGCGTGACCGGATGCCGTACTTCGACACCGCGTCCGCCGCCCCGCTGCACCCCGTGGCCCGGCAGGCGCTCCAGGCCTCCCTTGACGAAGGCTGGGCCGATCCGGCCCGGCTGTACCGCGAAGGGCGCCGGGCCCGGCTGCTGCTGGACGCGGCGCGGGAGGCCGCGGCGGAGGCCGTGGGCTGCCGCCCCGACGAGCTCGCGTTCACTCCTTCGGGGACGCACGCGGTTCACTCGGGCATGGCCGGGGTCTTGGCGGGGCGTCGGCGCGTCGGCGGGCATCTGGTCGTATCAGCGGTGGAACACAGCTCCGTACTGCACGCGGCGGAGGTCCACGCGACGGCCGGCGGGCGGGTCGAGGAGGTCCCGGTGGACCGCTTCGGCCGGGTGTCCGCCTCCTCCTACGGGGAACGGGTGGGCTCCTCCACCGCGCTGGCCTGCCTCCAGTCCGCCAACCACGAGGTCGGCACCGTCCAGCCCGTGGCCGAGGTCGCCGAGGTGTGCGCCGCCGCCGGGGTCCCGTTGCTGGTGGACGCCGCGCAGTCGCTGGGCTGGGGGCCGGTCCCCGGGAACTGGTCGGTGCTGTGCGCGAGCGCCCACAAATGGGGCGGCCCGCCCGGGATCGGCCTGCTGGCGGTCCGCAAGGGAGTGCGCTTCGCCCCCCAAGGCCCCGCCGACGAAAGGGAGTCGGGGCGCTCCCCCGGTTTCGTCAACCTGCCCGCGGCCGTCGCCGCGGCGGCCTCCCTGCGGGCGGTGCGGGCCGAGGCGGACGCGGAGGCGGCCCGCCTGCGGATCCTGGTGGACCGGCTGCGGCGCCGGGTGGCCCGCCTGGTGCCGGACGTGGAGGTGGTGGGCCATCCAGACCTCCGGCTCCCGCACCTGGTCACCTTCTCCTGCCTGTACGTGGACGGGGAGACCCTGCTCCACGGGCTGGACCGGGCCGGCTACTCCGTCTCCTCCGGGTCCTCGTGCACCAGCTCGACGCTGACGCCCAGCCATGTCCTGCGGGCCATGGGGGTGCTGTCGGAGGGGAACGTACGGGTCTCCCTGCCGGCCGGTACGACGGCGGCGGAGGTCAACGGCCTCCTGGAGGTCCTGCCGGGGCTGGTGGCGGGAATCCGCGAGCAACTCGGCGCGGTGGAACCGGCTTCGGCCGCCGATCCGGAGGCGGAATCCCTGGAACTGGACACCCTCGGCCTGCGGTGTCCGCAGCCGGTGATCGAGCTGGGCCGGGCGATCGGGCGGGTGCCGGTGGGGGGGACGGTGACCGTCCTGTCGGACGACGAGGTCGCGCGGCTGGACATTCCGGCGTGGTGCGCGATGCGGGGGCAGACCTACGTGGGCGAAGCCCCGCGTCCCCTCGGTACCGCGTACACGGTCCGCCGGGCGGTCTGATCCGGCCCGCGGCCGTGGCCGGCGTGCGGCCCCTGTGACGGGGCCGCCCTGCGGGGCGGAGTTCGCCTACCCGCCCTTCCACCGTTCCCCGGGCTCTGCCCGGACCCGGTCCTCGGGGTCTGGGGCGGATCCCCGGGGAACGGGCGAAGGGCGGGCAGGGGACTTCGCCCCGCAGGGCCCATCACCCGCACCCGCCCCCGGGCGGCGGCCGGACCTGGCCCGTGAGGGCTACGCCGGGAGGTGGGACCGGACTTCCGCCGCGGCCTCGTCGCCGTAGGCCTTCGTGAAGCGCTCCATGAAGTGGGCCCGGCCCAGGGTGTACTCCTGGGTGCCGAGGGTCTCGATGACGAGCGTGGCCAGCATGCAGCCGACCTGCGCGGCCCGCTCCAGGCCGACGCCCCAGCCCAGGCCCGTCAGGAAGCCCGCGCGGAACGCGTCGCCGACGCCCGTCGGGTCGACCTTCGCGGTCTCCTCCGGGCAGCCGACCACGATCGGGTCGTGGCCGACCCGGTCGATGCGGACGCCGTTCGAGCCGAGGGTGGTGACCCGGGTGCCGACCTTGGCCAGGATCTCCGCGTCGGTCCAGCCGGACTTCGCCTCGATGAGGCCCTTCTCGTACTCGTTCGAGAAGAGGTACGTCGCGCCCTCCATCAGGGTGCGGATGTTGTCGCCGTCCATCCGGGCGATCTGCTGCGAGAAGTCCGCCGCGAAGGGGATCTCCCGCGTACGGCACTCCTCCGTGTGGCGCAGCATCGCCTCGGGGTCGTCCGCGCCGATCAGGACGAGGTCCAGGCCGCCGACCCGGTCCGAGACCGACTTCAGCTCGATCAGGCGGGCCTCGCTCATCGCGCCCGTGTAGAAGGAGCCGATCTGGTTGTGGTCGGCGTCCGTCGTACAGACGAAGCGCGCGGTGTGCAGCACCTCGGAGATCCGTACGGACTGGGTGTCGACGCCGTTGCGGTCGAGCCAGGCGCGGTACTCGTCGAAGTCGGAGCCGGCGGCTCCGACGAGGATCGGCCGGGCGCCGAGCTGCCCCATGCCGAAGCAGATGTTCGGGCCGACGCCGCCGCGCCGCACGTCGAGGTTGTCGACGAGGAAGGAGAGGGAGACCGTGTGCAGCTGGTCCGCGACCAACTGGTCGGCGAAGCGGCCGGGGAAGGTCATGAGGTGGTCGGTGGCGATGGAGCCGGTGACTGCGATACGCACGGCGTGGACGCTCCTGCGGGGGAAGGCAAGGGGACAGTCAAAACTACCCTTTCGGCGGGCGGACGGCCGACCGGCCGAAACTACCCCGTAGTAGCTCTTTCTTCACCCGCGGTGGCGTGCCTACCGTGCCCCATGACCTACACCGATGGCTTCGGGCACGTCCGGACCTCCGAGAACACGGCGGGCACCCCCTTCGAACAGTTGCTGGGCGACTGCGCCCGGATGGCCCCGCACTGGCCCGTTCCCGCCGATCGTCGGCCGGATCGGGTGGTGGCGCCGTCGCAGATCAACGGGATCCGCGTCCCGGCGGCCTCGGCCCGCCTGATCGCCTCCACGGCGGTCTACGGCTACTAGGCCGTCTGGACCGTCCGGCCGGCCCCGGCGGAACCGGATCCGCGTCTGTTCCGTCACACCCGCATCACCCCATGCGGGACGGGCAAAGGAGCGATGCGGTGACCAGCGAACACTCCGATGGACTGGAAGCACCCGAGGGAGCCGGGGCGGCCGAGGGTCTCGGCGCCCCCGATTCGTCACGTGTCACACGACGGCGGCCGGTCTGGGTCGTCGGTTCGATCGCGGCCGCCGTCCTGCTCACCGGCGGCGGCACCGCGTACTGGGCGTCGGTCGCCCACGGCGAGGGCCGTGCGAGCGAGGCGCGTACGGCGGACAGCGCGGCCTCCGCGCCCCGTACGGCCGCCTCCGCGCCGACTCCGCCCGGGCCCGGCATCGCCCCCGGCGAGCCCGACCCCTCCGGCGGCGGGGTCACCTACACCGCGGACGTCCCCCTCCCCGACGGCCCCGCCACGGCGCCGGCCTTCGTGGCGAGCGGCGAGGTGACCTCCGCGGAGGTCGCGCGGCTCGCCACGGCGCTCGGAATCTCCGGCGCGCCCCGGCTCGCCGGGGAGACCTGGCAGGCCGGGGAGGCGGCCGACGGCTCCGGGCCCCGGCTCACGGTGAACCTCAAGGCCCCCGGGACCTGGAACTACTCCCGTTTCCAGGTCGGCGGCACCGGCGACGACTGCGTCCGCGGCAAGGACACCTGCGGCCCGGCCACCCTCCCCCAGGACCTGGGCCGGGAGCACGGCGGCACCGGGGGCACCCCCGTGTCCGAGGCCGCCGCCAGGGCCGCCGCCGCGCCCGTGCTGACGGCCGTGGGACAGGGCTCGGCCGCGCTCGACGCCCGGATCACACAGGGCTCCGTACGTCTGGTGACGGCCGACCCGGTGATCGGGGGCTCGCGCACGCAGGGCTGGTCCACCCGGATCGGCGTCGGGGTGGACTCCCAGGTGGTGTCGGGCAGTGGCGAGCTGAAGGTTCCGGTGCGGGCCGCCACCGAGCAGCCGGTGATCGGGGCCGTCGACGCGCTGGCCCGGCTGAACGACAAGTCCCGGGGCTCCGGCGCCACGGACCCGGGCCCCAGCGGCTGCGCCACGAGCGTCCCGCTGACTCCGGACTCCCCGGACGGCGCCACGGACACGCTGCCGTGCAACCCGGAGCCCCGGCCGATGAAGCCGACGCGGACGGAGTCGGTGCGGGGCGCCGAGCTCGGGCTGGTCCCGGGCACAGTCGACGGGGCCCGCGGCCTGGTACCGGCCTGGCTGTTCGAGGTGGCCGGCAAGAACGGCGGCCCAGGGCACACGGTGGCCCAGCCGGCGGCCCTGACCGGGGAGACTCCCCCGGTGGACCTGCCCACCCCGGTCGACCCGCCCGCGAAGGGGCAGAGCGTGCCCGGTTTCTCGTACGCCTCGGCCGACCGGACGCTGACCGTGAACTTCTGGGGCGGGGTGTGCAGCACGTACGCCCTGGAGGTCCGGGAGCAGCCGGAGACGGTGATGGTGAAGATCACGGACACCCCGAACAAGCCGGGGCAGTCCTGCATCCTGATCGCGAAGGAGATGACGGTGACGGCCACGCTCCAGCAGCCGCTCGGCGACCGCAAGGTGATCGACGCGACGAACGGCAAGGCCGTCCCCCGCCAGTAGGCGCGGCCGTCCCCCCCGCCCCTGGGCGCCGGGACGTGCGAGAGGGGCCCGCCCGCGGATGTCCGCGGGCGGGCCCCTCTCGTCGGGCCCTGCGAGCTCAGCCGGGCCGTGAGGCCCCGCCGGGCCTAGTTGAAGGAATCGCCGCAGGCGCAGGAGCCCGTGGCGTTCGGGTTGTCGATCGTGAAGCCCTGCTTCTCGATGGTGTCGACGAAGTCGATGGACGCACCGTGCAGGTACGGGGAGCTCATCCGGTCGGTGACGACCTTCACACCGTCGAAGTCCTTCACGACGTCGCCGTCGAGGGAGCGCTCGTCGAAGAAGAGCTGGTAGCGCAGGCCCGAGCAGCCACCGGGCTGGACGGCGACGCGCAGCGCCAGGTCATCGCGGCCTTCCTGCTCCAGCAGGGTCCTGACCTTCTCGGCGGCGGCGTCGGACAGGAGGATGCCGTCGCTCACGGTGGTCTTTTCGTCCTGTACGGACATCTGCATTCACTCCCGAAGTGGGCGGCTCCCCGCCGGGAGCGGGGAAACGTCGGACTCTTGCCGTCGGTGGCAACGAGCGGGACCGCGGATTCATTCCGGGACCCGACGCGTGTTTCAGAAATTCCATGCTCGCACACCACCGCGCGGTGGTGGGTCCCCGCGAGGCACCCGCGACGGGCGGGCGAATTCGTCACATCGACACTATCGGCATCGTCAAAGTGACGTGAAGCAGTTATGATAGATAGCGTCAAATAGACGAGAAGTCGAAGCGATGGCTTCAGAGTGGCTTCAGAAGTCCCTTGTCGCAGAACAGAAAGGGTGCGTGTCGTGACCACCGCCCAGCCTTTGGACAACCAGCCTTTGGACGTCCAGCCGACGCCCCTCGCCCTGCTGCTGCTCGGCCGCGAGGCCGACCCCAAGAGCGAGCGCGGGGTGGAGTGCCCCGGCGACCTGCCCTCGCCGTCGGACCCGGACCTCGTGGCGCGCGCCCGTGCCGCCAAGGAGAAGCTCGGGGACAAGGTCTTCATCCTCGGCCACCACTACCAGCGTGACGAGGTCATCGAGTTCGCCGACGTCACCGGTGACTCCTTCAAGCTGGCCAAGGACGCGGCCGCCAAGCCGGAGGCCGAGTACATCGTCTTCTGCGGCGTCCACTTCATGGCCGAGTCCGCGGACATCCTGACCTCGGACGACCAGAAGGTCGTCCTGCCGGACCTGGCGGCGGGCTGCTCGATGGCCGACATGGCCACCGCCGAGCAGGTCGCGGAGTGCTGGGACGTGCTGACCGACGCCGGTGTCGCCGGGGTCACGGTGCCCGTCTCGTACATGAACTCCTCGGCCGACATCAAGGCCTTCACGGGCAAGCACGGCGGCACGATCTGTACGTCGTCCAACGCCAAGAAGGCCCTGGAGTGGGCGTTCGAGCAGGGCGAGAAGATCCTCTTCCTGCCGGACCAGCACCTGGGCCGCAACACCGCCGTCCGCGACATGGGCATGTCCCTCGACGACTGCGTGCTGTACAACCCGCACAAGCCGAACGGCGGCCTGACCGTCGAGCAGCTGCGGAACGCCAAGATGATCCTGTGGCGCGGCCACTGCTCGGTGCACGGCCGTTTCTCGGTCGACTCGGTCAACGACGTGCGCGCCCGCATCCCCGGCGTCAACGTCCTGGTCCACCCGGAGTGCAAGCACGAGGTCGTGGCGGCCGCGGACTACGTCGGCTCCACCGAGTACATCATCAAGGCGCTGGAGGCGGCCCCGGCCGGCTCCAAGTGGGCCATCGGTACCGAGCTGAACCTCGTCCAGCGTCTGGCCAACCGTTTCGCCGCGGAGGACAAGGAAGTCGTCTTCCTCGACAAGACGGTCTGCTTCTGCTCGACCATGAACCGCATCGACCTCCCCCACCTGGTGTGGACCCTGGAGTCCCTGGCCGAGGGCAACCTCGTCAACCAGATCCAGGTCGACAAGGAGACCGCGGACTTCGCCAAGCTCGCCCTGGAGCGGATGCTCGCGCTTCCGTAGGACCCGTGAGCACGACCGAAGGGCCGCCCCTCCTGTGAGGGGCGGCCCTTCGGCTTGTACGGGTCCTCCCGCGGGTCAGACCTTGACCGGGCTCTCGTCCGCGGAGGACGCCGGGGCCGGGACCACGGTCAGGCGGGCCCTCTTCTTCGCGCTGCGGCGCTCCTTGCGGAGCTCCAGCATCGTGTAGAGGGTCGGCACCAGGAGCAGGGTCAGCAGGGTGGAGCTGATCAGGCCGCCGATGACGACCACCGCGAGCGGCTGCGAGATGAAGCCGCCCTCGCCGGTGACGCCCAGCGCCATCGGGAGCAGCGCGAAGATCGTCGCCAGTGCCGTCATCAGGATCGGGCGCAGCCGGTGGCGGCCGCCCTCGACGACCGCCTCGATCACGCCGTAGCCCTGGGCCCGGTACTGGTTGACCAGGTCGATCAGGACGATCGCGTTGGTCACGACGATGCCGATGAGCATCAGCATGCCGATCATCGCCGGGACCCCCAGCGGGGTGCCGGTGACCAGGAGCAGGCCGAGCGCGCCGGTCGCCGCGAAGGGGATCGAGACCAGCAGGATCAGCGGCTGGACCAGCGAGCGGAACGTGGCGACCAGCAGCATGAACACGATCGCGATGGCCGCGAGCATGGCCAGGCCCAGCTGGCCGAAGGCCTCGCTCTGGTCCTGTCCGACGCCGCCGATGGTGGCCGTGGCGCCCTCGGGCAGGTCCAGGGCCTTGATCTTCGTCTGCAGGGTGGAGCTGACGGCGCCGGTGTTGTCGCCGACCGGCTTCGCGCTGATGGTCGCGGCGCGGGCGCCGTCGATCCGGGTCATCGCGACGGGGCCGGGGACCTCCTTGACCTCGGCGATGTCGCCGAGCTTCACGGGGCCGACGGGCAGCGCCCGCAGCTGGGCCAGGGTGGTGGCCGGCTGCGCGGACTTGATGACGATGTTGCGCTCGGTGTCGTCCAGTACGGCCTTGCCCGCCGGGTTGCCGCGTACGGCCTGGCCGACGATGGCACCGAGCGCCGCCTGGTTCAGGCCGAACTCCGCCGCCTTGGGGGTGGCGATGACCGAGATCCGGGGCACGGACTGGGACAGGTCGCTCTGGACGTCGGTGACGTCCTCGATCTTCGCCACCTCGGCGCGGACCTGCTCGGCGGCCTTGGCGAGGACGGCGCCGTCGCCCGCCTTGACCACGACGCTGAGGTTCTGGCTGCCGAAGCCGTCGCCGGCCGCGATGGTGGTCTCGCCTATGCCGTCGAGCCCCTTGAGGGCGGTCTCGATGTGCTTCTTGGCGGACTCGGTCTTCCCCGAGTCCTCCAGCGTGACCTGGTACGAGGCCTGGTTGGAGCCCGTACCGCCGCCGAAGGCGGCCAGGAAGCCGGAGGAGCCGACGGTGACCTGGTAGTCCTTGACCCCGTCGGTCCCGTCCAGGACCTTCTCGACCTTGCGGCTCGCCTCGTCGGCGGCGGCCAGCGAGGTGCCGGGCGGCAACTGCTGCTTGATGCTGAGGACTTCCTGCTCGCCCTGGTCGAAGAAGTTCGTCTTGAGCAGCGGGGTCATGCCCAGCGTCGCGACGAGCACCACGACGGCGACGATCAGGGTGGCGACCCGGCGGCGGGTGACCAGGCCCAGCGCCCGTACGTAGAACCGCTGGAGCTTGCTGCGGGACTCCTTCTCCTCGGCCTCGCGGCGGGCCTTCTCGATGCTCGCGGCGTCCCCTTCGCTGACGCCCTTCGGCGCGCGCAGGAACCAGTACGAGAGCACCGGCACGACCGTCAGGGAGACGAGCAGCGAGGCCAGCAGGGCCGCGGTGACGGTGATGGAGAACGGGCCGAAGAACTGGCCGACCATGCCGCCGACGAAGGCGATCGGCAGGAAGACGGCGACGGTGGTGAGCGTGGAGGAGGTGACCGCGCCGGCCACCTCCTTGACCGCGGTGATGATCGCGTGCTGCCGCTCCTCGCCGTAGCCGAGGTGGCGCTTGATGTTCTCCAGGACCACGATCGAGTCGTCGACGACCCGGCCGATGGCGATGGTGAGGGCGCCCAGCGTCAGCATGTTGAGGGAGAGGTCGCGGGTCCACAGCACGATCAGCGCGAGGACGACGGACAGCGGGATGGAGACCGCGGTGACGAGCGTCGAGCGCAGCGAGCCGAGGAAGACCAGGATCACGACGACCGCGAAGACGAGGCCGAGCAGGCCCTCGGTGGTCAGGCCCGAGATGGACTTGGCGACGGCCGGGCCCTGGTCGCTGACCACGGTCAGGCCGGCGCCGGAGCCGAGGGTGGAGCGGAGCTCGGGCAGCTTGTCCTTGACCGCGTCCGAGATGGCGACGGCGCTGCCGTCCTTGTCCATGGTGAGGACGAGGGCGAGGCTGGGCTTGCCGTTGGTGCGGGTGAGGGAGTCGGCCTTGGCCGCCTCCTGCTTCACGCTCGCCACGTCGCCGAGGCGGACGGCGGGCTTGCCCGGTCCGGCGGTGAGGCGCAGGTCCTCCAGCTGGGCGAGCGAGGTGTAGCCCGAACCGACGCGCACGGTGCGGTTCTTGCCCGCCTCGTCGAAGGAGCCGGCGGGGACGGTGGCGCCGCCCGCCTGGAGGCCCTGGGCCAGGGCCGCGCCGTCGAGGCCGGCGGCGGCGAGCTTGGCGTCGTCGGGGGTGACCGTGACCTGCAGGTCCCGTACGCCGTCCACGGTGACCTGGCCGACGCCCGCGATGTCCTGGAGCGCGGGGACCACGGACTTGTTCAGCTGGTCGGCCAGCGCCTGCTGGTCCTTGTCGGAGGTGACGGCGAGGACCACGGTCGGCATGTCGTCGGTGGAACCGGCGATCACCTGCGGGTCGACCTCGGCGGGCAGCCGTACGCGGGCCCGGTTGACGGCCTGCTGGACGTCGGCGACGAGCTGCTTGGTGCCCTCGTCGCCGTAGTCGAAGGTCGCCATGATCAGGGCGTTGCCCTCGCTGGCGGTGGAGGTGACGCCGGTGATGCCGTCGACGCCCTTGAGCATGGCTTCGATCGGCTCGACGACCTGCTTCTCCACCACGTCGGGCGAGGCGCCCTGGTACGGCGCGAGCACGGACACCATCGGCAGGTCGATGGAGGGCAGCAGCTGCTGCTTGAGCTGCGGGATGGCAATGGCGCCGAAGAGGATCGCGACGAGCGACACGAGGCCGATCAGCGCCCTCTGGGCGAGGCTGAAGCGGGACAGCCGGAACATGGCTATGGGGATCTCTCTGCAGGGACGCGGTGACGTCTACGAGGCATGACGGACGGCCGTGCCTTCGGGCACGCGCGGGGCCCCTCAGCCTCTCGTGCGCACGGGCGCGCCGACGTCGCCCCCAGGTCCCGTCCTTATCCAGGGCATACCGCGTTCGCAGTAGGCGGGAGTACTCCGGGATCCCCAGTGACCCCTCCGAACTAGTCCGCCCGGGGCCGGACCAGTCCCGATTCGTACGCGATGACCACCAATTGCGCCCTGTCGCGGGCACCGAGCTTGGACATGGCCCGGTTCACGTGGGTCTTGACGGTGAGCGGGCTGACTTCCAGCCGGCGGGCGATCTCGTCGTTGGACAGGCCCGCCGCCACGAGGACGAGGACCTCGCGCTCGCGTCCGGTCAGCGCGGCCAGGCGCTGCACGTGGGCCGCGGCGGGGGTGGCCCCCTCGCCGCCGCCCTGCGCGAGGAAGGTGGCGATGAGCCCCTTGGTGGCGGCCGGGGAGAGCAGCGCGTCGCCGGCGGCCGCGACGCGGATGGCGTTGAGCAGTTCCTCGGGCTCGGCTCCCTTGCCGAGGAAGCCGGAGGCGCCCGCCCGCAGGGCCGCCGCCACGTACTCGTCCACCTCGAAGGTCGTCAGCATCACCACGCGGACCTCGGCCAGTTCGGCATCGGCGCTGATCAGCCGGGTGGCGGCGAGGCCGTCGGTGCCGGGCATCCGGATGTCCATGAGCACGACGTCGGGCCGGAGGGTGCGCGCGAGCTCGAAGGCCTGCGCCCCGTCGGAGGCCTCCCCGACGACGCACATGTCGGCCTCGGAGTCGACGAGCACCTTGAACGCGCTGCGCAGCAGGGCCTGGTCGTCGGCGAGGAGCACCCGGATGGGCGTCGGGGCCTGGTTCGGGGTCTGTTCCACGCCCCGACCCTACGTCGTCCCGCGCGGCCCGGGATCGCCAGGCCTGGGCCGTCTCCTTCGGATCTCTCCGGTCGGGCCTGATCCGAAAGAGCCGGTCGGGCTCGATCCGAAAGAGACGGTCTAGCCCAGGGCCAGTACGACCAGGGCGGCGGTCGCCGAGACCTCGGCCAGGGCTCCGAACACGTCACCGGTGACCCCGTCGAAGCGGCGTACGCAGCGGCGGAGCAGGGCCTCCGCCGCCAGCAGGGCGACCAGGACGGCCGCCGCGTGCTGCGCGGCGGCCGGCAGGCCCAGCGGGAGGGCGGCGGCGGCGGACAGGAGCACGACGAGTGCGGCGACCGCGACGGCCGCCTCACGCGGGACGACTCCGGCGACGGCCGCGCCCAGCCCCTCCGGGCGGGCCGGCGGGATCCCGTCGCGGGAGGCGAGGGTCATGGCGAGCCGGGCGGTGACGGCGGCGACCACGGCGGCCAGGGCGCCCCGGTTCCAGCTGTCGGCGTACACGTTCGCCAGCGCCGCGACCTGGACCAGCAGGAGGAACACCAGTGCCACCACACCGAAGGGCCCGATGTCGGACTGCTTCATGATGCGCAGCGCGGCGTCGGCGGGCTTGGCGCTGCCCAGGCCGTCCGCCGTGTCGGCGAGGCCGTCCAGGTGCAGGGCTCGGGTCAGGGCCGCCGGTACGGCGACGCTGACGGCGGCGGCGAGCAGCGGACCTCCGCCGCACAGCAGGAGGACCACCCCGGGCGCGGCCGCGAGGAGCCCCACGACGAGCCCGGCGAGCGGGGCGCAGGCCATGCCGGTGCGGGCGGCGGGGCGGTCCCAGCGGGTGATGCGCGCGGGCAGCACGGTGAGCGTGCCGAAGGCGAAGCGCACCCCGTCGAGCAGCGAGGCGCGCTCCGGGGGCGGGGTCGGGGACGGGCCGTCGTACGAATCTGTCATCGGCGCGAACGCTACCCGCTCGACAGGACCGGTAAGTTACCCAATACACCCCAAATCGGGAGGTGGTGGCATGGGTCACTGGTGGTATCGCAACATCGTGGAGCCGGGGAAGCTCCCGCTGCTCCTCGCGCTGGTCTCCTTCGTCCTGTCCTTCCTGGTCACGCGCATGATCACCCGGATGATCCGGGCGGGGCGCGGGCCCTTCAAGAACGTCACGCCGGGCGGGATGCACATCCACCACGTGGTCCCGGGCGTGATCCTCGTGATCATCGGCGGTTTCGGTGCGATCGGCAGCGCCCGGCACAGCTTCGGGGCGGGCCTGTCGGCCGTGATCTTCGGGCTCGGTGCGGGGCTGGTGCTGGACGAGTTCGCGCTGATCCTGCACCTGGACGACGTCTACTGGAGCGAGCAGGGCCGCAAGAGCGTGGAGATCGTGGTCCTGACGGCGGCGATCGTGGCGCTGGTACTGGGCGGCTTCCTGCCCTTCGGGGTCAACGACCTCACCGAGGACGAGCGGCACAACCGCGGACTGGTCGCCATGAACACCGCGACCAACTTCTTCCTCGCCCTGATCGCCCTGTGGAAGGGCAAGGCGCGCACCGCGTTCTTCGGCACGGTCATCCCCTTCGTCGCACTGATCGGCGCGATCCGGCTCGCCCGGCCCGGTTCCCCGTACGCGAAGAAGTTCTACGCCAACCGCCCGAAGGCCCGCGCCAAGGCCCAGCTGCGCGCCTTCCACCACGACCGCCGCTGGTCCTCGCCGCGGCGCAAGTTCGAGAACTTCATCGGCGGGACCCCGGACGGGGAACACGCTTCCGAGAAGGAGCTGCACTAAGGCGCCGCGCTGACAGAGAAGGGAGAAGGGCCCGTCCCCCATGGGGGACGGGCCCTTCTCTTCTTCCCGTCTGCGCGCGGTCGGCCGGGGACGGACAGGGATCAGCCCGGGATCAGCCCGTCGTCGCGGAGCATCTCCCGCACCTCGTCCAGCGTGGCGTCGGGGGCGGGCAGGATCAGCTCGGACGGCTCCAGCGCCTCGTCGGGCAACGGCTCGCCGAGCCGTCGTACGGCGGCGAGCAGCTCGCCCAGCGTGCGCCGGAAGCCCTCCTCGTCACCGCTCTCCATCTCCGCGAGCAGTTCGTCGTCCAGCTTGTTGAGCGCGGTGAGGTGGCCGTCCGCCAGCTCCACCTGACCTTCCCCCATGATGCGGACAATCATGACGGGCCCCGTCCTACTGCTTGTCGAACCGGTTCTGGGTCTGCGACGGCTGGCCGGTGCCCGGAGCGCCGCCCTCGATGGCCGGATTCTGGGCGGAGGGGCCGCCCGCCAGCTCGGCCTTCATCCGCTGGAGCTCCAGCTCCACGTCCGAACCGCCCGAGATACGGTCCAGCTCGGCCTGGAGGTCGTCCTTGGCGAGCCCGCTCGCGTCGCTGAGCGCTCCGGAGGCGAGCAGCTCGTCGATCGCGCCGGCGCGGGCCTGGAGCTGCGCCGTCTTGTCCTCGGCGCGCTGGATGGCGAGGCCGACATCGCTCATCTCCTCGGAGATGCCGGAGAAGGACTCGGCGATCCGCGTCTGCGCCTGGGCGGCCGTGTACGTGGCCTTGATGGTCTCCTTCTTCGTGCGGAAGGCGTCCACCTTGGCCTGGAGCCGCTGCGCGGCGAGGGTCAGCTTCTCCTCCTCGCCCTGGAGGGTCTGGTGCTGCACCTCCAGGTCGCTGACCTGCTGCTGCAGCGAGGCGCGGCGGGACAGGGCCTCGCGGGCCAGGTCCTCGCGCCCCAGGGCCAGCGCCTTGCGGCCCTGGTCCTCCAGCTTGCTGGACTGGCCCTGGAGCTGGTTCAGCTGCAGCTCCAGGCGCTTGCGGGAGGTCGCCACGTCGGCGACGCCGCGGCGCACCTTCTGAAGCAGTTCGAGCTGCTTCTGGTACGAGTAGTCGAGGGTTTCGCGCGGGTCTTCGGCCCGGTCCAGGGCCTTGTTCGCCTTCGCGCGGAAGATCATCCCCATACGCTTCATGACACCGCTCATGGGCTTCGCGCGCCCCCTTCTAGACGGACTTCGCTCCTGGTCACCAACAAGACCCACAGTACGGGGGCCCTGCCTCTATTACCGCACTGTTCGAGCGGAGATGCGCTCCTCCTCCAGAACGACTGCTCGTCCGCCGTGTAGGGCGTAAGGAGTAGGTGCTCCCCTCAGGAAGGACGCCCGCCGTTGCCGGATCGTTCCCCTCCGGGATGGGGCGCGTGCCCGCAACCACGTACCCTTGGGTTTGTGTTTGGTAGCCGATCCTCCAAGGAAGAGAAGGACGCCGCCACCGACAAGGTGAGCGCCGACCTCTCCCAGTCCCGTGACCCTCAGGCCCCGAAGGGCCGCCCGACGCCGAAGCGTGCTGTGGCCCAGTCGCAGCGCAAGGCAGTGGTGGCTTCGACCGGCAACCGCAAGGAGGATGCCAAGCGGGCTCGTGAGCGCCGCCGGGTCGAGATGACCAAGCAGCGCGAAGCCCTCGCCAATGGCGACGAGCGTTATCTGCCCAACCGGGACAAGGGTCCCGTGCGCCGGTACGTACGCGACTTCGTGGACTCCCGCTTCTCCGTCGCCGAGATGTTCCTGCCGCTGGCCGTGATCATCCTGGTGCTGAGCATGGTGCGGGTGTCGTCGCTCCAGAACATCGCGCTGCTGCTGTGGCTCGGCGTGATCGCGCTGATCCTCGTCGACTCCGTCGGCATGTTCATCCGCCTGCGCAAGGCCCTGAACCAGCGCTTCCCGGACGAGCCCAAGCGCGGCGCCGTCGCGTACGGCCTGATGCGCACCCTCCAGATGCGCCGGCTGCGTCTGCCGAAGCCGCAGGTCAAGCGCGGGGAACGGCCCTGAGCCGAGGAACGCCCGGAGCGTTCGGCGGGGGTGGCTTCGCGGACGGGGCCCGGCTGTGGCTGGAAGGCCTGGGCGGGCTCCGCAACGCGGTGCGCCAGGAGCTCGTCGGCCGTCAGGTCGACGAGCAGATCGCGCACCGCTTCCCCGTGGGGCAGCGGCTGCGCGTCCTCGACGTCGGCATGGGCCAGGGCACGCAGGCACTGCGCCTGGCCCGCGCCGGGCACATGGTGACCGGGCTGGAACAGGATCCGGCGATGCTGGCCGTCGCCCGTGAGGTGCTGGCCGCCGAGCCCCCCGGGATCCAGGACCGCGTCCGCCTCATGGAGGGCGACGGCCGGGAGACGGGCGCGCACTTCCTTCCGGGCAGCTTCGACGTGGTGCTCTGCCACGGCGTGCTCATGTACGTCCCCGAGCCGGACGCCATGCTCGCCGGGCTCGCCCGGATGCTGGCACCCGGCGGACTGCTGTCCCTGCTGGTGCGCAACGGCGACGCCCTCGCCATGCGGCCCGGTCTGCACGGCGACTGGACGGCCGCGCTGGCCTCCTTCGACGGCGTCGACTACACGAACCGGCTGGGCCTGGACGTGCGCGCCGACCGGCTGGCCACGCTGACCGCGACCCTGTCCGGGATCGGCGCCCCGCTGCAGACCTGGTACGGCGTACGCGTCTTCACCGACGGCACCGAGGCCGCGGACGAGCTGCCCGCCGACGCGGAACTGGAGCGGCTGCTCGCCGCCGAGGACCGCGCCGGGCGGACCGACCCCTACCGCGGGGTCGCCGCGCTGCTTCACCTGTGCGGTGTACGGGGCTGAGCGCCCGAGCCCGCTCTTCACACGGCAGAGCCCGGACCCCCCTCGGGGGGTCCGGGCTCTCGCGTACCCGGCCGGCACCGACCGGAACCGACCGGAACCGGTCAGTGCCGGTAGGCGCCGGTTAGAGTTCGGCGGCCTCGCGCAGGCTCATCGTGTAGAGCTGGACCCCGTTGTCGTCGGACAGCTTCACCTGTTCGGTACCGCCCTCCAGCAGGTCCTTCCAGTACTCGCCGATCCACGACTCGGCGTCCCCCTGCGTGGTGAACTCCTCCGGCACCACCGACGGGCTCGTCTCACTGCCGTCGGCCGTCTCGAACCGCCACGTCCACGCCATGTCCGCCTCCGTTGCTCGTCCGCTTCTCACACGCTTGTCGCCTTGAGTGTGCCCGCAGACTAACCGGGCGCGCAGCAGTCCCGGCGACGCGGGAGGATCATCCTGTGGAACTCACTCTGCTCGGCACCGGCACACCCGAAGGACTGCCCCGCCCCGGCTGTCCCTGCGCCGCGTGCGCGCTCTCCGTGGGGCCCCGGGCGCGCGCCGCCACCTCCGTGCTCGTGGACGGGGCGCTGCTGCTGGACCTGACCCCCGGGGCGGTGCTCGCCGGCGCCCGGGCGGGGCATTCGCTGGCCGCCGTACGGCAGGTCCTGCTGACCCACCCGCACGACGGTCCGCCCGTGGAGCTGCCGCCGGGGCTGCCGGCGGCCGGGCGGGTGCCGGACGGGCGGGAGCTCGCGGTGATCTCCGGGCACCGGGTGCGGGCCGTGCCGATGGACGCGCCCGGCACCGGGTACGAGGTGACCGGGCCGGACGGTGCCCGGATGCTGTACCTCCCGCCGGGCGGGGCCCCGGCCGGGACCGCCGGCACCACGGGGCGGCGCCCGTACGACGTGGTTCTCGCGGACGTGCTCGGCCGCCCGGAGGCGCTGGCGCGGCTGCGGGCCAGCGGCGCGCTGGGCCCGGCCACGGACGTGATCGCGGTCCACCTGGACCACGACACCCCGCCGGGAGCGGAACTGGAGCGCCGGTGCGCCGCCGCGGGCGCGCGGACGGTGGCGGACGGGACCACGGTGGCGGCCGGGGAGTACCGGCCGGCGCCCGAGGTGCCGCGGCGGACCCTGGTCCTGGGCGGGGCCCGGTCGGGCAAATCGTACGAGGCGGAGCGCCGGCTGACCGGCTACCCGGAGGTCGTCTACGTGGCCACGGGCGGTACCCGCGAGGGCGACTCGGAGTGGGCCGCGCGGGTCGGGCTGCACCGCGAGCGCAGGGCCTCGTCCTGGCGGACGGTGGAGACCTGCGATCTGGTGCCGCTGCTGGAGCAGGAGGGGCCGGCGCTGCTCATCGACTGCCTGGCGCTGTGGCTCACGGACGCGATGGACCGGGCCGGCGCCTGGGACGACGCGGTGTGGGCCGACAAGGGCGCCGCGGAGCTGCGGGAACGGACGTCATCGCTGGTGGCGGCCGTCCGCGCGACCCGCAGGCCGGTGGTGCTGGTCAGCAACGAGGTCGGCTCCGGTGTGGTCCCCGCGACCGCGTCGGGGCGCCGCTTCCGCGATGAGCTGGGGCGGCTGAACGCGGGGGTCGCCGGGGAGTGTGAGCACGTCCTGCTGGTGGTGGCGGGACAGGCGCTGGTCCTGAAGCAGTAGCCGCGGGGACCGGTGGTGAAAGGTGGTGCACGGGCCGTTCGGGCGCCGCGGGGAGCCGCTGTACCCTCTGGCAAATGACCACGCTGAATCTCGACGACTTCTCCGATCTGATCGAGCGCCCCGACGGGGGCGTCCGGCGTGACGCCGAGGAACGCCGTGAACGGCTGGCCGTGCCGGTCGGGGCACTGGGGCGGCTCGACGAGCTCGCCGAGTGGCTCGCCGCCGCGCAGGGCCGGGTACCGGTCAAGCCGATCGAGCGGCCGCGCGTCGTGCTGTTCGCCGCGGACCACGGGGTGGCCTCCGAGGGAGTCTCCGTACGTCCCGCAGGCAGCGCGCACGAGCTGGTGCGGGCGGTCCTGGACGGGCGCAGCCCGGTGGCGATCCTGGCCGCGCGGCTCGGCGCCTCCGTGCGGATCGTCGACGCCGGCCTGGACTGCCATCTCGACCTGCTGCCCCAGGAGATCACCAAGCACCGCGTCCGGCGCGGCAGCGGGCGGATCGACGTCGAGGACGCGCTGACGACCGAGGAGGCCCGGGCCGCGCTGCGCCTCGGGATGCAGATCGCCGACGAGGAGGCCGACTCGGGGACCGATCTGATCGTCCTCGGCGACCTGAGCGTCGGCGGGACCACCGTCGCCGCGACCCTCGTCGCCGCCCTCTGCGGCACGGACGCCTCCGTGGTCACCGGCCGCGGCGGCATGCCGATCGACGACCTGACCTGGATGCGCAAGTGCGCGGCGATCCGCGACGCGCTGCGACGCGCCCGGCCCGTCCTCGGGGATCAGGTCGCGCTGCTCGCCGCCGTCGGCGGGGCCGACGTCGCGGCGATCACCGGCTTCCTGCTCCAGTGCGCGGTGCGCCGCACCCCCGTGATCCTCGACGGGGTCGTCTCGGCGGCCTGCGGGCTGGTGGCCCAGCGGGCCGCCTTCCGCGCCCCGGACTGGTGGCTGGCCGGACAGGCCAGCGGGGAGCCGGGCCAGGCGAAGGCACTGGACCGGATGGCGCTCAACCCCGTGCTCGACCACGGCGTCACTGTGGGAGAAGGAACCGGGGCGCTGCTGGCTCTCCCCCTCGTCCAGGCGGCCGCCGCACTCGCGGCGGAACTCCCCGAACGAGCGGCCGAGCCGACCGAATGAGTCACCGGGGCCCGCGGCCCTGACCAGGCCGCGGCCCTCAGGGACCCCAGCACGGACCGCGATGCCCCATATCATCGCTTTTTATGGGAGAGGTCCGTTTGACCAGCGCAGAGACCGATCGGAAGACCGACCGAGGAACCGGTGGGGATCCGAACGGCAGAAACAATCCGGCGGGCGGGCGGGGGAACACCCAGGCCGGCACCCCGGCGAACGGCCGGGGGAACGGCCAGGAAGCCGCGTCTCCCGGCCGGGAGAACGGCCGGGAGAACGGCCGGGAGAACGGCCGGGGAAGCGTCCGCTCGCGGCGCAGCGCCACCTTCGCGGTGTGGTATTTGCGCGCCGTCACCTTCGTCAACCTGCTCAGCGCGGTGTGGTTCTCGCTCGGCCAGGACCTGCGCCGGCACAGCACCGCCGATTTCTACACCCCGTACCTGCTCACGGCGGGCTTCGCCTCCGCGGCGTTCTCGCTGCTGCTCACCGTCACCATGGGCCGCCGCAAACGCGCGGCCTGGATCCTGAACCTGGTGCTCAGCGGACTGCTGCTGGCGGCCTTCACGATGGCCGCCGTCGCCTCCTTCACCCCGTGCTCGGGGAGCGGGTACGAGTTCTGCTACCCGGAGTTCCGCGTCCACCCGCAGAACTGGGTGGCCTTCGGGCTGACCGCGCTCTTCGTCGGCGCCCTGCTGCTGGGCCGCCGGGAGTTCTACGCCAAGGGCGACCGCTCCAACCCGCTGCTGGCCAGCCTGGTCGCCTCCGTCGGCCTGCTGGTGACCTCGCTGGTCGCCGCCCTGCTCGTCGGCGCGACCAACACCGACCCGGACGCCGCGGACGCCACGTTCCTGGCCCGCTGGCGGTACGGCGTGATGCGGCTGGTCACCCTGGCCCCGGACGACAAGGCGTACAACACGATCACCACGCCGGGCTGGGTGGACGTGGCGATCAACGTCATGTCCACGCTGCTGCTGCTCGCCGTCCTCTTCGCGGCCTTCCGCTCGCGCCGCGCCGTGGACCCGCTCGGCGAGGAGGACGAGGAGAAGCTGCGCCTGCTGCTCGCCCGGCACGGCGACCGCGACTCGCTGGGCTACTTCGCGCTGCGCCGCGAGAAGTCCGTCATCTGGTCCCCCACCGGCAAGGCCGCGGTCACCTACCGCGTCGTCGGCGGGGTCTCACTGGCCTCCGGCGACCCCATCGGCGACCCCGAGGCCTGGCCCGGCGCCATCGACCCGTGGCTGGCCGAGGCCCGCGAGCACGGCTGGGTGCCCGCCGTGATGGGCGCGAGCGAGGAGGCCGGGCAGATCTACGCCCGGCACGGACTGGACGCGCTGGAGCTGGGCGACGAGGCCATCGTCGAGACCGACGAGTTCACCCTCGAGGGCCGCGCCATGCGCACCGTCCGCCAGGCGTACAACCGCGTCAAGCGGGCCGGATACACGGTCCGCATCCGCCGCCACGCCGACATCCCGGCCGAGGAGATGGACGTACTCCTGCTGCGCGCCGACGACTGGCGCGACGGCGCGACCGAGCGCGGCTTCTCCATGGCACTGGGCCGGCTGGGCGATCCCGACGACGGCCAGTGCGTGATGCTGGAGTGCTTCGACGGCGAGGGCGAGCTGCGCGCCGTGCTGTCCTTCGTGCCCTGGGGACCCAAGGGTCTCTCGCTGGACCTGATGCGCCGTGACCGCGATTCCGAGAACGGTCTGATGGAGTTCATGGTCATCGAACTCCTGGAGCGGTCAAAGGAGATCGGGGTCACACAGGTCTCGCTGAACTTCGCGATGTTCCGTTCCGTCTTCGAGCGCGGGTCGAAGCTCGGCGCCGGTCCGGTGCTGCGTCTGTGGCGCTCGCTGCTGAGCTTCTTCTCGCGCTGGTGGCAGATCGAGTCCCTCTACCGGGCCAACGCCAAATACCGGCCGATCTGGGAACCGCGGTTCATGCTCTTCGAGAAGAGTTCGGACCTGCTGCGGATCGGGATCGCGGCGGGCCGGGCCGAGGGCTTCCTGGAAGCACCCGGGCTGCCGAAGTGGATGCACCGCAGACATCTGGAGAGCAAGCGTTGACCACTGCCTCACTGCGGCGGTTCGCCCGCCGCGAGTGGGGGCCCCTGTACCGGACGATCCGGGACGCGCTCGTCCGCGACAGATGGCGGGCGATCCCGATGACCCTCGGCGCGGTCTGCCTGACGGCCGTCTTCCAGATCGTCCAGCAGACCTCATGGGGCTTCCAGCCGGTGCAGGACCTCGGGTCGGTCAAGGCGGTCGACCCGTTCTGGCTGGCCCTGCTGCGGACCCCGCTGTCGCTGTTCGTCCCCGCGCTGGACCTGCCGGTGTGGGGGGCGCTCGCGCAGATCCTGCTCGTCTTCGGGATCTCGGAAATCTGCATCGGCTGGTGGCGCACGCTGGTCATCGGCTACGTGGCCACCCTGGCCGGGACCACGTACGCGCGGATCGGGCTCTCGCTGGGCCCCGACCACCCCTTCGGCCTGCCCGACTCGGACCGGATCGTCAACGACACCGGGCCCTCGGCGGCGGTGGTCGGGCTCGCCGTGTACGTCTGCTGGCGCTACCGGGCCTACGTGACCGGCTCCCTCGTGATCCTGGTCATGATCGGCGAGCTGCTCTTCAAGGACAACCTGGCGGGCAAGGAGCACCTGGCCGCCATCGCCTCGGTGATGCTGATCTGCCTGGTCCGCGCCAAGTGGGGCCCGGACCGCTCCCGCGCCCCGCTGGGGCGGGCCCCGGCCGGGACGCCGCCCCCGGTCCCGCCCGCTCCCCCGGTCCCGCCCGCTCCCCCGGTCCCGCCCGCTCCCCCGGTCCCGCCCGTGCCTCCGCCGCCGGGCTGAGTCCGCGGGGCTGCCTCCGCGGGTCTGAAAACGTGCGCGGGGCCGTACCGTATCGGGGTGACGACACACCTCGGGCCGCTCGCCCCCACGCGGCAGTGGATGCGGGACCATCCGCTGGCCACCGACGCCGTACTGGCGCTCGGGGCGCTCGTCGCCATGGTCGTCGCGTCCTTCGCCGACCCGCACGGGCAGTACGGGCCGACCTTCGGGACCCGTACCCCCGAGCCGTTCTCGCTCGTCCTCATGGTGCTCGGCGCCGCCGCCCTGGTGCTGCGGCGCCGACGGCCGCGCGCCGTGCTGGCCGTGACCGTCGGGCTCTCCCTGCTGGAACTGACCACCGGGGAACCGCGGGCGCCCGTCGCCATGTGCACGGTGATCGCCCTGTACACGGTGGCCTCCCGCACCGACCGGCCCACCACCTGGCGGCTCGGCCTGCTCACCATGGCCGGGCTGACGGGCGTGGCCATGCTGGCCGGGCCGCTGCCCTGGTACTCCCAGGAGAACCTCGGCATCTTCGCCTGGACCGGCATGGCCGCCGCCGCCGGGGACGCGGTGCGCAGCCGGCGGGCCTTCATCGACGCCATCCAGGAGCGGGCCGAGCGCGCCGAGCGGACCCGCGAGGAGGAGGCCCGGCGCCGGGTCGCCGAGGAGCGGCTGCGCATCGCCCGGGACCTGCACGACGTGGTGGCCCACCACATCGCCCTGGTCAACGTGCAGGCGGGTGTGGCCGCGCACGTCATGGACAAGCGTCCGGACCAGGCCAAGGAGGCGCTGGCGCACGTACGGGACGCCAGCCGCTCGGCCCTGAACGAGCTGCGGGCGACCGTCGGGCTGCTGCGCCAGTCCGGCGATCCGGAGGCGCCGACCGAGCCGGCGCCCGGCCTGGCCGTCCTCGACGACCTGGTGGGCACCTTCCGGCACGCCGGGCTCCCGGTGAAGGTGATCGTCCAACTGGGCCCGGCCGCCGCGGTTCCGCTGCCCGCCGCCGTGGACCTCGCGGCCTACCGGGTGATCCAGGAGGCGCTGACCAACGTCCGCAAGCACGCGGGCCCGGGGGCCGGCGCCGAGGTCAGCGTGGTGCGCGTGGGCGGCTCGGTGGAGGTGACCGTGCTGGACGACGGCGGCTCGGCGGCGGATCCCTCGCCGGAGCCCCGCGACCCCGGCGGCGGGCACGGCCTCCTCGGCATGCGCGAACGGGCCGTGGCCCTGGGCGGCTCCTGCTTCGCCGGCCCCCGCTTCGGCGGCGGCTACCGGGTGCACGCGATCCTCCCGGTGGGCTGAGCGAACGCCCCGGCCCTCCCCCGGCGACCGGTCAACAGGCCTTCCGCCAGGCGCCCAGGTCGTACTTCTTCTCCAGGGAGCTGAGCTTCAGCGCCTTCGTCGTGGCGCAGAAGCGGCTCGCCGGGAGCTCGTACTCCGCGTGGAAGACCGCCTTGCCCGCCGCGATGAAGGGGGTGAGCCGTCCGCACTCGTCGTACTGGGCGCACTGCTCGTTGACCGCGAAGTCGAAGTCCGCCACCAGTTCCGGGATCTGGTCGAGGTCGTTCTTGAGGCCGACCGACAGTCCGCGGTCGTGCGCGAGCCGCGCGATCAGCCGGTTGTACTTCAGCTGGTCGCCCGCGGTGAGCGGGAAGCCGGACCTGTTGCGGTAGGCGTCCATGTTGTCCGGCTCGACCGCGTCGAAGCCCTTGTCCCGGCACATGTCGAACCGCTTGGCGATCAGCGGTTCCAGTTCCGTGAGCCGCCGGATGTCGAGCCAGCGCTCGCCCTCCCAGCCGTTGCCCGCCCCGCGCATCGACGGGGGGAAGGCCGCGGCGTCCGGGCGGAAGTCCTCCCAGGCGCCGGTGGAGAGGTAGCAGATGGTCCGGCGGCCGGCCGCGTTCAGCTCGGCGACCTGCTCCTTGGTGGTGGTGAACCCGTCGATGTCGTAGACCGCCGCCTTCACCGAGGTGTCGAGCTTCCCGGTGAGCTGCCACTGCCAGCCGACCCCGGGGGCCGGCTGCCAGCGCTCCCCCGGCGCGGGGGCGGGTGAGAGGTCGTCGGGCCGGTCCTCCCCCTCGTCCCGGTCCGGGCCGGAGGTGCAGGCCGCGAGCAGCAGGAGGGGTACGAGGACCAGCAGGCGGCGCCGGACGGCCGCGCGGGTCGGCGGGCGGGTGGGCGGGCGTCTCATCCGGTGGCCTCCAGGGCGTACGGCAGGGTCCCCCACGGGTGCGCGCCGGTCCCCGGGACCGCGCAGTGCACCCCCGCCCCGCGCTGGGCGGCGAGCCGTTCGGCGAGTTCGGCGGCCGGGGCGCCCGGCGGGACGGCGTAGACGAGGTGGCAGAACCGCTGGGCGGGATGGTCGGCGGTCCACGGAGGGACGGCCGCGTCCCGGTAGGCGTCCCAGGGCCCCTCGAAGGTGACGAGCAGGTCGGCGAGTTCGGCGTACTCCGGGTGCGGGTGCACTCCGTGGTTGAGGACGACGGTACGGGCTCCGGCGGCCCGCGCCGCGACGGCCAGCCGCCGGTAGTGCGGCAGGAACTCCGGGCCCGACGCGGCCTGGTCCAGGAAGGTCCCGTCGGTGGCGTACCAGTCGCGGTGGCGCAGCAGGTCCTGGACCACGGCGGCGTGCGGGCGGCGCCCGTAGTCGGTGTCGGCGTACCCCAGGACGGGCACGCCGGCCCCGCGCAGCCGCTCCGCCACGGCGGCGAACCGCTCGTCGGGGGCCTCGCCCGGCCCGCTGGCGGGGTTGAGCACCACGGAGTGCAGCCGGCCCGCGGCGCGGATGAGCCGCTCCCAGTACTCGGGGCGGTCGGCGGGGTGCTCGTAGAGGGGCACCAGGAGCATGAGGTCCTTCTTCTCGTACGGGGTCACGTGCGTCGGAGGTGACTCGGTGGGGCGGCCGGGGTCAGCGGTGGGCCGTGGCGCGGCCCAGCAGCAGGCAGACCAGGGTGCCCAGGGCGAGCGCCGCGGCTCCGGCGACGGCCAGTTGCACGGCGCGCGGCTGGCCGAGGCCCAGGAGCAGGGCCAGGCTCTGCGCGACGGCGGCCGAGGCGCAGACCACCGCGGCGGGCCGGACCGCCCCGAAGGACTGCAGGAGCAGCCCGGTCCACATCACGGCGCCGAGCAGCAGCAGGGTGGCGACCCGGACCCCGGTCAGGCCGGGCGCGCCGGGCCAGAGCAGGGTTCCGGTGAGGCCGAGGGCCAGCAGCACCGCCAGGTAGGTGGCGAGGCACCGGGCCAGGGTGGAGAGCATCCGCAGCCAGAACTGCCGCGGCGAGCGGGCCGCGCGCAGCCCGGCGAGGCTGCCGCTGCGGAACCGGTGGAGCAGCCATTCGGCGGGGCCCATGCTGAGGGTGAGCGCCACCGCCGAGGGGGCCGCGACCGCCTCGGCGGGGCCGCCGGCGAGGACCTCCCCCAGGGCGGCGTACAGCACGAGCAGACCGGTGCCCAGGCCGAACACCCCGTAGGGGACGGAGTCCCCGAGCCGGGGTCCGCGCGGCGCGTGCTCCTCCTCGGCGCCGCGCAGCATCTGCCAGCGCACCGGGCCCCGCCGGCCCGGCCGGTGCTCCGTCCAGCCGCGGACGCGGAGCACGAGGGCCCGTACGCCGTCGGCCAGCGGCAGTTCCCGTACGGCCAGGCCACAGGCGGCCAGGAGGGAGGCCGTCAGCAGGAACACCCGGACGGGGACGGGCAGTTCCAGCAGGAGCGAGAGCAGCGCCCCGGCGGCCATCGGCGCGAGCGCGGCCAGCAGCAGGCGCTCCCGCCCGAGGACGAGCAGGACGGTGGCGGCCCCGACGTACAGGGCCTGACCGGCGGCGAAGGCGTAGGAGAAGGGGGGCCCGCCGGGTACCGCCAGCGCGGCGGCGGTGCCCAGAAGGGCCCCCGCGGGGGCTCCGGCGAGCAGGGTCCGCCCGGCGGCGGCCCGGTCGCCGAGGCCGAGCCAGGAGTACGCCCGGTGGGACAGGGTCTGGTCCCAGACCCAGCCGATGAGCGCCCCGGCGAGCAGGGTGAGCGTCCCGGCGGGCAGCCCCAGCCGGTCCTTGGGGCCGTCCAGCAGGGGCGCGCCCAGCAGGTAGGCGAGCCCGGGCAGGGCGAAGATCACCCCGCGCAGGAGGCAGGCGGTGAGGGGCACCTTCCAGGGGTCGAGGACCTCGTCGGGCTCCGGGAAGGAGCGCGGCACCCGGGCGTAGAGCTCCTCGGCGAGGCCGAAGGAGTCCTGGCGCCCGTAGGCGAGGCGGATGTGCTCGTCGGTCATGCCGTCGGATTCCAGGACGGCGGCGATCTCGTCGGGGTGGACGGCGGCGGCGATGAACACGTCGAGGCGCTCGGCGAGTTCGTCCATGGGGTCGGGGGCCGGTCCGTCGCGTCCGTCGCGTCCTTCGCGTCCGTCACGTCCTTCGGGCCCGTCGCGTCCCTCGCGGCGCGGCCGGGGGATGCCGGGCAGGGCGTCGGCCGGGTCGGCGGCGGGCGCCGTGCCGCGCCCGGCGGCCGCGGCGTGGGCGACGGGCACCCAGGTCCCGTCGGGACCGGGCGGTTTGAGCCAGAGGGATCCGCTCACCACAGGCTCCCGTCGGCGGCGAGTTCCTTGTACCAGGGGTCGGCGAGGCGCTGGGTCCACTCGTCGCCCGCGTGGACGGGCAGGACGGGCTGGCCGGCGAGCTCGCGGTAGATGTGGCGGAAGCCGTCCACGGACTGGTGGAGCGTGAACTTCTCCACCACCCGCTTGCGGGACATCCGGCCCAGTTCCGCACGGCGTTCGTCGTCGCGGAGCAGGGCGAGGGTGGCGCGGGCCATGGTCTCGGGCTCGCGCGGCGGGACGACGAGCCCGGTGTCGCCGACGGCCTCGCGGACCCCGCCCACGTCGGTGGAGACGGTGGTGCGGCCGCAGGACATGGCCTCGATGATGGAGAAGGGGAAGCCCTCGCTGATGGAGGAGAGCATCACGATCGAGCCGGCGCCGTAGGCGCGGGCCACGTCCTCGATGCGGCCCTCGTAGGTGATCCCGTCGCTCACCCCCAGTTCGGCGGCCAGTTTCTCCAGCTTGAGCTTGTAGTCCTCGCAGCCCGCCGGGACCGGGCCGAACAGGCGCAGCCGCAGGGCGGGGAGCTCCTCGCGCATGAACGCGTAGGCGCGGACGAGGGTTTCGAGGTCCTTGATGGGGTCGATGCGGCCGCACCAGCTGAGGGTGGGGACCTCCGGTTCGGGACCGGCCTCGGGGAAGGCGTGCGGGTCGACGCCGTTGTAGACGGTGCGGATCCGCTCGGAGTCGGCGCCCCCGCGCTCCTCCCAGCGGCGGTTGTACTGGTTGCACGGGGTGATCAGGTCGGCCTGGCGGTAGCCCTCGGTGTTGAGCTCGCGGTAGAAGCCGAGCATGAGGGCCTTGACGGGCCAGCGCTGTTCGGCGCTGCGGTAGCCGAGGTAGCGCTCGCGGAGGTAGATGCCGTGCTCGGTGAGGAGGAAGGGCACCTCGTCGAGGTACTTGGCGGCGAGCGCGGGGAGGGTGGCCAGTCCGCTGCTGACGGCGTGCGCGACGCTGTCGGGCGGGATCCGCACGGACAGCGGGCGCAGTGCGTGTTCCAGCAGGTCGGTGGCGGTGAGCGCGTCGTGGATGGTGGGCTCGGCGGTGGCGGTGACCAGGCCGGGGCGGGTCCAGACGGTCATCAGCAGGCGCAGCACCGATTCGGAGCGCAGGGCCGCGGCGAGCCGCCCGGAGCGGGCCAGCAGGGCCAGCTCGCGCAGGGATGCGGAGAATCCGCCGCGCGCGGGGTCGAGCAGGGAAAGCAGGAAGGTCTCGTAGGTCTCGGCGAACGCGCGTTTGGCCTTGCCGCGCAGCCCGGAACGGAGTCTGCGGGCGGGCGGAGCGCCCCAGAGGGGAACGCTGGTGTGGCGGTAGACGTTGCGCGGCAGCTCCCAGGTGACCGGCTCGCGTCCGGAGCCGGTCAGGGCTATGACGTTGAAGTCGACCTCCGGCATGCCGCGGACCAGCTGGTCGCACCATGTGCTGACGCCCCCGTGGACGTGCGGGTAGGTGCCTTCGGTGAGCATGGTGACATGGCGCCCATGGCTCATGCGGTGTGTCCCCCCAAGGACGGAAAAGGGGCCGGCGCCCGTGGTTGGCGGAGCGCCGGCGCTAGGTGGTTCGCGTGGCTGTCTTGGTGCGTGCCCGCCCCGCCGGTCGGGGCGGGCCGGGCGCCCGGAGCGTCAGAGTGCGCGGAGCTTCGGAGCGCCCGGGGCTTCGAACGCCCGGAGCTTCAGAACGCCCGGAGCGTCACGGCATGTGCAGCGTGACGGCGCTCTGGAGCAGCTCGGGGGCCGTCCAGGCGGAGCGGGTGCCGGCGTAGGCGGTGCCGAAGTCGGCGGTGCCCAGCAGGAGCTGCTTCTTGGTGCCGGTGGGCGCGGTGAGCGGGGCCACGACTCCGGAGGGCGCCTTGACGGTGACGTCCTTGCCGATGCGGTAGGCGGTGACCTGGTTGGCGGCGACCGCCGCGTTCCAGGCCGCGCGGCGCTGGAGCTCGACGCCGGTGTCCTTCATGCTCTGGTTCACGAGCGGCGCGCTGGGCGCGTAGAGCGCGCGGTAGCCGTCGAGGACCTGGTTGAGCACCGGGTAGAGGGTGCGGTCCTCGGCGAGGTTGGACTGGTGGACGTAGTGCGGGCGCGGGTCGTTGTTCAGGACGTGCCGCATGGCGGTCCTGGCCTCGGCCGGGACGATGTAGTCCAGGTAGCCGTTGGTGGCGTCGAGCGGGGCCGGCAGGCAGGTGGAAGTGCCGGGGTTGTCCTCGCAGATGCCGCTGCCACCGTCGGCGCGGCTGGTGTAGATCCAGTTGTACTCGTCGGCCATCTCGGAGTTGGTGCCCGTGTTGTAGTACACGTTCATCGGGTACCGGGGGACGGTCAGTGCGGCGCCCACGGGCCGCTGCACGGGCTCGCGGGAGTTGTCGCTGCCCGCCCACTTCACGCCGTTGTCGGCGAGCGCGCCGGCCAGGTTGGGGTTGTCCTGGGGCTGCTGCGGGAGGGTCTTGAGGCCGGAGTGCTCACCGGTGACCAGTTCGGTGCGGTCGGTGGTGATGCCCTTGGCGGCGGCCCAGTTGTTGTTGTCCCGGATCTGGGCCGAGATCTCGGCGCGGCTCATGTAGTTGATCGCGCCGGCGCTGTTCTTCGTGCAGGTCCACGGGACGGTGGTGGTGTCCTGGACGCAGCCGAGGAACGGGTGGGTGTAGGTGTGGTTCATCCACCGGTACTTCGCCCGGTCCGCGACCAGCTGGGCCGTCAGGGCGTCGGTGTTGCCGTTCTCGGCCTTCCACTCCTCCCCCGCGCCCGCGTTGAAGAGCATGTCGAGCTTGAAGTTCTTGGACGTCTGCCACTGCGCCGCGTAGACGGCGTCAGCGGCCGTCATCCGGATCGTGGACTCCTTGCCCTCGCCGCCGGCGCAGGCGTAGTCGCCCGGGGTGCAGTTCAGGTCCTTGTTCCAGCGGGCGTCGGGGGCGAAGACGTCGTCGACGTGGACCGCGAAGTAGTTGCGCTCCTGCCCGAGGTGGACGCCCTGGGTGACCCATTCGACGATGCCCCGGGCCAGCAGCCGGAACTGCTGCTGGTACTGGTTGTAGCCGAAGGTGACGACCAGTTCGCTGCGTCCGTCGTGGGTGTACTCGCCGACGAGCGAGGCCCGTCCGGAGCCGACCGGGGCGTCGAGGTAGCTGGTGTAGCCGGTGCGCGGCTTGGCCATAAACCCGTAGCTCTCGGGGATCAGCGCCGAGTTGTCCTCGAAGGCGACCTGCCCCCCGAGATAGCCGAAGGGGCCGGCCTTGCCGGCGGTGGTGACGGCGGCCTGCGTGCCGTCCAGGGTGCCGCTGTAGCCACCGTTGTCGGTGTACTCCAGGCCGACGCCCGGGTGTGCCCAGGTGTACGCGTCGACCTGGCGGATCCCGTACGCCGTCTCGTACGCGGTGAGCGCGGCCATCTCGGCCGAACCCTCCCCGAAGGGGTTCTCGTTGGGCAGCACCACGCCCTGGAACTTGGCGCGCGGCCGGCCGTCGACCGTATCGGCGAGGAACGCCGCGTTGACGACGGGGCGGCTGCCGCTGCCCAGGTCGACACGGGTGTACGGAACCCCCGTGTCGCGGAGTTCCGCCGTGATCGCCTCGACCGAGGACCCGCCGTCGTCGACGACGAGCACCCGCAGGTCGATCCGCGGAGTCACCGCGGCCTGCGCGGACGCTCCGGGTACCGCAACGGATGCTATGGCGGCCGCGAGGCAGACGGCGGCGAGCCTGTTCATCCGGTTCTTGTGGACCATTTCGGCCTTTCCCCCCGCAGATCCTCGACTTCGGTCCGCGGCGTGGGGCCGGACCGGGGAGGCTTCTGTGGAAATGATGCAAAGGAACCCCGCGTCCCCTTGCGAGAGTGGTCCGAGTGTTTCGGACCTCGTCAGGTCCACGGGGCAAACGTGGGACAGAGGCCACAGATGGGTGAACCGCACGGCCGCTTGATCGAACAACTTGCCAAACCTTCGAGTGGCGTGCGGACGAGTACGTGCGCGTAGGCTCGTTTCCGGCGGCCATCGGGCCCGAATACGATCGCTACGGATGGCCGTCCACCCACTCGGCCCACACCACCAAAACGGAAGCGAGAATTCACCACCGTGACTGCTCTGACTCTCAGCACTGCCGGACCGGCGACGCTGCGCGCCGACGCCCTCGTCGTCGGCGTGGCGAAGGGCCCCAAGGGCCCCGTCGTCGCCGCGGGCGCCGAGGCCGTGGACAAGGCGTACGACGGCAAGCTCGCCGCCGTGCTCGACGCGCTCGGTGCCTCGGGCGCCGAAGGCGAGACCACCAAGCTGCCGGCACCGGACGGCCTCAAGGTCCCGGTCGTGCTGGCGGTCGGACTGGGCGCTCTTCCCGACACCGACGAGTCCTACGACGAGGAGGCGCTGCGCCGCGCCGCCGGCGCCGCCGCCCGCGCCCTGCACGGCACCAAGAAGGCCGCCTTCGCGCTCCCCCTCGACGACGCCTCCGCCGTCACCGCCGTGGCCGAGGGCGCGCTGCTGGGCGCGTACGCCTTCACCGCCTACCAGGGCGGCGAGAAGAAGGCCGCCGGCAAGAACGGCGGACCGAAGCAGCCGCTCGCCGAGATCGCCCTGCTCGGCGCCAAGCCGCGCGACAAGGAGCACAAGGCCGCGGCCGAGCGCGCCACGATCCTCGCGACCGAGATCAACATCGCCCGTGACCTGGTCAACACCCCGCCGAACGACCTCACCCCCGAGGCCTTCGCGGCGGTCGCCGGCGCGGCCGCCAAGGAGAACGGGATCAAGGTCCAGGTCCTGGACGAGAAGGCCCTGATCAAGGGTGGCTACGGCGGCATCATGGGCGTCGGCAAGGGTTCCGAGAACCCGCCGCGCCTGGTGAAGCTCACCTACACCCACGCCAAGGCGGAGAAGACCCTCGCCTTCGTCGGCAAGGGCATCACCTACGACTCCGGCGGCATCTCCCTGAAGCCGGCCGGTCACAACGAGACGATGAAGTGCGACATGGCCGGCGCCGCCGCCGTCTTCGCCTCCGTGGTCGCGGCCGCCAAGCTCGGCCTCCAGGTCAACGTCACCGGCTGGCTCGCGCTCGCCGAGAACATGCCCTCCGGCTCGGCCACCAAGCCCGGCGACGTGCTGCGCATGTACAGCGGCAAGACGGTCGAGGTGCTCAACACGGACGCCGAGGGCCGTCTGGTCCTGGGCGACGCGCTGACCAAGGCCTCCGAGGAGAACCCGGACGCGATCGTCGACGTGGCGACCCTGACCGGCGCCATGGTCATGGCCCTGGGTGACCGCACCTTCGGCATCATGGCCAACGACGACGCTTTCCGTACCTCGATCCACGAGATCGCCGAGGAGGTCGGCGAGGCCTCCTGGCCGATGCCGCTCCCCGAGGACCTGCGCAAGTCCATGGACTCCCCCACCGCCGACATCGCCAACATGGGTGTCCGGATGGGCGGCGGCCTGGTGGCCGGCCTCTTCCTCCAGGAGTTCGTCGGCGAGGGCATCACCTGGGCCCACCTCGACATCGCGGGCCCCGCCTTCCACGAGGGCGCCCCGTACGGCTACACCCCCAAGGGCGGCACCGGCTCCGCCGTCCGCACCCTGGTCCGACTGGCCGAGCGCACGGCCACGGGCGACCTGGGCTGACACCCGGAAGCCGAGCTCCACGCGGGCCCCGGCCGTGATCAGATTTTCTGATCGCGGCCGGGGCCTGTTCGCTGCCAACGAAATCCGTAGGTTTCTACGCTGCGGTAACCCCCGGTTCGGGCAGAACGACCTGACCGAGGGCAGGCCCGGCGTCCCGCGTTCCGCCGACAAATGCGAAGATGGGTTCTCGGCAGGACAGGGCCCCCACCACAGGGCCGAAGAAAAAGCGGCCGTATACCAGCCGCCGCCCGGTCACAGAGGACCGGTGCTCGGCGCACATGCATGGAGGACGTGACGTGGCGAACGACGCCAGCACCGTTTTCGACCTAGTGATCCTCGGCGGCGGCAGTGGCGGTTACGCTGCCGCACTGCGCGCATCCCAGCTGGGTCTGGACGTTGCCCTGATCGAGAAGAACAAGCTCGGCGGCACCTGCCTGCACAACGGCTGCATCCCCACGAAGGCTCTGCTGCACGCGGGCGAGATCGCGGACCAGGCCCGCGAGGCCGCCCAGTTCGGTGTCAAGGCCACCTTCGAGGGCATCGACATCGCGGGTGTGCACAAGTACAAGGACGACATCATCGCGGGCCTGTACAAGGGCCTGCAGGGCCTTGTCGCCTCCCGCAAGCTGACCTACATCGAGGGTGAGGGCCGCCTCTCCTCGCCGACGTCCGTCGACGTGAACGGCCAGCGCATCCAGGGCCGCCACGTGCTCCTGGCGACCGGCTCCGTGCCGCGCTCGCTGCCGGGCCTGAACATCGACGGCAACCGCATCATCTCCTCGGACCACGCGCTGGTCCTGGACCGCGTGCCCGAGTCCGCCATCGTCCTGGGCGGCGGCGTCATCGGCGTCGAGTTCGCCTCGGCCTGGAAGTCCTTCGGCACCGACGTCACCATCGTCGAGGGCCTGAAGCACCTCGTGCCGGTCGAGGACGAGAACAGCTCCAAGCTGCTGGAGCGCGCGTTCCGCAAGCGGGGCATCAAGTTCAACCTCGGCACCTTCTTCGACAAGGCCGAGTACACCGAGAACGGCGTGCGCGTCACCCTTGCCGACGGCAAGACCTTCGAGGCGGAGGTGCTGCTGGTCGCGATCGGCCGCGGCCCCGTCTCCCAGGGTCTGGGCTACGAGGAGCAGGGCGTCGCGATGGACCGCGGCTACGTCGTGGTCGACGAGTACATGCAGACCAACGTGCCGACCATCTCGGCCGTCGGCGACCTCGCCCCGACCCTCCAGCTCGCGCACGTCGGCTTCGCCGAGGGCATCCTGGTCGCGGAGCGTCTGGCCGGCCTGAAGGCCGTCCCGATCGACTACGACGGTGTGCCGCGCGTCACGTACTGCCACCCCGAGGTCGCTTCCGTCGGCATCACCGAGGCCAAGGCCAAGGAGATCTACGGCGCGGACAAGGTCGTGGCCCTCAAGTACAACCTGGCGGGCAACGGCAAGAGCAAGATCCTGAAGACCGCGGGCGAGATCAAGCTCGTCCAGGTCAAGGACGGTGCCGTGGTCGGCGTCCACATGGTCGGTGACCGGATGGGCGAGCAGGTCGGCGAGGCCCAGCTGATCTACAACTGGGAAGCCCTGCCGGCCGAGGTCGCGCAGCTCATCCACGCGCACCCCACGCAGAACGAGGCGATGGGCGAGGCGCACCTGGCGCTCGCCGGCAAGCCGCTGCACGCACACGACTAATTCGTCACTGGGCGCGACGACCACTTCCGCACTTTCCGTTAGGAGCAACTGAAACCATGTCGGTTTCCGTAACCCTTCCGGCGCTCGGTGAGAGCGTCACTGAGGGCACTGTCACCCGTTGGCTGAAGGCCGAGGGCGAGCGCGTCGAGGCCGACGAGCCGCTGCTCGAGGTCTCGACCGACAAGGTCGACACCGAGATCCCGTCCCCCGTGTCGGGCATCCTCGCCTCCATCAAGGTCGCCGAGGACGAGACCGTCGAGGTCGGCGCCGAGCTGGCCGTCATCGACGACGGTTCCGGCGCACCGGCCGCTGCCGAGGCTCCGGCCGCCGAGGCCCCCGCGGCCCCTGCCGCCGAGGCTCCGGCCGCCGAGGCCCCGGCCGCTCCGGCTCCCGCCGCCGAGGCCCCCGCGGCTCCGGCCGCAGAGGCTCCGGCGCAGGCCGCCTCCGGCACCGATGTCGTGCTCCCCGCCCTGGGCGAGTCCGTCACCGAGGGCACCGTCACCCGCTGGCTGAAGCAGGTCGGCGAGTCGGTCGAGGCCGACGAGCCGCTGCTGGAGGTCTCGACCGACAAGGTCGACACCGAGATCCCCGCCCCGGTCGCCGGCGTCCTGCTGGAGATCCTGGTCGCCGAGGACGAGAACGCCGAGGTCGGCGCACGTCTGGCCGTCATCGGCGCGGCGGGCGCGGCTCCCGCGGCCGCTCCGGCTCCGGCCGCTCCGGCTCCGGCCGCGGCTCCGGCTCCGGTTGCCGCCCCGGCTCCCGTGGCTGCCCCGGCTCCGGCCGCTCCGGCCCCGGTCGCCGCCCCGGCTCCGGTTGCCGCCCCGGCCCCCGTGGCCGCTCCGGCCCCGGTCGCCGCTCCGGCTCCGGTCGCTCCGGCCGCCCCCGCCGCCCCGGTTTCCGCCGGTGACGAGGGTGCCTACGTGACCCCGCTGGTGCGCAAGCTCGCCACGGAGTCCGGCGTCGACCTGTCCGCGGTCTCGGGCACCGGTGTCGGTGGCCGCATCCGCAAGCAGGACGTCCTGGCCGCCGCCGAGGCCGCCAAGGCCGCCGCCGCCGCCCCGGCTCCGGCCGCCGCTCCCGCCGCGAAGGCTCCGGCCGCCGCGGTGTCCGAGCTGCGTGGCCAGACCGTCAAGATGACCCGCATGCGCAAGGTCATCGGCGACAACATGATGAAGGCCCTGCACTCGCAGGCGCAGCTCAGCTCCGTGGTCGAGGTGGACATCACCAAGATCATGAAGCTGCGCGAGAAGGCCAAGGCCGGCTTCCTCGCCCGCGAGGGCGTCAAGCTGTCCCCGATGCCGTTCTTCGTCAAGGCCGCGGCCCAGGCGCTGAAGGCCCACGCGGTCGTCAACGCCCGGATCAACGAGGACGAGGGCACCATCACCTACTTCGACTCGGAGAACATCGGCATCGCCGTGGACTCCGAGAAGGGCCTGATGACCCCGGTCATCAAGGGTGCCGGTGACCTCAACCTGGCGGGCATCTCCAAGGCGACCGCCGACCTGGCCTCCAAGGTCCGCGGCAACAAGATCACGCCGGACGAACTGTCGGGCGCGACCTTCACCATCAGCAACACCGGCTCGCGCGGTGCGCTGTTCGACACGGTCATCGTGCCCCCGAACCAGGTCGCCATCCTGGGCATCGGCGCGACGGTCAAGCGCCCGGTGGTCATCGAGACCGCCGAGGGCACGAACATCGGTATCCGCGACATGACGTACCTGACCCTGTCCTACGACCACCGCCTGGTGGACGGCGCGGACGCGGCCCGGTACCTCTCGGCCGTCAAGGCGATCCTCGAGGCCGGCGAGTTCGAGGTCGAGCTCGGTCTCTGAGACCCCGTCACGCACGGCGCCCCCGCCCGGATCGCAAGTCCCGGGCGGGGGCGCCGTCGTCGTACCCTGGGGCATTCCGGTTGACGGCTGTAACCAGCCTCACCCTGCGCCTCCGACCAGGAACGCATCGCGACGCGCGGCGCCGCCGTATTGTCTACGCATCAAGGCCCCGCATGCCCCTGCACACCCACCAGGAGATGAAGCCCCGATGATCACCCCACCCGTCGTGCACTCGCTGCGCGAGCAGATCCGCGAGCACATCGTGGAGGGGATCGTCAGCGGGCGCTGGAAGCCCGGTGAGCGCATCGTGGAGCGCCGGATCGCGGTGGAGCTGGAGGTCAGCCAGACCCCCGTGCGCGAGGCCCTGCGGGAGCTGGAGACGCTGCGGCTGATCGAGTCGGCGCCGAACAAGGGCGTGCGCGTACGGAACCTGTCCGCGGCGGACCTGGAGGAGATCTATCCGGTCCGGGCGGGCCTGGAGCAGATCGCGGCCGAGCTGGCGGCGCCCCGGCTGGCCGCCGACTGCGCGGCCCTGGAGCCGCACGTGGCGGCCCTGTGGGAGGCCGACCGCAGCGCGGACGGCACGGCCCAGGTGCGGCACACCGTGGGCTTCCACCGGGAGATGGTGCGGGCCGCCGGGAACAGCGTGCTGCTGCACACCTGGGAGTCCCTGGGCATCGAGGTCTTCACGGCCCTGTCCATCCGCTGGCTGGGAACCGTCCAGAAGTCCTACGCCGAAGAGCACGAAGCCCTTGTGGACGCCTTCCGCAACCAGGACCCCGACATCGGCCTGCTCGTGAAGCGGCACGTTCTGGGCTGCGCGCCCCGGGCGTGAACTAGCCGACACACCCCCGCGAGACCGCCCCTCTTGCCCTGATTTGCCCGGCACCGGGTGCCTGTTTTGATGGCACCCGGTGCCGACTTTCTTCATATGGACATTTCTATGTCACTTTCATTTGATCGATCATCGATCAGCGCCTTACAGTCATCCGCGGACCCCACCCGGGTCCAACGACCCTGTCCTGCCCGTCAGGGATTTCTTCACCACCTCTCCTTTGTCCGGAAGGCGGCGCACACCGATGTCCGACCCCGTAGGAAAGCTTCCGAGCGAGCTCGACCAGCTCCCGGACCGCGACACCGAGGAGACCGCCGAATGGGCGGCCTCCCTCGACGCCGTCGCCAAGGCCGCCGGTACGCGCCGCGCCGAGTACCTGCTCCGTCGTACGCTCCAGCACGCCGAGGCCGCCGGCCTCGCGCTGCCGAAGCTGCTCGAGACGGACTACGTCAACACCATCCCCACCGCCGCCGAGCCGGAGTTCCCCGGTGACGAGGCGATGGAAGCCAAGATCACCGCCTGGAACCGCTGGAACGCGGCCGCCATGGTGACCCGCGGCTCCAAGTACGGCGTCGGCGGCCACATCGCCACCTTCGCCTCGGCCGCATGGCTGTACGAGACCGGCTTCCAGCACTTCTTCCGCGGGAAGGAGGCCGACGGATCGGGCGACCAGCTCTACATCCAGGGCCACGCCTCCCCCGGCATCTACGCCCGCGCCTTCCTCGACGGCCGGATCTCCGAGCAGCAGCTCGACAAGTTCCGCCAGGAAGCCGGCGGCAACGGTCTCCCGTCCTACCCCCACCCGCGGCGCCTGCCGTGGCTGTGGGAGTTCCCGACGGTGTCCATGGGCCTCGGCCCGCTCTCCGCGATCTACCAGGCGCGCTTCAACCGCTACCTGCAGAACCGGAGCATCAAGGACACCGCCAACTCGCACGTCTGGGCTTTCCTGGGCGACGGCGAGATGGACGAGCCCGAGTCGACCGCCGCCCTGGCCCTGGCCTCCCGCGAGCAGCTCGACAACCTGACCTTCGTCATCAACTGCAACCTGCAGCGCCTCGACGGTCCGGTCCGCGCGAACTTCCGCGTGGTGCAGGAGCTGGAAGCCCAGTTCCGCGGCGCCGGCTGGAACGTCATCAAGTCGCTGTGGGGCTCCGCCTGGGACGAGCTGTTCCAGCTCGACACCACGGGCGCCCTGGTACGCCGCCTGCGCGAGGTACCCGACGCGCAGTTCCAGACGTACGCGACCCGCGACGTGGCCTACATCCGCCAGCACTTCTTCGGCGCCAACGCCGAGCTCGTGCAGCTGGCCGGTGTGCTCTCCGACGCGAAGATCGCCGAGTGCTTCCACACCTCCCGCGGCGGCCACGAGCCCCGCAAGGTGTACGCCGCGTACAAGGCCGCCCTGGAGCACAAGGGTGCTCCGACGGTCATCCTCGCGCAGACCGTCAAGGGCTACACGCTGGGCGCCGGGTTCGAGTCGAAGAACGCGAACCACCAGATGAAGAAGCTGACGATCGACGAGTTCAAGGACATGCGTGACCTCCTTGGCCTCCCGATCCCGGACAGCGCCTTCGCCGACGGCCAGGTCCCGTACGGCCACCCGGGCGCGAACAGCCCCGAGGTCCAGTACCTGAACGAGCGCCGCGCGGCGCTCGGCGGTCCGGCCCCGGCCCGCAAGGTCAAGCACGTGGCCCTGCCCGCTCCGGCGGACCGCTCCTTCGCCCCGCTGCTGAAGGGCTCCGGCAAGCAGGAGATGGCCACCACCATGGCCTTCGTCCGGCTCGTCAAGGACCTGATGCGGGACAAGGAGACCGGCAAGCGCTGGGTTCCGATCGTCCCGGACGAGGCCCGTACCTTCGGTATGGAGTCCCTCTTCCCGTCGGCCGGCATCTACTCGCCGCTGGGCCAGACGTACGAGCCGGTCGACCGCGACCAGCTCATGTACTACAAGGAAGCCAAGGACGGCCAGATCCTCAACGAGGGGATCACCGAGGCCGGCGCCATGGCCGACTTCATCGCCGCCTGTACGTCGTACGCGACGCACGGCGAGCCGATGATCCCGTTCTACATCTTCTACTCGATGTTCGGCTGGCAGCGCACCGCCGACCAGATGTGGCAGCTCGCCGACCAGCTCGGCAAGGGCTTCATCGTCGGCGCCACCGCCGGCCGCACCACCCTGACGGGTGAGGGTCTGCAGCACGCGGACGGCCACTCGCACCTGATCGCGTCCACGAACCCGGCGTCGCTCAACTACGACCCGGCCTTCGCGTTCGAGATCGCGGTGATCGTCAAGGACGGTCTGCGCCGGATGTACGGCGAGAAGCCGGAAGACGTCTTCTACTACCTGACGGTCTACAACGAGCCGAAGGTGCAGCCCGCCATGCCGGAGGGCGTGGAGGAAGGCATCCTGCGCGGCCTCTACCGCTTCAACACGGCGGCGGACCTGGCGGAGGCGGCCCCGGCCGCCGATGCCCCGAAGATCCAGCTGATGGCCTCCGGTACGGCCATCCACTGGGCCCTGGACGCGCAGAAGCTGCTCGCCGCCGACTGGAACGTGGCCGCCGACGTCTGGTCCGCCACCTCCTGGGGCGAGCTGCGCCGCGACGCGCTGGAGTGCGACGAGGCCCTCCTGCGTGGAGAGCTGCGCACCCCGTTCGTCACCCGCGCCCTGGAGGGCGTCACCAGCCCGGTGCTCGCCGTCTCCGACTGGATGCGTCAGGTCCCGGACCAGATCAGCCAGTGGGTCGAGCAGGACTACACCTCGCTGGGTACGGACGGCTTCGGCCTCTCCGACACCCGTGAGGGCGCCCGCCGCCACTTCGGTGTCGACGCCCAGTCGATCGTGGTGGCCGCGCTGGCCCAGCTCGCCCGCCGCGGCGAGGTCCCGGCGTCCTCCATCAAGGAGGCCCGGGAGCGCTACGGCCTGTAGGCCCCGGCGGCCCGGACGGCCGGTGTTCTGAACGATCGTGAGGCGGTCCGCTCCTTCGGGAGCGGGCCGTCTTTCGCGTTCGCATGCCGCCGTGCGGGGGCCCGGACCGGCCTTTCGCGGCACGCGCGGTGGCGGCGAGGGGGCGTACCCGTGATGCTTGAGCGGTGATGGACGAGACGGAGTTCTGGGAGATGGTCGACCGTACCCGCGAGGCCGCCGAGGGCGACCCCGAGGAACACGCCGAGCTGCTGGTGGAGCGGCTGGCGCAGCTCGACCCGGACTCCGTCCTGGACTTCGCGCGGCACTTCGAGTCGCGGTACAACCGGGCGTACACGTGGGACCTGTGGGGCGCGGCGTGGGTGCTGCTCGACGGGGCCAGCGACGACGCCTTCGACTATTTCCGGTGCTGGCTGATCGGCCAGGGCCGGGAGGTCTTCGAGGGCGGGGTGCACGATCCGGACCAGCTCGCGGAGCTCCTCGACGAGTTCGACGAGGAGATCGACGGGGACGGCGAGGAGCTGGGGTACGCGGCGGACGAGGCGTACGAGCAGCTGACCGGGTCGGTCGCGCCGGATCTGGGGATCCCGCTGCAGGCGGCGGAGCCGGAGGGCGCTGCGCTGGACTTCGAGAACGAAGCCGTGCTCGCGGAGCGCTTCCCCCGGCTGTGGGACCGCTTCAGGGGCTGACGCCCCCTGGGCCGTCCCTTGGGCCGTCCCTTTTCGGACCTTGCCGCCTCAGGCGTGCGTGCCGCCGTCGATGCGGATCTCCGTACCGGTGATGAAGGCGCCGTCCTCGGAGCCCAGCATCGCGACGACGCCGGCGACCGTCTGCGGGCCGGCGAAGCCCTGGCCGAGGGCCGGGGCGAGCTTGGCGAACAGGCTCCAGTCGGTGTCCTCGGGCAGGCCGGGGCCGCTGCCGGTGGTCATGCCGCTCTCGATGGAGCCCGGCGCGACGGCGACGAAGCGCAGCCCCTGCTTGCTGTACTCGGCGGCGAGCGCGTGCGTCATCGACTGGATGCCGCCCTTGCTGGCCGCGTAGGCGGACATGTAGGGATGGGCGAAGGACGCCGAGGTGGAGCTGAAGTTGACGACGACCGGCTGGTCGCCGCCCAGCAGCGCGGGGAGCGACTCGCGGATGACCAGGAACGTACCGGTCAGGTTCACCGCGATGATCTTGTTCCAGAGTTCGAGCGTGGTCTGGTGGGTGTGCGCGGAGCGCAGGATGCCCGCGGCGTTGACCAGCACGTCGATGCCCGTGAGGGCGTCCACCGCGGCGGCCACGCCCGCCTTGACCGCGGCCTCGTCGGATATGTCGAGGACCGCGGTGGTGAGGCGGTCCGCGTGCCCGTCGGCGGCGGCCTGGTCGGCGGTGGCCTTGAGGCCGGCCTCGTTGACGTCCACGGTGTGGACCCGGCCGCCCTCGGAAAGGATGCGGTGGACGGTGGCCTGGCCGATGCCGGAGCCGCCGCCGGTGATGAGGACGCGACGTCCTTCGTAACGGTTCATGGGGACGAGCGTACTCCCGCGATGACACGTTTTGCCAGCCTGTCAAAACGTGCATTTGCCTCCCCGGGGTCGAGGTATCCTTCCCCGGTGAGATCCCCTCGTCCGTACTCTCCCCAGGCCGGCCCCGGAGCCCAGTCGCTGAACGAGCGCCGCAAGGCGGCCACCCAGCTCGACATCGCCCGCGCCGCCTGCGAACTCTTCGCCGAGCACGGCCCCGACGGCACCACCGCCGAGGACATCGCCCACCGCGCGGGCGTGGCGCTGCGCACGTTCTACCGCTACTTCCGCAACAAGCAGGAGGCCGTCGCCCCCCTGCTCGCGGGCGGCGGCGACGCCTGGCGCGCGCTGCTCGCCGAGGAGGACCCCGGCACCCCGCTCACCGAGGCCCTGGAGCGCGCGGTCACCCGCTCCCTCACGGGCCCCCAGGCGCTCGACGAGGGCCTGGAGGTCACCCGCGGCCTGCTGCGCGCCGCCACGACCGACGAGGCCCTGCGGGCCGTCTGGTACCGGGTCAACCAGGACTCCGAGGAGCGCCTGGTCCCGGTCGTCGCCCGGCTCGCCGGCCCGGACGCCGAACCCCTCGCCGTACGCCTCCTCGCGGCGGCGGCCACGGACGCGATCCGCATCGCCCTGGAACTCTGGTCCACCACGGACACCCCGCCCACGGGCCCCGGCTCCCCCGCGGAACTCGCGATCCGCTGCCTGCGCGACCTCACGGGCGCGATGCCCCTGATGCGCTGACCCGCCGCCTTCCGGCCGCCGACCCGTCACAGGAACCGGGCGGACTTCTCCCTCAGGTGCTCCGCGAAGAAGGCGGGGGCGTCGGGCCGCATCCGGGCCAGCGCGACCATCGCCGTGACGATGACGTCGGCGATCTCCGCCTCCACGTCCCCCCAGGTGTGCGAGTCGCCCTTCCGCGGATTGGTCCCCTTGGCCCCGATCACGGCCTGCGCCGCCTCCCCGAACTCCTCCCCGATCTTCAGGATCTGCAGCGTCACGCTCTCCTCCCGCGCCACCCCGCGCCCCCGGTCGTGCTCGTCGAACCGCGCCCCGAGGGCTGCGATGGTCTTCCAGGTGTCGTCCATCCCCCGACGCTAGCGCCGCGCCGCCGCAACGCAGAAGCCCCGCCCCCCTCTCGGAGAAGGGGGCGGGGCTTCGTTCGATCAGTGCGTCAGCACGACCACGGCACGGCTTAGAGGTCGAAGTAGAGCTCGAACTCGTGCGGGTGCGGGCGCTGCGCGATCGGGGCGATCTCGTGGGTGCGCTTGTAGTCGATCCAGGTCTCGATCAGGTCGGGGGTGAAGACACCGCCGGCCAGGAGGTACTCGTGGTCCTCCTCCAGGGCCTTGAGGACGTCCTCGAGGCTGGTCGGGACCTGCGGGACGCTCGCGTGCTCGTCCGGGGAGAGCTCGTAGAGGTCCTTGTCGATCGGCTCCATCGGCTCGATCTTGTTCTTGATGCCGTCGAGGCCGGCCAGCAGGAGGGCCGAGAACGCCAGGTACGGGTTCGAGGACGGGTCCGGGGCGCGGAACTCGACGCGCTTGGCCTTCGGGTTCGAGCCCGTGATCGGGATGCGCATCGCGGCGGAGCGGTTGCGCTGCGAGTACACCATGTTGACCGGCGCCTCGAAGCCCGGGACCAGGCGGTGGTACGAGTTCACCGTCGGGTTGGTGAAGGCCAGCAGCGACGGGGCGTGCTTGAGGATGCCGCCGATGTAGTAGCGCGCCATGTCCGACAGACCCGCGTAGCCGGTCTCGTCGTAGAACAGCGGGTCGCCGTTCGCCCACAGCGACTGGTGCACGTGCATGCCCGAGCCGTTGTCACCGAAGATCGGCTTCGGCATGAAGGTCGCGGTCTTGCCGTTCTTCCACGCGACGTTCTTCACGATGTACTTGAAGAGCATCAGGTCGTCGGCCGCGGCGAGCAGCGTGTTGAACTTGTAGTTGATCTCGGCCTGGCCACCGGTGCCGACCTCGTGGTGCTGACGCTCGACCTGGAGGCCCTGGGCGTCCAGCTCGAGGGAGATCTCGGCGCGCAGGTCGGCGAAGTGGTCGACCGGGGCTACGGGGAAGTAACCACCCTTGTAGCGGACCTTGTAACCACGGTTGTTCTCCTCGGAACCGGTGTTCCAGGCGCCGGCCTCGGAGTCGATGTGGTAGAAGCTCTCGTTCGCGGTGGTCGCGAAGCGCACGCTGTCGAACACGTAGAACTCGGCCTCGGGGCCGAAGAACGCGGTGTCGGCGATGCCGGTCGAGGCCAGGTACGCCTCGGCCTTCTTCGCGACGTTGCGCGGGTCACGGCTGTAGGCCTCGCCCGTGATCGGGTCGTGGATGAAGAAGTTGATGTTGAGCGTCTTGTCCTTGCGGAACGGGTCCAGGCGCGCGGTGGTGATGTCGGCACGCAGCGCCATGTCGGACTCGTGGATCGCCTGGAAGCCGCGGATCGAGGAGCCGTCGAACGCCAGCTCCTCGTTCGGGTCGAAGACGCGCCCCGGGATGGTGAAGTGCTGCATCACACCAGGCAGGTCGCAGAAGCGGACGTCTACGAACTTGACGTCGTTGTCCTGGATGTACTGCGTCACTTCGTCGGCGTTCTTGAACATCCAACTCCTCCTACTCCCGACCCCGGGGCAGGGCGGGCTTTATAGCTAGTGGTGCGTCAGTGCGGTGCCGCACGCTGACCCGACCATAAGCAGACGGGGTTTCTCAAGCATGACCCATTTGTTTCGCACAAGTTAACCAGGGTCCCGCCCGAAGGGCGCTCGACGGCACGGGTACCGTGTTGGCGTGGACAAGAGGCAAGCAATCGGATCCTGGCTCTCCGGCCCCCGCGAGGCCGCCGAGGGGATGGGTGCCGACTTCGGTTACCCCGGCAAGCAGCTCGGCCTGCCGCAGCAGGGGCCCGGCTCGGTGGCCCGTTTCGGCCGCCGGCTCGGCGCCGTGGCCATCGACTGGCTGGGCTGCCAGCTGATCGCGTACGGCCTGATCACGGGCCGTGACTGGAACGGCTCGGGGAACTGGACCCTGGCCGTCTTCGTCACCCTGGTCATCCTGACGGTCGGCACCGTGGGCTTTACCCCAGGGAAGCGGATGCTTGGCCTCCGGGTCGTCTCGCAGGACGGAGGCCGGCTCGGATTCGGCCGCGTGGTGCTCCGTACCGCCCTCCTCGCCCTGCTGATCCCGGCCCTCGTCTGGGACCGCGACGGCCGCGGGCTGCACGACCGCCTCAGCCGCGCCGTACAGGTCAGGATCTGAGACGCGGATCCGAGAACGAACACGCACGCGGAGAACGCACACGGAAACGAATACAGAGGGGCGCCCCGGGCCATCGGCCCGGGGCGCCCCTCTGTGTCGCACGTGTCGTATACGAAAAGCGGATCAGCGCATCTTTCCGCCGCGCGGCATGCGCATCCCCTTGGGCATCGGGCCCTTCGGGATCGGCATGTTGCTCAGCAAGTCGCCCATGGCCCGCAGCTTGTCGTTGACCTGGGTGATCTGGGGACCGGAGAGCACGCGGGGCAGCTTCATCAGGGTCGTACGGACCTTCTTGAGCGGCACCTCGCCCTCGCCCTTGCCCACGATGAAGTCGTGGACCGGGATGTCGGGCATGATCCGGGCCAGCTTCTTCTTCTCGTTCGCGAGCATCGGCTTCACCCGGTTCGGGTTGCCCTCGGCGATCAGAACCACGCCGGCCTTGCCCACGGCACGGTGCACGATGTCCTGCTGCTTGCTCATCGCGACGGCGGGGGTGGTGGTCCAGCCCCTGCCCACGTTGTCCAGTACGGCCGCGGCCGCGCCGGGCTGTCCCTCCATCTGTCCGAAGGCGGCCGTCTCGGCTCGCCGTCCGAAGATGACCGCCATCGCCAGGAACGCCACCAGGAAGCCCAGGATGCCCAGGTAGACCGGGTGGTCGATCAGGAAGCCGATCGCGAGAAAGACACCAAAGGTGACGATTCCCACGCCCGCGACGATCAGACCGACCTTCGGGTCGGCCTTGCGCGTCATCTTGTACGTCAGGGCGATCTGCTTCAGTCGCCCGGGGTTCGCAGCAGTCTCTGCGTTTGACTTCCTCGCCATGCAGCGAAGTTTACGTGGCCTTCTCGGTCCGGGTCGCCGCGGCCTCGAGTACGTGCTCGGTTTCGACCCGGTCCTGGGCCCTGCGGCGGTCTTCGAGGACGGCCGTCCAGGCGTTCCGGCGGGCGCCGCTCATGAGCAGCGACTCCAGGCCGCGGACGGCGTCGGTGAGGGACGGAATGGCGATGGCGCGTACGGGCGCGGCCTGCATGGTGTCGACCCTTTCACGGTGCTCACGTCGGGGGTTGCCAAGCGTGTGTGCGGTGCGTCGAACAATCGTCACTGACTGGTGTTACCAGGGCGTGACCGACTGGTCAAACAGTGATGAAACCTTGATGCGGCCCACCAGGTCTCTCGCTAAAGAGAGCCTAGGGGCCGCATCGGTGCGGGGTTACCCGTAAGTAAGACTTTGTGCGCGAGTTCACATACCTCCCGCACCACGCGCCTCGGGAGGCGCGTCAGACCGTCGCGCGCTTCTCCATCGCCTGCTGGTAGAGGCGCCCGGCGCGGTACGAGGAGCGGACCAGCGGGCCGGACATGACTCCGGAGAAGCCGATCTCCTCGGCCTCCTGCGCCAGCTCCACGAACTCGGCCGGCTTGACCCAGCGCTCGACGGGGTGGTGCCGCGGCGAGGGCCGCAGGTACTGGGTGATGGTGATGAGCTCGCAGCCCGCCTCGTGGAGGTCCTTCAGCGCCTGGCTGACCTCCTCGCGCTCCTCGCCCATGCCCAGGATCAGGTTGGACTTGGTGACGAGGCCGTAGGCCCGTGCCCGGGTGATGACGTCCATCGAGCGCTCGTAGCGGAAGCCGGGGCGGATGCGCTTGAAGATGCGCGGCACCGTCTCGATGTTGTGGGCGAAGACCTCGGGGCGGGAGGCGAAGACCTCTTCCAGCAGCTCCGGGACCGCGTTGAAGTCCGGGGCGAGCAGCTCGACCTTGGTCTGGCCGCTCTCGCGGCCCGCCGTCTGCTGGTGGATCTGGCGCACGGTCTCCGCGTAGAGCCAGGCGCCGCCGTCCGCCAGGTCGTCGCGCGCGACGCCCGTGATGGTGGCGTAGTTCAGGTCCATCGTGACGACGGACTCGCCGACGCGGCGGGGCTCGTCGCGGTCCAGCGCCTCGGGCTTGCCGGTGTCGATCTGGCAGAAGTCACAGCGCCGGGTGCACTGGTCGCCACCGATGAGGAAGGTGGCCTCGCGGTCCTCCCAGCATTCGTAGATGTTCGGACAGCCGGCCTCCTGGCACACCGTGTGCAGTCCTTCGCCCTTCACCAGGGCCTGCATCTTGGTGTACTCGGGACCCATCTTGGCCCGCGTCTTGATCCACTCGGGCTTGCGCTCGATGGGCGTCTGGGCGTTACGGACCTCTAGGCGCAGCATCTTGCGTCCGTCGGGTGCGACTGCGGACACGACCGGCTCCCTGTGACTTCGATTCTTCGGCGCCCACCAGGGTACGCCCGTAATTTCATACGTTCTTACGTCGGCCAACCTGCGGGCGGCCCGACCCATTCCCGCGCGAACTAGCCCGCGACGGGCTCTATCTCCCTGGGCTTCGGCTCCGCCTGCTCCAGCACGTCCTTCAGGTGCCGTTCGATCACCGGCAGCACCTCGGCGATGGTGATCTCGCGGCCCAGTTCGTACGAGAGCGAGGTCACACCGGCGTCGCGGATCCCGCAGGGGACGATTCGGTCGAACCAGGTGTTGTCGGGGTTCACGTTGATCGCGAAGCCGTGCATCGTTACGCCCTTGGCGACCCGGATGCCGATGGCGGCGAGCTTGCGGTCCTCGCGGCGCTGGCCGGCGTTGGACGGGGCGTACTCGGGGCCGTTCAGCCGGGCGTCGAACTCCTCGTCGTGCAGCCGCGGGTCGAAGTCCAGGGAGAGGCCGCCGATCTTCGGGCGCTCCTCCACCGGGTCGCCGAGCACCCAGACCCCGCTGCGCCCCTCGACGCGGGTGGTCTCCAGGCCGAACTCGGAGGCCGTGCGGATCAGCGCGTCCTCCAGGCGGCGGACGTGGGCGACCACGTCGACCGGGCGGGGCAGCTTCATGATCGGGTAGCCGACCAGCTGGCCCGGGCCGTGCCAGGTGATCTTGCCGCCGCGGTCCACGTCCACGACGGGCGTGCCGTCGAGCGGGCGCTCGCTGTCGGCGGTGCGCCGGCCGGCCGTGTAGACGGGCTGGTGCTCCAGCAGCAGGCAGGTGTCCTCGATCTCGTCCGCGAAGCGGGCCGCGTGCACCCGGCGCTGCTCTTCCCAGGCCACCGTGTACTCGACGGCCTCCGGACCGAAGCCCATGCGGACAAACCCAAGCTCAGCCACCGCGGCGCCTCCTCGTTGAACCTGCCGACGAACTTGCTGTGTGCACCTATCGCACCCAGCAAGGGTACGGCGGCCCCCGCGGGCCCCGTCAGCCACCCGTCCCGGACAGCACCCAGGGCCCGGGATCCGGGGGCGCGGGCGGTCCGGGGAGCTGTTTCGGCCGCCTGCGGCCCTTCGGCGGCCGGTCCGGGTCCTCGTCCGCCCGGGGCAGCCGGCGGTGCCCCTCGGTGTGGTCGTTCACCCAGCCGCAGACCCCGCACGCGTAGCGCCCGTCGAGACCCGCGATGTACGTCCCGCAGCGCCGGCACTCCGCCTCGGTGAGCTCGGGCGCGACCAGGTCGGGCACGAGCGGCGGGGCCGTGGACTCTGCGTGGCTGCCGTCGCCTCCGGGGCGCTCGCAGCTGCCGGGGGAAGGTTCCCCGGTGGGCCGGCGGGTCATGGGGCGCAGCGTACGCGGGTGGAGGGGGTCGGTCCGTAAAGAGACCCACCGGTTCTGCACACGATCGGATGAATGTGGGACAGAGAGGGCGGTACGGGCAAGGTTCGCCGCTACATTCACGCCGTTCACAGGGCCGGGACCCCGGTCCGTCACGTCAGGAGACCGTGGAGCCGATGACGGAACGACCTGCCCAGCGTGTCCCCAACCGGCAGCTCTCGGCGCTGATCGCCGAGGCCGGGTTCTCCAACGCCGGGCTCGCCCGCCGTGTCGACCAGCTCGGTCTGGAGCACGGTCTCGATCTGCGGTACGACAAGACCTCCGTGACCCGCTGGCTGCGCGGACAGCAGCCGCGCGGCACCACCCCGGCGCTGATCGCGGAGGTGTTCACCCGACGCCTCGGGCGGCGGCTGTCCGCCCAGGACCTGGGCCTGGACGCCTGCGCCCCGGTGTACGCGGGGCTGGAGTTCGCGGCCACCCCCGAGGAGGCCGTGGACATCGCCAGCGGGCTGTGGCGCAAGGACTCCGGCTCGCACGCCGAGCTGCGCAAGATCGCCTTCACTCCGGCCGGGCTGGTGGTGCCCAGCCGGGACTGGCTGATCGGGCGCGCCGACGAGCGGGTCGGCCGGGGCGCGGAGCAAGCCGCCGCACGCGTTCCGGAACAGGGCCGCCCCGAAGCGGGCCGCCCCGAGCCGGGCCGCCCGGAGCTGGGCCGCCCGCTGCCCGGACGGGCCTCGGTGCCCCGGCAGCGGCAGATCGACCGCGGGCCCGGGCAGCGGGTGACCGGCGGTGACATCGCGGCGCTCAGATCGGTGGGCGAACTCTTCCGCACCCTGGACCACGCCTACGGGGGCGGTCACGCCCGCCAGGCCCTGGTGCGGTACCTGGAGCACGAGGCCGAGCCGATGCTGCGCGGCACCTACGGGGAGACCACCGGGCGCCGGCTGTTCTCCGCCGCCGCCGACCTGACCCGGCTCGCGGGCTGGACCTCGTACGACATCGCCGCGCACGGGCTCGCCCAGCGGTACTTCGTCCAGGCGCTGCGGCTGGCCCAGGCCGCCGGGGACCGGCCGTACGGGGCGTACGTGCTGATCACGATGAGCCGGCAGGCGGTCTACCTCGGCCACGGCCGGGAGGCGGTGCAGCTGGCCCGGGTGGCCCAGCAGGGCGTGGGCTCCGGGCCGCCGCCGGTGGTGCAGGCGCTGCTGCACTCGGCGGAGGCGCGCGGGCACGCGGTGCTCGGCGAGGTCAGGGCGTCGACGGCCTCGCTGGTGCGGGCCGAGCGGGCCCTGGGGGCGGCCCGGCCGGGGGACGACGTACCGCACTGGGCGCGCGACTACGACGAGGCGCAGCTCGCGGACGAGTTCGGGCACTGCCACCGGGACCTCCAGCAGTACCGGGCGTCGGCGCAGCACGCGGAGCGGTCCCTGCAGCTGCGGGCGCCCTCGTACGCGCGCTCGCGGCTGTTCTGCCGGGTGGTGCTGGCGACCGCGCGGCTGGGGCTGGGCGAGCTGGACCAGGCGTGCGCGCTGGGCGCGGAGGCGGCGCAGCAGGCGATGGAGATGCGGTCGGTGCGGGCGGTGGAGTACGTACGGGACTTCGAGCGGCGGCTGGAGCCGTACCGGGACGCGTCCGCGGTGCGGGGGTATCGGGACCGGGTGGCCGCGCTGTCCTGACCCTGCGGGTCGGCCGGAGTTTCGGGGGCCGCCCCCGGGCCGGGTGCCGATCTTTGTCCGGCGGGGCCGCGTGGGGTGCCCGTCGGGCGGCGTGGGGTGCCCGGCGGGGGCGGGTCGGCCCCGCCGGGCCGCGGTGGGTGGTTGGCTCAGGCGGCCACCGGGAGGGCGGCTCGCGGGGCGGACGGGACGGGGATGCCGAAGTCGCGCAGGACGGCGGCGGCGGCTCGGCGGGCCGAGCGCAGGGCCCCCTCGACGGTGTTGGTGTCCCGGTGGTCGCCGCACACGTACAGCCCGGCCAGGACCCGGACGGTGCGCCGGTGGTCCTGCGGCGGCGGCATCGCGGGGACGGCCTCGGGGGTGTGGTGGACGGTGAGCAGCTCCCAGTCCCGGGTCGCGGTCTCGTAGAGCCGAGCGAGGCGCGAGGCGACCGTCCGGGCGGGCGGTGGCGGGCCGAGCACGGTGGTGGTGACCAGGCTGCGGCCGGCGGGGGCGCGCGTCGGGTCGACCGCGCTCATGACGGCCGTGTGGGCGACGGGCCAGTCCGGGTCGCCGTCCAGGAGCAGCGAGCCGTCCGAGGCGAGCGGGGTGGTGGTGGCGTGGTGCATCACGGTCACCTGGTGGAAGGCGGGCACGCGCAGGCCCGGGAGCAGGTCGGCGGCGGCCCGGGCACCGGTGGCCAGGACGGCGGAGCGGCAGCTGAAGTCGCCGTGTTCCTCGGTGGTGACCAGGTTGGTGGCCACCGAGCGGACCCGGACCCCGGTGCGTACGGTGCCGGGCGGCAGCGCGGCGGCGAGCAGTCCGGGCAGGGTGGCGGCACCGCCCTCGGGTACGGCGAGGCGGCCGCGCGCGAAGGTGCGCAGGGCCAGGTCGGCGACGCGGCTGGAGGTGGTGAGCGCGGGGTCGCGCAGGAGCGCGGCGAGGAGCGGGCGCAGGGTCGTCCCGAGGCTCCTGGAGCTCAGGGCGGCGTGCGCGGTGCGCTCGGGTCGGGCCAGGAGGCGTTCCTCGGGCAGGGCGGCGAGGCGGCCGAGCGCCGCCCCGATCCGGGCTTGGTCGAGGGAGCCGCTGGTCAGGGCGCGGGCGGGGGTGAGGGCCCCGGCGCGCAGCGTCCTGCCCTCGCTGTGCACGAGGGCGCCGGGCGCGAAGGGTTTGAGGACCAGGCCTTCCAGGCCCGGGGTGCGGGCCGGTTCGGTGTAGGCGGTGTTCAGGATCTGGCCGATCCGGTCGAGCCGGAAGCCGTCCACGGTCTCGGTGGCCATCCGGCCGCCCGCGTCGTCCGCGCCCTCCAGGACGATGACCGTGACCCCGGCCGCGATCAGGTGGTGCGCTGCCGCGAGTCCGGAGACTCCGGCTCCTACGATGACCACGTCCGCATGATGTGCGTGTGCGCTGTTGAGCACGTGCCCCTCCCCGAGGTCGGCCCGGCTGTGTGGGGAACCTCCTTCCCCCAACGGGCTCGAGCGGAACCCGAGTCGGGCGGGCCATTACGGGTAATGCGGTCAACTCCGGTCGCACGACGGTCGCATTCGGCTCACATGCGGTCGCACGCGTGCGCCGGGGCGCTCCCTCGGAGCCCCCGGAGCACCGTGGCTTTCAGGCCGGGAGCCGCGGGTGCTTCCGGCCGGGGGCCGGGGGCGCTTCAGGCCCGGGGGCCGGAGGGCGTTCCAGGCCCGGGAGCCGGGCGTGCTTCAGGCCCGGGAGCCGGAGGCGCTTCAGGACTCCAGCGCGGCCCTGATCGACTCCTCGATCCCCGGGTACCGGAAGACGAACCCGGACTCCAGCAGCCGGGTCGGGCGCACCCGCTGACTGCCCAGCACGTCCTGGGCGAACTCCCCGAGCACCACGCGCATGACCGGCGCGGGCACGGCGAACACCGCCGGACGGTGCAGCACCCGGCCCATCGCGGCGGTCACCTCGCGGTTGGTCAGGGGCTCGGGGGCGGTCAGGTTCACCGGCCCGGCCAGGGCCGGGGTGTCGATGATGTGGCGCAGGGCGGCGATCTCGTCGTGCATCGAGATGTGCGACCAGTACTGCCGGCCGGTGCCGAGGCGGCCGCCGATGCCGGCCTTGAAGATCGGGAACAGCTTCCCCCAGGCCCCGCCCTCGGCGGCGACGACCAGTCCGGTACGGGCGAACACGGTCCGGATCCCGGCCTCCCGGGCGGGCGCGGCGGCGGCCTCCCACTCCACGCAGACCTCGGGCAGGAAGCCTTCCCCGGCCGGGGCGTCCTCGTCGACCGTCCGGTCGCCAGTGTCCCCGTAGTACCCGATGGCGGAGCCGCAGACGAGCGTCGCGGGCGGCTCGTCCATCGCGGCGACGGCCGCGGCGACGGCCGCGGCGACGGCCGCGGCGACGGCCGCCGTGCCCTTGACCCGGCTGTCGCGGATCTCCCGCTTGTAGGCGGCCGTCCAGCGGTGGTCCCCGACGCCGGCCCCCGCGAGGTGCACGACGGCCCCGCACCCGGCGAGCCCGGCCGGGTCCACGTACCCCCGCGCGGGATCCCACCGCGCCTCGCCGGGCCCGGCCGGCTCCCGCCGCACGAACCGGACGAGCTCGTGCCCGTCGGCCTTCAGTGACCGCCCGAGGGCGCTGCCGATGAGTCCGGTGGCCCCGGTGACCGCGATGCGCATGCCCCCATCTTGGCAGCGCTCCCGCCTCCGCGTGCCGTACGCCCCGGGAATCCCGGGGATCTGGGGGTTCCGGGGGGGGAGCCGGTTCTCAGGTGGCCGTGCCCAGCCAGGTGCCCACCGCGTAGGTCACCGCCATCGCCAGGGCGCCGCCGGTGACGTTGCGCAGGATCGCCCGGGTGGCGGGCGCCCCGCCCAGGCGGGCGCTGAGCACCCCGCACAGGGTCAGGGAGAGCAGGACCGCGACCACGGTCACCGGGACCCGCTGCGAGGCGCCCGGCAGGACGATCGCCAGCAGGGGCAGCAGCGCCCCCACCGTGAACGCCACCAGGCTCGCCAGCGCCGCGTGCCAGGGGTTGGCCAGCTCGTCGGGGTTGATCCCCAGCTCGACCCGCGCGTGCGCCCGCAGCGCGTCCCGCTCCGTCAGCTGCTCCGCCGCCTCCCGTGCCACCGACTCGCTCAGCCCCCTGCCGACCAGCAGCCCCGTCAGTTCCTCCAGCTCCTCCTGCGGCGACTCCGCCAGCTCCCGCCGCTCCAGGTCCAGCGCCGCCTTCTCCGAGTCCCGCTGGGAGCTGACCGACACGTACTCCCCCGCCGCCATCGACAGCGCGCCCGCCAGCAGCCCGGCGACGCCCGCCGCCAGGATCGCCGTGCGCGAGGTCGTGGCCCCGGCGACGCCGACGACCAGGCCCGCCGTGGAGATGATCCCGTCGTTCGCGCCGAGCACACCCGCGCGCAGCCAGTTCAGCCGTGTGCTCATCGCCGCGCTCTGTCCCGCCGCACCATCCGCATCCGTCACGCCCCCCACTGTCGCGGGCGCCGCCGGAAGGAGCCACCCGGCGTGCGCGCCTTCGGCGTCGGGATCAGGGTGGAGGGGTGAGACGCCGACGCGAGGAGCCGGGCTGGCTGCGCGGGGCGCCGCCGCCGCGCTGGGCCCGCCTCGCGCCCGCGGTGGCCCTCGTCGTGCTGGTGCTCGTGCAGCGCATCACCCCCGGCGACGTCGAGCTGGGCTACTTCCTGGCCGGGCTCCCCCCGGTGGCGGCCTTCGCCTACGGGGCCACCGGGACGGCCGTCTTCGCCGCGGTGGTGCTGGTCCTCATCGGCCTGCCCTCGCTCGGGATCGCCCACGCCCAGGGCTCCGACCTCGGGACCGTCGCGGTGATCGGGCTGCTCAGCGTGGTGGTCGCCTGGGTCCGAAAACGCCGCGACGCCCAGCTGGTGAGCGTGCGCACCGTCGCGGAGGCGGCGCAGCTCGCGGTCCTGCCGCCCGTCCCCGAACGGGTCGGCGCGGTCGGCTGCGCGGGCCTCTACCGGGCCGCGCAGCACGGCACCCTGGTCGGCGGCGACCTGTACGACGTACGGGTGGGCCCCTACGGCGTGCGCGCGCTGATCGGCGACGTCCAAGGCCACGGCCTGGCCGCCGTCGGCACCGTGGCCTCGCTGCTCGGCGCCTTCCGGGAGGGGGTGCTGGACGACGCGGAGCTCACGACGGTGGCGGCCCGGCTGGACCGGCGGCTGCTCGCGGACTCGGCGGCCGAGTCGGTGGATCACGCGGAGCTCTTCGCGACGGCGGTGCTGCTGGAGTTCCCGCCCGGGCTGGCCCTCGTACGGATCGTGTCGTGCGGGCATCCTCCGCCCCTGCTGCTACGGGGTCGCACGGTCTCGGAAGTCGACGTGGACCCGGGGCCCCCGCTGGGCCTGGGCCTGGCCGGTCCCACCCCGGCGGCGCCGGCCGAGCTCCGGATCGTCCCCGGGGACCGGCTGGTGATGTACACGGACGGGGTGACGGAGGCCCGCGACGTCGCCGGGAACTTCTACCCGCTGGCCGCGCGCGTGCCCGTTCTGGCGAACGATCCGGCGGGGCTGGCCCCGGCGGTGTGGCGGGACTTGAGGTCCTTCACCCGGGGCGGGCCGCGCGACGACGTGGCCCTGCTGGTGCTGTCCCTGGACCCGAAGCGGGTCGCCGACGTGCCGACTCCGGGCGCGGGCTGAGGCGGGGGGCGCGCGGGATGACCGCGCCGTACTGATCACATGACCAAACGATGACAAGCGCCAACAAGCGCCCATTTGGGTTAATTTCCGTGTTTTGCTCGGCTCTTCCAGCCCTTCGAGCACGGAAACCGAGGCCCATTCGATGCGCGCACCGTACAAGCACAACCAGCGGATCACGGCGGTGATCGCGGCGGCCGGCGCCGTCGCCCTGATCACCGGCTCGATCGTGGTCGGCCTCGCCGGGGAAGACGCGGCGGCGGAACCGGATTCGGCGAAGAACCAGCAGATCGAGGCCCCCGCCCCGCTCCAGGTGGGCTCGGCCCTGACGCGCACGGCCGCGGACGGGGGCAAGGTCGTCAACCTCACCCTCGACGACGGCCCGGACCCGAGGTGGACCCCGAAGGCACTGGAACTCCTCAAGGCCCACGAGGCGAAGGCCACCTTCTGCCTGACCGGGCCGAACGCGAAGAAGCACCCGGACCTGGTGAAGGAGATCGTGTCGGCCGGCCACCGGCTGTGCAACCACGCGGTCAGCCACGACACGGCCATGGACAAGAAGGACGTGGCGTACCAGGAGAAGGAGATCATGGACGCGAAGCGGATGATCGACGAAGCGAGCGGCTCCGCCCGCGTCTGGTACTACCGCGCCCCCGGCGGCGCCTTCACCCCCGAGAGCCGAGAGATCGCCGCCCGCGACGGGATGGCCAACCTCGGCTGGAATGTCGACCCCGGCGACTTCAACCGGCCCGGCGCGGACAAGATCGTCAGTGCCGTGCAGGACCAGCTGAAGACCAAGGGGCCGACGATCCTCATGCACGACGGGGGCGGCGACCGCTCCCAGTCCGTCGAGGCCCTCGAAAAGCTGCTGCCGTGGCTCAAGGAGCAGGGCTACGGCTTCAGCTTCCCGAAGGTCCCCGAGGCGGGCTGAGGGCTACCCGGCGTCGCGGATGAAGGAGCGGACCATCTTGCAGGTGACGTTCGACGGCCGGCGGATGCCCGTCCGGACGGCCATCGTGCGGATCTTGCGGTTGGTGGCGCGCTGTACGTCATACGTGCCGGAGTCGAGCAGCGATATCGCGAGCCGCATCGCCTTCAGCCGCCGGTTGTGGCTCTCGTACCACTCCCGGGGCAGCCCCGCCGGCAGCGGCTTCTTCTTGACGGGCTCGATGGTGTGCAGGGTCATGGCAGTGGCCATCTACAGCCTCCCAAAGGCAAGTTGGCGTCCTGTCCTTCTCCTTGAATTTTACCGGCGACCACTGACAAAGGACCTGGCCAGACGCCGCCTGGCTAAGATTTCGGGCATGGAGATCTGGATCAATCCCGCCTGCTCGAAGTGCCGTAGCGCGCTGACCCTGCTGGACGCGGAGGGCGCCGAGTACACCGTCCGCCGCTACCTGGAGGACGTGCCCTCCGAGGCCGAGATCCGCGAGGTCCTGGGCCGGTTGGGCCTGGAGCCCTGGGACATCACCCGCACCTCGGACCCACTGGCCAAGGAGACGGGCGTACGGGAACTCCCGCGCGAGGAGACCGAGCAGTCCCGCGGAGCCTGGATCAGCCACCTGGCGGCGCACCCGAAGCTGATCCAGCGCCCGATCATCACGGCCGAGGACGGCACGGCACTGGTGGCCCGCTCGGACGAAACCGTCCGCGAAGCCCTCTCCCGGACGTCCGGCCCCCGCGCCTAGAGCGCCCGGCCGGCCCCGCCCGCGAAGCCCGCGTTCACGAACTGCACGACGCGCCCGATCTGCTCGTCCCTGGACGCGTCGGGCTTCGGGTTGAAGGCGTAGACGAGCCGGCGGCCGGCCCGTTCGGTGGCGAAGACGCCGGTCGACCAGCCGGGGCCGGAGCCCGTCTTGCCCCAGACCACGGTGTCGCCCGTCTCGTGGCGCATCAGGCCGGCCGCGCTGAAGCAGGCCTTCGCCGACAGGCAGTTCTTCCCCTGGCCGTAGGGCACGTCCGGGACCTCGTACAGGTGGCGCTGCTGCGCGGGCGGCAGCAGCCGGCCGCCCAGCAGCGCGGCCATGAAGCGGTCCAGGTCGGCCGCGGTGGAGTCCAGGCCGCCCTCCGCCCAGAACCTGGCCATCCGCGGATCCGCCGACATCCGGGTCTGGCGCAGCCCCAGGGGGCGCACGATGCCGCGCCGCAGTTCCTCCTCGTAGGTCCGGCCGGATATCCGCTCCACGAGCAGGCCGGCGACGAAGGAGTTCGTCCCGTTGTACTGCTGGACCGTGCCCGGGGCGGGCCTGCGGCCCGGGCGGACCACCGCGTCCGCCGCGAACGTGTCGAGCACCATGGTGCTCGGATCGGCGGACCCGCTGGTGAACATCGGCAGGTCGGCGGTGTGGTCCATGAGCTGCCGTACGGTCACCGCCGCATAGGCGCCCGGTATCAGGTCGGGCAGGTAGCGGCGCACGGGTGCGTCGATCTCGATCCGGCGCTCCGCGACGAGCCGCAGCACCAGGGCGTTCGTGAACAGCTTGGTGACACTGCCGATCGGGATGTCCGCGTCCGCGGCGACCGGCCCGGCGGTACCCGTCCACGGTGTGCGCTGCCCCGCGCCGGACAGCCGCACCAGGGCCCCCGTGGAGACGTTGTCGGGCAGGGACGCCAGCAGGGCCCGCAGCGCGGCGGGGTCATGGGCGGCCGCCCCCCGGCCGTGGACCGTGGCCGACGCGGAGCCTTCGGACCCACCGGGCGCGGCCAGTGCGGCCGGAGCGCCCGCGACGACGGTGAGGGCCGCCAGGACGATGCCGGTGACGGCGATCCGGCGGAGGGTGCGGGGGCGTGCGTTCATCGGTGGCTCCTGGCGAAGGCGACTCTGTGTCTGTGGCTCTGATACCAACACTCCGCCACCCAGCGCGCGTTGCCCATCGGTGATCGCCCTGACCGGACCCCCAGGCCACCCTGAAGGGGTCCGTGCGACCGGCCCTGAGGCCGGCCGCGCGGACGGCGCACGTCGGCCGCTCTAATCCCCGGCCGTCACCCGCTTCTGATGGACACGGAGTTGGAGTGCGGCGAGGTCCAGGAGCGGGGTGGGGACGGCGAGGCCGCGGGCCCGGGCGGACAGGTCGCCGAGCACGTGCTCGACCTCGGTCGGGTGACCGGCGAGCACGTCCCGGTACAGCGACGGGGTCAGCGACGAGTCCGGGACGGCCAGCGTCCGCGCGGTGAAGGCGAGTTCCGGCTCCGGGACCGGGTACCCGGCGGCGGCCGACACCGCGGCCGCCTCGGCGAGCACCGCGAGGCCGAACCCGGTCCCACCGGGCACGGCGTTGATCTCGCCGACGGCTCCGCGCGCCAGGGAGGTCACCGCCACCAGGGTGGTGATGAAGACCCACTTGTGCCACATGGCGCCGACGATGTCGGGCACTTCGGGACTGTCGATCCCGGCACCGGTCAGCACGGCGCGGATGGCGTCCACCCGCGCCGAGGGACGGCCGTCGCGTTCGCCGGTGAGCACCACGGTGGGCGGGGCCATCCGGACGATGTCGCCGTGCTCGTTCAGGGTGGTGACCACCTTGGCCACTCCGCCGAGCACCGCCGCGTCCCCGAACCGGTCCGCGAGGTGGTCGAGGTGCGCCATTCCGTTGAGCAGCGGCAGGATCGCCGTCCCGGGACCGACCGCCGGCGCGAGGTCCCGAACGGCCGCTTCGAGGGAGGTGGACTTCACGGACAGCAGGACGAGGTCGTACGTCCCCTCCCGCGCACCCGTCCCCTCCAGCGCGTCGGCGGTGACGAGTCGCGGGGCGAAGGCGATCTCCTCCCCCGGCCCGCTCACCCGCAGTCCGCGCGCCCGCAGGACCTCGGCCCGCCGGGGGCGGACCAGGAAGGTGACGTCCTCCCCCGCCCGGGCGAGGCGCGCACCGAAGTAGCCGCCCGCGGCGCCGGCTCCGACCGTCAGGATCCTCATCCGGCGGAGCCCGCCGGCCGGACCGCCTTCGCCAGGGCGGCGCGGACGGCCGCCGCGTCGGCGACGGCCCCCGGGTCCTCGGGAAGGCCGCCCGGACGGGACAGGTCCTCGGCGTACGGGAGCACGTAGACGGGCGTGTCGCGCTGGAGGCGCCAGCTCTCCGCGAGTTCCCCCGCGTCGACCGCGTCGTAGCCGAGCAGGTCGAGAAGGCGGGTGGCGGACGCGCGGGCGGCCGGGTCCTCGCCGGCGATCGGCAGGGCCGAGCGGTCCGGGGAGCCGGCCGGACGGGCGAGGGCCAGCAGGTGCTTGAAGTAGATGTTGTTGAACGCCTTGACGACCTGCGCCCCGGCCAGGTGTTCCTGGACGAGCGCGCTGGTGGTGGTCTCCTCCGCCTCCAGGGCGGGGAAGACCCCGTCCCGCTGGGGGTAGTAGTTGAGCGTGTCGAGGACGACCTTGCCCGCCAGCGCGTCGGCGGGCAGCTCGCGGTAGTGCCCCAGCGGGATGGTCGCCACGACCCAGTCGCCGGCCGCGGCCGCCTCTGCCGGGGTGGCGGCCCGGGCCCGCGGGCCGAGCTCGGCGACCAGGGCGTCCAGCGTCTGCGGCCCTCTGGAGTTGCTGAGGACCACGTCCAGCCCCGCGTCCACGGCGAGCCGCGCGAGGGTGCTTCCGATGTTGCCGCTTCCGATGAGTCCAAGAGTTGCCATGCGGGGTTCAAGTCGCCCGCGATCCACCGTATTCCGCCGCTACGCCGCCGGAGTGGGGCCTCGCTCCGGCAGGTCGCGGTCCCGCACCCGTCGCGGCCGTCACGGCTCCCCCGTCGCGGCCGTCACGGCTCCCCCGCCGCGGTCTTCACACCGGCCCCATCCCGCGCCTCGTAGGGTGAGGCCGGCACAAAGGGGATGTACCGCACCAAAGGATCCGTCGTGAACGAGCAGCAGCACCCGCGGCCCACCACACCCGGCGAGCCTCCGGCGCCACCGGCGGCGCCGGGCCTCCCGGGGTCCGCGCTCCCCCCGCCCCGGCGCGGCGCCGACTGGATGTTCGGCGGGGTGTACGGGACCGTGCTCGCGTCCGGGCTGCTGGCGGCGCTCGACCAGAAGGGCGGGGAGTACACCCCCTTCTACGACGCCAGCTGGGTGCTCGTCACCGCCGCCACGGCCGGGCTCGCGCACGGCTACTCGCACCACATGAGCACCCATCAGGCCGGCTCCGCCGGTCACCGGTGGAAAATCCTCGGGCGGGCGCTGTGGAACGAGTGGCCCATGATCGCGGCCACCCTGCCCACGGTCCTGCTCCTGCTCGTCGCCGGACTCGCCGACTGGGACTCCCACGCGGTCACCGCCGTCGGGCTGGGCGTGAACACCGCGATGCTGTTCGCCTGGGGCGCCTTCGTGGCCCTCAGGGTCGGCTACAAACTCGCCTCGGCGCTGCTCATCGGGGTCGCCGACGCCACGATCGGGCTGGCCATCATCGCGGCCAACGCGGTCATCAAATAGCGGCGCGCGACGACGGCGGCGGTCCCGCCGCCCGGGCGGCGGGACCCCGAGGCGGCGGGCCCCGCCGAGGCGGTCTCACTCCGGCAGCTGCGCCTCCGCCTCCGCCAGGATCTCCGTCAGCCGGGCTCCGAACTCAGCCCCCCGTACGTCCGGCACCCCGGTACGGGCCGAGGCGAGGAGCGCGTCCAGGGCGCGGCCGTACGCCCCCGGGACGTTGCTCCAGTCCGGCAGGCCGAAGACGCCGGCGGCCCCGCGCAGTTCCAGCCCCACCCCGGCGGCCGCGCGCGGGGAGCTGAGGCTGAGCACGGCGGTACTGGCCGCGCCGGAGGTGTGCCGCAGGGCCAGCTGCACCACGTCGGCGGGGCCGCGGGTGGCGCTGACCCCGGTGACGTCGCCGAGGACCGGGATGAGTACGGACAGGGCGTGCGGGCCCACGTCCCACAGCCCGCCCTTGGCCTTGCGCCAGGGCGAGTCCGCGTAGGCGCTGGGCTCGCCGTCGGGCGGGAAGACCGCGCCGAGCCAGTGCGCGGCGGCGGTGAACCAGCCCGTGCGCTCCGCCTGCTCCTCGACCCAGCCGGCGGTCGGCTCGGCGAAGCGCAGGGTGAGGAAGACGACGGAGGCTACCCGGTGCTCGGCCACGGCCGCGGCGACCGCGCGGGCGTCGGCCGGGGTCGTGGCGACCGGCTTGTCGAGAAGGAGATGGCAGCCGGCGGCGGCCGCGCGCACGGCGAGCGGGGCCTGCACGTCGGGCGGGAGGGCGAAGGCCACGACGTCACAGTCGGCGAACAGCGCGTCGGGGTCTTCGTACACCTTCACCCCGTACTCGCGCGCCAGCTCGGCCGCGGCTTCGGGGCGCCGGCCCCAGACTCCGACGAACTCGGAGCCGGGATGCGCGGCGAGGGCGGGGGCGTGCGTGCGGTGGGCCCATGGGCCGGTGCCCAGGAGCCCGACCCGGGGGCGGGGCCCGGAAGCGGCCTCTGCGGCGGCATCTCCGGCGGACGTCAAATCGTACGAAATGCTCACCCGCTCAGTCTGCCCCACCCGGACGGGTGCCCGAACGCCAACCCTCTCGACCACGCCCACCTGCGGCGCAAACCTCGGTAACACGGGGTTCACACACGGGCAACGGAAGAGAAATCGCGAGCGGGCACTCTGCGGTCAACACCGCAGAACGAATTCGCAGTACGCGAGCCACAGGGACGTGAACCGCCGTACGCGATCCGCAGGACGCAGCGCAGCACCCGCAGAGTCTGCGCCGGAGCGACGCACCGAAGGATGGGGCCCGTGAGCTACAAGGCTGAGTACATCTGGATCGACGGAACCGAGCCGACGGCGAAGCTGCGCTCCAAGACCAAGATCATGGCGGACGGCGACGCGCTGCCGATCTGGGGCTTCGACGGTTCGAGCACCAACCAGGCCGAGGGCCACGCCTCCGACCGCGTACTCCAGCCGGTGTTCACCTGCCCGGACCCGATCCGCGGCGGCGACAACGTCCTCGTCCTGTGCGAGGTCCTGAACATCGACATGACCCCGCACGAGTCGAACACCCGCGCGCTGCTGCGTCCGATCGCCGAGAAGTTCGCCGCTCAGGCGCCGATCTACGGCATCGAGCAGGAGTACACCTTCTTCGACGGCACCCGCCCGCTCGGCTTCCCGGTCAACGGCTTCCCGGCCGCGCAGGGCGGCTACTACTGCGGCGTCGGCTCGGACGAGATCTTCGGCCGCGACATCGTCGAGAAGCACCTGGACCACTGCCTCGCGGCGGGCCTGGCCATCTCCGGCATCAACGCCGAGGTCATGCCCGGCCAGTGGGAGTTCCAGGTCGGCCCGGTCGGCCCGCTGGAGGTCTCCGACCAGCTGTGGATCGCGCGCTGGCTGCTCTACCGCACCGCCGAGGACTTCAACGTCTCCGCGACGCTGAACCCGAAGCCGGTCAAGGGCGACTGGAACGGCGCGGGCGCGCACACCAACTTCTCCACGAAGGCGATGCGCGAGGACTACCGCGCGATCATCTGCGCCGCCGAGTCGCTGGGCGAGGGCAGCAAGCCGCTGGACCACGTCAAGAACTACGGCGCGGGCATCGACGAGCGTCTGACGGGCCTGCACGAGACCGCCCCGTGGAACGAGTACAGCTACGGCGTCTCGGACCGCGGCGCCTCGGTCCGCATCCCGTGGCAGGTCGAGAAGGACGGCAAGGGCTACATCGAGGACCGCCGCCCGAACGCGAACGTGGACCCGTACGTGGTGACCCGCCTCATCACGGACACCTGCTGCACCGCCCTGGAGAAGGACGGCCTGGTCTGACCCCGGCCGGCCACCCCTGACACCACCACGGCGCCCGTCCTCCCTCAGGGGAGGGCGGGCGCCGTGCTGTCGGGGGGTGGAGAGGCACCTGGGTTCGTGCGCGCCGCGTCAGGGAGGATGGGGCTCCGATCGTCCTGGGGGGCTCCGAGTGGGTTACGCATTGCAAGCGGTGATCGCCGGCGACGAGGTGCTGCACGCCGCATCGCGGGAGGTCCCCGGGTCCCGAGTGGTACCGCTCGGCCAGGGCCTGTCGCTCATGCCGATGACCGATGAGGTCTTCGATGCCGTCACGGACGGGAGCGAGGTCGCAGACCTGGGGTTCTGGAAGCTGCCGGGAGGCTTCGACACGCTGCTGGCTCAGTGGTCGGCCGCAGGGGCGGTCGCCTACGTGGAGGCCGAATACTTCGGCGGAATCGGCGAGCAGCGAGCGGCCGTCTGGGCTGACGGCTCACTCGCGCTGGGGCCGCTGGACGAGCCGACGAGGAAGCGGTTCGCGCGAGCCGTCAGTCCCATCTCCCAGGCCCTGCGTCGGCTGGGGGCGCGAAGGAGCCTGGGCGAGGACGAGTTCGACGCCGTGGGGCTGAGCCGCCACCGCGACACCTCGGACTGGCTCTCGGACGGCTTCTAGGCCAGGGCCCGTGGGACGGATCCGCTCACGATGCGATACCGGTCGACCGGAATGGAGTGGCGCAGCCCCCGGGACGGGTGACGGTTTGTCGGGATTGCAATGGTCCGTTCATGCCATGATCACGGAATATGGGATTCCGCTCCATAGAGTGAGACGGGGTCTGCCCCGGGGCCCTCACATCTGCTTGAATGGGGCCATGGCCAGCTACTCGCACACCTCGACCGGTCGCAGCGACCTCGAGCCGTTCTGGCCTTCCCGTCAGGACCACGATTTCGACCGGGTGTGTTGCCGCGCGAAGAACGCGCCGGCCCTCTAAAGCCTCCGGGACCTCGAAACCGACCTCCCCCAGGCCTTCGGTCTGCGCGGTACGACACAAGACGACGCTCTCCGTACGTCTCCTGCCGACCACTCCGCGTGAAAGAGCTGACCACTCATGGCGAACACCCGTTCCTTCGCTTCTGCCGCCTCCGCTGCGACCTCTCCCCTGACCTACCCGAGCTTCCCGCCCAGTCCGCGCCACCGCCTTCGGGCCGTGGACCGCGACGAGGTGGCGCGCGTCGTGGACTTCCTGCCGCCCGGCGCCACCTGGCTGCCCGCCCCCGCGCACACCCTGCCCAGCCTCCCCGGCCAGCCGCCGATGGTCGGCTACCTGGTGCTCGTACCGGCCGACCAGCAGCCGATCGCCTTCTCCCCGCAGTCCGTTCCCGCCGCCCCGGCTCCGGGTGCGGCGGCCGTCACCGGGGACGCCCTGGTCCGCATCGACCCGGCGCAGCGCACAGCCGAGGTGGACGGCGAGGTCCTGGACCTGACCTACCTGGAGTTCGAGCTGCTGGCCCACCTGGTCGCGCACCCGCACCGGGTCCACAGCCGCGACCAGCTCGTGACGACCGTCTGGGGCTACGGCCACGTCGGCGACGGCCGTACGGTCGACGTCCACGTCGCGCGGCTGCGCCGCAAGCTGGGCGCCGCCCACCGCGGCGCGATCCAGACCGTGCGCCGGGTGGGGTACAAGTACGCGCCCTGATCGGTACGGCGGCCCGACCACGGACATCGCGGCGGACATCGCGCTGACATCGCGGCGGGCCCGTACTCACGAGGGGGAGTACGGGCCCGCACGGCCGGCCGCTCAACTCGGGCCACCGTGAAGGGGACTTCCTCGTACATCTGTGCTGATCAGCCGCGGTCCCTGCCGTAGTCTTTTCCGTCGTGACCACCGGAACCGGCAGCGTACTCGCGCCACTTGAGCCCCAGGACCCCCGCGAGACCGCCGGCTACCGGCTGATCGCCCGGATCGGCGAGGGCGGCATGGGCACCGTCTACCTGTCCCACACGCGCGGCGGGCAGCCGGTGGCACTGAAGCTGATCCGCCGGGAGTTCGGGCAGGACCCGGACTTCCGGAGCCGGTTCGAGCAGGAGGTGCGGGCCGCGCGCCGGGTGCAGGGCTACCACCTCGTACCGGTCCTCGATCACGACACCACGGGCGCCTCGCCCTGGCTCGCCTCGGTGTTCGTGCCCGGACTGTCGCTGCACGACGCCCTGAGCGCCCACGGCCCGCTGCCGCTCCCCGCCGTCTTCCAGCTCATCGGCTGCACGGCGCGTGCCCTCGGCTCCATCCACGCCGCGGGGGTCGTGCACCGCGACCTGAAGCCCGCCAACCTGCTGCTCGGCGCGGCCGGGCCGTACGTCATCGACTTCGGGATCGCCCGGGCCGCCGACGGCACGCAGCTCACCCGCACCGGCGGGGTCATCGGCACCCCGCAGTACATGTCCCCCGAACACGCGCTGGGCGCCGAGGTCACCCCCGCGAGCGACCTGTTCGCGGTCGGGCTCATCGCCGCGGTCGCGGCCACCGGGCGGCATCCGTACGGGGAGGGCGGGGCCACGGCCATCGGCGTGCGGATCGCCAACACCGACCGGCTGCCCCCGGACCTGAACGGCTACCCGGCGGAACTGCGGCCGCTGCTGGAGCGCTGCCTGACGGCGGATCCGGCGGCGAGGATCGGGACGGACGAGCTCGCCGCGATGTGCGAACTGTTCGCCGGGCGGCCGCTGAACGATTTCGACGGCTGGCTCCCGGAGCCGGTCGGGCAGGAGATCACCCGGCGGGTGCGCGCCGCGGAGAACCCGCCGGCGGCGACGGTGGCGGACCGGGGCGCGGGTGCGGGTGCCGGAGGCGGCGCCGGCGGGTTCGGCCCGGCCGGTACGGGCCCGGGCGCCGGGGCCTCCGGCGGGATCCACTCCGCCGACACGGCCTTCGCGCCGCCCCGGCCCGCCGGGCCGCCACGGCCGGGGCACCCGACGCCCGCGCCCAAGGCGCCGCCGGCTCCGGCCCCGAAGGGGTTCCGTGGCGGGCTCGTCGCCGCCTCCCTCGTCGCGGCCGTCCTCGCGGGAGCGGGCACGGTCTGGTTGCTGGACGGGGACGACTCCAAGGACGACGCGAAGACGCCCGCCGCCCGGCAGGAGACCCCGGCCGCGCCCGCGTCCGGATCACCGGACCCGGCCAAGGCCTCCTCCTCGCCGAAGGCCTCGGCCTCTGCCTCCTCCTCGCCGAAGTCCGCGTACACGCCGGTCTTCCAGGACAAGCCCCTGACCCTGCGCGCGCCCTCCTCCAGCACCGGGACCCACGTCGACCTGGACGCCCCGCAGATCTTCCCGAACGGAGGCATCGGCAAGACCCAGGGCATGGAGCTCACCTACCAGGACTGGGGCGACGCCGATCTGCGCTTCCTGACGGCCATGGGCAAGAGCACCGGCACCACGCCGGAGGAGTGCCGGGACGCCGTCGCCACCAACACCTTGACCTCCAGGGTGGGCAAGGACGAGCTGAAGGCGGGCAAGACGCTCACCAAGGGAACGGTGCTGTGCACCGTCACCGGTGACGACAACCTGGCGATGCTCCGCATCACCGAGGTCGTGCTCGACACGAGCAAGGGGTCCATCGGCCCCATGCCGGACTACGTCACCGCACTCACCCTCTGGAAGATCGGCTGACGCCATGGGCCGGGGCTCCCGGGGAAGCCCCGGCCCACGGACGCTGCCCTAGACGCCGGCGCCGGCCCCGGCCCCCCGCCTCGACGCGACGAAGCCCAGCACCAGGTCCCCCGCGAGGAACACCAGCAGGCTGATGCCCAGCATCGGGACGAACCAGCCGACCACGGCCGTCGCCGCGGCCAGTGGGAGCAGCACCGTCACCGGCAGCTTCCGCCAGGCCCCGCGCGGCTGGGGGCGGCCGGCCGAGAGCGTGCGTTCCTTGGTCGGGCGGCGCAGCCACCACATGCGGTAGCCCCAGACGACCATGAACATCACCAGGACCGCCAGCGCGGCCAGGGCCAGCTGGTTGGCGAGCCCGAAGGTCAGGCCCATGTGCAGGTCGATGCCGAAGCGGGTCAGCTGCGCGAGCAGCGGGTGGTCGGCGAAGCGGAGTTCGTCCATGATCCGGCCGTCGGCGGGGTCCACGGCGACCGCGTCCAGGTGCACCGGCACCTGCTTGTCCTGCTCCTTGACCACGTACCCCTTGCCCTCGGCGGGCAGGGTGATCCGCAGCGACTCGGTGACCCCGGCGGACCGGGCCGCCGCGACCGCTCCGTCGATGCCTATGGCATCCACCGGCGCCGACGGGGCGGGCGCCGCCGCCTGGTCGCCGCCGGCCGCGCCGTGCCCGGCGTGCTCGCCGCCCGCGTCGGCGGCCGGGGCACCGGGAAGCTTGGCGGCCACGGCCGGGGTGGTCCCGCCGAGGCCGTCCTTGAGCACCTCGATGTTCTCCCCGGCGTACCGCGACCAGGTCAGGCCGGTGACGGAGAGGCCCACGAGTCCGACGACGATCCAGACGCCGACGGAGCCGTGCCAGGACAGGGTCTTGCGGCGGCCGGTCGCCGCGCGGTCGGGCAGGACGAGCGCGGCCCGGCCGGCCTTGCGGGCCCGCCCGCGGCCGATCCACAGCGCGAGCCCGCCGAGGGCGACCACCCACAGCCAGCTCGCGGCGAGCTCGCTGTAGTTCCGGCCGAACTCCCCCAGGTGGAGGCTGGCGTGGAACTCGCTCAGCCAGGCCCGCAGGGGCAGCGCGTCACCGACGGTGGTGAGCTTTCCGCGGACCTCGGCCGTATACGGATCGACGAACACGGTGAGGGTCTCGCCCTCGGCGAGTCCCGGGCTCTCCATGATCACCCGGGTGGTGGCATCGGCCTCGGGCGCGGGCCAGACGGCCGTCACCGTGCCCTGGGGGGCGGCGTTCTTGGCCGCGGCGACCTGGGCGCCGAGCGGCTGCGCGCTCGCGCCGACCCGGTCGACCGTCAGCTGGTCGGCGTAGAGGATCTTCTCGGCCTGCCAGGAACCGGCGTAGAGCAGCCCGGTGGTGGCGGCGACGAGCAGGAGCGGGGCGATCAGCACCCCGGCGTAGAAGTGCAGGCGCAGCAGCAGCGGCCGCAGGGCGGCCCAGGTGCCGGGCTTGCGGGTGGGGGCGGACTCGGCGGCAGCGGGTTCGGGTGCGTCGGGGTCCGCTGCGCGGAGTTGCCCGACCTCGTCGAGAGACATGGGTGTCCTAGGTGTTGGCGAAGACATGGGTGAGCGGCCCCAGGTCTCGCCCCCTCCTCACCGGGAGGGTGCGCCGTCAGGTCAGGCGCGGGCAGGACGGCCGGGGGCCGTGATGCGGATCCGGGCGCGCGCGGGCGGCCCGCGCCGCTCGGCGGTGTGCGCGTGCACGGCCCCGCGCAGGGTCCGCGGCCGCGGGTACCCGGTGGGCCGCGGCGACCGCGCCGGCGGTACGGGGAGCACGCGCGCCCGGAGCAGTGCGAGGACCCGGGAGAGCGGCCGGGCGGCGAGCAGCGCCCCGGCCGCGAGGGTGGCGGCGAGCCGGAAGACGGCGGCCTCGCCCCAGGCCAGCCAGAGCGCGCAGAACAGCCCGGCGAGGGCGTGCGCGGCGATCATGCCGAGCCCGTCGTGGGCGTGGCCCGCGGCCATGTCCCCCATGCCGGCCATCCCGCTCATGGCGTCCATGCCACTCATGCCGGCCGTCCCGCTCATGGCGTCCATGCCGCTCATGGCGTCCATGCCGTCCGTGGAGGGCGCGCCCCGCATGCCGTGCGCGGCGTCCGCCCCGCTGTCCGTACCCGCACCCATGTCCATGCCCGCCCGATGCCCGCCGCCCACCGAGGCGGAGAAGACGAGGTGCAGGACCGCCTGTACGGCGAGCAGTGCGGCGGCGATGGGGAGCGGTCCGCGCCGGCGCCCGGCGGAGAGCCAGGCGAGAGCGCCGGTCAGCCCGAATGCGGACAGAAGTCCCAGCGCGGGAAGGTCCGTACCGGACATGTACGAATGCCCCGCCGCACCCAGTGCGACGGCCACCGCCGCGAAGAGCGCGGCCCGCGTGGCGCGCATCGGCGCGGGGCTGTGTGACATGACCAGCGAATATTTGCACGCTTCCCCGCCTCGCCGGAGGGCGCCCCCGTGGCCGATCATGGTGCGATGAGCCTCCTGTCCTTGACGGTCCCGCCGAGCGCGGTGTACACGGGCACGGTCCACCTCGGGGCGCCGGCCTCGGTGCCGCCGCGCGGGCCGGTGCGCGGCATCGCCCGGGCCGGTCTACCGGCGCTCGTCGTCCGGCCGGCGCCGCGGCGGGAGCGGACCTTCACCGGTGCCCGGCGCCTGGGGGCCCTGGAGCTCGGGCTCGGCTTCTCCCTGGCCGCCGATTACCTTTCCGGAGCGAAATCTCCGAAAATCGTACGGATGACACGCGTCACCCAGCGCGCTTCGTCCCGAGCCATCCGTTTCTCTGATCATTCGATTCTCTGATCACGCTTCTCACGCCTCTCTGATCACGTTGGAGCCGCCACGATGACCGACACTCCCGCCAAGACCGTCGCCAACCTCCGGGACCTCGGCGGCACCCCGCTCTCCGGGGGCCGCACCGTCCGCCCGGGGCTCGTCCTGCGCTCCGGCCAGCTCGACCGGCTCGACCTCGACGTCGACACGGCGGTGGCCGCGCTGGGCATCGGCACCGTCATCGACTTCCGTACCGACGTGGAGCGCGGCGAACACCCCGACCAGGTGCCGGCCGGTGCCCGGCTGCTCATAGCCGACGCCCTGGCGGACAAGCTGGCGGCCGACAACGGGGGCGACGGCGGCCCCGGGAAGATTCCCGCCGCCCAGCTCAAGGAGCTCCTGTCCGACCCGGTGATCGCGGAGGAGCACCTGGGCGGCGGCAAGGCGCAGGCCCTGTTCACCAGCCTCTACCGCTCCCTGGTCAGCTCCGCGTCCGCGCAGGCCGCGTACCGGCTGCTGCTCACCGAGCTCGCCGACCCGCGGTCGGGGCCGCTGCTCTTCCACTGCACGGCGGGCAAGGACCGCACGGGCTGGGGCGCGACCGTGATCCTGTCGCTGCTCGGCGCGGACGACGAGACGGTGATGAGCGAGTACCTGTCGGTCAACCCGGCGGTGCGGATCGCCTTCGCCCCGATGATCGAGGGCTTCACGGCGGCCGGCGGCGACCCGGACATCGCGCTGGCGCTGATCGGCGTCTTCCCCTCCTACCTGGAGGCCGCGCTGGACGAGGTGAACACGCGCTACGGCTCGATGGAGAAGTACGTGCGCGAGGGCCTCGGCGTCTCCGACGCGACGGTCGAGGCGCTGCGGGCCCGCCTGACCGTCTGAGTCCCCCGGCGAGCCCCCGTCTGAGCCCCCCGGCGGGATCCGGTCCGAACACGCGCGCTGGGACCCGGTGACCATCCGACCATTCGCTCGTTCTGCTGAACGTGACTGCGCCGGATACCGCCACCCGCCCCCTCTCCCCCGATGTCGAGCAGGCCGAGGCCGCCATCGTCGAGCACTACCCCCGGCTGGTCCGGCTGGCCTACCTGGTGCTGCCGCCCGCCCTCGGCCGCAACCGGCGGGTGCTCACCGCCCACTCGCTGGCCCAGCGCGCCCTGCCGCGCGGGCGGCGGGACGGGACGGCCGCCGCGCAGGCGGCGGTGCAGGGCGGGGTGCCGGGGCAGCGGGGCGGGGCGGGTCCCGAGTCCGGGTACGCGTACGTACGGCTGCGGGTGCTGCGGGCCGCGCTGGAAGCGGGGATCCCGCTGACGTTCCGCGCGCTGCCCCGGCGGGCCCAACTGCCGCCGGTGCTGCCCCAGGTGTGGGGGCTGCGGCTGTTCCCGCGCTCGGGCGGGGCCGAGGAGCTGGCGCTCGACCAGTGGCTGGCCACCCTCGACGGGCCGGGCCGGGCCGCCTGCGTCCTGCGGGCGCTGGAGCGGCTGCCCGAGCCGGAGGTGCTGCGGGTGCTGGCCGAGGCGGGGGTGGTCAACCCGGCCGCCGCCGTCGCGGAGTCCGGGGATCCGTCGACCGACGAGCTGTTCGCCTCCCCCGAGTTCGACCCCTGCGTGCTCCAGGCCCGGCCCACCGACCTGCTGCGCCGCCGACGGCTGGTGCGGGCCGGGATCGCCGCCGGGATCGCGCTGGCCGTGGGCGGGGTGCTGCTCTCGCTGCCCGGCGGCGGGTGGGGGGCCGACGGGGCCGCCGCCCCGCTCTACGCGAGGAACGCCGCCGCGGAACAGGCCCTGGACCCCGGGCAGCTGGTCCGGGTCGCGCCCACGGTCTGGCGCACGTCCTCCCGTACCGACTACTCCGGCTGGCCCGCGCGCGGGGACCGCGTCGACGATGCCGCGCTGCTGCGGCGGGCCCTGGCCGTCTGGGCCCGGCCGGGCCGCACGGTCGTGGTCTCGGCGACCCCCGGCACCCCGTCCGGACCGCCGATGGGGCCCCCGCAGCTGCTGTTCGCGGGGACCGTCGACCAGGCCGTCGTGGTCCTGCTCTACGACGGCCTGCGCGTGGCCCGGTACGCCGAACCGCGCTCCGGCACCGAGATCGCCGCCCTCGACTTCGCCCGGACCGACGGCGCCTCGGCGGACACGGCGGCGGCCCTGGTGCTCAGCCGGGTCGACGGCAACGTCCGCTACCTGACGGCCCCTTGGGTGACGGCCGCGACGCAGCGGGACCTGCTGAAGCCGGGAGACGCCCCGACGGGACTGGAGCTGACGGCGGACGGGGTCACCCCGCCGGTGCCGAGCCCCGCACCGGAGGGCACCTGTACGAGCTGGAACGCGCTCGCGGTGACCGGTGACGGCGCGACCCGGCTCTTCACCGACCTGGGCGAACTGACCCCGGCCCGGCTGACCTCGGGGGCGCCGGGCGCCGAGCGGAACGTGACGGAGGGCGCGGAGCTGGGCGACTGGTCGCGGATCGCGTGCCTGCTGCCCTCGGTGCGCTCGCACGGGGTGCGCACGGTCAACGCGTGGACGTACGCGAAGCAGCCGCTGCCGGAGGGCGACGGCGCGGCGACCTGGCTGTGCACCAGGGCGGAGACCTGGCAGGGCACGGCGGACCGGGTGCAGGCACAGTTCCTGGCCCCCGGCGCCCCGCTGGCGGCCCAGGCGGCGAAGGCGGAGGGCTCGCCGGCGTGCGGGCCGCGGGAGCCGCGGGTGCTGGCCGGGGTGCTGTGGAAGTCGAAGGCCGGGCAGTGGTACGTCCTGGCGGCGGGCAGTGCGCAGTTCGCCTCGCTGACCGTGGGCGGCGGCCAGGTGAGCGGGGTCGCGGTGGGCAACCGGCTGGCGGTGAAGGCTCCGGCGGGGGCTCAGGTGGAACTGACGGGCAAGCTCACGGACGGTTCCAAGGCGGGGGTGTTGAAGTAGTCCCGGCCCGGCCGCTCCCTTCGGGCCCGGGTCCGGCCGGGGCCCGAAGGAAGTGGCGGTAGAGGGGTTTCCCTCCCCTCTACCCATCAGTACATTGACGCCATGTCTAATACGCCGCCCGCGTCGCCCGCCCCCGTGGCGTCGGAACACATAGAGCTGAAGGCCCGCAACGTGTCCTTCTCCTGGGAGGACACCCCGCTCCACTGGCTGCCCGGCGACCCCTTCGCGAACCACACCATCAACGTGCTGCACCTGCTGCTCCCGGCGGGCGAGCGCTGGTTCGTGCACGTCTACAAGCAGGTGCTCCCGTACATCACGGACGAGCGGCTGCGCGAGGACGTCGTCGGGTTCATCGGCCAGGAGGCCATGCACGCGAGCGCGCACGACGACGTGCTCCCCCACCTCAAGCGGCTGGGCCTGGACCCGACGCCCTACACGGCGCAGATCGACTGGCTCTTCGAGAAGCTGCTCGGCGACCGGACGCTGCCGCCGGGCGCGCCCCGCAGGTGGTGGCTGATGGAGCGCGTGGCGATGATCGCCGCGATCGAGCACTACACGGCCTTCCTGGGCAACTGGGTGCTCAACGCCGAGGAGCTGGACCGGCGCGGCGCGGACCCGGTGATGCTGGACCTGCTGCGCTGGCACGGGGCGGAGGAGGTCGAGCACCGGTCGGTGGCCTTCGATCTGTTCATGCACCTGGACGGCAACTACCGCCGCCGGGCGCGCACCTGGGCCACGGCCTTCACCGCGCTGGTCTTCCTGTGGCAGCGTGGATCGCGCTACTTCATGGAGCACGACCCCGGCCTCCCGCCCGGGTCCAAGGCCTCCGTGGGCCAGTTCTACCGCTCGGGCCGCAAGGGGACCCTGCCGTCCACGGGCGCGATGCTGAAGTCGATCCCGACGTACCTCTCGCGCACCTACCACCCCTCGCAGGAGGGTTCCACGGCGCAGGCCGTCGCCTACCTGGCCTCCTCCCCCGGCGCGAACGGCGGCTTCCCCGGCGGCCCGAACGGCGGCTTCCAGGGCGGCGCGAACGGCGGTGGCCGCGGATGAGGCGCGCCCTCACGGTGACCGCGCTCGCGGGCGCCGCCTGGCTGGCGAAGCGGGCGATCGGCCGGCGCATCGACTCCGGATCGCCGCTCTGGCCGCTGCCCGCGCTGGAGACCCCGGTCTCGGGGTACTCGCCGCGCCGGTGGATCTCCGCACTGATCGTCTCCCGTACCGAGCCCGCGGAGGGGGTGCTGTCCCTGACCCTGGAATCGGCGGAACTCCCGGAGTGGGCCCCGGGCGCACACCTGGACGTGCAGCTCCCCTCCGGACTGGTGCGCCAGTACTCCCTGTGCGGCGACCCCGCCGACCGGGGCCGCCTCACGATCGCGGTCCGGCTCGTCGAGGACGGCCGCGGCGGCTCGCGCGAGGCGCACGCCCAGCTGGTGGAGGGGGCGGAGCTCCCGGTCCGCCCGCCGCGCAACCGCTTCCCGCTGGTCCCGGCCCCGTCGTACGCGTTCGTCGCGGGCGGGATCGGCATCACCCCCATCCTCCCGATGCTCCGGGCGGCCACGGCGGCGGGCGCGGACTGGACCCTGCTCTACGGGGGCCGCTCGCGGGCCTCGATGCCCTTCCTGGACGAACTCGCGCGGTACGGGGACCGGGTCACGGTCGTTCCCGAGGACGAGGCGGGCCTCCCCGACCTGAGCGCGCTCGGCGCCTCGCTCGGCCCGGACACCCTGGTGTACTGCTGCGGCCCGGCCCCGCTGATGGCGGCGGTCGAGGCGGCCGCGCCCGTGGGCGTCCCGGTCCACCTGGAGCGGTTCGCTCCGGTGGCCGCGGGCGGGGACGCGAAGCCCTTCACCGTGGAACTGCACCGCTCGGGCCGGGTCGTGGAGGTGGCGGCGACGGAATCCGCCCTGACCGCCGTCCGCCGGGAGCTCCCCAACACCCCGTACTCCTGCGAGCAGGGCTTCTGCGGCACCTGCCAACACCGGGTGCTGGCAGGGGACATCGACCACCGTGACACCCTGCTCACGGACGGCGAACGCGAGGACTCCATGCTGCTGTGCGTGTCCCGCGCCGCCTCGGACCGGCTGGTCCTGGACCTGTAGGGGGTCCCCGCGGGGGTGCGCAGTAGGGTGTCCGCATGACAACCGGGGTGCGGCGCAGGATGGGTGTCGAGGAGCGGCGGCAGCAGCTGATCGGGGTGGCGCTGGAGCTGTTCAGCCACCGGTCGCCCGACGATGTGTCCATCGACGAGATCGCGGCGGCCGCGGGGATATCGCGGCCGCTGGTCTACCACTACTTTCCCGGCAAGCTGAGCCTCTACGAGGCTGCGCTGCGGCGGGCGGCCGACGAGCTCGCGCTGCGGTTCGTGGAGCCCCGGGAAGGCCCGCTCGGGGCGCGGTTGCTCCGGGTCATGGGGCGGTTCTTCGCCTTCGTCGACGATCACGGGCCCGGTTTCTCGGCGCTGATGCGGGGCGGTCCGGCGGTCGGCAGCAGCCGGGCCAACGCGATGATCGACGAGGTCCGCCAGGCGGCGTACGAGCAGATCCTCTCGCACCTGGGCGTCGACCGGCAGGCTCCGCCCGCGCGGCTGGAGCTCGTGGTGCGCTCGTGGGTGTCGCTGGCCGAGTCGACGGCCCTGATCTGGCTGGACGGCCGGCGGATCCCGCGCGCCGAGCTGGAGTTGCAGCTGGTGCACGATTTCGCGGCGCTGGCCGCGGTGAGCGCCGCCTACGACAAGGAGATGGCGGGAATCCTCGTACGGATCCTCGTGGACGAGCCGGCCGACGGGCCGTTCGGGGAACTGGTGGGGCGGCTGGTGGCCCTCGTCCCCACGGGGTCCGGCCCCACGGGGTCCAACCCCACGGTGCCCGGTCCGCGTTGATGGACCGTTCTTGATCGAATAGCGCGCAATAATGCCCGCGTGATCATTGACGACGGGATCGTGTTCCGCCAGGCCGAGGAGAAGGACGCCGGCACGCTGGTGGCGCTGTACGACCAGGCCGCCCGCTGGATGGCCGCGCACGGGATCGAGCAGTGGAAGCCCGGGGAGAAGGACCCCGCGCACTTCCTGGCGGTCATGCGCGAGGGCGAGGTGTGGCTCGCCTCGGACGGCAACGGGCACGCCGTCGGGGCGTACGAGCTGTGGTGGTCCGACGAGGAGGCCTGGGGCATCCAGCCGCCCGTGGCCGGCTACGTGCACCGGCTCATGGTCGAACGCGAGGCCGCGCCCGCCGGGGCCGGCCGGCGGCTGCTCGAACACTTCGAGCGGCGCATCGCCAGGACCGGCCGCGAGCGGGCGCGGCTGGACTGCGTCTCCACCAACCCCCGACTGGTCGCGTACTACCAGTCCGCGGGCTACCGGGTGGTCGGGGAGTTCCCCTACAAGGAGGGCAAGGACGGGCGGGTGTACGGGGTGATCCTGCTGGAGAAGCGGCTGGACCGGCTCACTCTGGTCAACCCCGCCTGACCCGCACACCCGCCTGACAGGTCACCCCCGCTTGAAGACCGCCGCCGTGCGGGCCGGGACGGCGAACTCCCCCTTCACAGCGTCGTACGCCGCCCGCCGGACCACCGGGTCCGCGCCGGAGGCCTGGACCGGGTGCAGGGCGTACGCCGTGCCCGCGAGTGCCGGGACCCGCTGGGTCAGGGCGGTGGGGGCGGCGTTGAAGACCACCACCAGGTCGCCCAGGGCCATCGTGATCACACCCGGGGTCTCCTCGGGCCCCGAGAGGGGGAAGGCCAGCTTCGCCTGGACCGCCTCGGCGGTGGTGAGGGCGAAGGCGGGTTCCGTCGTACGGATCTTCAGCAGGTCCCGGTACGCGGACGAGGCGCCGCCGATCTCCGCGCAGCCGGGTGCGGGCGCTGCCAGCAGGGGCTTCGCGTAGGTCCACTTCGGGCGGTTGTCGGCCGCCGGGGGCAGGCCGCGGCCGAAGCCGTTGCCGTCCTCGCAGTCCCAGTGGATGGCGTTGAACCAGTCCCCGCTGTCGTAGGAGTTGCGGTCCAGGGACTTGGAGCGGAGCAGGTCGGTGCCCGCCTGGGAGAGGGCCGGGCCCTGCGAGAGGGCGGCGACGGACATCGCCAGGACCTGGGCGCGGGAGCGGTCGGCGGTGGAGGTGCCTTCCGGGAGCTTGAAGGCCAGGGCGTCGAAGAGCGTCTCGTTGTCGTGGGCGTCGACGTACGCGAGGGCGTCGCCGGGGGCCGCCGCGTACCCGGCCGGGGCTCCGTTGTAGTCCACCTCGGCCCCCTTGACCGCGCGGCCGGTGGAGTCCGTGAAGGCGTACCCGGCGAGATTGCCGGTCAGCCCGACCTTGATCAGGTCCTGGTCGTGGAGGAGCCGGGCGCGCTGCTGCTCCGCGGTGCCGTTCGCCGGGGAGGCGTTGGGCGCGGTGAACAGGCCGGAGGCGAAGCCCTGGACGCGCGGGTCCTCGTCGAAGGGGCCGCCGCCCCGGACCGCGTCGCGGGCCCGGTCGGAGAAGGTGGCGATGCCGGTGCCGGCCATGTTCTGCTGCGTGGCCTGCACGAACCGGGCGTCGTCGGCGACCTCCCCGAAGTTCCAGCCCTCGCCGTAGAGGACGATCTTCTTGCCGTCGACCCCGTCCTTGGCGGGGGTCAGCGCGTCGAGGGCGGCGCGCACGGCCAGGATGTTGGCCTTCGGGTGGTGGCCCATGAGGTCGAAGCGGAAGCCGTCGACCTTGTACTGCTTGGCCCAGGTGACCACCGAGTCCACGACGAGGCGACCCATCATGGCGTTCTCGGGAGCGGTGTTGGCGCAGCAGGTGGAGGTGGCGACGGAGCCGTCGGCCAGCAACCGCTGGTAGTAGCCGGGGACGATGCGGTCGAGCACCGACTTGTCGGACTGGCCGGCGGCCACCGTGTGGTTGTAGACCACGTCCATGACCGTGCGCAGGCCCGCGCCGTTCAGGGACTGCACCATGCGGCGGAACTCCACCGTGCGGGCGGTGCCGTTCGGATCGCTCGCGTACGAGCCCTCGGGGACGGTGTAGTGCAGCGGGTCGTAGCCCCAGTTGTACGCGTCCTTCGCGGCCGCGGCGGCCACGCAGGCCTGCTGCTCCTCGGAGTCGGGGGCGTAGACCTTCAGGTCGCAGGCGGGTTCGGTGCGGTCCCCGGGCTTCTCGGGGATGGTGCCGATGTCGAAGGCGGGCAGGAGGTGGACGTACGAGGTGCCGGCGGCGGCCAGGTCGCGCAGGTGGCGCATGCCCGCCGAGGCGGTGTCCGTGAAGGCCAGGTACTGGCCGGGGTGGGTGGTGGTGCGGTCGGCGACCGAGAAGTCGCGGACGTGCAGCTCCTGGATCTGCGCGGAGGCGAAGGGGACGGGCGCGGGCTTCTTCAGCTCGCGCCAGCCGGCCGGGGCGAGCTTCGGGTCGGCGAGGTCCACGGCCAGGCTGTACGCGGAGTCCGTGGTCAGGGCGGTGGAGTACGGGTCGGTGACCAGGTTGCGGACCACCTGTCCGGTGCTGGGGGCCCAGACGGTGACGGCGTAACGGTAGCGCTTGCCGGTCCAGTCGCGGTCGCCGCGCACCGACCAGACGCCGGTGGCGTCGTCGCGGCGCAGGGGGACGGTGCGGCCGCCGTCGAGTTCGAGGGCGACCTGCTGGGCGGTCGGGGCCCACACGGAGAGGGTGGGGCGGCCGTCCTTGAAGACGGGGCCGAGGGCGGCCTTCTCCGCACCGGTCGCGTAGAGGTCGTCGAGGACCCCGGCGAGCTGGACTCCGGTGGCGGCGAGGACGGCGCCGTTGGCGGCGCGGGCACTGGCGACGAGCTGGCCGCGCAGGGCTTCGCGGACGCGGTCACGGTCGCGCGGGTCGATCGTGTAGGCGGCGTACGCGGCCAGGTGCGGGTACTTCTGCTTCTGGGCGGCGGTCAGCTCGGTCTTGCCCAGGCGGAGCCACTGGGCGCGGCCGGTCAGGGTGCCGTTCTCGGCCTTGACGGCGCCTTCGCGGGAGGCGAGGAGCTGGAGGGAGGCGGCGGCGGGCGGGGCGTTCCAGGCGACCGTGTCGCGGTCGATCCAGACGGCCTGGGCCTTGGTGAGGTCCAGGGCGGCGGCGCTGCCTGCGGGCTGCGGGAGGAGGTACTTCTCCTTGCCGCCCAGCATCCACACCTCGTGCCCGTTGGCCTTCAGGTCGAGGGACTGGTCGGACGGGAGGTCCTTGGCGTCGCCGTTGTGAAGGATGTAGCTGAGGCTGGTGGCTCCGGCGGCGAGGGGCACCTCGTAGACGGCGCCGTAGGAGTCGGTGCGGGCGGGGAGGATCGGCTTGGACCAGTCGGTGGGCGTCGCCGCTCCGGTCCAGACGTGCAGGCCCCAGCCCTCGTAGGCCCCGTCGGGGCGCTGGTAGTGCAGGACGGCCTTCGCCGTGTCCTGCGGCGGGTAGGCGGGGCGGTCGGTACGGGCGGGCTCCTTGCCCTGCTCCAGCCAGATCTCGCCGGTCTTCGTCACGTCGATGGTGCGGTCGGCGGCGACGTCCTTGGTGCCGTCCTTGTCGATGACGAGGTAACCGACGCTGCTCGCGCCGGGCTTCAGCTTGACGTAGGCGAAGGCGCCGTAGGCGTCGCGGCCGGTGAAGTCGTGGCCGGCGGGCCAGGGGGTGGTCTCGCCCTCGGCGAGGTCGCCCCAGGCGAAGAGGCGCCAGTTCGTGTAGTCGCCGTCGGGGCGGTTGTAGTGGACGATCGCGTAGTCGCGCTGGGTGGCGGTGGGGACCTCGGCGGGCGGGGTCTGACCGGTGGCCGATGCGGCGAGGGCGCTCGCGGTGCGGCCCGCCGAGTCGACGACCACGGCCTTGTAGCGCAGCGGGGTGCCGGCGGCGGTGGCCCGGTCGATGAACTGGGTGACCTTGTACGGGGCGTGGTCGGCGGAGCCGAGGACCTGCCACTTGTCCGTGCCGGTCTGGGCGGCGAAGACGACCCGGCTCAGGGGGTCGCCGCTGACCTCGGCCGAGAGCTCCACGGTGCCGGTGGCGCCGGGGGCCGGGGCCTTGAGGGTGAGGGCGGGCTTGGTGGTGGGCTTGGCGGCGGGGGTGGTGGCCTGGAGGACCACGGAGCCGAGGGCCGGGAGGGTGACGGTGAGCTTGCCGCCCGCGGAGGAGCGGATCAGCGTGGCCGTGCCGCCGTAGAGGGCGGCGTACTGGACTCCGGCCGGGGCGTCGAGCTCGATGGTGCGGGGCGCGGTGGCGTTGTTGGCCGCGACCAGGTACTCGGTGCGGGTGCGGGGGTCGGTGCGGGCGAAGGCGTAGGCCGAGCCGTCGGAAAAACGCTCGCTCTGGACGCCGTCCCGGAGGGCCGGGTGGTCCTTCGTCAGCTTCGCGAGAGCACTGATCTGCTTGTAGAGCGGGTGCTCCGGATCGTAAGCATCGCTCGCATGTGTGCGCGCCGTTCCGAGCTGGTCGTCGTCCAGGTAGTCGGCCGCGCGGGAGGCGAAGAGGGGCTGGCGGGCGTCCTTGTCCCCGCCCGCGCCGGTGAAGCCCTGCTCGTCGCCGGAGTAGATCACCGGGTTGCCCCGGGAGAGGAACATCAGCTCGTTGGCCAGCCGGTAGCGGTCCAGCAGCTCCTGCTCCCCCGCCCCCGGCCGGTCCTGCTTCAGGAAGGTCCCGAAGCGGCCCATGTCGTGGTTGCCGAGGAAGGTGACCTGCTCGTAGGCGTTCGCCTTGTCCGTGGTGTACCGGTAGTCGTCACCGAAGACGGCTGCCAGCCGCCCGGCCTCCGCGCCCTGGGCGGCGTACGAGCGGATCGCCTCCTGGAGCGGGAAGTCGAGCGTGGCGTCCAGCCGGCCACGGGTCACGTACGGGGAGGTGATCGCGGTGTCGGCGGAGTAGACCTCGCCGAACATGAAGAAGTCCTTGCGCCCGTGGCGGGCGGCGTACGCGTCGAGGGCGGTGGCCCACTGCGTCCAGAAGCCGGTGTCGACGTGCTTGACGGTGTCGATGCGGAAGCCGTCGACGTCGAACTCCTCGACCCACTTCTCGTAGATCTCCTCCATCCCCTCCACGACCTCGGGACGCTCGGTCCACAGGTCGTCGAGGCCGAAGAAGTCGCCCTGGTCGGAGGATTCGCCGGCGAAGGTGGAGTCGCCCCGGTTGTGGTACATCGTCGGGTCGTTGAGCCAGGCCGGGGACTTCAGGTTCTTCTTCGCCGCGGGGACGAAGGGGGTGCGGGGGAAGGAGTCGCCGTCGGTCTTCGGGAACTTCCCCGCCCCTCCCGCGTAGTCGGCGTCCTCGAACGGCTCCCCGTCCTTGGTCAGGTACGGGAAGGCGCCCTTGGAGAGGTACCCGTAGGACGCCTCCCGGTAGTCGACGACGTCGGCGGTGTGGTTGGTGATGACGTCGAAGAAGACCTTCATCCCCTTCTTGTGCGCCTTGTCGATCAGCCGCTCCAGATCGGCGTTGGTCCCGAAGTGCGGGTCGACCTGGGTGAAGTCGGTGATCCAGTACCCGTGGTAGCCGGCCGAGACGTCCTTGCCCGTCCCCTGCACCGGCTGGTTCTTGAAGATCGGCGCCATCCAGATGGCCGTGGTGCCGAGCCCCTTGATGTAGTCCAGCCGGTCGGCGATCCCCTTGAGGTCGCCGCCCTGGTAGAAGCCCTTGTCCGTCGGGTCCAGCCCGGTCTCCAGCCGGGAACCGGTCAGGCCGCCCCGGTCGTTGCGCGGGTCGCCGTTCGCGAACCGGTCCGGGAGCACGAAGTAGAACTGCTCCCGGGTCAGGTCGTGCCGCGCGGACTCGGCCGCCAGCCTGGCGTCCGAGGGCGGGGCCGGTGGCGCTTTGGCGGCGTCCGCCGCGGCGGCGGGCAGGGCGGGCAGGAGCGTCACGGCCAGGGTGGCGGCGAGCGCTCCGGCGGCGCCGGCGAGGGCGGGGCGTATCAAGGCGGATCTCCTCGGATGCGGGACGGGGGTGGGACGGGAGGTCAGTTGCGCCAGGTGTCGGTCAGCGTGACCTTGCCGTTGGCGGGGACGGTGGCGGAGCGATTGGCTCCGCTCTCCCAGGTGACGTTCCCGGCGGCGTCCTTGCGGACGTACTTGTACGCGAAGACCGTGCCGGGCGGGAGCGCGACGTCGAGCTTCCAGACGGGGTAGGCGGCCGGGTCGAGCTTGAGCGCGGCGCCGGTGTTCCAGCTGCCGAGCTCGGCGCGGTCACCGGTGACGTAGATGTTCTGGCCGACGACGGTGGTGGCGTTCACGGAGAAGGAGGCACCGGCGGCGGCGGTCGGGGTGGCCGTGGGAGTGGCCGTCGGGGTCGGCGTCGGGCTCGGGGTGGACGTGGCTCCGCATCCGCGGGCGCCCACGTGGAGGGCGACGGCCGTCCCGGCCCCGAGGGTGGCCGTGAACCGTCCGCCGGAGTCCACGCTCACCGTGCGGCCGCTCTGCACGTCGCAGTAGTCGCCGCCCGCGAGGGAGGTCTGGAAGGTCCGGGTCAGGGCCGAGCCCTCGTGGTTGATCGCCACGTACGCCTTGGCGCCCCGGCCGAAGGCGATCTGGTCGGCGCCGTTGTCCCACCAGTCGGTGACGGCCTGGCCGCGCGCGGAGTTGCGGAAGCCGACCATGGAGGAGATCTCCCGCCAGGCGTGCTGGCACGTCCATCCGTCGGTGTAACAGGCGTTCACCGTACCGCCGTTGGGCGGGCCGGCGTCGCGGTCGGTCCAGTCGTAGCCGGAGTGCACGTCGGGCGAGCCGTAGGGCCAGGCCAGCATGAAGACGCTGGCGAGCGTGTAGGCGGAGCCGTTCTTGTAGCTGAGGGTGTCGCCGCCGCGCTCGGTGTCGTGGTTGTCGACGAAGACGGCGGACTGCCCGGAGGGCATGTACCCCCAGGCCTCCCCGAAGTTCTTCAGGTAGGCGAGGTTCTCGTTCTGGAAGACCCGCTTGAGGTCCCGCGCGTACCGGAACTCCTGCACGTCGCCGCTGCCGAGGTACTCGCTCGGCGAGACCGCCTCGCCCGCGCCGTGGATCGCCTCCTGCTTCCAGTAGGCGTTCGGGTTCGTCATCCGCGACTTGATGTTGGCGAGGTCGGCGGCCGGCATGTGCTTGGCGGCGTCGATCCGGAAGCCGTCGACACCGAGGGAGAGCAGGTCGTTCAGGTAGCCGGCGATGCGGCCGCGCACGTAGTCCTCGCTCGTGTCCAGGTCGGCGAGCTGGACGAGTTCGCAGTTCTGGACGTTCGCGCGGTCCTGGTAGTTCGATATCGAGGACCGGCAGTCGTCCATGTCACCGCCGGAGTAGACGCCCGGGTAGTTGTACTTCGTGTACGAACTGCCGCCCGTTCCGGTCCCGTTCCCCGCCGCCATGTGGTTGATGACGGAGTCGGCGACGACCTTCACACCGGCCGCGTGACAGGCGTCGACCATGGCCTTGAAGGCCGTACGGTCACCCAGCCGGCCGGCGATCTTGTAGCTGACGGGCTGGTACGAGGTCCACCACTGGCCCCCCTGGATGTGCTCCTGCGGGGGCGACACCTGGACGTAGCCGTACCCGGCCGGTCCGAGGCTCTCCCCGCAGGCCTTCCCGACGGAGTCGAACCGCCACTCGAACATGACGGCGGTGACGTCCTTCTCACCAGGGGCGGCGGCGAGCGCCCGCGGAGCGCTCCCCCCGACGACGGCGAGGGCGGCCACGGCGGTGACGGCGGACACGGACAGCAGCGCGGCGGCGGCTCTGGCGGCGCGGGTACGGGTGGGCATGGGGTGTTCCTCCTGGCGGAGAGGCGCAGGACCGGGTGGGGACCGGTCACGGCCGAGTTGGGGATTGGAGCGACCGTAGGTCCCAGGAGGAGGCGCTGCAAGACCTTGCGCAAGAGATTGCAGAATTGTTTCCGACGGGGGTCGGGGGTGGGGGCGTGCGAACGCCCACCAGCCCCTCGGGGGTGGTGGGCGCATCGGGCCGGGCTGAGCACGCTGCCGGGCCAGCGGTCCGGGCCGACCTGGGTGGCGCACCGGCCGGCCGGCGCCTGGCAGCCGGTGCCGCGGACGGCAAGGCCCTGCTCCGGGACGTGGCCGGACCAATGACCCCCACCGTCCTCACCGCCCGGAGCGGTCCGCGGACTCCTTCAGTTCCGGTGTGCCGCTCGGGTCGCGCGGGCGGTCAGGGCGGCCGCGCCGGCCTGGGTGAGGTGGCCGTGGAGGCGCAGGCGGGCCAGGCCTCCGTCGGGGTAGACGTCCAGGCGGGCGTGGGTGGCCGTGGCGGGGACCGCCAGGGGGAGGCGGTGCAGGGTGTCGGGCTGGAGGGCGGTCCGGGACAGCACCTCGGTCCATTCGGCGGCCTCGCCGTCCTTGACCGACAGGGACACCCAGCCGGCGGCGTTGCCCTTCAGGTACGCCGTGTCGACCTCCACCGCACGGATCTCGCTCTGCGCGGCGAGCCGGTACTCGATCCAGTCGTTGCCCTTGTCGCGGCGGCGCCGGGTCTCCCAGCCGTCGTCCTGCTTCTGCGAGAGTCCCGGCATGATCGTGTTGCCCGGCGAGGAGTAGAAGCCGTCCGACGCGTCCGTCACGCTGCCGCCGTTGGCGACGCAGGCCACGTCGAAGGCCCCGAGCAGTCCCAGCCACTCCGGGTCGGGGACGACCTCGCCGTGGACGCGCAGGCGGGCGATGCCGCCGTCGGGGTGCTGGTTGATCCGCAGGTGGGTCCAGCGGCGGTCGGAGTCGATGGGGAACGCGTTGGCGGCGTGGCCGCGGACGGGGGTGCGGGGCAGGATGACCTCCCACGCGCCGTCGTTCTCCCGGAGTTCGGCGACGGAGGGCGTGCCGTCGAACGCGGCGGCCTCGATGCTGACCTGCTGGGGGAAGTTGCCCCGGAAGTGCGCGGTGTCCACGACGATGCCGCGGATGACGCCGGCGGCGCCGAGGCGGACCAGGGCCCAGTCGTGGTCGGCGTCGGCGGGGAAGGGGTTGGCGGCGTCGGCTCCGCGGCGGCGGCGGGTCTCCCAGCCGTCCATGACCTTGCCCTTGTTCCCGTAGTCGTGGACGTCGAAGACGGCGGGGGTGCGGGAGAGGAGCTTCTCCCGGTCCGCGAAGAACTCGTCGTTGGCCGCGACGACGCCCGCGCCGAGCCGGCGGTCGGCGAGGTCGGTCAGCCGGGTGAAGGCGGCGTCGGTGCCGCGGTAGTCGGCGTACGGGTCACCCGAGACGTACGGAGCGGCGTAGGCGGACTCGGCGGGAACGGGCTGCGGGGTGGAGGAAGGACGCATGGGTGAGGGACGCCTTTCAGCTGTGGTTTCAAGGGAGTTGGGGTGACACCGACAACTCTCACAGCCCGCGATCACTCACGTCCATCGACCGTTTTCGATCGTTCCTTTCAGTAATTCCGAATGGTGTGGCTCCTAGCCGGGCCCTTGTCCCGTGGACCCCCGGACCACCAGCTCCGGCTGGAACACGTACTCCGTCCGCTGGACCGGAGTTCCGGCGACCGCCTCCAGGAGTGCTCCGACCGCCGCCGTGGCCATGGCGCGCACCGGTTGGCGGACCGTGGTCAGCGGGGGGTCGGTGAAGGCGATCAGCGGGGAGTCGTCGAAGCCGACCACCGAGATGTCCTCCGGCACGCGCAGGCCCCGTTCGCGGGCGGCCCGTATGACGCCCAGTGCCATCGGGTCGCTGCCGCAGACGATGCCCGTGCAGCCCCGGTCCAACAGGGCTCCGCCCGCCGCGTGGCCGCCCTCGACCGTGAAGAGGGTGCGCTGGATGAGGCCTTCGGCCGCCGCGGAGGGGAGGGCGGCGGTGAAGCCCGCCTCCTTGCGGGCCGACGGGACGTAGCGCGTCGGCCCGATGGCCAGGCCGATCCTGCGGTGGCCCAGGTCCTCCAGGTGGCGCACCGCCATGTCCGCCGCCGCGCGGTCGTCCGGGGAGATGAAGGGGGCCTGGACCTGTTCGTTGAAGCCGTTGATGAGGACGAAGGGCACCCCGCGGGCCGCCAGCCGCTGGTAGCGGGACGGATCGGCCGAGGAGTCCGCGTGCAGGCCGGACAGGAACACGATGCCGGTGACCCCGCGCTCCTCGAGCTGCTCCACCAGCTCGTCCTCGGTGGCCCCGCCCGGGGTCTGCGTGCACAGCACCGGGGTGTAGCCGTGGCCCGCGAGGGTCTGCTCGATGACCTGGGCGAACGCGGGAAAGATGGGGTTGGTCAGCTCCGGGGTCAGGAGACCCACCAGGCCGTTGCTGCGCCTGCGCAGCCGGACGGGGCGTTCGTACCCCAGCAGGTCCATGGCGGCCAGCACCTTGTGCCGGGTGCCGGACGCCACGCCCGCCTTGCCGTTGAGCACGCGGCTGACGGTCGCCTCGCTGACCGCGGCCTGCGCGGCGATGTCCGTCAGCCGCAGCGGGGAGGTCATCCCCGCCACCACACCGCCGTGTCGGCCGGCAGCTCCGACGCGTCGGGCAGGGGCCCGCTCGCCAGCAGTACGGTGCCCGGCGCGGGCATCCGTACCGGCTCCTCCGTGGTGTTGACCGTGCAGGTGAAGTCCCCCCGGCGGAAGGCCAGGACGCCCGCCGGGGCCTCCAGCCACTCCACGCCGTCGCCCGCGCCCAGCTCGGGGTGCGCGCGGCGCAGGCGCAGCGCGGCGCGGTAGAGCTCCAGGGTGGAGGCCGGGTCGCCGGTCTGCGCGGCCACGCTCAGGTCCGCCCACTCGGCGGGCTGCGGCAGCCAGCTGCCGCCCTCGCTGAAGCCGTACGGGGCCTCGGTGCCCGACCACGGGATCGGGACGCGGCAGCCGTCGCGCAGTCCGTCCTGCCCGGCGCCGCGGGCGAAGGCCGGGTCCTGGCGGACGGCGTCGGGGAGGTCGACGACCTCCGGCAGGCCGAGTTCCTCGCCCTGGTAGACGTACGCCGATCCGGGCAGCGCCAGCATGAGCAGCGCGGCCGCCCGCGCCCGGGCCAGGCCCTGGGCCCCGCCGCCGTAGCGCGTGACGTGGCGCACCACGTCGTGGTTCGACAGGACCCACGTGGTCGGCGCGCCCACCGGGCGCATCGCGTCCAGGGACTCGTCGATGGTGGCGCGCAGCGCCTGCGCGTCCCAACCGGTGTTCAGGTAGTGGAAGTTGAAGGCCTGGTGCAGTTCGTCGGGCCGCAGGTACATGGCGGTCCGGTCGGCGCTGGGGGTCCAGGCCTCGGCGACGCCGATGCGGTCGCCGGCGTACTCGTCGAGGACCCGGCGCCAGGAGCGGTAGATCTCGTGGACGCCGTCCTGGTCGAAGAAGGGCAGCACCTGGTTGCCGAGCAGCTTGAGCTGTTCGCCGCGGCCGAGGTCGGGCAGGCCGGGGGCCTTGACCAGGCCGTGGGCCACGTCGATGCGGAAGCCGTCGGCGCCGAGGTCGAGCCAGAACCGCAGGATCGAGCGGAACTCGTCCTGGACGGCCGGGTGTTCCCAGTTGAAGTCGGGCTGCTCGGGCGCGAAGAGGTGCAGGTACCACTCCCCGTCGGCGACCCGGGTCCAGGCGGGTCCGCCGAAGATGGACTCCCAGTCGTTGGGGGGCTCCGAGCCGTCGGCGCCCCGCCCCGCGCGGAAGTGGAACCGTTCGCGCAGCGGCGTACCGGGCCCTTCGCGCAGTGCCTGCTTGAACCATTCGTGCTGGTCGGAGCAGTGGTTGGGGACCAGGTCCACGATGATCCGCAGGTCCAGGGCGTGGGCTTCGCGGATCACGGCGTCGGCGTCGTGGAGGCTGCCGAACATCGGGTCGATGGCCCGGTAGTCGGCGACGTCGTAGCCCGCGTCGGCCTGCGGGGAGGCGTAGAAGGGGCTGAGCCACACGGCGTCGACGCCGAGGTCCTTGAGGTAGGGCAGTCGGCTGCGGATGCCTTCGAGGTCCCCCATGCCGTCCCCGTTGGAGTCGGCGAAACTGCGCGGATAGACCTGGTAGATCACCGCTTCTCTCCACCAGCCGGGCTGGGTGCCGGTGGAGGTGGGGAGGCCGTCCAGCGAGGGTTCGGCGGCGAGGTGCTGGGTCATGTCGTCCTTGAAGAGGTCGGGCCGGTTGGTACGAGGGCGGGGCGCGGGGTGGTCAGCCCTTGGTCGCGCCCGCCGTCATCCCGGCGACGAGGTGACGCTGGGCGAAGAGGAAGAAGAACGCCGCGGGGATGGCGATGAGGATGGAAGCGGCGCTCATCGCACCCCAGTTGGAGGTGTACTGGGTGACGAAGGTCTGCAGGCCGCCGGCCAGCGTGAGGTGCTCGTCGCCGACCATGAAGGCGGAGGCGTAGGCGACCTCGCCCCAGGCGGTGATGAAGGCGTAGAAGCCGGTGACGGCGAGGCCGGGCTTGGCGAGCGGCAGGATCAGGCGCCAGAAGGTGCCGAAGGGGTTGAGCCCGTCGACGCGGCCGGATTCGTCGATCTCGACCGGGATGGTGTCGAAGAAGCCCTTCATCATCCAGGCGCAGAACGGCACGGCGATGGTGAGGTACGTGATCACCAGGCCGAGCGGCTGGTTGAGCAGCCCCAGGTCGCCCATGAGGTTGTAGAGCGGCACGATGAGGATGGCCATCGGGAACATCTGCGTGATGAGCAGGGTCCACATCAGCGGCTTCATTCCGGGGAACTTGAAGCGGCTGACGGCGTATCCGGTGGTGGCGGCGATGAACACCCCGAGGACGGTGGTGATGCCGGCGACCAGGACGGAGTTGCCGAACCAGGTGAGGAAGGAGGTCGACTCCACCAGGTAGCGGTAGTTGTCGAGGGTCGGTTCCTTGACGAAGTCCGTGGAGATGGCGTGCTTCGCGGGCTTGAGGGAGGTCAGCAGGATCCACAGCACCGGGAAGACGGCGATCACGGCGGCGAAGGCCAGGGTGCCGTGCAGGCCGGCGGAGGCGAGCGCGGAGCGCTTGCCGCGGGGGCGGGCGGAGCCGTCCTTCGCGGCACCGGCGGAACGAGCGGAGTCGGTCGTCGTCATGGTCACCACACCTCTCCCTGCTTGCGCAGCGAGCGCCGGTAGACCAGCGCGAACATCGTGAGCAGCAGGAGGATCAGTACGCCCCAGGTCGCCGAGACCGCGAAGTCGCGCGGGCTGGTCACGAACGCCTCGCGGAAGGCCTGGGTCACCAGGATCTCCGTGGAGTCGCCGGGGCCGCCCCGGGTGAGCAGGAAGATCACCGGGAACATGTTGAAGGTCCAGATGGTGGAGAGCAGGATCACGGTCATGCTGACCGTGCGCAGTCCCGGCAGGGTGATGTGGCGGAACCGCTGCCAGGGGCTGGCCCCGTCCATCTCGGCCGCCTCGTAGAGCTCGCCGGGGATCGACTGCATGCCGCCGAGCAGGGCGACCATCATGAAGGGGACGCCGAGCCAGACGTTGACGGCGATGACCGCGATCTTGGCCCAGGTCGGGTCGTCGAGCCACGGGACGGCGGAGATGCCGCCGCCTTCGAGGATCTTGTTGAGGATGCCGTTGTCGCGGTTGAAGAGGAACCGCCAGGCGAAGACGGAGACGAATCCGGGGACGGCCCAGGGCAGGATGAGCGCCATCCGGTAGGCGGCGCGTCCCTTGAACTCGCGGTTGAGCAGGGTGGCGAGGCCGAGGCCCAGCGCGAAGGTGACCGATACGCAGGCGACGGTCCACGTCACCGTCCACACCAGCCGCTGCAGGAACACCGGGTCGGCGAGGACCTCGGCGTAGTTGTCGAGGCCGATGAACTGGTACGTGGCCTCGATGTGGTTGACGCCGATGGTCCGGCTGACGTTGCGCTCGGTGGCGTCGGTCAGGGACAGGTAGACGCCGCGGACGAGCGGCCAGCCGATGATCACGCCGAGCACGAGCACCACGGGGGTGATCATGGCCCAGGCGTACCAGTGGGTGGCCAGGGCCCGCTTCAGCCCGGGGCGGTTCTTCCCGCCGGCGTTTCCGTCAGTCCTGCGGCTCCGGCCGCGGACGGCGGAACCGGCGTCAGGGCCGGTCTCGCCGTCCGCGGCCTTCGCCACCGACTGGCTGGTGTGAGCAGCCATCTTTTCGTTACTTCCAGCCCTTGAGGATCTTGCGGAATTCGGCGCCGGCCGCCTTGGCCGCGTCCTCGGGGCTCGACGCCCCGGTGATCGCCTTGGTGTATTCGACCTTGAGCGGCTCGAAGAGGGATCCGTTCTCCGGGATCCAGGCGCGCTCGACGGCCTTGTCCACGGCCGGCTTGAAGAACTGCACCATCTCGCTGGACTTGACGTCGGGCTGCTCGTAGGCGGCCGTCCGGGTCGGGAGCAGGCTCAGCTCCTTGGCGGACTGGACCTGCACCTCCTGCGAGGTCATGTAGTCGACGAAGGCGTTCGCGGCGGCGATGTTCTTGGAGCCCGCGTACACGGCCAGGTCGTGGCCGCCCTGCGGGGCGCCCGCCTTGACGGAGCCGGCCGGGACCGCGGCGATGCCGAGGTTGGCCTTGTCCTTGAACTGGTCGCCCGCGTAGCTGTCGGCCACGGCCCAGGGGCCGTTGATCATCATCGCGGCCTCGCCCGTCTTGAAGGCGGTCTGCATGTTGGTCCAGCCGTCGGTGGCGTTGGTGATCGCCGCACCCGAGGTGACCAGGTCGCGGGCGGCCTTGAAGGCCTTGACGCCCGCCGCGTTGTCGACGGTGACCGTCTTGGTCTTCGCGTCGACGAGGTCGCCGCCCTCTCCGTAGATGAGGGGGAGGAACCAGTAGGAGTCGTCGCCGCGCAGGTAGAGGCCGGCCTTGCCGGTCTTGGCCTTGATGGCCGCGGCGGCGGTCTTCACCTCTTCCAGCGTCTTGGGGGGCTGGACGCCGGCGTCGGCGAGCATCTTCTTGTTGTAGAAGAGGCCCATGGTGTCGATGACCTGCGGGACGGCGTAGGTCTTGCCCTCGTACTTGCCGCTGGCGGCGGCCTGGGGCAGGAACTCGGCGTCGACCTTCTTGGCCGTGTCGGCCGGGACCTCGGCGAGGTAGCCGAGGGAGGCGAAGTCGGCGACCCAGCCCACGTCGGCGCGGATCACGTCGGGGGCCTCGGAGCCGCTGCTGAAGGCGTTCTTGACCTTGTTCTGCGCGTCGCCGTAGGGAACGTTGACGTACTTGACGGTCACCTTGGGGTGCTTGGCGGTGAACGCCTCGGCGAGCTTCTGGAAGGACGCCTTCTCGGCGTCGTTCGAGGTGTCCCACCACGTGACCGTGCCGGAGAGCTCCCCGTCGGCCTTGGCGCCGCTGTTGCCGCCGTCCTTGGTGTCACCGCCGCAAGCCGTCGCCGCGAGCGCCAGAGCCGCGACCAGCGCGGTGGCCGCTATGCCACGCCGCATATGAACTCCTTCGATGATCCCGGCCGCGCCTCGCGTCCCGAGTTGCCGAGAACGTAACAAGCCTGAAAGCCGACCGAAAGACCTTGCGGGAACTTTCTGCAAGAAGGGGTGATCGTTACATCCGTGTGTCCGGACGGTTGCCGCAGCTTGCTGTTAGTTCGAACCCTCTTCGACTGTCCGGGCCCGCAACCAGGGGGCTCGTACGCGCGTTGACCCGATATGACCCACGAGTTGACCGCCTCCCGGCTTGCAAGCGCTTCCAGCAACGCCACCACGAGCGGCGGCTGGTGGCGCGATGCCGTCATCTACCAGGTGTACGTGCGCTCCTTCGCCGACAGCGACGGCGACGGCGTCGGGGACCTGCGCGGGATCCGCGAGCACCTGCCCCACCTGGCCCGGCTCGGGGTCGACGCGGTGTGGCTGACCCCCTTCTACGTCTCCCCGCAGGCGGACGGCGGCTACGACGTCGCCGACTACCGGGCCGTCGACCCCCTCTTCGGGGACCTCTCCGACGCCGACGAGCTCATCCGGGCCGCGCACGCCCTGGGGCTGCGGGTGATCGTGGACGTGGTCCCGAACCACACCTCCGAGCAGCACGTCTGGTTCCGGGCGGCGCTGGCCGGGGAACCCGGGGCCCGCGAGCGCTACCACTTCCGCCCCGGCCGGGGGCCCGCCGGGGAGCTCCCGCCCAACGACTGGGAATCGGTCTTCGGCGGACCCGCCTGGACCCGGACCCCGGACGGGGCCTGGTACCTGCACCTCTTCGCCCCCGAGCAGCCCGACCTGAACTGGGAGAACCCCGAGGTCGCCGAGGAGTTCTCCGCCGTCCTGCGGTTCTGGCTCGACCTCGGCGTCGACGGCTTCCGGGTGGACGTGGCCCACGGCATGGTCAAGGCCCCAGGCATGCCGGACATCGGCCGCGGAGCGCAGGCCACCCTGATCGGCACCGAGCCGCTCCCCTTCTTCGACCAGGACGGCGTCCACGAGATCCACCGCTCCTGGCGGCGGCTGCTCGATTCCTACGAGGTCCCGCGCATCGGGGTCGCCGAGGCCTGGGCGCCCACCTCCGAGCGGCTCGCGCTGTACGTCCGCCCCGACGAACTGCACCAGGCCTTCAACTTCCGCTTCCTGGAATGCCCGTGGGACACCGGCGCGCTGCGCACCGTCATCGACGAGTCGCTGGCCGCCACCGCCTCCGTCGGCGCCCCGACCACCTGGGTGCTGTCCAACCACGACGTCGTGCGCCACCGCACCCGCTACGGCAGCCTGGCCCGGGCGCGGGCGGCCGCGCTGCTGATGCTGGCGCTGCCCGGATCGGCGTACGTCTACCAGGGCGAGGAGCTGGGCCTGCCCGAGGTGAGCGACCTCCCGGACTCCGCCCGCCGGGACCCGGCCTTCGCCCGGAGCGCCGGGCAGGACGGGCTGCGCGACGGCTGCCGGGTGCCGATCCCGTGGTCCGGCGAGGAGCCCCCGTACGACTTCGGGCCGGCCGGGAGCTGGCTCCCGCAGCCGGCGGGCTGGGGCGGGCTCAGCGTCGCCGCGCAGACCGGGGACCCCCACTCCACCCTGGAGCTCTACCGGGCCGCCCTGGAACTGCGCCGGGCTATGCCGGGCCTCGGGGCCGCGGAGGCGGGGGTCACCGGGGACGAGCCCGGAATGCGGTGGCTGCCCGCGCCCGAGGGGGTGCTGCTCTTCACCCGCCCCGGCTTCGCGTGCACGCTCAACACCCGCCCGGTCCCGCTCGAACTGCCCTCGCCCGGACGCCCCGTCCTGTCCAGCGCCCCGGTGGAGACGGACGGCCGTACCGTCCGGCTTCCCCCCGATTCGTGCACGTGGTGGTCATTGTGAACGTCCGACCGGTACAGTCCAATCCCGTGACCGCACGGCTAGCCGACATCGCAGCCCAGGCGGGGGTCAGCGAAGCCACAGTCAGCCGCGTGCTCAACGGCAAGCCCGGTGTGGCCGCAGGCACCCGTGAATCCGTGCTGGCCGCGCTCGACGTGCTCGGGTACGAACGCCCCGTACGCCTGCGCCAGCGCAGCGCGGGACTCGTCGGCCTGATAACCCCCGAGCTGGACAACCCCATCTTCCCGGCGCTCGCCCAGGTCATCGGCCAGGCGCTGACCCGGCAGGGGTACACCCCGGTGCTGGCCACGCAGACGCCCGGCGGATCCACCGAGGACGAGCTCGTCGAGATGCTCGTCGAGCGCGGGGTCTCCGGGATCATCTTCGTCTCCGGACTGCACGCGGACACCACCGCCGACATGGGCCGCTACGACCAACTCCGCGGCCAGGGCGTCCCGTACGTCCTCATCAACGGCTTCTCCGACAAGGTGCAGGCCCCCTTCGTCTCCCCCGACGACCGGGCCGCGATGCAGCTCGCGGTGACCCACCTGACGGCGCTCGGGCACACCCGGATCGGGCTGGCCGTCGGACCCAAGCGGTTCGTGCCGGTGCTCCGCAAGATCGAGGGCTTCCGCCTCGGCATGAAGGAGCGGCTCGGACTCGGCGAGGAAGAGGTCGAGGAGCTGATCCAGCACTCCCTCTACACGCTGGAGGGCGGGCAGGCCGCCGCGTCGGCGCTGATCGCGCGCGGCTGCACGGCGGTGGTGTGCGCGAGCGACATGATGGCGCTCGGCGCGATCCGGGCGGCCCGGCAGCAGGGTCACAGGGTCCCGCAGGACGTGTCGGTGGTCGGCTTCGACGACTCTCCGCTCATAGCGTTCACGGACCCGCCGCTGACCACCATCCGCCAGCCGGTACAGGCCATGGGCCAGGCCGCGGTGCGGACCCTGCTGGAGGAGATCGGCGGTACGCCGGCCCCGCACAGCGAGTTCGTGTTCCTGCCCGAGCTGGTGGTCCGCGGCTCCACCGCGTCCGGACCGCAGCAGGGCCGCGGGGGCGCGCGCGCCTGAGGCGCGGGGGGGCCGAGGCGCGGGGGGGCCGAGGCGCGGGGGCCCGAACCGTACCCGTCGCGCCTTCCGCACCGACTCCGCGGGGGCCGGAATGGCCTCGTGAGCGTCTACGGAGCAGACGGCGACCTGATCCGCAACGGGAAGCTCCGGCCGGACGCCCGTCCCCGGGGAGGCCGGGGACCGACCCCCATCCATCCCCTAGGGACGCACGGCCTCCGGTCGTCCTCGAGGCGGAGAGGCTGCGGCCAAGACCGTCCCAAGGGATGATCGGAGGCGAGTCCGCATCTGGCAGACTCTTTTCCTATGGGTGAAGCGAGCGTGAAGACACTGGATACCCGGACGGACGTCTCGTCATCCCCCGTGACCGAGAACCAGGACCGCCCGGAGTCGTCCGAGCGTGCCGTGCTCTCCAGGCTGCGCGTGCCGCGGCGACCCCGGATCTGGTTCGAGGTCCTGCTGATCGCGGTCAGCTACTGGACGTACTCGCTGATCCGCAACGCCGTGCCCGAGCAGAAGGCCGCCGCGCTCGCGAACGCCGACTGGATCTGGAAGGTCGAGCAGACCCTCGGCATCGCCGTCGAGGAGAGGGTCAACCACGCCGTCAATTCGGTGACCTGGCTCGTGGTGAGCATGAACTACTACTACGCCACGCTCCACTTCGTCATGACCATCGGCGTTCTGGTCTGGATCTACCGCTTTCATCCCGGGCGTTACGCGGCCACCCGGCTCGTCCTCTTCGCCACCACGGGCGTCGCCCTGGTCGGCTACTACTTCTACCCGCTCGCGCCGCCCCGGCTGATGAACGGGCAGAACTTCATCGACACCGTGCTGGTCCACCACACCTGGGGCTCCATGGCCTCGGGCAACCTCAAGCACATGTCGAACCAGTACGCCGCCATGCCGTCCATGCACATAGGGTGGTCGCTCTGGTGCGGACTGACGATCTTCGCGGTCGCCTCCGCCCCCTGGGCCCGGATCCTGGGCCTGCTCTACCCGACGGCGACCCTGGTCGTGATCGTGTCCACCGCCAACCACTTCTGGCTCGACGCCCTCGGCGGCATGCTCTGCCTGGCCTTCGGCTACGCCGTCTCCCGTGCCTGGTACGGGTCCCTCCCGCACCGGCTGCCGCGCCGGCCGGAGGAGACCGGCCGCCACCCGCTGGCGGCGGCCCTCCTGAACCACCCGGCGCTGGCCCGCTTCCAGCGCTGAGCCGCGCGGCGGATTCCGGCCCCGCCCGGCGCCCCCGCTCAGCGGGCCCGCCCGTCAGCCCGACACCGCCCGGTGCGTGATGCGACCGCCCGACATGGTGAGCCGGACCGGCGCCCCGGCCAGCTCGTCCGCCGGGGCGTCCACCGGGTCCACGCCGAAGGCGGTCAGGTCCGCCCGGTAGCCGGCCGCGATCCGGCCCGCCACCGTTTCCTCCCCCGCCGCCAGCGCGGCGTGCGAGGTCATGCCCTCCAGGGCCATCGACCCGCTCAGGGCCGCCCCGGTCCAGGCCCCCGTACCGGCCGAGGCCGCGCCGCGCGGGCTGCGGGCGGTGGCCAGGACCTGGCGGGCGTCGTAGTGGGCGATGGGCCAGTCCGAGCCGAGCGCGAGCACCGCACCGGCCTCCCGCAGGTCCCGGCAGCGCCAGGCGCGGCCCGCCCGCTCCTCCCCCAGCCGCTTGGACCACTCGTCGCTGTGGTCGGCCCGGGTGTACGCGGTGTGCGGCGGCTGCATGGAGGCGATCACCCCGAGCTCCGCGAACCGCTTCAGCTGGCCGTCCGGGACCGTCTCGATGTGCTCGATCCGGTGCCGCATCCGGCCCCGCGCGCCGAGCGACTCCACGGTGTCGAGGACGTGCCGGACCGCCGCGTCCCCGATGGCGTGGGTCGCGGTGCGCACCCCGGCCGCGTCGAGGACCCGTACCGCCTCGGCGTAGGCACGCGGGTCGGGCCAGAAGGCGTCGGTGCCCCGGCCGTGGCAGTCGGCGTGCTCCAGCCAGGCGGTGCCGCCCTCGACGGTGCCGTCCATGAAGAACTTCACCCCGCCGACCTTCCAGTGCCGGCCCGCGAGCCGCTGGAGCTCGATCAGCTCCTCCAGGTCCTCGGCGGTGGCGCCGGGCATGCACCAGGGCGAGAGGTTCAGCCGCAGCGGCAGGTCGCCCTCGTACTCGGCGGTCGCGAGCAGGGCGGGTACGTCCCCGTCGCCGAGGTCCATGACGTGGGCGCCGGTCAGGCCGGTGGCCGCCATGTCGCGGAGCAGCGCGGTGAGGCGTTCCCGGCGCTCGGTGTACGTGGGCTTCGGCGCGAGCGAGCCGACCAAGTCCATCGCGGCGTGCTCGACGAGGTGGCCGGTGGGCCGCCCGTCGGAGTCGCAGACGATCTCGGAGCGCTGGGCGAAGGCGCGCGGGCCGGTGATCCCGGCGGCGGCCAGGGCCGCGCCGGAGGCGAGCGCGGAGTGGCCGTCGTAGAGGCGCAGGAAAGCGGGGGCCCCGGCGAGGGCCTCCTCGATCAGGGCCTTGTCGACGGGGCGGCCGCCGAAGGCGTTGTGGTCGAGGCCGAAGCCGGTGATCCAGCCGCCGGGGCCCCGCTCGGCGGTGCGCAGGGCGGCGCGGAGCTGGTCGAGGTCGGTGACGGCGGAGAGGTCCGTACCGGTCGCCATCTCGATGCCCCAGACGGGGTGGCTGTGGGCGTCGGTGAGGCCGGGGGTGAGGGTGGCGCCGCCGAGGTCGACGGTCTCGGTGCCGGGGCCGCGCCAGTCGCGGACGTCGGCCTCGTCGCCGACGGCGACGATCTCGCCGCCGAGGACGGCCACCGCGCGGGCCTCGGGGCGGGCGGGGTCGAGGGTGCGGACGCGGGCTCCGGTGAGGACGGTGTCGGCAGCGGGCACGGCTCTACTCCTTGCGGGGGTTCGGGCTGGTCGGGCTGATCGGGCAAGTGCGGGTCGGGCTGGTCGGGCTGTTCGGGCAAGTGCGGTTCGGGCTGGTGCTGTTCGGGCGGTACGGGTGCTGCGGGCTACGCGGACGCCACGGGAGCCGCCGGCTCCCCGTGCGCTGCCGGTGCCGCAGGTCCGGCTTCCCCGGCCGGCTCCTCCGCGAAGCGGGCGTAGACCTCGGGCCGGCGGGTCTTCAGGCGCTGGGCGAGGGCGAGCCCGGCGAGGAAGACGGCGGGCACGAGGGCCACGAGGAGGGTGTTGACGGTGGTGGAGGCCATGGTGAAGAGGGCCACCTTGGAGACGACCAGGCAGATCGCGACGGCCAGCAGCACCGCGGCGATGACGGGCGCGATCAGGGTCCGCCAGGGGCCCTCGTCGTGCCGGGCGCGGTGGAAGTAGACGGGTACGGCGATGGCGGCGAGCAGCATCAGGGCCATGAGGCCGATCATGCCGGGTGTGTTCACCCAGAGCAGCAGCTGCTGGTATGGGTCGGCTCCGGCGAGGGCGAAGCCGAGGACGATCACGGCTCCGAGGGCGGTCTGCGCCGCGCCGGCGAGGTACGGGGAGCCGTGGCGCGGGTGGATCCGGCCGAGGGCGGCGGGCAGGACGCCCTCCTCGGCGAGGGCCAGCGCGTACCGGTTGATGGCGTTGTGGAAGGCGAGGAGGGAGGCGATGACGCTGGTGACGATGAAGACGTGCATCAGGTCGGCCGCCCAGGGGCCCACGTAGGTGGTGATGGCGGTGAAGAAGAGCCCGGCGGGGTCCTCGGCGGCCGCGGCGAGCACCTCCTCGGAGCCGAAGGCCTGGATGACGGTCCAGACGATGAAGGCGTAGAAGAGGCCGAGGAAGGCGACGGCGATGTAGGTGGCGCGCGGGACGGTCCGGTCCGGGTCGCGGGCCTCGCGGCGGTAGATGACGGTGGACTCGAAGCCGGTGAACGCGGCGAAGGCGAAGGCCAGGACGGCCGCGGTGCCGGGGACGAGCACCGCGCCGGGGGCGAAGGATCCGAGGGAGAGGCCGTGGGCGCCGCCCTTCAGCAGGACGCCGCCTGCGAGCAGGACGAGGATCCCGGTCTCGGCGACGAGCAGGACGCCGAGCAGTTTGGCGCCGAAGTCGATGGAGCGGAAGCCGCCGTACCAGACGAGGAGGAGGCCGGCGAGGGAGACGGGCAGCCACGGAATGTCGAGGCCGGCCAGGGCGTGCCCGGTGTCGGCGGTGGTGGTGCCGAGGAGCCCGTAGACGCCGATCTCCATGCCGTTGTAGCCGATGAGGGCGAGCAGCGCGGCGCCGATGCCGACGCGCTTGCCGAGGCCGCGGGCTATGTAGGCGTAGAAGGCGCCGCCGCTGCGGACGTGGCGGCTCATGGTAGTGAAGCCGACGGCGAAGACCGCGAGGGTGAGCCCGGCGAGGAGGTAGCCGGCGGGGGCGCCGATGCCGCCGAGGAGGATCGCGACGGGGGCGACGCCGGCCATGACGGTGAGCGGGGCGGCGGCTGAGACCACGAAGAAGGAGATGTCGGCGGTACCGAGGGCGCCGCGGCGCAGGTCGGTACCGGTTCTCGGCGGCTCGGGCGTTTCGGGCATGCGGGAGCACCCTTCTGCGAACGGCAGGCTGCGGGGAGACAAAACCTAAAGGCTTTCGGTTTGCGGCAATGTAGCCTCCGGTTTTGACGTACGGGAAGACCTGACGGCGGGAGAAATACGATGGCGCGGCCGCGCACCCCACTGCTCGACCGGGAGCGGATCGGCGCTACCGCCCTGCAACTGCTGGCCGAGCAGGGCGAGTTCAGCGTCCCCCAGATCGCCCGGGCGCTCGGGGTGCAGACCGGGTCGCTGTATCACCATGTGGACGGCCGGGCCGGGGTGATCGAGCTGATCCGGGAGCGGGTGTGCGCCGGGATCGACGGCGGGCCGCTGTCCTCGCCGGAGCCCTGGGACCGTTCCCTGGAGGCCTGGGCCCGCTCGTACCGGGCCGCCTTCGCCGCCTACCCGCGGGCCATCCCGCTGCTGATGACCACCCCGGTACGAGCGCCCGCGGTGCTCGCGCAGTACGAGCGGGCGGTCGCCCTGCTCCTACGGGCCGGGTTCGCCGCGGAGCAGGTGATGCCGCTGCTCACGGGCCTGGAGAACCTCGTCCTGGGCTCGGCCCTGGACCTCGCGGCCCCGGACGCCATGTGGGAACCGACCCCGGGCACCCCGCTGCTCGCCCGGGCGCTGGCCGCCCAGGGCCCGGGGCGCGCGGAGGCCGCCTTCGAGGTGGGCCTGACGGCGTTCCTGGCGTACGCGCGGGGGCTGCGCGACGTGGCGGGGGCGGTCGTGGAGGCGGGGCCGGTCACGGGGGTGGTCACGGAGGCGGACAGGACTTGAGCAAGTACCCCCGCCCCCGGTGAGTACGCGTACTCACGCGGCGGGCCCGGCATGATCAGAGACTGTCCGCATGACCCGAACCCATGGCTCCACCAGCACGTTCTCCCGCTCCTCGCGTCGCCGGCCGCTGCTCCCCGTCGCCCTGACGGCCCTCGCCGTGCTGGCGCTCGGCGCGTGCGGAACCGCGAAGGCGACCGGCGGCGGCGAGCCCGCAGCCCCGGCCGCGCCCGCCGCCTCGGCCACGCCTGCGGCTTCGGCCGCGCCCGCAGCCGCTGCCGCGAAGCCCATGGGAAGCCTGACCTCTCCGGCCCTCGCGGAGATACAGGCGCACATCGCGCAGTCGTGCCCGGCTCCGGGCACCCTCCAGGAGGGTCCGCCGAGCCCGCGGCCGGCGCCGCCCGGCGCGGAGGCGCAGAACCCCGGGGTCACCCCGATCACGCCCACGGCGGGCCCCATGGTGGAGCTGGACACCCGCGACTGGTGCGCGGGCGTCAGCCACGAGTCGCAGGTCTACCTGGCCGTCGAGAAGATCGCGGAGCCCACCCCGGCCAAGGTCAGGGCGGCCCTGAACGCCGCCGGCTACCCCGACGACCGCATCCACGGCCTCGAGCAGTCCGGCGCGACCACGCACTTCCTCCTCGACCTGCGCGAGAACGGCGGACGGCTCTGCGTGGAGGGCTCGGTGGGCGGCGGCGAGGAGCCCGTCACGGACAAGTGCGTGGCCCCCGCGACCGGCCCGTTCACGGCCAGGGGCACGCAGTACTGACCTCCGCGCCGACCTCGGCACTGGCCTCCGCGGCCACGGACACGCGCCCCGCGCCCGGCGGCGGGACAATGGTGGCGAGACGCGGAGCCGACGACGCGGCTGCCCTCGCGGAGAGGCGGGACCTCGTGGTGGAGTACATAGCCGTGACCGCCCTGAGCCATGTCGGGCTGGTCCGCGAGCACAACGAGGACAGCCTGGTCATCGGACCGTGGACGCTGTGCGGGACCACGACCCGGAGCCCGCAGACCCTCCTCTTCCCCCTCGGCAGACCGCTGGTGGTCGCGGTCGCCGACGGGCTCGGCGGACAGCCGGCCGGCGAGGTCGCCAGCGAGCTGGTCGTCCGGGAACTCGCCCTGCTCGGCCCCACGCTGGACGGCGCCGAGGCGGTCGAGGACGCGCTCAACCTCTGCAATCGCGCGGTGCACTCCGCCGCCGCGGGCCGTCCGGAGCTGACCTCGATGGGGACCACGGTCGCCGGGACCCTGGTCATGCCGGAGTCGCTGTTGTCGTTCAACGTGGGCGACAGCAAGGTGTTCCACGTCTCCGCGGACGGATTGCGCCAGGTCAGCGTGGACGACAGCCCGCCGCCGCTGCCCGGGCACCGCACGACGTCGGCCGTCACGCAGACCCTCGGCGGGAGCCGCGCCGAACACGTCCTCACCCCGCACGTGGCCACGTTCCCGCTGGCCACGGGCGACCGCTACCTGGTGTGCACCGACGGGCTGACCGACCCGGTGCCCGACGAGGCCATCGACGAGGTGTTGCGGACGCACGACGACGGCAAGGCCGCGTTCGAGCTGTGGCGGGCCGCCATCGAGGCCGGCGGCCCCGACAACATCACGCTGGCACTGGTGCGCATCGGCGCCTGAGGGGCGGCTAGGCCTGGTTCAGGGTGGCCGCGGCCTCGCGCTTCGACTCGTCGTACGCCTCGCGCGCCCGCTGCACGTCCGCCATGCGCACCCCGGTCCACTGGGCGAGGGCGCGGACCCGCTCGGCGGCCTCGCGGCCCATCGGGGTGAGCGAATAGTCGACGCGGGGCGGGATGACGGGCTTGGCGTCGCGGTGCACGAACCCGTCGCGCTCCAGCGTCTGCAGGGTCTGGGTCAGCATCTTCTCGCTGACCTTGGCGAGCGTTCCGATCCCCCGGCGCAGTTCGCTGAACCGGTACGAGCGGTCGAGCAGGGCGTCCAGGACGAGGACGCCCCAGCGGCTGGTGACGTGCTCCAGGACGAGCCGGTGCGGGCACATGGCCTCGGCCCGGACCAGCTTCTCGCGCATCTCACTTACTCCCATGCCAGTACCTTACTTCAAAGTGGGTACTGTCGTTTGGTTAGTGCCCACCGTACGGTGAGTACACAGCCCGGGAACGGGAAGCAAGGTCCAGATCCAGGAGTGAACCACCATGAGCATCGTCGTCACCGGAGCCACCGGAGCCCTCGGCCGTCTCGTCATCGACGAACTGCTCGCCCGGGACGTCCCCGCCGGGGAGATCGCCGCGGTCGTCCGCGACAAGGAGAAGGCCGCCCCGCTCGCCGCGCTGGGCATCGAACTGCGCATCGCCGACTACAGCGCGCCCGAGACCCTCGCCGGGGCGTTCCGTTCCGGCGACCGCGTCCTGATGATCTCCGGGAGCGAGGTCGGCCGGCGCGTGCCCCAGCACTCCGCCGTGATCGACGCGGCGAAGGCGGCCGGGGTGGCGCAGTTCGCGTACACCGGCATCCTGGGCGGCCCCGAAGCGGACTTCGACCTGGCCGCCGAGCACCGGGCGACCGAGGAGCTGATCCTCGCCTCCGGCCTGCCGTACACCTTCCTGCGCAACGGCTGGTACACCGAGAACCACACCGGCAACCTGGCTCCGGTGCTCGCGCACGGGGCCGTCCTCTCCAACGCGGGCGAGGGCCGGGTGGCCTCGGCGGCGCGGGCCGACTACGCGGCGGCCGCCGCGGCCGTGCTGACCGGGGAGGGCCACCTCGACCGGGCGTACGAGCTGAGCGGCGACGTGGCGTGGTCCTTCGCGGAGTACGCGGCGGCGGTGGCGCGGGCCACGGGCCGGGAGATCACGTACAACGCCGTGACCCCGGAGGCCCACCACGCGGTGCTCACCGGCGCGGGAGTCCCGGCGCCGTTCGCCGCGATCTTGGTCGACGTGGACCTCGCCATCGAGCGCGGCCGCCTGGCCGGCACCTCCGGCGACCTGTCCCGCCTGATCGGCCGCCCCACGACGCCGATGGCGGACACGGTGGCCCGGGCGGTGGCCACCGCCCCGAGCGCCGGCTGAAACTCCCGAGACGGGGCGGCTCGCCTCGCGTTAGGTTGACCTCATGGGTTCGTACTCGTACTACTTCTTCCGCTGATCCGCGGCGCGGACGCGGCGTCAGGGCCCGGCCCTGCGTCGCGCGTCCGCGCTGCCCGCATTCAGAAGGAGAACGTGGAAGAAGACCGAGTACCCCGAGGGGATCCCCCATGCGCTCGCGCGCCCATCAGCAGTCCCACCCGAAGCCCCAGACCCAGGCTCAGTCCCAGTCCCAGTCCCAGTCCCAGCTGACGCTGTCCGGAGTCACCAAGGCCTACGGCGACCGGGTCGTGCTCGACCAGGTGTCGCTGACCGTACGGCCCGGTGAGAGGGCCGCCGTCATCGGCGAGAACGGCTCCGGCAAGTCCACCCTGCTCCGGCTGCTCGCCGGAGCCGAGCAGCCGGACGGCGGCGAGGTCACCGCCGTCTTCCCCGGCGGCACCGGACACCTCGCCCAGACCCTCGACCTCGCACCCGGACTGACCGTCCAGGACGCCGTCGACCTCGCCCTCGCCGACCTGCGGGAGCTGGCGGCCCGCATCGGCGCCGCCGAGACCGCCCTCGGCGACTCCGGCGGCGAACCCGACCCCGCGCTCCTCGACGCGTACGGCGCACTCCTGACCGCCTACGAGGAACGCGGCGGCTACCAGGCAGACGCCCGCACCGACGCCGCGCTGCACGGGCTCGGCCTCGGCCACGTCACCCGGGGCCGCACCCTCGGCTCGCTCTCCGGCGGCGAGTGCTCCCGGCTCGCGCTGGCCTGCGTCCTGGCCGCCTCACCCGAACTCCTGCTCCTGGACGAGCCGACCAACCACCTGGACCGGCGGGCCGTCGACTGGCTCGCGGAGCGGCTGCGCACCCATCGGGGCACGCTCGTCGTCGTCACCCACGACCGGGACTTCCTGGAGCGGATCACCAGCACGGTCCTGGAGGTCGACCGGGACCTGCGCACGGTCGTGCGGTACGGGGACGGCTGGGCGGGATACCTCGCGGCCAAGGCCGCCGCGCGCGGCCGCTGGGCGCAGCGGTACGCGGAGTGGCGCGCGGACCTGGCACGCACCGAGGGCCTGGTCGCGGCGGCGGGCCGACGGCTCGACCACACCGGCAAGGACCCCGGCCAGGGCTTCGGCAAGCACCGCCGTTCCTCCGAGGCCAAGCTGTCCGGGCAGGTCAGGGCGGCCCGGACGCATCTCGAACGGCTGCACGCGGAGGCGGTGGCACCGCCGCCGGTGCCCCTGCGCTTCGGCGCCGGGATCGCCACCACCCCCGCGACCGGCTCCGGGACCGGCCCCGAACCCGCCCGCGCACCAGCCCCCGAAGGGCTGTTGCTCGAACTCTCCGGGATCCGGGTCGGCGACCGGCTCCGGCTCCCCGCCCTCACCGTGCGGCCGGGGCAGCGGCTGCTGGTGTCCGGCCCGAACGGGGCCGGGAAGAGCACCCTGTTGCGCGTCCTGGCCGGCGACCTGGCCCCGGACACGGGCACGGTGCGCCGCGCGGAGCACGTACGACTCGGCTATCTGGCACAGGAGTTGCCCCACTCCCCCACCCGGATCCCGCTGCTCTCCGCGTTCGCGGCGGGGCTCCCCGGCCTGCCCGAGGAGCACGCGGAGGAACTGCTGACGCTCGGGCTGTTCCGCGAGGAGGACCTGCCGGTACCGGTCGCGGCGCTGTCCGCAGGTCAGCGGCGGCGCCTCGAACTGGCCCGCCTGGTGACCCGGCCCGCCGACGTCCTCGTACTGGACGAGCCGACCAACCACGTGTCGCTCGCGCTGGTCGAGGAGGTCGAGCAGGCGCTCGCCGGCTACCCGGGAGCGGTGGTCGCGGTCTCCCACGACCCCCGCTTCCGCGCGGCGTTCGGTGGTGACCGGCTGGAACTTCGGGACGGGGCCCCCGCGACTCCAGCCGATGAGCACCCGACAGCAAGGCCCCGATAGCCCCAGTAACACCTACTGGGACTCGATAGGACCTTAGGAGATCTTCGTGTAGTCCCGGATCGGCTCGGTGCCGACGGCGGTCCGGTTGCCGAAGGCCCCGGTGCCCTTGCCCGCGTTCAGCCACGGCCGTCCCGCCGTGTCACGGGACAGGAGGTCCGCCTTGCCGTCACCGTTCAGGTCCCCGGCGCCGACGACGTCCTTGTAGCTGCCGCCCCAGTCCTTGAAGACCAGGGCCCGGCTCTGGAAGGTGCTGCCGACACCGTTGCCGTTCCCGGTGCCGTTGTAGCGCCAGAGCTCACCGGAGGCGTCGAGGGCCAGGACATCGGCCTTGCCGTCGCCCGTGACATCGCGCCGTACGGGAAGCTTGCGCGAGGCGGTGGTCGTGAGGTATCCGACCCTGCGGGTGACGCCTTCGGCGTCCGGCTCGTCCTGGCTGAGCGCCACGCTCGGGCGGCCCTCGGCGTCGAGGGTCATACCGAAGCCTCCGCCGTTCGACGCGCTGAGTACCGTGGGGCCGCCCAGGTACCGCCCACGAACGTGGACACCAGCGCACGGCCGTCCCAGCTCCAGGCGACGACCACGGTGCCGTTGGCGGCGAGCACGCTCTGCACGAGTAGGAATCGACCTGGGCGGCCGGGAAGCGCTGCCCTGCCGCCCAGGTGCCCTTGGCCTCCGAGCGCACGCTGTACCAAGGCGCCCCGAACATCGTCACACCGACCAGGAAGACGTCGCCGTTCGGCAGATCGATCGGTGCGTTGACGCGGTGGGCGTCCCACGGGCCGACGGGCGCGGCGGGACTCCAGGACGTGGCGCCGGGCCAAAGCGAAGCGCGCCGAGTCCCTGCCGGCACGTTCTACCCCTGGACGCACCACGCGAACGAGGAGGAAGCGGACCCGGTGGGCCCCCTCCGCCCGGACGAGCGTGCCGGCGGCGCCACGGCTCCCCCGAGAATTCGTTCGCCCCTCCGGGCAACCGAATCGCGGCGGGCGGTGGTCAAGGGGGGAGGAGGTGCCGATGCAGGCCGAGGAAGAAGCTCAGTTCGAGTCGTTCGTGGCCGCGCGCTGGGCCCATCTGGTGCGAACCGCCTACCTGTTGACGGGTGATCCCTACGACGCGGAGGACGTGACCCAGGCCGCGCTGGCGAAGGCGTACCGCTCCTGGCGGCGCGTGTCGCGCATGGACAGCCCGGAGGCCTACGTCCGCCGGATGCTGGTCACGTGCAACAGCGACCGGTTCCGCAAGCGCCGGCTCGCCGAGCGGCTGACGAGCAGCGTGCCGGACACGACGGTGCGCGACCACGCGGGCGCGTGGGCCGAAGAGCGCGGTGTGCTGATGGAGGCGCTGGCCGAACTTCCCGTCCGTCAGCGGGCGGTGGTGGTGATGCGGTACTGGGAGGACCTCTCCGAGGCCGAGACCGCCGATGTCCTCGGGTGCTCCCAAGGCACCGTCAAGAGCCAGGCCTCCAAGGCGCTGGCGAAACTGCGCACCCGGCCCGGACTGGGCCGGATCGCGACGAGGAGCAAGGGGGCGGTCCTGTGAACGTGCAGGACGACGGCGTGCAGGACGACGCCGGGCAGGACGACGCCGGGCAGGACGAAGAGTTCGAGCTGAGCCTGCGGGGCTGGATGGCCCGGGGCGCCGAGGCGGTGCGGCCCGCCGCCGTGCCGTATCCGGAGATCCTCCGGCGCGGCCGCGCCGAGCGGCGCAGCCGCAGGCTGGCGGTGGCGGGGGCGGCCCTGGTCGCGCTGGCCGTCGTCCCGGTCACGACCCTGGTCCTCACCGGGAACGGCGCCGCCACCGGTCCGACGGACGGGCCGGCGGTCGGACCGGTGGCGGCCGGCGGCCCGAAGGCGAGCGCGCCGCCGCCCACCCCGCAAGCCCCTCCGGGACCGGCCGCACCCGCGACCCCCGGGCAGCTCGTCGACGGGATCACCCTCCAGGAGGCGGCCGCCGGCCTCGAACTGTGTCTCACCGACCGCCGGCAGAACCCCGACCCGTCGGGGTTCGGGCAGGACCTGGGCAAGGCCTCCGACTACCGGATCCTGCTCGGGCAGAACAGCACCGGCAACGACAACTCCCCCGGCGACGGCCGGTACGTCGTCGCCGTCAAGGACGCCCCGCGTCCGACCCGGCTGATCTGCGCGGTCAAGGACGGCAAGGAAGGCAGGGTCGGCGGGCTCAACAGCTCCGTCGGCGACACCAAGGACCCCGGGCGCGGACTCGTCCGCCCCGACGACAACGGCGGCAGCCTCTACCGCCAGAAGCTGCGCTCCGAGGGCTCCTGGAAGCTGCCCTACCGCTGGGGCAGCATCGGCACCTTCGATCCCGGCGTCACCCGGATCACCGTCGGCTACGGCGGCGCCACGGTCGAAGCCGCCCTGGACCACGGCTGGTTCGCCGCCACCGGAATGCTGGACCGGTCCGTCACCAAGGCCCCGCGGGTCAAGGGCTACGACGCCCAGGGCAAGCAGGTCTACGACTCCGACCAGGACACGGTGTACGACAAGTCCCTCCCGTAACGGGGAGGACCAGCCGGGTGCCCGGGGCCCCGCCGCCGTACAGGGGTCGGCGGCGGGGCCCCGCCACGCACCGGCCGAAGACGGCCCGTCAGCCCGCGTAGAACAGTTCGTCCACCACGCCCCGTGCGCGGCGGGTGATGCGGCGGTAATCCTCCAGCATGTCGCCGACCGTGCCCTCCGCGTAGCCGAGGTAGCGGCCGACCGCGGCCAGTTCGCGGGCCTCCGAGGGGAAGGTGTCGCCCGCGCGGCCGCGGACCAGCATCACGGCGTTGCGGACCCGGGTGGCCAGGACCCAGGCCTCGTCCAGGATCTGCGCCTCCTCGGTGGGGATCAGGCCGGCCGCGTGCGCGGCGGCCAGGGCCTCGCGGGTGCGGGTCGTGCGCAGGCCCGGTTCCGCCCAGGCGTGCCGCATCTGGATCAGCTGGACGGTCCATTCGACGTCGCTGAGGCCGCCGCGGCCCAGTTTGGTGTGCAGGGTGGGGTCGGCGCCCCTGGGCAGGCGTTCGGATTCCATCCGGGCCTTCAGGCGCCGGATCTCGCGGACGGCGTCCTCGCCGAGGCCTTCCATCGGGTAGCGCAGGGGGTCGATCAGGTCGATGAAGCGCCGGCCGAGTTCGAGGTCACCGGCCACCGGTTCGGCGCGCAGCAGGGCCTGGGACTCCCAGGTCAGGGACCAGCGGCGGTAGTAGGCGGCGTAGGAGGGCAGGGTGCGGACCAGGGGGCCGGAGCGGCCTTCGGGGCGCAGGTCCGCGTCGATGAGCAGCGGCGGGTCGGCGGTGGGCAGCTGGAGGAGCCTGCGCATCTCGGCGATGACGCTGTGGGCGGCCTTGGCGGCCTCCTGTTCGTCGACGCCCTCGCGCGGCTCGTGGACGAAGAGGACGTCCGCGTCGGACCCGTAGCCGAGCTCGTGACCGCCGAAGCGGCCCACCCCGATGACCGCGAAGCGGGTGGGCAGGGTGTCGCCCCAGTGGCTCTGGACGGCGGCGCGCAGGGCTCCGGCGACGGTGGCGGCGGTGAGTTCCGAGACGGCCCGGCCGACCCGGTCGACCAGGGCTCCGTGGTCCTCCTCGGCCGGGCTGTCCTCCGTACCGTAGGAGCCGATGATGTCGGCGGCGGTGGTGCGGAACAGCTCGCGGCGGCGGACTCCGCGGGCGGCGGCCACGGCGGCCTCCGGGGTCTCGGCGCGGCCGACGGCGGCGAGCACCTCCTGTTCGAGCGCCTCGTGGGTACGGGGAACCAGGCCTTCGGGGTCGCCCAGCAGGGCGACGGCTTCGGGGGCGCGCAGGAGGAGGTCGGGGGCGAGGCGTCCGGCGGAGAGCACCCGGGCGAGGTTCTCGGCGGCGGCGCCCTCGTCGCGCAGGAGGCGCAGGTACCAGGGGGTCCTGCCGAGGGCGTCGGAGACCTTGCGGAAGTTCAGCAGGCCCGCGTCCGGGTCGGCGGAGTCGGCGAACCAGCCGAGGAGCACGGGCAGCAGGGTGCGCTGGATGGCGGCGGCGCGGGTGACGCCGGAGGCCAGGGCTTCGAGGTGGCGCAGGGCGGCGGCCGGGTCGGCGTACCCGAGGGCTTCGAGGCGCTGGCCGGCGGCGCGCGGGGAGAGCCGGGTCTCGCCGGGGGCGAGCTGGGCCACGGCGTCGAGGAGCGGCCGGTAGAAGATCTTCTCGTGCAGCCGGCGGACCACGGAGGCGTGCCGGCGCCAGGCCTTGTTGAGCTCGGCGACGGGTTCCGTGCGCAGGCCCAGCGAGCGGCCCAAGCGCCGCACGTCGGCCTCGTCCTCGGGGACGAGGTGGGTGCGGCGCAGCCGGTAGAGCTGGATGCGGTGCTCCATGGCCCGCAGGAAGCGGTACGCGTCGTGCAGTTGGGCGGCGTCGGTGCGCCCGACGTAGCCGCCGGCGGCGAGGGCGGTGAGCGCGTCGAGGGTGGTGCCGGAGCGCAGGGTGGCGTCGGAGCGGCCGTGCACGAGCTGGAGGAGCTGGACGGCGAACTCGACGTCGCGCAGGCCGCCGGGGCCGAGCTTCAGCTCGCGCTCGACCTGGGCGGCGGGGATGTTGTCGACGACGCGGCGGCGCATCTGCTGGACGTCGGGGACGAAGTTCTCGCGCTCGGCGGCCTGCCAGACGAGGGGAGTTATGGCGGCGATGTACTCGACGCCGAGCGCCTCGTCGCCGGCGACGGCGCGGGCCTTGAGGAGGGCCTGGAACTCCCAGGTCTTGGCCCAGCGCTGGTAGTAGGCGAGGTGGGAGGCGAGGGTGCGGACGAGCGGACCGTTTCTGCCCTCGGGGCGGAGGTTGGCGTCGACGGGCCAGATGGTGCCTTCGACGGTGGTCTCGGAGCAGATCCGCATGAGGTGGGAGGCGAGCCGGGCGGCGGCCTGGACGGCCTTGCCCTCGTCGGCGCCGGGGGCCGCGTCGCCGACGAAGATGACGTCGACGTCGGAGACGTAGTTCAGCTCGTTGCCGCCGCACTTGCCCATGGCGATGACGGCGAGCCGGCAGATCGCCGCGTCCTCGGGTGCGGCGGCGGTCGCGATGCGCAGGGCCGCGCGCAGGGTGGCGGTGGCCAGGTCGGCGAGCTCGGCGGCGGTCTGGGCCACGTCTATGGTCCCGCACACGTCGCGGGCGGCGATGGAGAGCAGACAGCGGCGGTAGGCGACGCGCAGCTCGACGGGGTCGTGGGCGCCGGCCAGCCCGTTCTCGAACTCGGGCAGCCCGGGGTGCAGATCGGCCGCCTCGTAGGTGACCAGGGCCTGCCAGTCCCGGGGGTGGCGGGCGAGGTGGTCGCCGAGGGCCTCGGAGGCGCCGAGCACGCCGAGGAGGCGGTCGCGCAGGGGTTTGGCGCTGACCAGGGTGTCGAGGAGGCCGGGCAGTTCCTCGGGGGCCTGCGCCTCGGCGATGCGGACCAGCCCGAGGAGGGCCAGGTCGGGATCGGCGGTGGCCCCGAGGGCGTCGAGGAGCACCGGATCGGCGCGTACGGCGGCCAGCGCGTCGGTGTCGAGCAGCCGGGCGGCGGCCGAGGGGTCGGTGAACCCGCTGCGCAGCAGCCGGCTGAAGGTACTGCTCCTGCGTCCCGGGACTGTCATCCCGCCGCCTCCCGCGTACGTCGGCCTGCCCTTGCCTCTGCCCTGGCCGGGCGGTTTCGCGGGGTCTCACTCGCCTTCGGCGGGTGTCGCCGTCGGCAGGGCCGCGGTTCCGCCCGGGGAGAGCCTAGCCGGATCAGTCGTTCGACTCACCGCAGGGCCGGTGGGGCGTATTGTCGGATTTTTGGCACACTTGTGCCGCAATGGGGCCCGCTCCCCGCCGACCGGCCCGGAGGACCCCGATGCACGACCCCGAACGCCCCGCCGAGGAACCTTCCGCCCGGCGCGACGACGGCTCCGGCTGCGACGGCTCCGGCTGCGACGACGGCTCCCGCGGCGACCACGGAGACGGCCGGGGCTCCCGTCCGCGCGGCGCCCGCGCCAATGCCCGTACCCGGCGGGGCCGCGCGGCGGCCCACAGGCGGCGCGGGCGCATCGTCAAGGCCGTCGGCGCCGCTGCGGTGGCCGCCGCCGTCGGGGGGATGCTGCTCTGGGGGAACGGGGCCCTCGACGCCCTCCTCCACCCTGACGGCGCCGACGGCAAGGCGGCGGGCACCTCCTCCGGGGCCGCCGACCCCGCGGCCCTCTCGGACGCCGGCCGGGTGCTCCAGGTCCTGGCGCACCCCGACGACGACCTCTACTTCATGAACCCGGACCTGCGCTATTCCATAGCGGCCGGCCATCCCGTCACCTCGGTCTACCTCACCTCCGGCGAAGCCGACGGGATCAACGCGCGCGCGGCCGAGGTGGCCGTCACCCCGCCCGACAAGGCCGCCTACGCCGAGGCCCGCCAGAACGGCATCCGCTCCGCCTACGCCCAGATGGCAACCGGCGACCGGGACAGCCCCTGGAAGCGCACGGTCGTGCCGACCGAGGGCGGCGGCCACGCCGAGCTCGACGTCCTCATCGCGAAGCCGCAGGTCAACCTCGTCTGGCTGCAGATGCACGAGGCCGGTCACGTCTGGGCGGAGCGGCCGGTCAGCCTGCACGGCCTCTGGGACGGCAAGGTCCCCCGGCTGGAGTCGATGCTCGCCTCCGGGAGCCCGGTCAAGCAGCAGTTCACGTACACCAAGGACCAGGTCGTACGGACCCTCGTCGGCATCCTGACGCGGTACGAACCGACCACCGTCCGCTCCCAGGACCCGACGCCCGGCCGGTACCCCGACGGCGGCAGGCACTACACGGACCATCAGGACCATTTCTACGGTGCCCGCTTCGTCCAGCTCGCGCTCGGCGCCTACGCGAAGGAGGTCAAGGACCGTCCGCACTTCTCCGTGCAGAACTACCTCGGCTACTTCAACGGCTGGCTCCCCAACGCCCTCGACCCCGACGAGGCCAAGGCCAAACTGAACATCCTGGACACGTATGCGTGGCTCGACCGGCAGAACCACTGCGGCAGCACCGCCGGCTGCGGGGACCTGAAGGTCGCCGACAAACCGACCGGCAACCACTGGAGCTCCTCCATCAACTACGCCCGCGGCACCGCCACCTCCTGGCTGGCCGCCGACAAGGAGCACGGGCTGTGGGCGTTCAAGGTGCTCGACGGGCAGCTCGCCCTCTGGCACCGGGGCGGCCTGCTCGGCCCCTGGAGCGGCCCCCGGCTGCTCCCCGAACCCAACGGCACCGTCATGGACCAGGGCATCTCCACCGTGACGCTGACCGACGGCCGGATCGCCGCCTTCGGCACCCGCACCTCCTTCGGCGCCAAGCCCGCCGACTACCGGCGCGAGGTCGTCTACACGGTGCAGCGGACGCCCGGCTCCGAGGAGTTCGGGGACTGGACGGCGCTCGGCACTCCGGAGACCTCCGACGAGAACTGGACCTCCGACATCAGTGCCCCCGCGGTGGCCCTCGACGGCTCCGGGCGGCTCGCGGTCTACGTGCGCGACGGCGCGTACACCCTGCGCGGGCGGGTGCGGTCCCCGGCCGGCACCTGGGGTCCGTGGGACCGCTACGGCGGCTCCGACCTGCACGGCAGTCCGGCCGCCGCGACCGACTCCGCCGGACGGCGCGTGGTTCTCGCCGCGACCACCAAGACCGTGCTGGCCTGGTCCCAGCCGAAGCCCGGCGCGCCGCTCGGCCCCGCCACCGCGACCGGGCTGCCGGCGCCGGCGCTGCCGATCACGGCGCAGAGCCGGGAGGACGGCGTACGGCTGTGGTTCCGCAAGCCGAACTCGGGCGGGGTCGCCACCGCCCTGTTCACGGGGGGCGGCGGGCTGAAGGTGACGGGCCTCACCGACCTCGGCGGGCAGGCGGGCTTCGGCTCGGTGACGGCGAGCGGCCGGCTGCTGGCCGGGCGGGCGGCGGGTGGGCGGCTGGGCTCGGACATCGGCCCGGGCCGCCCCTGGGAGCGGTCGCCGCTGATGTTCGTCGGGGCACCCTCCTCTACGCTGAACGGCAAGAGCACGGTGAACCTGGCGGTCATGGGGCTCGACGGGCGGCTGTACGTGACCTCGGCGGCGGACGACCCGAACGCGCACCTGGCTCCGTGGCAGCCGGTGGGGCCGCCGAACGACGCGCCCTGACCGCCCGGCCGGCGCCCGCGGGCACGCGACCGATCAACGCCCCCCACGGGGGCGTTTTTTGGTGGCCCGCACCCGCGTGACGTCCGTCACGTAGGAACCGCCCGCAGGCCGCACACGGGTCGGCCGTTTCGACAAATCGGAATTCACGGTGATCCGAGTGAACCAACTTGCCCGAATTGGACTCTCACTGACTGTCCGATAGCTTCACCCGGTTCTTCCTGCCGAACGACCCAAGGCGCCGCCACTCATGCCCGTATCCCGTCGACGTTTCCTCCTCGCGACCGTGGTCCCGATGCTGACCATCGGAGTCACCGGCGCGCTCGCCGTCGCCTCCGGCCAGCAGACCGCGGCCGAGGCCGTCCCCGGCACGGGCTCCAAGACCGCCGTCCAGGCGAGCGCCACCGGGGGCTCGATCGTCCAGATCGTCGCCCACCCGGACGACGACCTGTTCTTCATGAACCCGGACATCAGCCGCTCCCTGCTGTCCGGCACCCCGCTCACCACCCTCTACCTCACCTCCGGCGAGTCCGACGGCCGCAACCAGGCCAACGGCGGCGCGGCCAAGGACCCGGCGCAGCCCGCCGACCTCAGCCACTACGCGGAAGCCCGCCAGAACGGCATACGCGCCGCCTACGCGCAGATGGCCACCGGCGACCGCACCAGCCCCTGGAAGCGCACGGTCATCCCCACCGCGGGCGGCGGCAACGCCGAGCTGGACGTCCTCATGGCGAAGCCGCAGATCAACCTGGTCTGGCTGCAGATGCGCGAGGCCCGCGCCCCGCTCGCCGACAGCCCCGACAGCCTGCGCGGCCTGTGGAACGGCCGGATACCGGCGCTCCCCCGGCAGCTCACCGCCGGCACTCCGGTCAAGCTGTCGCCCGCGTACACCAAGGACCAGGTGGTGGCGGCGATATCGGGGATCCTGGAGCGGTACAAGCCGACGACGATACGGATGCAGGACCCGTCACCGGGCCGGTACCCCGGCACCGGCAGGCTCACCGACCATCAGGACCACATGTACGGGGCGCGGTTCGCGCAGGCCGCGGCCGCCTCGTACGCCGCGCGGGTCCCGGTCGGGCAGCGTCCCCGCTTCGCCGTGCAGAACTACGTCGGCTACCACAACGGCGCCCTGCCGCACACGCTGGACCCGCAGACGGTGCAGGCGAAGCTCGCCTACCTGAAGACGTACGCGTGGCAGGACCGGCAGAACTACTGCGGCTCGCCCTCCGGCTGCGGCGACCGCAAGGTCGCGGGCAGCCCGACCGGCCACAACTGGGCCCAGTCGCTGCGGTACGCCCGCGCCGACCACTCCTCCTGGCTGGTGCAGGGCACGACCGGCCGGCTGTACGCCTTCGGCGTCCTCGACGGACAGATGGCCGTCTGGACCCGCGGGGCCGGCATCGGCCCCGGCGCCGCCTGGCAGGGCCCGGCGCTGCTGCCGGGCACCGGCATCGACCCGGGCGCGACCACCGCCCGCCTCCCCGACGGGCGCGTCGCCGTCTTCGCCAGCCGCACCAGCTTCGGCACCCGTCCGCAGGACTACCGGCGCGAGATCGTCTACGCCGCCCAGTCCACGCCCGGCGGTCCGTTCGGGGCCTGGGTCGCGCTCGGCACCCCGGAGACCCGGGACGACGGCGGTACCTCCTCGATCAGCGCGCCCGCGGTGGTCGCCGGCCCGGACGGGCTGCTGACGGTGTACGTCCGCGACTCCAAGCGCACCCTGCGCGCCCGCACCCAGGAACCCTCGGGCGCCTTCGGCGGCTGGCAGCAGCTGGGGGGCGCCGACCTCCAGTCCGACCCGGTGACGGCCACCGACTCCGCGGGGCGCCGGCACGTCTACGCCGCCACCACCCAGTCGGTGCTGGCCTGGATCCAGCCCGCCCCCGGCGCACCCCTGGGCGGTCCCGTCCCGACCGGGCTCCCGGCCACCACCATCCCCCTCACCGCCACCCCGGAAGGGGCGGGTGTCCGGCTGTACTTCCGGCGCCCCGACTCGGGGGTCGTCCGCACGGCCCTGGTCACGGCGGCGCCCGGCGCGCCGAAGCCCACGGTCTCCAGCGTCACGGAGACCGGCGGCCGGGCCGGCTACGGCGCGGTGGGCGTGGCGGGCCGCCTCATCACGGGCCGCGCCGACCGGGGCACCGTCGCCGCGACGGGCCTCGGCGGTCCGCCGGCGTGGACGGAGTCCCAGATGCTCTACGCGGGCGCCCCGGCGGGCATCCAGGAGGCGGGTGGCGCGACGACCCTCGCGGTCCTCGGCCTGGACGCCGAACTCCACGTCAGCACCCCGACCGCCACCGCGAACCGCACCGCCTGGCACCGCGCGGTACCGCCGGCGTAGGCCTGAGCGGGGAACGGCGACCGACTGTCCGGCGCCGCACCCGCCGGGACAACGACCGTCCGCCTGAAGTAAATTGAGCCGCTCACGGAAACGAGGGAGCGGGGACGGGATGGCCGCCGACCGACTTGCCCGGCGTGTTGCGACCTACGGGACGGCAGACCGGGACCACGGGCGGTTGAGGACCCTGATCGGCCTCCTGCTGCTCTCGCTCCTGGGCATCGCCTGGATCAGTGTGCGGAGTCTGCTGGAGAGCTACCGGGAGAACGCTCTCGGGCCCTCGGACACTCCTGCCGTCGTGGCGTCGATCGTCAGCATCGGGACCGTGATCGGCGTCCTCACCGGCGGCATCCTCACGGGCCTGGCCAAACTCGTCCAGGCCCGCGGGCAGAGCGAGGCCGATCGGGTCCGCGCGGAGGCCGACATGGTGCGCGCCCAAGCGGAGATGGTCCGCGCCCGGGCAGGGCTGCCGCCCGCCGACGGTCCCCCGGCGAACGACCCGCCCGACTCCCCGCCTGGAGGGCAGGCTCCCGGAGGGCATCCTCCGGCCGAGTAGCGGGCCCGGCCGAGTAGCGGCCCGGCCGACACCGGGCGGAGCCCCGGTGCGAGGATGATCCTCCGGTTGCCCGCACCCGACCACGTGCGGGCACGTCAAGGAGAGAGCACCCATGTCGGCCGACCCGCCGGACACCCGCGGACGGAACCAGGGTTCCCCCGGCGGGCCGAGGCCGCGCACCTCGCCGCTCCGCCGGCCGGCGGCGGCTCCGCTCGCCTCCCTCGCGGTGCTGGGCGCGGGAGCCGCGTACCTCTGGGGCACCAATCCGCACGAGCCCGGCCACTGGCTCCCCCGCTGCCCGTTCAACTGGCTGACGGGCCTGCTCTGTCCGGCCTGCGGCGCGAGCCGGATGTGTTACGACCTCCTGCACGGCGACTTCGCCGCGGCCTTCCACGACAACGCGGTGCTGTTCCTGCTGGGGCTGCCGCTCGCCCTCTTCCTCTACGCCCGCTGGGTCACCGAAGGCCTCCGCGGGCGGAAGTACCACCCGGCGATCGGAGTCCGGGGACAGGCTGCGATCGTTGGGGTCGCCCTGACCTGGGCGGTCGTCCGCAATGCGGTCATGTGATCACGGGTTGATCACGTTGCCGGCAGCAGGGCAACCATGCACGTCCGTGGCAGGTCAGTAGTTCCGCTACGACCCTCGGTCGTGGCACACGTCCCCGCTGAACAGCAGTTTCACTAGGAGCTTTCGCATGTCCCAGAACATCGCCCCGAACGGCCAGCCGTACTCCGACAAGTCCAAGCTGGTGGCCGGTCTCCTGCAGATCTTCCTCGGCGGCCTCGGCATCGGCCGTTTCTACACCGGCCACACCGGCATGGCCATCGCCCAGCTGCTCACCTGCGGCGGCCTCGGCTTCTGGGCCCTGATCGACGGCATCCTGTTCCTGGTCAAGGACGACCGCACCGACAAGGCGGGCCGCGTGCTGCGCGCCTGACGTGTCCGGTAACGCCGTACGGCCGGCCCCCTCAAGACCGAGGGGGCCGGCCGTACGCGTATGCGCCCTGCCGCCTTGGCCCTACAAGACCGGCATCACCTTGCGGAGTTCGAAGGCCGTGACCTCGCTGCGGCGTGCATCGTGCCGGGGTCTCTCGGCTGTCGAGGTGGCTCCGGCACGGTTCACAGCAGTACGAACCGCTCAGATCCAGCCCCAGTTGGTGCATCCGAGGTCCTGGCCGGTCGACGAGTTCCTCGCGCAGACGCGGAACGCACTGATCGGGTATCCGTCGAAGCTCCGCTCGCTGCCACAGCCGCCGGCAGACCCGTTGGCATCGCCGACGTGGTCGAAGCCACCGTTGCTGGTGACGTACTCCGTTCGGATCCCGCGGTTGTCCGCCTTGCCGTCGCAAGCCGAGACTCCGTAGCGATCGTCACTCACGGCGCCGGCGCCCCAGTCGTTCAGCTGCAGCCCCCAAGCTGCCGAAGCCGGAGTGATGTTCAGGCTGACGGCCAGCGCCATGCCGAAGCCAACGCCAAGGCCACGAGCCAATGCGCGCTTACGCATCTCTCTCCCCCATCGGTCCGGAAGGGTGCTTCCCTTCGTGCCACGAGTCTGGGCGCCTCGGCGGCCGAAGCACCAACATTTCGGGCCTGCCCGAAACGTCCTCGCCCGTCGCCAACGGAGCGACGGCCGACGGCCCACAGCCGGCCCATGAGGGGTGAGACGGCTCAGGGCCGGTGGTCATCGACCACCGGCCCTGAGCGTCGGAAAATTCTGAGAGTGCTGCTGTCCCGCGGTTACAGCACCGGCATCATCTTGCGGAGTTCGAAGGCCGTGACCTCCGAGCGGTACTCCTCCCACTCCTGCTTCTTGTTACGCAGGAAGAAGTCGAAGACGTGCTCGCCGAGGGTTTCGGCGACCAGTTCGCTGCGTTCCATCAGGGCGATGGCCTCGCCGAGGTTCTGCGGGAGGGGTTCGATGCCCATCGCGCGGCGTTCCGCGTCGGAGAGGGCCCAGACGTCGTCGTCGGCGCCGGCCGGGAGTTCGTAGCCCTCCTCGATGCCCTTGAGGCCCGCGGCCAGCAGGACGGCGTACGTGAGGTACGGGTTGGCGCCCGAGTCGATCGAGCGGACCTCCACGCGGGAGGAGCCCGTCTTGCCCGGCTTGTACATCGGGACCCGGATCAGGGCCGAACGGTTGTTGTGGCCCCAGCAGATGTACGAGGGGGCCTCGCCGCCGGAGCCGGCGGTGCGCGAGGAGCCGCCCCAGATGCGCTTGTAGGAGTTCACCCACTGGTTGGTGACCGCGGCCGTTTCGGCGGCGTGCTTGAGGAGGCCCGCGATGAAGGAGCGGCCGACCTTGGAGAGCTGGTACTCGGCGCCCGACTCGTAGAAGGCGTTGCGGTCGCCCTCGAAGAGGGAGAGGTGGGTGTGCATGCCCGAACCGGGGTACTCCGAGAAGGGCTTCGGCATGAAGGTGGCCTGGACGCCCTGTTCCAGGGCGACCTGCTTCATGACCAGGCGGAAGGTCATGATGTTGTCTGCCGTCGAGAGGGCGTCGGCGTAGCGCAGGTCGATCTCCTGCTGGCCGGGAGCGCCCTCGTGGTGGCTGAACTCGACCGAGATGCCCATGGATTCGAGCATCGTGATCGCCTGGCGGCGGAAGTCCATGCCGACGTTCTGCGGGGTGTGGTCGAAATAGCCCGAGTTGTCGGCCGGGGTGGGCCGGGTGCCGTCCAGCGGCTTGTCCTTCAGCAGGAAGAACTCGATCTCCGGGTGAGTGTAGAAGGTGAAGCCCAGGTCGGAGGTCTTGTTCAGGATGCGCTTGAGGACGTAGCGCGGGTCCGCGTAGGAGGGCGAGCCGTCCGGCATCAGGATGTCGCAGAACATCCGCGCCGTTCCGGGGGCCTCCGCGCGCCACGGCAGTATCTGGAAGGTGCTCGGGTCCGGCTTGGCGATCATGTCGGACTCGTAGACCCGTGCGAATCCCTCGATCGCCGAGCCGTCGAACCCGATGCCCTCGTCAAAGGCCTGTTCCAGCTCCGCCGGCGCGACCGCGACGGACTTCAGGAAGCCCAGTACGTCGGTGAACCACAGGCGCACGAAGCGGATGTCGCGCTCCTCGAGCGTCCGGAGGACGAATTCCTGCTGCTTGTCCATGGCTTCATCCTCGCAGTTCAGGCGGCCTGTGCACCACTGCCGCGAGGGCACGGGCACAGTCGGGCCGCCCCAGTATCGCCAGCGGTGGTTTCCGCCAGATTACGCACCCCGGGAAGCCGGTGGCACCCCCGCACTGACCTTGGGTCGGTCATGAGCATTACCATCGGCGCCCATGGGGGGCCATGCGCGGGACGAGCGAGGACGTCGGAGACGTCCGCTGCTCCGGCGTGCCGCCCTCCTGATGGCCTTCGGGGTGCTGGCCGGCACGGCGTTCCTGTGCCGGGCGGCCGGCGCCGGGGATCCGGCCGCCGCCGGCCCGGGTGCGCGCGCCGGGCACGCCGCCCACACCGCCGGTGCGCACCGCGCCGTCTGCGTGGCGCCGTACGACCGGCCCGGCTGCTCCCCGCTCTCGCACGTCCTGCCCGGACTCCTGCCCCCGGCGCCGCCCGCGGTCCCGGTGGCCGGCGGGGCGCCCGCGCCCGCCGCGCACCTCGCGCCGGCGCAGGGGATCCGGCCCCCTTCGGCGCTCGCGCGCGGCCCCGACCTGTACGCCCTCCAGGTGCTGCGGACCTGACCGGTCCGGTTCGGCAGTGCCCGGGCAGCGCGTGCTCCTCCGGCAGCACGCGTCCAGGCAGCGCGTTCTCCCCACCCCACCCCCCTCAGCAAAAGGATTCAGGGCCATGGCCAGCAGGAACTCCGAAACCAACAGCTCCCGCCAGGCGCGGATAGCCGAGATGCGCCGCGCCGACCAGTCGCGCGACCGGCGCAACAAGGCCATCGCGATCACCGCGTCGGCCGCCATCGTCACCGGGCTCATCGGCTTCGGCGCCTGGGTGATGATCGACCAGCAGAACAAGAAGGAAGCCGAGGAGGCCGCCCTCAAGGCGCCGGTCGCCGGCGAGCAGAGCTGGGACGCCAAGAAGCTCGGCCGCAAGCACGTCGAGACCCCGGTGAAGTACGAGATGACCCCGCCGGTCGGCGGGGACCACAACCCCCGCTGGATGAACTGCAACGGCGACGTCTACAAGAACCCGATCCCCGAGATCAACGCCGTGCACTCGCTCGAGCACGGCGCCGTGTGGGTGACCTACAACGAGAAGGCCGCCCCGGCCGACGTCGAGAAGCTCGCCGCCACGGTGTCCAAGCGCCCGTACACGCTGATGAGCCCCGTCAAGGAGCAGGCCGGCACGATCATGCTCAGCGCCTGGGGCAAGCAGCTGACCGTGGACAAGGCGGACGACGCCCGCGTGGCGGCGTTCCTCACCAAGTACGTGACGGGCCCGCAGACCCCCGAGCCGGGCGCGGCCTGCACGAACGGGCTGGCCGACAAGTGACCCGTACGGCCGGCAAGGGCTCCGTGACCCGTACGTACTGGGTCGCGGGCTCGGCCGTGGGCCTGGCGCTGCTCTTCGCCGTGGGGGCCACGGTCGCCACCGCGGGGGGCGCCGATTCCGCTCCCGCGTCCTCCCGTACGCCGGGGCTCTACTCCGCCGACGCGGGCTTCGCCCGGGACATGGCGGTGCACCACCAGCAGGCGGTGGAGATGTCCTTCATCGTGCGCGACCGCACGAAGGACGAGCCGGTACGGGTCCTCGCCTACGACATCGCCAACACCCAGGCCAACCAGCGCGGCATGCTGCTGGGCTGGCTGGACATGTGGGGCCTGCCGAAGGTCGTGGCCGACGAGCCGCCGATGTCCTGGATGGGCACGGACGGCTCCGGCGGCTCCGGGCACGGCGGCATGGCGGGCCACTCCATGGGCGGGACCGTCACCAAGCCCGGCGCGCTGATGCCCGGCATGGCCACCAAGGAGGAGCTGGCGCAGCTCGGCTCCGCCGAGGGCCGGGACGCCGAGGTGCTCTACCTGCGCCTGATGACCGACCACCACAAGGGCGGCGTCGCCATGGCCGAGGGATGCGCCGCCCAGTGCGTCGACCCGACCGAACGGGCACTGGCGCAGGGCATGGTCGAGGCCCAGCAGTCGGAGCTCCAGCTGATGGCGGACATGCTGAAACAACGCGGCGCGCAGCCCCCGACAGCGGGCTGACCGTCGGCGGGGCCGGATGTCACCCACGAGGCGACTCCGGCCCCGCCGCCGCTTGGGGCACGGGGTCCGGGGGTCACCCGTACGGCCCACCCCCATCCGTCTGGAGTCGCGGGGGCCGAACGGGCGAATGAGGATGAGGACGCCGAGGCGGGCGCACCCGCGTCCGGCCGCTACGGCGTGCTCAGGAGGTTTACGCGATGACCACCGCCGGAGAGATCATGCACCCCGGGGCCCAGTGGATCCCCGCCACCGAGACCCTGGACCGGGCCGCTCAGCTGATGAGCCGCCTCAATGTGGGCGCACTGCCCATCAGCGACTCCAACGAACGCCTCTGCGGCATCCTGACCGACCGCGACATCGTCATCGGCTGTGTGGCCAAGGGGCACGACCCGTCGAAGATCACGGCCGGCGACATGGCCCAGGGCACCCCGCGCTGGATCGACGCGGGCGCGGACGTCTCGGAGGTCCTGGAGGAGATGCAGAGCCACCAGATCCGCCGGCTCCCCGTCATCGACAACAAGCGGCTGGTCGGGATGATCAGCGAGGCCGACCTGGCCAAGCACCTGTCGGACGAGCAGATAGCCGGCTGGGCCGAGAAGGTCTACGCCCGGGGCTAGTCCGTCTCCCCGGCCCGGGCCGCCGCGTACAGGACCGCCCGCGCCACGTGGTGCGGGCGGTCCAGCATGACCAGGTGTCCGGCCGGCTCCGCGACCACGAACCGGGCGCCCAGCGCGTCGGCCAGCGCCGCTTGGCGGGCCCGCCAGGCCAGGTCCGGGCGGCGCGCGCCGGGGTCGTGGCCGGCCAGCACGGTGACGGGCGCGCTCAGCGGCAGCTCCGCGCGCAGCGCCCGTACCTCGGCGGCCGCGTCGAGGTAGCGGGAGTTCTCCAGCAGGGCTCCGCGCCAGACCCGCCCGGTCCGGTAGCAGCGGCGTACGAGATCCCGCGGGGCCGGGTCCCCGCCGCCCGCGCGGGACGCCCGTACGGCCGCCCGCCGGGCCCAGGGCCCCAGCGCGGCCGGCAGCCCGACGGCGGTCACGGCCCGGCCGAGCACCCGGGCGGCGCCGGTGCGCAGCCCGGCCGGCAGGACCGTACGGAGCGGTCCCTCTTCCACGCTGCCGTCGACCAGCACCAGGGCGGCGGTGCGCCCGGGGTACAGCCGGGCGAAGGCCTCGGCGTGGAACCCGGCCAGGGAGTGCCCGGCCACGGTGACCCGCTCGGCGCCCAGCCCCAGGGCGTCCAGCAGCCCGGCGATCCGGTGCGCCTCCCCCGCGGCGCTCGGCGGCCGCACGGCGGGGCCGCTCAGCCCGTGCCCGGGCCGGTCGAAGCGGACGACGGTACGGCCCGCGGCGACGAGCAGCTCCGCCACCTGGTCCCAGTCGAACCAGGCCATGGCCAGCCCGGCGCTGAGGACGACCGGCGGTCCGGAGCCCTCCACGAGGACGTGCAGCGGCACCCCGTCGGCGGAGAGCCGTACGAACCTCCCGGGGGCGGGCGCGGGCGCGGCCGGACGCCCGCTCACGTACGGCGTTCCCGGTGGACGGAGTACGCGAGCAGGCCCAGCCAGACGGCCACGAGCAGCACCTGGAGCCGCTGCCCGGCGCCGAGCGCCCAGGTGCCGTGCCCGGCGGTGAACAGGGCGATGGAGGCCAGGGTCCAGGCGGTGGCGAGCAGTTCGAGCACGACGAGCGCGGGCCCGAACCGCGCGAGCGGGGCGTGGAGGCCGTAGCGGCGGGCGGCGAGCGTGAGGGCCACGATCCCGACGAGCGCTCCCATCATGGCGAGGCTGCTGCTGACGGCGTGTGCCTGATGGGTGGCGGGGACCAGCCCGGCGGTCTCCCGCGCCGCGCATTCGGGGTCCACGGTCGGCGTGCAGCTCAGCGGCAGCCAGGCGTCCGCCGCGGTGGCGGCGCCGAAGAGGGTGATCCCGGACCAGCCGGCGACGGACCAGAGGCGGCGGGGTTCGACGCGGCGGGCGAGGCGGAGCAGGGCCAGGAGGCCGCCGAGGAGGACGAGGAGGCCGGCGGTGAAGTCGGTGGCCCGGAACAGGCCGCCGAGCGGCTGGTCCTGGGCCGCGAGCTCGCTGACGTACGTCTCGACGGGGTTGAGGCCCGTGGAGAGGACGACTTCGAGGACCCACGCGGTGTAGGCGGCGGCGCCGAGCCCGATGAGGAGGGCCACGGAGCGGACGCCGGTCCGGGACGTGCGGGAGGGGCCCGTCGCGGCGGAGGAGCTGTTCACGGACTTCCAGGATCTCCGGGAGTTCACGGGCTTCAGGTGCTTGAGCGGTTTCAGCGGATTCGACTGACTCAGCGGCGGACCTTTTATGGACATAGTGTGACTAATCCTAAACTCGGCCGGGCCCGGTCCTTCGATCGGATACCCACCCCCGGTAGGGTTCCGCCCATGACCCGACCCGCCTCGCGCACACGGCGACCGGCAGTCCGGTGGCCCCGGCTGCTGCTGTTCGCGGCGCTGCTGCTGGGCATCGCGGGCATGCACACGCTGGGCCATCCGACGCGGGCCCACGCCATGGAGGACGTGTCGTCGGTCCGTTTCGTTCCCCAGGGCGGCCATACGCCGTCCGGGTCGGCGCACGGCGGCCGGACGGACGCCGGGCGGGCGGACACCGGGCGGGACACCGCACTGGACATGGCGCAGGACACGGCGGCCTCGGCCGTCACCACCGCGGCCACCGCCGCCACCACCGCCGTCACCGCCGTCACCGCCTTCGGGGCCCCGGGCCCGCGGCACACCGGCATGGACCCCATGTCCGTGTGTCTCGCCGTGCTCGGCGCCCTCACCCTGCTGGTCCTCGGAGCCGGACTGGCCGGCCCGCGCCGTACCGCGCCGCTCGGGGGCGCGGCACGCGCGCCGGGCCGGTCCGGCGGTCCCGACCCGCCACCACCCCGCGAACTCCTCACCCTGCTGACGGTGCTGCGCGTATAGGCCGGGCTCCGTCGTCGCCCCCGCATGCCCGCGGGGCGGCGGCAGACGGTGCCCACCTGCCCGCCTCAGACCATCACGAGGTGTTCCGCCATGCGCTCTTCTTCCGCGCGCACTCCTGTTTCCCCCTCTCCCTCCCGCCGCGCCGTCCTCGGCGCCGGCGCCGCCCTCGCCGGCTCCGGGCTGCTCGCCGCCTGTTCGGGCTCCGGCATGGCCGGCATGGACCACGGCGCCGGGGCCACCGGCAAGGGGGCCGCCTCACCCGCCCCCGGCGGCTACGTGGCCCCGGCCGGCGCCGAGGTCCGGGCCGCCGAGGCCGCCCGCAAGGCCACCGGGCCGCGCACCGAGGTCCGGCTGACGGCCACCGCCACCCCGCTCGACCTCGGCGCCGGCCGCACCGTCCGCTCGTGGGCGTACGGGGACCGGCTCCCGGGCCAGGAGGTACGGGCCACCGCGGGCGGCACCCTCGCCCTGACCCTGGCCAACAACCTCCCCGAAGCCACCTCGATGCACTGGCACGGTCTGGCGCTGCGCAACGACATGGACGGGGTACCGGGGCTGACCCAGCGGGACATCGCCCCGGGCGGCTCGTTCGCGTACGAGTTCGCCGTCCCGCACCCCGGGACGTACTGGTTCCACCCGCACTCGGGGGTCCAGCAGGACCGCGGCCTGTACGCGCCGCTGATCGTCGAGGACCCCAGGGAGCCCCTCTCCTACGACAAGGAGTGGGTGGTCGTACTCGACGACTGGCTCGACGGGGTCGACGGCTCGACGCCCGACGCCGTGCTCGGCGAACTCCGCAAGGGCATGGACCCGAGCCCGGGCGGCGGCGGCCACTCAGGACACGGAGCCGGATCCGGCTCCGGCTCCCACGCCATGGGCACGCCCGCGCCCGCCGCGAGCGGCGGCCCGTCGCGAGTCCTGATGGGCGGAGTCAGCGAGGTCCTCGGCAGGGACCCGGGCGATGTCGCGTACCCGCACTACCTGGTCAACGGCCGCACCCCCGAGGACCCCACGGTCTTCACCGCCCGCCCCGGTGACCGGATCCGGCTCCGGATCATCAACGCGGGCGGGGACACCGCCTTCCGGATCGCCCTGGGCGGCCACGAGTTCACGGTCACCCACACCGACGGCTTCCCCGTCGAGCACGCGGCCGCCCGCTCCCTGCTGCTGGGCATGGGCGAGCGCTACGACGTCCTGGTGACGGCGGGCGACGGGGTGTTCCCGCTGACCGCGCTCGCCGAGGGCAAGGGTGACGCGGCGTCGGCGCTCGCGGTGCTGCGCACCGGTTCGGGGGCGGCGCCGACGGCCGCGACCCGGCCCGCCGAACTGTCCGGGCGGCCCCTGACGGCGGACGCGTTGAAGGCCGCGGAGCCGGTGGCCCTGGCCATGCGCGAACCGGACCGCACGGTGCGGATCAAGTTGACCGGCGGCATGGCGACGTACGACTGGGCCTTCGACGGCAAGCCGTACGCCCCGGACCAGCGGCACCCGGTGAAGGCGGGCGAACGGGTCCGGCTGGAGTTCGACAATTCCACAACGATGTGGCATCCGCTCCACCTGCACGGGCACACCTTCGCCCTCGGCGGCGGGGCGGGCGGAGCCCGCAAGGACACGGCGGTGGTGCTCCCGAACGGGAAACTGACGGTGGACTTCGACGCCGACAATCCCGGTCTGTGGATGGTGCATTGCCACAACGTCTACCACTCGGAGGCCGGGATGATGACCGTGCTCGGCTACCGGAGCTAGCCGGATCCCGTACCCGACCGGCCGGTGGCGCGTCGTTCCGCGCGCGCCACCGGCCCGGCCGCGGGGGCCCGTAGGGGGCCGAAATGCCCGGCGGGGGGCTCGGATTCCATGACAGGCTGGTGATCGTCACGCGCCGATTGCGACCTGAAGGACTCCCCGCCGGTATGAGCACCCCGCCGAACCCGCCCAGCACCCCGTCCGGCCCGCCGACGGAGCCCGCGGGCACGCCCATACCCGAGGCGGCGGCTCCCATACCGGCGCCCGCGCAGCCCCTGTCCCTCGACAAGCCCCCGGCCCTGACACCGTCCCAGCCCCTCACCCCCGCCCCGGACCTGACCGGGACGGCGGCGGAGAACCCGGCGGAGAAGCCGGCGGAGAACCCGGCCGAGCCCGCGGACGCCGACCCGGCGGCCCCCGCACCCGCCTCCGCCCCCGCCCCCGGCGCCTTCGCTCCGGTCACCCCCGCCCCGGCGGCCGCGACCGCTCCCCCGGCGCCCGCGTGGGGAGCCCCGTACGGCGCCCCGGGCGCTCCCGGAGCACCCGCCCCCGGCAACCCCTGGGCCGCGCCCGGCGGCGGCTACGGCTACCCGGGCGGCCCGCAGGTGCCCGGTTTCCCGCCGCCCCCGGCCCCCACGAACGGCCTGGCCGTCGCCGCCCTGCTCCTCGGGGTGTTCGGCATCTTCGTCGGCCTCATCCCCTTCTTCTTCTGGGCCGGCGCCCTCCTCGCGGTGACCGGCGTCGGCCTGGGCATCGCGGGCGTCGTCAAGTCCCGCAAGGGAGCTCCGCGCGGGACGATGGCCGTGATCGGCACCGCGCTCGCCGTCCTCGGCCTCGCCGCCTCCGTCGGCGGCTGGTTCATCACCACGCGCGTCATCGACGAGATCGACAAGAACATCGCCGACAACCGCTCGCGCTACGACTCCGATGACGACTACGACTACGACTACGAGCCGGACTCCCCCGCGACCCCGACGGCCCCCGCCCCCAAGCCCTCGCCCTCCGACATCCCGGGCAGGACCTCGGCCCTGGCCTGGGGCAAGCCCTACACCTACTCGGACGGGGTCCAGGTCACCGTGCAGAGCGCGGTCCCGTACAAGCCGTCCTCGACGGCCATCCCGGACGAGGCCCGCAACGGCAACGCGGTCAAGGTGAAGGTGAAGATCGTCAACAACTCGGGGGCCGCGCTCGACGTCAGCCTGTCCCTGCCGCACGCCCGCGACGACCAGGGCACGGAGGCCGAGATGGTCTTCGACGGCTCCGTACCGAAGATGTTCAAGGGCTCGGTCCTGGCCGGCGAGTCGATGACCGGCACCTTCGCCTTCATCGTGCCCGAGGGCACCAAGAGCCTGCACTTCGAGATGGCGCCCGGCTTCGAGTACGACGAGGCGATCTGGAGCGGCCCGATCGGCGGCTGAGCGGGCGGCCGAACGGGCGGCTGAACCGGTAGCTGAACCGGCGCGACACCGGCGACTGCGGCGACTCCCAGGACATCGCGTCAGAAAGACGATTAGACTGGGCCGCGTGCCTCAACTACGCCTCGCTCTGAATCAGATCGACTCGCAGGTCGGCAACATCGCCGCCAATGCCGACTCGGTAGTCCACTGGACCCGGCACTCCGCCGAACAGGGCGCCCACCTGGTGGCGTTTCCGGAGATGGTGCTGACCGGGTACCCCGTCGAGGACCTCGCCCTGCGCGGCTCCTTCGTCGAGGCCTCCCGTACGGCGCTGCTCGACCTCGCGCGGCGCCTGGCGGCCGAAGGGTTCGGGGACCTCCCGGTCGTCGTCGGCTACCTCGACCGTACGGAGAAGGCCGCGCCCCGGCTCGGCCGCCCGGCCGGGTCCCCGGAGAACGCGGCCGCCGTGCTGTACGGCGGGCAGGTCGTCCTGCGCTTCGGCAAGCACCACCTCCCCAACTACGGGGTCTTCGACGAGTTCCGGTACTTCGTGCCGGGCGACACCCAGCCGGTGATCCGGGTGCGGGGCGTGGACGTGGCCCTGGCCATCTGCGAGGACCTCTGGCAGGAGGGCGGGCGCGTCCCCGCCACCCGCTCCGCCGGGGCCGGGCTGCTGATCTCGGTCAACGCCTCCCCGTACGAGCGCAACAAGGACGACCTCCGCCTGGAACTGGTGCGCAAGCGCGCCCAGGAGGCCGGCTGCACCCTCGCGTACCTGGCGATGATCGGCGGCCAGGACGAGCTGGTCTTCGACGGGGACTCGATCGTCGTCGACTCCGCGGGCGAGGTCATCGCGCGCGCCCCGCAGTTCTCCGAGGGCTGCGTCCTGGTCGACCTGGACCTGCCGGCCGCCTCGGCGACCCCCGTCGAGGGGATCGTGGACGACGGCCTGCGCATCGACCGGGTGATCCTCACCGAGGAGCCGGTGGAGCCGTACGAGCCGGTCGTGACGGGCGGTTACGCCGACCGGCTGGAGGACGACGAGGAGATCTACGACGCGCTGGTCGTGGGGCTGCGCGCGTACGTGCGCAAGAACGGGTTCCGGTCGGTCCTGATCGGCCTGTCCGGCGGCATCGACTCGGCTCTCGTCGCCGCGATCGCCTGCGACGCGATCGGCGCGCAGAACGTGTACGGCGTCTCGATGCCGTCCAAGTACTCCTCGGAGCACTCCCGGGGCGACGCGGCCGAGCTGGCGACGCGGACCGGCCTGAACTTCCGGACCGTGTCGATCGAGCCGATGTTCGACGCGTACATGGGTGCGCTGGGCCTGACCGGCCTCGCCGAGGAGAACCTCCAGTCCCGGCTGCGCGGCACCCTGCTGATGGCGCTCTCCAACCAGGAGGGCCACATCGTGCTGGCCCCGGGCAACAAGTCGGAGCTGGCCGTCGGCTACTCCACGCTGTACGGGGACTCGGTGGGCGCGTACGGCCCCATCAAGGACGTGTACAAGACGGACGTCTTCCGGCTCGCCGAGTACCGCAACCGGGCGGCGGCCGAGCGCGGCGAGACCCCGCCGATCCCGGAGAACTCCATCGTCAAGCCGCCGAGCGCCGAACTGCGCCCCGGGCAGGTGGACACGGACTCGCTGCCGGACTACCCCGTGCTCGACGGGATCCTGGAGCTGTACGTGGACCGTGACCAGGGCCTGGAGGCGATCGTGGCGGCGGGCTACGACCCCGAGCTGGTCGCGAAGACGCTGCGGATGGTGGACACCGCCGAGTACAAGCGCCGGCAGTACCCGCCGGGCACGAAGATCTCCGCGAAGGGCTTCGGCAAGGACCGCCGGCTGCCCATCACGAACGGCTGGCGCGAGCGGGCGTGACGCCCGCGGGGTGACGCTGGTGGTCGCGCAGCAGGGCGACCACCAGCACGGTCACGGCCGTCACCAGCAGCGCGGCCCCCCCGAGCAGCGAGGAGGCCGGGTTCCAGTCGACCCTGCCGGTCCGCAGCAGGGGCGCCCTTACGGCCGGACGGTGACCCGGGCCGCGATGGGGAGGTGGTCGCTGCCCGTGCGGGGCAGGGTCCAGGAGGCCTCGGGGGTGACCCCGCGGACCAGGATCTGGTCGATGCGGGCCATCGGGAACTGCGCGGGCCAGCTGAAGCCGAAGCCGTCGCCGGACGCTCCCTGGGTGGAACGCAGCTGCGAGGTGACCTCGGACAGGGCCCGGTCGTTGACCGTTCCGTTGAGGTCGCCGAGCAGGATGACCCGCTGCAGCGGTTCGGCGGCGAGCGCGGCGCCGAGGGCGTCGGCGCTGTTGTCGCGCTGGTTGGCGGTGAAGCCGGCGTTGAGCTTGACCCGGACCGAGGGGAGGTGCGCCACGAAGGCGGCCACGTCTCCGTAGGGGGTCTTGACGGTGGCGCGCATGGCCCGGGTCCAGCCCATCTTGATGTCCACGGGCTTGCTGGACACCAGCGGGTACTTGCTCCAGAGCCCGACGGTGCCTTCGACCGAGTGGTACTTGTAGGTCCCCTCGAGGGCCTTCTCGTACACGGGGACGACGCTGCCCTTGAGCTCGGTCAGGGCCAGGACGTCGGCTCCGGCCCCGGCGACCGAGGCGGCGGTGCCGGCGGGGTCGGCGTTGTCGGCGTCGACGTTGTGGGTGGCGACCGTGAGGTTCCCGCCGGTCCGCGCCTTGTCGGTGACCAGGCCTCCGAAGAGGTTCGCCCAGACCGCGGCGGTCAGCAGTATCGCGATCAGCGCGGTCGCGGACTTGCGGAAGAGCGCGGCGGCGAACAGCAGCGGGACGGCCAGGCCCAGCCAGGGCAGGAAGGTCTCGGTGAGGCTGCCGAGGTTGCCGATGTCGTTGGGCAGCTCGGCGTGGAAGATCATGACCAGCGAGATCAGCAGGGCGAGCGCGGCGAGCACGATCCCGCGGCGCCAGATGCCCGGATCCCGCCGCAGTTCGGCCAGCCGGCGCCGGAGACCCACTCGGGAGGGCTCGGGCTCCGAGCCGTTGCTCCCCGTCTCCGTCATGTACGCCTGTGCCATGCCACTGCCCTCGCTGCCGTGCTCGCGCTCCGTCCCCGCCTCTTGACCCTAGGCGATGGACGGAGGGTTCCGCGCCGATTGTGTCGACCGTACGTCCGGGAGGACGAACGTCCCAGCGGCCGGGGTTCCGGTTGTCACCAAACGCGCACATTGCCCCGCGGGCCCGGCCGCCCGGCGAACGGGACCTCGCACGTGGCTCGTGCCACTTCCCGCCCGGGCCCCGGGAGTGCCACCATGGTGGTGAGTCCGGGGACGCCGTAAGGGTGCCTCGAGATGAACATCAAGGAGCAGTTGCAATGACGCATGCCGTTTCGCCTGCCCGCGAAGCCTCCTCCCCCACCCTGTACGGAGGCACGGGCACCCGGCGCATCACCGTCCGCGACCTCACCCTCGCCAAGGAACGCGGCGAGAAGTGGCCCATGCTCACCGCCTACGACGCCATGACGGCGTCCGTGTTCGACGAGGCCGGCATCCCGGTCATGCTCGTCGGCGACTCGATGGGCAACTGTCACCTCGGCTACGAGACCACCGTCCCGGTGACGATGGACGAGATGACCCTGCTGTCGGCGGCCGTCGTACGCGGCACCAGCCGGGCCCTGATCATCGGCGACCTGCCCTTCGGCTCCTACCAGGAGGGCCCCGTGCAGGCGCTGCGCAGCGCCACCCGGCTCGTCAAGGAGGCCGGGGTCGGAGCGGTGAAGCTGGAGGGCGGCGAGCGCTCGCTGGCCCAGACCGAGCTGATCGTGCAGTCGGGCATCCCCGTCATGTCCCACCTGGGCCTGACCCCGCAGTCCGTGAACGCCATGGGCTACCGGGTGCAAGGCCGCGGCGACGAGGCCGCGCACCGGCTGCTGCGCGACGCGAAGGCGGCGCAGGACGCGGGCGCCTTCGCGGTGGTCCTGGAGCTGGTCCCGGCCGAGCTGGCCGCCGAGGTCACCCGGTCCCTGCACATCCCGACGGTCGGCATCGGCGCGGGCGCGGAGTGCGACGCGCAGGTGCTGGTGTGGACGGACATGATGGGGCTGACCGGCGGCAAGATGCCGAAGTTCGTCAAGCAGTACGCGAACCTCCGCGCCACCATGGGCGACGCGGCGAAGGCCTTCGCCGAGGACGTGGTCGGCGGAACGTTCCCGCAGGAGCAGCACGCCTTCCACTAGTCCGCTAGTCCGCCCGATCCCTCGCGATGGGCCCGCCCGCGGACCCGCCGACGTCCTGTCGGTGCTGCCCGGGCGGGCCGTCGGTGACCCTGTCGGTGGCCTGTAGGTCACCTGTAGGCGCTTTGTCAGTGGCGTCTGGTCCCATGGTGGACATGACGCGAAACGACAAGAATCCCCTGAACGGCTCGAACGCCGTAGAGGTCCGGGGGCTGGTCAAGCACTACGGCGAGACCAAGGCCCTCGACGGTGTGGACCTCGATGTCCGCGAGGGAACCGTCCTCGGGGTCCTCGGCCCCAACGGGGCCGGCAAGACCACCCTGGTCCGCATCCTCTCCACCCTGATCACCCCCGACGCCGGCACCGCCCGGGTCGCCGGCTTCGACGTGGTCCGCCAGCCCCGCCAGCTGCGCCGGACCATAGGCCTGACCGGCCAGTACGCCTCGGTCGACGAGAAGCTCTCCGGCTGGGAGAACCTCTACATGATCGGCCGCCTGCTGGACCTGTCCCGCAAGGACTCCCGCAGCCGCGCGGACGAACTGCTGGAGCGCTTCTCCCTCACGGACGCCGCCAAGAAGGCCGTGATGACCTACTCCGGCGGCATGCGGCGCCGGCTCGACCTGGCCGCCTCGATGATCGGCAGCCCGGCCGTGCTGTACCTGGACGAGCCGACCACCGGTCTGGACCCGCGCACCCGCAACGAGGTGTGGGACGAGGTGCAGCGGATGGTCTCCGAGGGGGCCACCGTGCTGCTCACCACCCAGTACATGGAGGAGGCCGAGCAGCTCGCGAACGAGCTGACGGTCATCGACAAGGGCAAGGTCATCGCCAACGGCAAGGTCGACGAGCTGAAGGCCCGCGTCGGCGGCCGCACCCTGCGGATCCGCCCGACCGACCCGGCCGAGCTGCCCGGCATGGCCCGCTCCCTGGCGGAGGCCGGTCTGGACGGGGTCGCCGGTTCCCAGGCCGTCCCGGACGAGGGCGCCCTGCTGGTGCCGATCCTGGCCGACGAGCAGCTGACCGCCGTGGTGGGCCTGCTGGCCGCCCGCGGGTACGGGATCTCCGACATCAGCACCTACCTGCCCAGCCTGGACGAGGTGTTCCTGTCCATCACCGGGCAGAAGCCCGCCGCCGAGGACTCCGTCGAGGAGTCCATCCCCCACCAGAAGACCGAGGAGGTCGCGGCATGAGTACCGTAACCACGACGAAGCCCAGCCCCACCGCGGCAGCCCCGGCCGGCGGGCCCGTCCTCGCGGACGAGGGCCGGATCGGTCTGCGGGGCAACCTGCGGCACATCGGCGCCCTGGCGCGGCGCAACGTCCTGCAGATCAAGCAGGACCCGGAGTCGATGTTCGACGTCCTGTTCATGCCGATCATCTTCACGCTGCTGTTCGTGTTCGTCTTCGGCGGCGCGATCGCGGGCAAGGGCAACCAGGGCGACTACGTCAACTACCTCGTCCCGGGCCTGATGGCGATGATGGGCATGAACATCGCCATGGGTGTCGGCACCGGGGTCAACGACGACTTCAAGAAGGGCGTGATGGACCGCTTCCGGTCCATGCCGATCGCCCGCTCCTCGGTGCTCATCGCCAAGATCGTGGTCGAGCTCGGCCGGATGATGGTCGCCATCACCATCCTGCTGGGCATGGGCTTCCTGCTCGGCCTGTCGATCAAGACCTCCGTGCTGGACCTGCTCCTGTCCGTCGGACTCGCGGCCGTCTTCGGCTCCTCGCTCATGTGGATCTTCATCCTGCTGGGCCTCACCATGAAGACCCCGCAGGCCGTCCAGGGCATGGCGATGCTGGTCCTGATGCCGCTGCAGTTCGGCAGCTCGATCTTCGCCCCGACGACGACGATGCCCGGCTGGCTCCAGAGCTTCACCGACGTCAACCCGCTGTCCAACCTGGCCGACGCGGCCCGCGCCCTGATCAACGGGACACCGCTCGGCAACTCCGTGTGGATCACGCTGGCCTGGTCGGTCGGCATCACGCTGGTGACCATGCCGCTCGCCGTGCGGAAGTTCCGCCAGAAGACCTGATCCGCGGACCGGTCCGTTCCGGATCGCGTCCCGGACGGACCCCCCACGGGGAGAACCGGATCAGATGAGGGCGGTGGCCTCCTCCAGGGTGAGGCCGCCGCCTTCGGCGTACGCCGCCTCGTACGCGGCGCCGCCGAGCTCGTCCCGGCACTGGCGCTCGACGAACTCGGCGTCCGCGCGCTCGATGGTGACCGGGTGATGGCCCGGCGGTACCAGCGCGCGGTAGGCGCCGAGCAGCCGGGTGGCATCGCGCACCCGCTCCGGACCGCCCAGCCCGGCGAGCGCTCGGGCGGCCGTCACCAGGTAGGTGATCCGCATGTGCGGGGCGATCATCATGGCCAGCGGGGCCTGGACGGTGTCCATGGCCTCCCGGGTCATGCCGAGGGCGTTCTCGTACTTGCCCTCCTCGTTGTCCAGCCAGGCCAGAATGCCGAGGAGGAAGCCGTCGAATATGGCGAAGGCGCCCGCGGCGAAGTCCTCGCGCAGCGACTGGAGCTGGGCGCGCGCCTCGGCGACCCGACCGGTACGGCCGTAGACGGTGGCGAGGAACATGCGCCCGGCGGGCACGGCCTCGTCGCCGAACTGGGCGAGGCTGCCGCCGAGGAGTGAGGTGAGGAGCTCCTCCGCCTCTTCCAGGTGGCCGTCCTCGGCCAGGGCGCCGGCCATCCGCACGCGCAGCACCGAGACCTGGGCCTTGGCACCGAGCCGCCCGGCGTGCTCGATCGCGGCCCGGTAGTCCGCGGCGGCCAGGGCGTATTCGCCGTACCGCTCGCGGGCCTCGGCCCGGGCGGAGAGCGCCTCGGCGCAGCCCCAGTCGTCGCCCAGGGCCGCGTAGAGGGCGAGGCTCTCCTCGGCGTCGCGAGCGGCGTCGCCGGCCCAGTCCGCACGGTTGGCGAGGATGTTGGCCCGCAGCTGGAGCGCGGCGGCCAGCTCCCAGCGGTAGCCGAGCGCACGGGCCGTCTCCACGGTCTTCACGGCGACGGTGAGCAACAGGCCGGGATTCCCGGAGATCATGACGGCGAAGATCCACAGCGAGGCGGGGGTCCGACAGGTCTGCGGCAGGCCCGGGCGGTAGACGGCGTTCATCCGCGCGACCTGGTCCCGGATCACGGGGTCGGACCAGTTCTCGTGGTGGTGGTCGCGCGAGGACAGGAGCAGCAGGTGGACGCCGCGCCACGCTTCCGTGAGGAGTTCGCCCTCGTACGGCGGGGGCGTGTCGACGATCCGCTCGTGGACGGGCTCGGCCGGGACGACCGGCTCCGCGAAGGGGTCCGGTCCGAGAGCGGCCGCGGCCTCGGACCAGTGCCGGATCTCGGCGCGCAGGTCGTGCATCTGCCAGTACCAGGCCAGGGAGTGCAACAGGCACAGGACCTCACCCGTATCGCGGGTGGCGACGGCCCGGCGCAGCGCGGTGCGCAGGTTCTCGTACTCGGTGGCGATCCGGTCGGCCGCGGCCCGCTGGCCGTGGCCGCGGAGCAGCGGCTCCGTGGTGCGGGCGAGTTCGCGGTAGTGGGTGAGGTGGCGGCGCTCGGTGGCGCCGCGGTCGTCGCCTGCCTCGGTGAGCCGCTCGGAGGCGTACTCGGCGACGGTCTCCAGCAGGCGGTAGCGCATGCCGGTGCCGACGGCGTCGGGGGCGGCGACGACGAGGGACTTGTCGACGAGGGAGCCGAGGAGATCGGCGGCGTCGAGTCCCTCGGCGGCGTCGGTGCAGACGGCCTCGGCGGCGTCGAGGTCACAGCCGCCGGCGAAGACGGACAGCCGGCGCAGGACGGCCCGTTCGGGCTCGTCCAAGAGGTCCCAGGACCAGTCGACCACCGCGCGCAGCGTCTGCTGGCGGGGCAGATGGGTGCGCGAGCCGCCGGTCAGCAGCCTGAACCGGTCGTCCAGCCGGTCGGCGATCTGGCGCGGGGTGAGCAGCCGCAGCCGGGCGGCGGCCAGCTCGATGGCGAGCGGCATCCCGTCGAGCCGGCGGCAGATCTCCACGGCGGCGGCCGGATCGTCGTCGACGCTGAACCCGGCCCGGGCGGCGGCCCCCCGGTCGTCGAGGAGCCGCAGCGCGACGGGATCGGGCAGCGGGTCCACCGGGCGCAGGGTCTCCCCCGGCACGCCGAGCGGTTCGCGGCTGGTGGCCAGGATCCGTACGCCGGGGCAGCGCGCGAGCACTTCCTCGGCGAGGCGGGCGGCGGCGTCGACGACGTGCTCGCAGTTGTCGAGGATCAGCAGCATCCGGCGCCGTCCGCAATGCTCCGCGAGGCGGTCGAGGGGGTGGTCCCCGCGCTCGGTCAGCACCCGCAACTCCTCGGCGGAGCCGCCGCGCAGCTTCGTCTCCCGGGCCCCGAGCGCGGCGAGCACGGCCTCGGGCACGTCCTCGGGATCGTCCACGGGAGCCAGCTCCACGAACCACACCCCGTCGGCCCAGCCGGCGGCGGGGCCGCCCGGCGTGCCGGGGCGTACGTCCGGCGGCGTGCCGCGGCCGGCCCGTGCGTGGGCCTCGGCGGCCTCCTGCGACAGCCGGGTCTTGCCGGCGCCGCCGGGTCCGAGCAGGGTGACGAGCCGGGACCGGGCGAGGTCGTCGCCGATGACCCGGATGTCCTCTTCCCGGCCGACGAAGGTGGTCAGCCGCATCCGCAGGTTCCCCGCGCCGGGCACGGACGCGGCGGAGCCCGGCACGGACGCGGCGGGGGCGGGCGGGGCCGGGCGGGCCGTCGGGGTCCCGGCGGGGTGGACGGCGTGGACGGGGGCGGTGTCGGGGCCGCGGCCGTCCTGGCCGCTCCGGGCGGGCTGCCCGTCGGTCCCGGCCGGCTGATCGGAGCGTCCGGGGGCCTCGTCCGTCGGGGCGGTCCTGCCCGGTCCGCCCGGCCCAGGGGGGAGGGGGCCGGGTGCGGTCGGCGGCGCGGGCCGGCGGGGGTCCGGCGTCGGGTCGGCCAGGAGGGCCCTGTGGAGGGTGCGCAGGGCGGGGCCCGGGGTGGTGCCCAGGCGGGTGGCCAGGTCGCGGCGGACCTCGTCGTAAGCGGCCAGCGCCTGCGCCGGGCGGCCCGCGTCGCTCAGGGCGCGGATGCGCAGGGCCTGGAGGGGTTCGTCCAGCGGCAGCTCCGCGCACAGCGCGGTCAGCTCCGGCAGGACCCGCTCCGCCTCCCCCAGCACCAGCGCCGCGTGCAGGCGGCCCCGGCGCGCGTCCAGCCGTAGCGCCTCCCAGCGGGCGGCCTCCGGTCCGGTCCCGGAACCCGGCAGGGAGCTCAGCGGTTCGCCCCGCCACAGGGCGAGGGCCTCGTCGTACAGGGCGGCCGCCTCCGCCGCGTCGGCCTGGGCCGCGGCGCGCGCGAGCCGCTCGAAGCGGTACAGGTCGATGTCGTCCCGGGCGGCGACGAGCCAGTAGCCGCCCTCCCCGGACCCCACCGCCTCGCGCCCCAGCGCCCTGCGCAGCCGTCCCACCAGCGCCTGGAGCGCCGCGGGGCCGTCGGCGGGCGGGTCGCCGTCCCAGACCTCCTCGATGAGCGAGGCCGCCGGCACCGCCCGCCCCGGCCGCAGCGCGAGCGCGGTCAGGAGCGCGCGCAGCCGCGCTCCGCCGACGGGGACCGTGGTCCCGTCGTCGCGGATGGCCTGGGTGGTGCCGAGCATCGCGTAGCGCACCGGCCCATTGTCTCCGGCCCGGAGCCCCCTCGGGCGCCGCCTCCGGGATAGGTTCGCCGTATGGGTTCCCAGGGCAGTCGCAACCGTAGCCAGTACAGCACTCACGACCGCGGCGACCGGCGGATCAGTCCCGTGTTCCTCGGCATCTTCGCCGTCATGGCGGTCACCGGGTGGGCCGTGTGGACGGAGTACGCGGCCAGCACCGGGCTGGCCGTCTTCCTCTTCGTCACGGCGGCCTGGATCGTCTCCCTGTGCCTGCACGAGTACGCGCACGCCCGCACCGCCCTGCACAGCGGCGACCTCAGCGTCGGCTCGAAGGGCTACCTGACGCTGAACCCCCTCAAGTACACGCACGCACTGCTCAGCGTCGTCCTGCCGGTGCTGTTCGTGATCATGGGCGGCATCGGTCTCCCCGGCGGCGCGGTGTACATCGAGCGCGACCGGATCGAGGGCCGGTGGCGGCACAGCCTCATCTCGGCGGCCGGCCCGCTGACGAACGTGGCCTTCGCCGCGGTCTGCACGGCCCCGTTCTGGCTGAACGCCCTGGACGGGGTCCCGATCCCGTTCCGCTTCGCGCTCGGCTTCCTGGCCCTGCTCCAGGTCTCGGCGGCGATCCTGAACTTCCTGCCGGTCCCGGGCCTGGACGGCTACGGCATCATCGAGCCCTGGCTCTCCCACTCGGTCCGCCGCCAGGTGGCGCCGCTGGCGCCGTTCGGTCTGCTGGCCGTCTTCGCGCTGCTGTGGGTCCCGGAGATCAACGCGTACTTCTTCGACGCGGTGTACGGCGTGCTGTCCGCGCTGGGCGTGGGCGAGCTGGAGGCCTACTGCGGCCGTGACCTCTACCAGTTCTGGCAGGACACCAACGGCTTCTGCGCGACGTCCTGACGACGGCCGGAGGAGAGGGCCTAGCCCGCGGTGCGGGCCGCTGCCGCGGCCTTCTCGATCTTCGCCTTGCGCACGTAGAACCACGCCATGTTGGACGTGATGCCCGCCATGAGCACCCACACGATCCCGAGCAGGCTGCCCTCGACGAAGGAGACCACGGCGGCGGCCACGGCGAGGACGCAGAGAACGACGGCGAACACGGCAAGGCGGGGCATGGTGGAGGCTCCTCGAAGACACTGAAGCGGTTCAAGCCCCTCCAGTGTCCCCCATGCCCCGGCGTGCTCCCGTCCGGCTGATTTCCGCCATCCCGTGATCTTTTCCTCCCCCCGCCGCTACGGTTCGCCCCAGACGCACCGCGCAGGGGGGTGCGGAAGGACCGGGGGGTAACACATGCAGGAGATCCCGAAGGGCGCGAACGTCAGTCTGACCGCCCTCAGCGAGGACGCCGGGGCGGTCGTCGTGAGCCTGGGCTGGAGCAGCGCTTCGGGGGCCGGCGACGCCGATGTCTCGGTACTGCTGCTGGACGAGAACGGCAAGATCCGCGACGAGAACGACTTCTACTTCTACAACAACCCGGCGGCCGCCGACGGAAGCGTGCAGCTGCTGGGCAAGGTGCCGACCGACAACGGCGACGAGGACCGCATCAGCGTGGACCTGACGGCGGTCCCGGAGGGGGTCGCGCGGATCGTCGTGGCGGCCAGCCGGTACGCCGGCGCGCGCTTCGGAGACCTCGACGACCTGCGGATGACGGTCGCGGACCGCTCCGGGGAACCGCTGGTCGGCTACTCCATCGAGGACGCGGGCGTGGAGACCGCCTTCATCTTCGGCGAGCTGTACCGGCGGGGCGAGGAGTGGAAGTTCCGCGCGGTAGGCCAGGGGTACGAAACCGGCCTCGCGGGACTGGCCACCGACTTCGGAATCCCGGTCTTGGAGGACTCCGAGGAGGCCGAGGCGGCGGAGCAGGCAGGGCCGGCGGAGGAAGCGGAGCCGGCCGGCGCGGCCGGGGAGACCGGGCTCGCGGGTGAAGGGGAGCCGGTGGAAGCCGCTGCCCCGGCGCAGACCCCGGCGGCCGTTGCCGAGGCGGAACCCGCCTCCGGGCCCGCGCCCGCCGGGGCCGTCGCCGTACCGGCGCAGACCCGCGGCCGGAGTCCCCGTACGACCAGGAAGAAGGTCACCCTGCCCAAGGTGGCCAAGAAGTCCCTCGCCGAGAACGACTCCTGGAGCCAGGCCCGCCTCTTCCCCGTCCCCTCCCTCAAGAGCGACCGGGAACGGGAGGTGCGCGCCACCTCCGTCCTGCTGTCGGTCATGGCCCAGGTACCGGAGTTCGGCCGCCGCCTCACCGCCGGGTTCGGCGCTCCCGCCGGCCGGATGCAGACCTTCACGGAGGTCTCCCTCCCCCACGGCGACACTCCGCGACGGCCCGACGGGGTGATCCGGGTGGAGCGCGCGGGCAAGCTGTGGACGGCGCTCGTGGAGACGAAGACGAACGGCAACCCGCTCAAGGCGGAGCAGGTCCAGGCGTACATGGACATCGCCGCGCGCCGCGGCTACGAGGCCGTGATCACCCTCTCCAACGACGTGGCTCTGGAGGGCCGCCCCATGGTGGAGGTGAAGGTGGACGGCCGGCGCAAGCACAAGGTCAGCCTCTGGCACCTGTCCTGGGCCGAGGTCGCCCACCAGGCGCAGCTGCTGATCCGCCACGAGGGCGTGGGCAATGCCGCGCACGCCTGGCTCCTCCAGGAGCTGCTGGAGTACCTGCGGCACGAGCAGTCCGGCTGTCACGGCTTTCAGAACATGGGCGCGGCCTGGGTGCCCGTGCGCAAGGGCATCGAGGACGAGACCCTCGGCCTCGGGGACGCCCGGACCGTGGAGGTCGTGGAGAGCTGGGAGCGGCTGATCCGGCAGGTCTGCCTGCGGCTCGGCGGGGAGCTCGGGCAGAAGGCGCTGCCGGTGCAGCGGGCCCGGCGGGGCAGTGATCCGCAGGCCCGGCGGGTCGCGGCGGCGGATCGGCTGTGTGCCGACGGGAAGCTCTCCGCGGAGCTGCGCGTCGACGGGACCAGCAGTGTCATCGCGGTGAGCGCCGACCTCAGGACCTCCAAGGTGCGGACGTCCGTGGACGTGCCGGCGCCGGAGGGCGCGTACCCGCTGGTCACGGTGAAGCGGCTGCTCAGGCTGCTCGCCGAGGCACCGGCGGACCTGCACGTGGAGAGTCTCCTCGACGCGGGGCCGGGCGCCGGGGCGGGTCCGGGGAGCGGGCCGCGGGGGACGCTGGAGCGGCTGCGGCCCGAGCCGGGCGATCTGCTGCCCGCGGACGGATCGGCCGTCGTCGGTTTCCGGCTGTCGCTGCTCAAGGGAATGGGCAGCACGCGCGGGAACACGGAGTCCGGGTTCATCCGCAGCGTGGACGATGCCGTGGAGCGCTTCTACCACGGTGTGGTGGCGCAGCTGGGCCCGGTCGAGGGGCGCGGCGGCCGGCGCGGCTGAGGCGGCGCGGCGGACGACCGGCCGAGAGCGAGGCCCGGCGCGGGGCCACCCGGGCCGCCGGGTCCGTGGAGGGCGGCGGGACGGGTGGCCGGGCGGCTCAGACGTCCGTGACGCGCAGGCCGGCGTGGGCCTTGTAGCGGCGGTTGGTGGAGATCAGGTTGGCCACCAGCGACTCGACCTGGTGGGCATTGCGCAGGCGGCCCGCGAAGACGCCGCGCATGCCCGGGATCCGGCCGGCGAGGGCCTGCACGATGTCGGTGTCGGCGCGGACCTCGCCGAGGACCATCACATCGGTGTCGATCTCGTCGATCGACTCGTCCTGGAGGAGCACCGCCGAGAGGTGGTGGAAGGCGGCCGTGACGCGGGAGTCCGGCAGGAGGGCGGCGGCCTGCTGGGCCGCACTGCCCTCTTCGACCTGGAGGGCGTACGCGCCCTGCTTGTCGAAGCCGAGCGGGTTGACGCAGTCGACCACGAGCTTGCCGGCGAGGTCCTCGCGCAGCGATTCCAGGGTCTTGGCGTGGCCCTCCCACGGCACCGCGATGATCACGATGTCGCTGCGGCGCGCGCACTCGGCGTTGTCCGCGCCCTCCACCCCGAGGCCGAGCTCCTCGGCGGCGGTCCGCGCCCGGTCGGCGGCGCGCGAACCGATGATCACCTTCTGGCCGGCGCGGGCGAGCCGGTAGGCGAGGCCCCGGCCCTGGTCGCCGGTGCCGCCGAGGACGCCGACGACGAGGCCGGAGACGTCGGGAAGGTCCCACGGGTCCTTGGCGGGGGCCTTCGCGGGGGCCTGCGCGGGCTGCTGCGTGCTGTCTGTGGAGGTCATGGGGGCGAGGGTAACCGCGAGATCGTCAGACGCGAACGCACGGACACTGTGAGATGCCCGGCCCGGCGGGAGATGCCGGAGATACGGGAGATGCCGGAGCGGGTGCGGGCCCTGGAGGGAGATGGGGGGAACGGCTCCCGTATGTCCCTTCCATGCGGCAGGATACCGATATGGACGCCGTGAGAGTCGCGCTGCTGCGCGAGGTGCTCGCCGGTACGCAGTGGCCCGGCGCCGCGCGCCGGTTCGCCGGGACGCTGCGGCGGTCGGTGGTTCCGGCCGGCGGGAACCTGTTGCTGGTCGGGACCGAGCAGTACGAGCCCTGGCACCTGGCGGCGCACCTGGTCGACGAGGCCGCCTGGTCGGGGCTGCCGGAGCTGGCGCCCACCCTCGTACGCCACCAGGTGCTGCCCGGTGACGCCCCGCACCTGTCGGTGGGCCTGAGCCGGCTGGAGGCGGCCCGGCGCGGTCACACCCTGCTGGTGGTGGCTCCGGAGCAGCCCGGGGACCGGCTGCTGGAGCGGGTGCACGACGCCCGGCGCGCGGGGGCGACCGTACTGTCCCTGGACGGCGGGGACCCGGATCTCGGGACGCTCGCGCACGAGGTGCTGTCCGTACCGGACGGGGCCGCCGAGCTGGACCTGGACACGGTGCAGCACCTGGTCAGCGCGGCGGCCGGGGAAAACAGCCTGCCGGTCCAGCGCGGGCCGCGGCGGTTCCGCGACCGGCTGGCGCGGCTGGCCGACCAGCTGGCCGCGCCGCCGCCCAGCCGCTGGTAGGCCTAGGCCGTGCCCGTACCTTCTTCGCCCTCGCGCGTCTTGTCGTTCCATTTGGGGTCGTTCTGCCATTCGAGATTGCGCTCCTGCGCGGTCTCCATGGCGTGGTTCGCCTCTTCGGGTGTCGCGTAGGGCCCGAAACGGTCCTTCGCCGGGCACTCGGGGCCTTCCTCGACCTTCTTGTGGACCAGGCAGTAGTACCACTCGCCGGGTTTGCCCACCTGGCGCTTCTTGAACAGGGCCATCGTCAGGCTCCTCTCTTCTGTCGCCATGCTGCCCCATACCCGCTCGATACACTCGCTCGTATGTCTGGCCAGTCGCTGCTCGTACCAGGCGAGCTCACTCCCGTCCGTTCCGTTCCCGGAAACATCCGCCGGCCCGAGTACGTGGGCAAGCCCGCGCCCACTCCGTACACCGGACCGGAGGTGCAGACGCCCGAGACCATCGAGGCCATGCGCATCGCCGGCCGGATCGCCGCCCAGGCGATGGAAGAGGCCGCCAAGCTGATCGCGCCGGGGGTGACCACCGACGAGCTGGACCGGGTCGCCCACGAGTACATGTGCGACCACGGTGCCTACCCCTCGACGCTGGGCTACCGCGGTTTCCCGAAGTCCCTGTGTTCCTCGCTCAACGAGGTGATCTGTCACGGGATCCCCGACTCGACCGTCCTGCGGGACGGCGACATCGTCAACCTCGACGTGACCGCGTACATCGGCGGGGTGCACGGCGACAACAACGCCACGTACCTGTGCGGTGACGTGGACGAGGAGTCGCGGCTGCTCGTGGAGCGCACCCGCGAGGCCCTGAACCGGGCCATCAAGGCCGTCAGGCCGGGCCGGCAGATCAACATCATCGGCCGGGTCATCGAGTCGTACGCGAAGCGCTTCGGCTACGGCGTCGTCCGGGACTTCACCGGTCACGGGATCAACTCCTCCTTCCACTCCGGCCTGATCGTCCCGCACTACGACAGCCCGCACGCCACCACCGTCATCGAGCCCGGGATGACCTTCACCATCGAGCCGATGCTGACCCTGGGCACCCACGAGTACGACATGTGGGAGGACGGCTGGACGGTGGTCACGAAGGACCGCAAGCGGACCGCGCAGTTCGAGCACACGCTGGTGGTCACGGACACCGGGGCGGAGATCCTGACGCTGCCCTGATCCGAGGGAGAACACCTCGCGGAGGTTTTTGCCGACAAGGCGTCGGGAACATATTGACTTAGGTAAGCCTAAGAAGGAGGATCGGGTGTGGCGGCACGGCCGCCACACCTGTCTCACCCTTGCTCCACCCTTGTTCCTCCCTTTTCTTCCGATTCCTCGGAGGTCCGCCTTGGACGCCTTCTCGACCGTCATCCGTGTCGCCTCGCACGAGCAGCACACCGAGGCGGAGACGTCTACCTTCATGAGCGACCTGCTGGGCGGCCGTCTCGGCGTGGACGCCTACACCCGCTACACCGAGCAGCTGTGGTTCGTGTACAAGGCCCTGGAGGACGCCGCGGAGGCCCTCAGGGGCGACGCCGTGGCCGGGCCGTTCATACAGCCCGAGCTGATGCGCCTCGCCGAGATCGAGCGGGACCTGGCCCACCTGCGGGGTCCCGCATGGCGCGAGAGCCTGGTCGCGCTGCCCGCCACCGAGGCCTACGCGGCCCGCGTGACCGAGTGCGCCGCCTCCTGGCCGGGCGGGTACGTGGCCCACCACTACACCCGCTACCTGGGCGACCTCTCCGGCGGCCAGATCATCCGCGACAAGGCGGAGCGGACCTGGGGCTTCGAGCGCAAGGGCGACGGCGTCCGCTTCTACGTCTTCGCGGACATCTCCAACCCGGCCGCCTTCAAGCGGACCTACCGCGAGCTGCTGGACACGATCGCCGCGGACGACCTGGAGAAGCAGCGCATCATCGACGAGTGCAAGCGCGCCTTCGACTTCAACGGCGCGGTCTTCCGCGAGCTGGGCGAGCAGTTCCCGCTCAGCGCGTAGCGCGGGCCGCGGGCTGAACGGGGAAGGGGGGTGGGCCCATCGGGCCCACCCCCCTTCCGTGCTCCTGCGCCGCGCCTCACACCCCGGCGGGTCCGGAGGGGGCGAAGCGGACCCGGCCGCCGATTTCCACGGTGCCGTCCGGGGCCGGGGCCGTGAGGATCTGGGAGCCCCTGCCCTGGGTGATGTTCAGGGCGCGGTTCAGTTCGGCCGTCAGGAGGATCGCCGCCGAGCCGGTGGCCTCGTCCTCGACGATCACCCCGTCCGGGCGCCGCGGGAAACCGCGGGCCCGGATCCGGCCCGCGGCCTCGTCCTCCCAGGCCCAGGCGTACAGCCAGCCCTCGCCCGGCGGCGGGCCGGGCAGCGCGTCCACCGCGGCGGCATCGGCGTACTGCTCGGTGCGCTTGCCCTCGACCCACTCGGGCCGCGCGCTGATCCAGGTGAACTCCCCGTCGTCGCGCGCCCATACGGCGCCCGCGGGGGGCTGGAGCTCCTCGATGTCGAGCAGCCACGCGACACCGACCAACGGGTGCCCGGCGAAGGACATCCGGGTGCCGGGCGTGCGGATGTCGACGATCCCGCGCTCGGGATCGTCGACGAACACCGTCTCGCTGTAGCCGAGTTCGGCGGCCAGTGCCTGCCGTGACGCATCGTCGGGGCAGGTCCGGCCGTCGCGTACGACGCCGAGCGTGTTGCCGTGGCTGCCGTCACCCGCGCAGAAGACCCTGAGGACGTCTAGATCGTTCACGCGGGAATTGAAGCACGGGTCAGATCTGGGCGGTGCGGCGCCTGCGCGCGACGAACACCGCGCCCCCGCCCGCGGCGATGATGGCGGCGGAGGAGCCGAGCAGCGCGCCGGCCGGGATCTCGGAGCCGGTGGCGGCGAGGCCGCCGCCGACCGTGCCGCCGCCTCCGGTGCTGCCGGTGCCGCCCGTGGTGCCGGTGCCGATCGGGGTCAGGGCGGCGCCCTTGGCCACCGAGACCGTCAGGTTGACGTCGTCCGCCCGGGTGCCCACCGGGTACATCGAGCCGGTGGTGGAGTTGGCGAAGGCCGCGGAGCCCTCGGCCGTGAGCGCGGTGCGCACCGCGTTCAGGGTGAGCACGCCGTTCTTGGTCTTGTAGTCGGCCTTCGAGAGGTCGAGCGTGGCGAAGGGGATGTTCGCCTTGACCCCGGCGGCCGTCTTCACGTCCAGGACCAGGGTTCCCTTGTCGCCCTGGGCGTTGACGCGGACGTTGCCGAAGGTCATGTCGATGCCGTGGCCGGCGTACTGGAAGCGCAGGTTGCCCGCGAAGGTGGCGTTCAGCTTCCGCGCCTTGGTGTCGAGGGTGCCCTTGCCGCCGCCGAAGGCGAAGCTGTCGCCGTTCGCGACCGCGCCGCCCGCCGGGGTGACGGTGCCGCCCGCGCTCTGGACGTACTTCCGGAAGGACTCCTTGACGCCCCAGCCCAGCTTGCCGCCGAGGATCTTCTGCGGGCCGCCGGTCGCCGGGGAGCTGGTGGAGGCGGAGGGGCTCGGGGAGGCGGGCTTCGACGGTGCGGGCTTGGTCGGGGTCGGGGTCGGCTTCGTCGGAGAGGTGGAGGGCGACGAGGTGGGCGTCTTCGTCGGGCTCGCCGAGGAGGACGGGCTCGGGGTGGGCTGCGGCGGGAACTTCAGTACGGCCGTCAGCGGGTCGCCCGCCTTGTCCTTGTAGCTGTCCGAGCCGAGGAGCTTGGCGGCGTCGGCCGTCAGCGTGGTGCCCAGGTTGGCCATCGACTGCCCGCCGAAGGCGACCTTGGCGAAGGGGACGTTCTTGGTGAGCACGCCGTCCCGGGTGACGTCGATGATCAGCAGCTTCTTGCCCGTGTCGATGCGCGGGTTCGCGAGCTTCACCTCGAAGCGGTGCGCGGCCGAGGTGAAGGTGACGCTGCCCTTGAAGGCGGCGGTCACGAGGTGGGTGGCCGGGTCGTACGCGCCGGTGGCCGAGCCGAAGGTGAAGCCCTTGGCGGTCTTCTTCGCGCCGCCCGCGACGGTGATCTCGCCCTGGGCGATGGTCGTCACATAGGTGCGGTAGCTCTCCAGCACACCCCAGTCGAGGGTGCCGCCGACGACCGGGATCACCGCGGGGGCGCTCTGCGCCGCGGGGGCGCTCTGCGCCGTGGAACCGGCCGCGGTGGCGGGCAGGACGAACGCGGTGGCGGCTATCGCGGCGGAGGTGGCCACGGCGGCTGCGAGGGCGACGGGGCGGCGGATCGATGACATGGCGGGTCTCCTGAAACGGGGGTGAAGGAGGCGAGGGAAGAGAGGAAGTGCGGGGCGTCCGATGGCACGGCGAAGCCGAGCCCTGGCGGTACGGGGCCCTGCGGGGCCCTGCGGGGCTTGTGTGTGGGTGCGGGGGTTGCGCGTGAGCGCGGTACGGGGCTTGCGGGCCGGGCCGGTTCGGATGGGCCCGGCCCGCACGGCAGGGTGGTGCGGGGCCCTGCGGGTGCGGGGCCTTGCGGGTGCGGGCGGTAAGGGTTCGGGGCGCCGGTCAGCCGCGCGGAGCGGCTCCGTCGGCCCCCGAGGAGTCGGAGGAGTCGGAGGAGTCCGGTTGCCCGGGGGCCGGAGCGGCCGGAGTTCCGGTGCCCGGAGCCGAGGCCGCGTCCGGGGTCGGGGCCGCGTCCGGGGCCGGAGTCGGGGCCACGCGCGGAGTCGGGGCCGGAGCCGAGGCCGCGTCCGGAGCCGGGGCCGGGGCCGCGCCTGCGTCGCCGTCGCGGCGGTTGCGGAGGGTTAGGAAGGTGGCTCCGCCCGCCAGGACCAGGACCGCCACCGCGAGGGCGGCGTACAGGCCGGTGTTCGAGGAGTCGTCCGCCTTCGCGGCGGCGGCCGGGGTCGGGGTCGGGGCCGGCGGGGCGGCCGGGGTGGCCGTGGAGCCGAGGTTCGGGAGGGCCGGGAGCTTCGCGGCTCCGTCGAGGGCGACCGCGAGGGAGACGGGGTCCATCTCCGTGCCGGACTTGTACATGGAGTTGAAGGCCTGGGCTCCGCCTTCCGTCAGCGTGGCCGGGGCTTCGGTGAGGGTGGCGAGGCCGCCCTCGGTCGTGAGGCCCTTCGCGTCGAACTCGACGAGCGGGACGGCGGGTTTGGTGTCCGCGCCGGTGGTGACGTCGGCAAAGAGCACGCCCTTGCCGTTCTCCACCTTGACCGTGACCGCTCCGAGCTTCAGGTCCACGTGCGCCCCGGTGAAGTGCACGGAGCCGGCGAAGGCGGCGTCAAGGGTGCCCTTCGCTCCGTCGTACGCGCCCTTGCCCTGCGGGAAGCGGAACAGCGCGCCGCCGTCCTGGGCGCCTTCGGCCAGTTCCCACTTGCCCTGGCCGATGGAGCCGGAGACGTATTCGCGGAAGGTGCGCCGCACGCCCCAGTCGACGGCGGCGTCGGTGAACGCCCCGCCGGCCTGCGGGGTCTGCGCCGCCGGGGCGCTGGGCGACGGTGAGGCGGGCTGCTCGGCCGCCGCGGCCTTGACGTCCACGGAGAGCGAGACCGGGTCGAGCTGCGCGCCCGCGGCGTAGTAGCCGGCGAAGGCCTTGGCGCCCTGCTCGGTGAGGGTGGCCGGGATGTTGGCGAGGGCGATCGGGCTGCCGCCGCCCTTCATGTTCACCCCGCCCAGGCCCAGCTCGGCGAAGGGGACTTGGGAGGCGGTGGTGACCGCTCCGCCCTCCTTGGCCTTGCTGGAGACGTCCACGTAGAGGGTGCCGCTGCCGCCGCTGATCTTGATGGTGGGGCGGCTGACGCTCATGTCGAGCTCGTACGTGCCGTCCGGCTTCTGGTGGCCCTGGAAGGTGACGCCCCCGCTGAAGGAGGCCTGCAGGGAGCCGCTGTCCGGGTCGTAGGAGCCGCTGGCGGAGTGGAAGCGGAACAGGCTGCCGCCCGCGGTGGCGGCTCCGTTCTTCAGCTTGAACCCGCCCTTGGCCACCGGCCCGGTGACATAGCTCTGGAAGGAGGATTTAATGCCCCAGTCAAGTCGGCCGCCCTCCACGGTGCGGCCCGCCGCCTGGGCGGCGGTCGCCGGAAGCAGGACTCCCAGCAGGGCCGCCAGGGTCGCCAGCAGGGCGACGGCGGAAGCACGGGCGGGTCTTGCGGACATGAATGTCCCCTCCAGGGTCTAGCGAGCGAGGTTAGGCTAACCTAAGCTACGTTCGGCCGGGTGTGAAACCCCCTGGCCCCCGGAACCTTCGGAGCCTCGGTCCGGGCCCCACTCCCAGTCGGACGATCAGGACGGTGCCTTCGTGCCTACGCCCGCCGCGTCAACCCGCTTGTCCCGCTTCGCCGTCGCCCTGACCGCCGTGGTCCTGGCACTCGGCGTGAGCGCCTGCGGAGGTACGGCCGCCCCCTCCCCCGCCACCGGTGCCCCGGCCCTCCCGGACCGGGTGGAGCCGCTCGCGCAGGCGCCCGCGCCCGCGCTCCCGGCGACGGTTGCCTCGGCGGACGGCGCACAGGTCACCGTCGCCTCGGCGGAGCGGGTGATCCCGCTGACGGGCGGCCTCAACGAGATCGTGTACACCCTCGGACTCGGACCCAAGGTCGTCGCCCGGGACATCACCGCCACCTTCGAACAGGCGGCGGACCTCCCGGTGGTGACGCGGGGCCACGACGTCTCCGCCGAGAGCGTGCTGTCGCTGCGTCCGACCCTGGTGCTGGCCGAGACCACGTCCGGCCCCGCCGAGGCGATCCAGCAGATCCGCGACGCCGGCGTCCCGCTGCTCGTGGTGGCCCCGGCCAAGTCCCTGGACGACGTGGCGAAGCGGACCGACACCGTCGCCGCCGCGCTGGGCGTCAAGGAAGCCGGTGCGCAGCTGAACCGGCGCACCGCCGACCGCATCGCCGCCGCCCGCACGGCCCTGCCCGCCTCGGGCAAGAAGCCGCGCGTGGCCTTCCTCTACCTGCGCGGCACCGCCTCCGTCTATCTGATGGGCGGCTCCGACTCCGGCGCCGGCTCCCTGCTGGAGGCGGCCGGCGCGGTGGACACCGGCCCGGAGTCGGGGCTCGGCAAGGACTTCACCCCGATCACGAGCGAGGCCCTGGCCGCCGCCGCGCCCGACGCCATCCTGGTCATGTCCAAGGGCCTGGAGTCCGTCGGCGGCGTCGACGGACTGGTCAAGATCCCGGGCGTGGCCCAGACCCCGGCGGGCATGGACCGGCGGGTGGTCAGCGTCGACGACGGGGTCCTGCTCAACTACGGTCCGCGCACCGACCAGGTCCTGACCTCCCTCATCACCCAGCTCTACGGCAAGGCCTCCTGACGTGTCCCTCTCGTACGACCAAGCCCCCGAGACGCCGCCCGGAGCGGGCCCCCTTCCCGCTCCCGGACGGGCGGCGTCCCGGGCCCTGCCCACCGCCGCCGGCGCACCGCCCCGGCGGCGGTGGGGTTCCGCCTGGCTCACCGGCTCGCTGGCCGCCGTACTCGTCCTGCTCGCGCTGGTCTCCGCCGGCGTGGGGGCGTACGAGATCCCGCTCGGGGAGGTGATCGGGTCGGTGCAGCACCGCCTCGGCCTCGGGGGCGCCGCCCTCGACCGGGTCGGGGAGAGCGTGCTGTGGAACGTACGGCTGCCCCGTGTGGTCCTCGCCCTGCTCGTCGGGTCCGCTCTCGGCTGTGCCGGGGCGCTGATGCAGGGGGTGTTCGGCAATCCGCTGGCCGAGCCCGGGGTCATCGGGATCTCGGCGGGCGCGGCCGTGGGCGCGGTCGCCGCGATCGGGCTGGGCCTGACCTTCTTCGGCAACTGGACCGTCACCGCCTGCGCGTTCGTCGCGGGGCTGATCACCGTCGGCGCCGTGTACCTGCTGTCCCGCAACGGCGGCCGGACGGAGGTCGTCACCCTCATCCTGACCGGCATCGCCGTCAACGCCTTCGCGGGCGCCCTGATCGGCCTGTTCGTCTTCTTCGCCGACAGCGGCCAGGTCAACCAGATCACCTTCTGGCAGCTCGGCTCCCTCGCCCAGGCCACCTGGCCCAAGGTGCTGGCCGTCCTGCCCTGCGCCCTCGCCGGGCTGCTGATCGCCCCCTTCTACGCGCGCAAGCTGGACCTGCTCTCCCTCGGCGAGCGGCCCGCCCGTCACCTCGGCGTCGACGTGGAGCGGCTGCGCCTGGCGCTGATCCTGGTCGTCGCGCTGCTGACGGCGGCGGCCGTCGCCGTGGCCGGGATCATCACCTTCGTCGGGCTGCTCGTGCCGCACCTGCTGCGCATGGCCAACGGTCCGGGCCACCGCTTCCTGGTGCCCGGCAGCGCGCTCGGCGGAGCCGTGGTGCTGGTCGCCGGGGACCTGGCCGCCCGGACCCTCGCCCAGCCCGCCGAGCTGCCGCTCGGCGTGCTGACCGCCCTGCTCGGCAGCCCGTTCTTCTTCTGGCTGCTGCGCCGCACCCGCCGCAAGCAAGGAGGCTGGGCATGAGCGTCCGCTTCGCCGCATTCCGCAGGAACGGGCGCACCGTTCCCGCCCGGCCCGCCCCCGGCGCGCCGCTCGCCGAGGTCACGGACCTGCGCGTACGGCTCGGCGGGCGCGAGGTGCTCGCCGGGATCGGGCTGACCGTGCGCGCCGGGGAGGTGCTGGCCCTGGTCGGACCGAACGGCGCGGGCAAGTCCACGCTGCTGGCGGCCCTGTCCGGGGACCTGCCGGCCGCCTCCGGGGAGGTCCGGATCGACGGCCGACCGATGGGCGACTGGCCGGCCCCCGAGCTGGCCCTGCGCCGGGCGGTGCTCCCCCAATCGGCCGAACTGGCCTTCCCCTTTCCCGTGGAGGACGTCGTACGGATGGGCCGCGCCCCCTGGGCGGGCACCGAGGCGGCCGGCTCCGACGAGGAGGCGGTGGCCGCCGCGATGGCCGCCACCGAGGTGACGGGCTTCGCGGCCCGCCCGTTCTCGGGGCTCTCGGGCGGCGAGCGGGCCCGGGTCGCGCTGGCCCGCGTACTGGCGCAGGGCGCCCCGCTGCTGATGCTGGACGAGCCGACGGCGGCGCTGGACCTGCGCCACCAGGAACTGGTGCTGCGGATCTGCCGGGAGCGCGCGGCGGCCGGGGACGGGGTCGTGGTGGTCCTGCACGACCTGGGTCTGGCGGCGGCGTACGCGGACCGGGTCGCCGTGCTGCACGACGGCCGGATCGCGGCGGACGGCCCGCCGGCGGAGGTGTTCGAGGACGGGCTGCTGAGCCGGGTGTACCGCCAGCCGGTGGAGGTCCTCCCGCACCCGCGCACCGGGGCACCGCTGGTGGTCCCCGTACGGAACGGCGGGCCGGAGCGGCCCGGAGCGGACGGTTCCGCCGTACGGAACGGCCGCCTGGGCTTGACCTCCGCTTGACCTGCGCATGGGCCCGGCGTGGGGCACTCGTAACGGCCCCGTGTCCGGCCCTCGAATGTGTGGGCTGAATCACTGGACGCACGGGTATGGGTCAGGTAAGCCTCGGTTAAGTTAGGTCCGCCTCACCGGCCGCCCCCACCCGATCGGGACGGTCGTCTGCCGAACGCCAGACCGCCAGGAGCCCCCTATGCGTCCCGTCCGCCTCTCCGTCGTCACCGCGGCAGCCGTCGTGGCCGCCCTCACCGCGGTCACCGGCTGCTCCGAGAAGAGCGACGCGTCCGGCGACGGCACCATCAAGGTGGCGGCCTCCGACTCCGCCTGCGAGGTCTCCACGAAGGAGTTCCCCGCGGGCAAGGTCGCCTTCGAGGTCGAGAACAAGGGCTCCAAGGTCACCGAGCTCTACGTGCTCTTCCCCGACGACCGCATCGTCGCCGAGCGCGAGAACATCGGCCCCGGCACCAAGGCCACCATCACCGCCGAGCTCAAGGCGGGCGACTACGAGATCGCCTGCAAGCCCGGCATGAAGGGCGACGGCATCCGCCAGCAGGTCAAGGCCACCGGCACGGGCGGCACGGAGAAGCGCAGCCCCGAGGCCGACGCCGCGGTCGCCGCGTACCGCAAGTACGTGCAGGAGCAGGCCGACGAGACCATCCCCAAGGCGCAGGCCTTCGCGGACGCGGTCAAGGCCGGCGACGTCGAGGCCGCGAAGAAGGCGTACGCCCCCTCGCGCATCGGCTGGGAGCGCACCGAGCCGGTCGCCGAGTCCTTCGGTGACATCGACCCCAAGGTCGACGTCCGCGAGGACGGCCTGGAGGCCGGCCAGGAATGGACCGGCTGGCACAAGCTGGAGAAGTCCCTCTTCGAGGGCAACAAGATCGACGACGCGGACAAGAAGCTCGCCGAGACCCTGATGGCCGACCTGGCCGTGTGGCAGAAGAAGGTCGGCCAGGCGGAGATCACCCCCACCTCGATGGCGAACGGCGCCAAGGAGCTCCTCGACGAGGTCGCCACCGGCAAGGTGACGGGTGAGGAAGAGCGCTACAGCCACACCGACCTGGTCGACTTCAAGGCCAACGTCGAGGGCGCCGAGAAGGCCTTCGAGCTGCTCAAGCCGATCACCTCGAAGACGGACCCCGCGCTCACCGCCGAGCTGGACAAGCAGTTCGCGGCACTGAACAACCTGCTGGAGAAGTACCGCCCGAACAAGGCCGCCTACGAGTTCACCTCGTACGACAAGGTCGGCGAGGCCGAGCGCAAGGAGCTCTCCGACGGCGTCAACGCCCTGGCCGAGCCGCTCTCGAAGCTCGCCGCCGCGGCCGCGAAGTAACTCCGGAACAGCAGAGCAGGCGGGAGAACCTCACATGAGCGAGTCGGTGGCCGGGCAGCAGCCCGCGCAGGACCACGCGCAGGGCACGCCGGAGCAGGCGGGCCCGGCTTCGGGCGCGCCCTCGCGCCGGGCCGTCCTCGGCTGGGGCGGCGCGGGCCTCGCGCTCGGCGCGGCGGCGGCCGGTGGTACGGCCATCGCACTGAACTCGGGCCCCGACATGGTCTCGGCGGCTTCGGCCGGCGCGGCCGTGCCGTTCCACGGTGAGCACCAGGCCGGCATCTCCAGTGCCGTCCAGGACCGCCTGCACTTCGCCGCCTTCGACGTGAAGACCAAGGACCGGGCCGAGCTGGTCCAGCTCCTCAAGGACTGGACCGAGGCGGCCCGCCTGATGACGGCCGGGCAGCCCGTCGGCGAGGGCGGCTACGGCGGCCTCCCGGAGGCCCCGCCGGACGACACGGGCGAGGCGCTGGGTCTGAAGGCCTCCCGCCTCACCCTGACGATCGGTTTCGGGCCGGGCCTGTTCGCCAAGGGCCGCTTCGGCCTGGAGGGCAAGCGCCCCGAGGCCCTGATCGACCTGGAGCTCTTCCCCGGCGACAACCTCGACCAGGCCCGCTCGGGCGGCGACCTGTGCGTGCAGGCCTGCGCCGACGACCCGCAGGTCGCGGTGCACGCCATCCGCCAGCTCGCCCGCATCGGCTTCGGCAAGACGGCGGTGCGCTGGTCGCAGCTGGGCTTCGGCAAGACCTCCTCGACCACGCCTGACGAGCAGACCCCGCGCAACATGATGGGCTTCAAGGACGGCACCCGGAACATCTCGGGCACCGACAAGGCCGCCCTGGACAAGCACGTGTGGGTCGGCGCCGGCGACGGCAGCGACTGGCTGACCGGTGGCTCGTACCTCGTGGCGCGCCGGATCCGGATGAACATCGAGACGTGGGACCGCACGCCCCTGGGCGAGCAGGAGGACATCTTCGGCCGCGACAAGGGCGAGGGTGCCCCCGTCGGCAAGTCCAAGGAGCGCGACGAGCCGTTCCTGAAGGCGATGAAGCCCGAGGCGCACGTCCGCCTCGCGCACCCGGACACCAACAACGGTGCGACGATCCTGCGCCGCGGCTACTCCTTCACCGACGGCACCGACGGACTGGGCCGCCTCGACGCGGGCCTGTTCTTCCTCGCCTACCAGCGCGACGTGCGCACCGGCTTCGTACCGATCCAGCGCAAGCTGGCGAAGTCCGACGTCCTCAACGAATACATCCAGCACGTGGGTTCGGCCGTCTTCGCCGTCCCGCCGGGCGTCCGCGACAAGGACGACTGGTGGGGCCGGACGCTGTTCGCGTAAGGGACCGGGAGAACCGAAGTGTTCAGCAACTATCTGATCGGGCTGCGCGAGGGGCTGGAAGCCAGCCTCGTCGTCTGCATCCTCATCGCCTATCTGGTCAAGACCGGGAACAAGGCCAAGCTGGGGCCGCTGTGGGTGGGCGTCGGCCTGGCCGCCGCCCTGTCCCTGGCCTTCGGCGCGGGTCTCGAATTCGGCACGCAGGAACTGACCTTCAAGGCGCAGGAGGCGATCGGCGGCACCCTGTCGATCGTCGCGGTCGGCCTGGTCACCTGGATGGTCTTCTGGATGAAGCGCACCGCGCGGCACTTGAAGGCCGAGCTCCAGGGCAAGCTCGACGCGGCGCTCGCGATGGGCACCGGCGCCCTGGTGGCGACGGCGTTCCTGGCCGTCGGCCGGGAGGGCCTGGAGACCTCGCTGTTCGTGTGGCGTTCGGTCCACGCGGCCGGTGACGGCGCGGCCCCGCTGATCGGCGTGCTGCTCGGCATCGGGTCGTCGATCCTGCTGGGCTGGCTGTTCTACCGCGGCGCGCTGAAGATCAACCTGGCGAAGTTCTTCACGTGGACCGGCGGCATGCTGGTCGTGGTCGCCGCGGGCGTGCTCGCGTACGGCGTCCACGACCTCCAGGAGGCCGACTTCCTGCCGGGGCTGAACAACAAGGCCTTCGACATCAGCGCGACGATCCCGCCGGACAGCTGGTACGGGACCCTGCTCAAGGGCACCTTCAACTTCCAGCCGGACCCGACCGTGCTCCAGCTGATCGTGTGGGCCCTGTACCTGGTGCCGGTGCTCGCCCTGTTCCTGGCGCCGTCGCTGGTCAAGCGCACGAAGCCGGAGCCGAAGCCCGAGTCGGAGTCGGAGTCGAAGCCGGAGTCCGCGCCCAGCGGCTCCTGACTCACCACAGCTTGTCGATCGTCCCCGGGTAGAGGGGGACGCGGATGCCGGTGAAGGCCGCGCGGACCTGGTCCGCGCGGCCTTCGTCGTCCGCGGCCGATGCCGCGCCGGTGCCGCCGGCGCCCCGGGCGAAGAACGCCCCGAGCACCGTCTTGCCGAGGCCCGGGGCGTCCGTGGCGAGCGGCTCCTCGGGGGTGCCGCCGACCAGGACCGTGCCGGGCAGCACCTCGAAGCCGGCCGCCTCGTAGAACGGGACCAGCTCCGGGTCGCAGCTGAACAGCGCCAGGTCCACCGCCGGATCGGCGGCGAGCCCGGCGCGGGCCGCCGCCACCAGCCGGCCCCCGTACCCGCGCCCCCGTACGTCGGCCCGGGTGACCACGCCGCTCAGCCCGGCCGCGCGGTACGTACGCCCGTCCGCGAGCCGGACCGGCTTGTGGAGGAGCGCCAGGCAGGCGGCGACCCGCCCGTCGGCGTCGAGGAGCAGGACCGCGCGCGGGGCGAGCGCCGGGTCGTGCCCGGGGGACGACCCGGGCCAGGCCCGCGCCTCCAGACCCGCCACCTGCTCGGCGAGCCCGGAGGGCAGGACTTCGTACTCCTGGATGGTCCCCTCGGTTCGCATTACGGGATCAGCGCGCCCGCGCCGCCGACCCGGACCCGGCTGTCGCCGGCGCGCAGCTCGACGGTGAGCACTCCGGGGCGGCCCATGTCGGCGCCCTGGTGGAGGGTCAGGACGGCTTCGTCCGGGACGAGGCCGACCTCGCGGGCGTACGCCCCGAAGGCGGCCGCGGCCGCGCCGGTCGCCGGGTCCTCGACGACGCCGCCGACCGGGAAGGGGTTGCGTACGTGGAACTCCGACGGGCCCGCCCGGAACACGAGCTGCACGGTGACCAGGTCCAGGCGCCGCATCAGCGCCTCCAGCCGGTCGAAGTCGTAGTCGAGGTCGGCGAGCCGGGCCCGGGTGGCGGCGCCCAGCACCAGGTGGCGGGCTCCGGCGTAGGCGATCCGCGGCGGGAACGCCGGGTCCAGGTCGGCGGCCGGCCAGTCCAGGGCGGCCAGGGCCTCGGCGAGGTCGGCCGGGTCCAGGTCCTCGGTGTGGGGTTCGACGCTGGTCAGGGTCGCGCGCAGGCCGCCGGCCCCGTCCTCCCGGGTCACCGAGACGGGCACCGTGCCCGCGCGGGTCGCGAAGACCAGCTCGCCCGGGCCGATCCGCTCGCCCAGCGCCACGGCCGTGGCCACGGTGGCGTGCCCGCAGAAGGGGACCTCCACCTTGGGGCTGAAGTAGCGCACGGAGAAGGCCCTGCCCGGCTCCCCGCCCAGGCCCTCGGGCGGGGCGGTGAGGAAGGCCGTCTCGCTGTAGTCCAGTTCGGCGGCGATCTTCAGCATGGCGGCCTCGTCGAGGCCCGCGGCGTCGAGGACGACACCGGCGGGGTTGCCGCCGGCCGGGTCGTCGGAGAAGGCGGTGTAGCGCAGCACGTCAGTCATGATCGCCACAACGGTGCCCCACGGCCCCGCATTCCCGAATCCGGAGCGTATGCGCAGGTCGGGACGGGGGCGGGCCCGAGGACGCCTCGGATGCGGCCCCCGGGCCGGGCACGAAACGGGTCAGCCGCGCCCGATGTAGGGCATCGCGGTCGCCATCACCGTCGCGAACTGCACGTTCGCCCCGAGCGGGAGCTCGGCCATGTGCAGCACGGTGCGCGCCACGTCGGCCGCGTCCATGACGGGCTCCACCGCGAGCTGTCCGTTGGCCTGCATGATCCCGGTCTGCATCCGCTCGGTCATCTCGGTGGCCGCGTTGCCGATGTCGATCTGCCCGCAGGCGATCCCGTACGGACGCCCGTCCAGCGAAAGGGACTTCGTCAGGCCGGTCATGGCGTGCTTGGTCGCGGTGTACGCGATCGAGTTCGGCCGGGGCACGTGCGCGGAGATGGAGCCGTTGTTGATGATGCGGCCGCCCTGCGGGTCCTGGGCCTTCATCACCCGGAAGGCCGCCTGCGCGCAGAGGAAGGAGCCGGTGAGGTTGACGTCGACCACCGAGCGCCAGGCCTCGTAGGAGATGTCCTCCAGCGGGACTCCGGCCGGGCCGAAGGTGCCGGCGTTATTAAAGAGGAGGTCCACCCGCCCGTAACGCTCCCGGACGGTCTCGAACAGCGCGGACACGTCGTCCGGGTCGCTGACGTCGGCCCGGACGCAGAGCACCTCGGCGTCCGGGTGGGCGGCCCTGGCCGCCTCGGCGGTCTCCTCCAGCGGCTCGGTCCTGCGGCCGGCCACGGCCACCGCCCATCCGGCGGCGGCGAGGGTGAGGGCCACGGACCGGCCGATCCCGGATCCGGCTCCGGTCACTACGGCGATCTGCTTCAAGCGTGCGTTCATGGGGCCGCAGGCTACGTCACACGGCGCATCGGCCCCGGGACGTTCCGATTGCTGAGAACATGGGTCGATCAGGGGGTGTGAAGACACGATAAGAAGACTGGAGTTCCGTATGCCGGAGCGAGGCCACGCGACAGCGCCCTCGAAGGACTCGTCGCCCGCGATTCCCTCCCCCCTCACCACCGCACCTCCCCTGACGGCCGCCCGCCGGACGGGACTGCTCGTCACCTTCATCCTCGGCGGACTCACCGCCCTGCCCCCGCTGTCCATGGACATGTACCTGCCGGCCCTGCCGACGGTGACCACCGCCCTGAACAGCCCGGCCGCGACCGTCCAGCTCACCCTCACCGCCTGCCTCGCCGGCATGGCGCTCGGCCAGCTGGTGATCGGCCCGATGAGCGACAAGTGGGGCCGCCGCCGCCCCCTGCTCATCGGCATGGTCGTCTACGTCCTCGCCACCGCCATCTGCGCCTTCGCCCCGACCGTCGAGCTGCTGATCGCCTTCCGGCTGCTCCAGGGCCTGGCCGGCGCGGCCGCGATCGTGATCGCGCGGGCCGTCGTACGCGATCTGTACGACGGGGTCGAGATGGCCCGGTTCTTCTCCACCCTGATGCTCATATCCGGCGTGGCGCCGATCATCGCCCCGCTCATCGGCGGCCAGGTGCTGCGCTTCGCCGACTGGCGCGGGGTGTTCGTCGTCCTCACCGTCGTGGGGGCCCTGTTGACCGCACTGGTCTGGCGCAAGCTCGGCGAGACCCTGCCGCCCGAGCGGCGTCAGACCGGCGGCGTGGGCGCCGCGCTGCGGACCATGCGAGGGCTGTTCGCCGACCGCGTCTTCGCCGGCTACACGCTGGCCGGCGGCTTCGCCTTCGCGGCGCTGTTCGCGTACATCTCCGCCTCGCCGTTCGTCGTGCAGGAGATCTACGGGGCTTCGGCCCAGACCTTCAGCCTGCTGTTCGGCGTCAACTCCCTCGGCCTGATCGCGGTCGGCCAGATCAACGGCAAGCTGCTGGTCGGCCGGGTCAGCCTGGACAAGGTCCTGGGGTACGGGCTCGCGGTCATCGCGGCCGCCTCGGTCGCCCTGCTCCTCATGACCGCCGGGGTCTTCGGCGAGGTCGGGCTCTTCGCGATCTGCGCCGGACTGTTCGTCCTGATGTCCGCGATGGGCCTGGTCCTGCCCAACACCAACGCGCAGGCCCTGATGCGCGCCCCGCACGCGGCCGGCTCGGCCTCCGCCCTGCTCGGCACCTCCTCCTTCCTGGTCGGAGCCGTGGCCTCCCCCCTGGTCGGCATCGCGGGCGAGGACACGGCGGTACCCATGGCCCTGGTCCAGGCGACCTGCTCCTTCCTCGCGGTCCTCTGCTTCGTCGTCCTGTGCCGCCCGTGGCGGACCAGCCCGCCGGCGGCGAAGGCGACCACGACGCCGACCACGACGGCGAGCTGACCGTCCGGGGCCGGACCGGGGCTTCGGCCCCGGTCCGGCCCCGTCCCCGGCCCCGTAAACTTGGCGGGTGAACGACACCGCCACCACCACCGCCGAAACCCTGCGCAGCGCCCTCGCCGGGCTGCTCGAAGGCCTCCCGCAGAAGCAGGCCACGGCCGCCGTGGAGCGGCTGATCGCCAATTACCGCGGCCAGATCCCGACCAACACCCCGGTCCTGCGCAACCGCTCCGACGTGGCCGCCTACGCGGCGTACCGGATGCCCGCCACCTTCGAGGCCGTACGGTCCGCCCTGGACGGGCTCGCCGAGGCGGCCCCGGGCTGGTCCCCGGCCTCGCACGTGGACGTGGGCGGCGGCACGGGAGCCGCGGCCTGGGCGGCGGACTCCGTCTGGGGCGGGCCGCGCGAGACGGCCGTGCTGGACTGGGCCGACCCGGCCCTGGTCCTCGGCAAGGAGCTGGCCGCGGCCTCCTCCTCCGCCACCCTGCGGGCCGCCGAGTGGCGCCAGAGCGTCATCGGGGCGGGGATGACCCTCCCCGCGGCGGACCTGGTGACGGTCTCCTACGTCCTGGGCGAACTGACCCCCGAGGCCCGCGGCGAGGTCGTCGCCGAGGCGGCGCGCGCCGGTCAGGCCGTGGTGGTGGTCGAGCCCGGCACGCCGGAGGGGTACCTGCGCGTCCGCGAGGCCCGCGACCGGCTGATCGAGGCCGGGTTCCAGGTCGCCGCCCCGTGCCCGCACGACGGGACCTGCCCGATCCAGGTCGGCAAGGACTGGTGCCACTTCTCGGCGCGGGTCAGCCGCTCCTCCCTGCACCGCCAGGTCAAGGGCGGCTCCCTGTCCTACGAGGACGAGAAGTTCAGCTACGTGGCCGCGAGCCGCTTCCCGGTGGAGCCGGCCGCCGCCCGCATCACGCGCCGGCCGCAGCTCCGCAAGGGGCTGGTCCTGCTGGAGCTGTGCGGACCCGAGGCCGAGGGGCAGACCAAGGTCAACGTGACCAAGCGCCACGGGGACCTGTACAAGGCCGCCCGGGACGCCGACTGGGGCCAGGAGTGGCCGCCCCCGCAGGGGGCTGAGCCCGCAGGGGCCTGAGGCCGTAGGAGGCTCAGGCCTCAGGAGGCTCAGGCCCCAGGAGCCCGAGGCCTCAGAAGGCTGAGGCCGTAGGGGCCTGAGCCCGTGGCAGGCCCAGGCCCCTCGTCCGGACGCGCGGCCGGCTAGGGCCTCAGCTCCTGCGTGCAGCACTTCACGCTGCCGCCGCCCTTGAGCAGCTCCCCCAGGTCCATGGGGACCGGTTCGAACCCCCGCTCCCGCAGGGGGGCGAGGAGTCCGGTCGCCTCCTGCGGGAGCAGTACGTGCCGGCCGTCGCAGACCGCGTTGAGCCCGAGGGCCGCCGCGTCCTCGGCGCGCGCGATCAGCGCGTCGGGGAAGAGCCGGCGCAGTACGGCCCGGCTGCCCGCGGAGAAGGCGTCCGGGTAGTACATGATCTCGTCGCCGTCGAGCACGGACAGGGCCGTGTCCAGGTGGTAGTAGCGCGGGTCGACCAAGTCGAGACCGATGACCGGACGGCCGAAGAACTCCTGGGCCTCGTCGTGCGAGAGCGGGCTGGAGCGGAAGCCCCGGCCCGCCAGGAGATAGGTGGCGGTGACGGCGAAGTCACCCTCGCCCTCGTTGACGTGGGACGGCTCGTGGACGTCCCGGAAGCCGTTCGCGCGGAACCAGTCGAGGTGGATCTCCGCCTCGGCGGCCCGCTCGGGGTAGGCGAACCGCGCGCCCAGCACCCGGCCGTCGACAACGAGGGCGCCGTTCGCCGCGAAGACCATGTCGGGCAGTCCCCGGTCGGGGACGAGGGTCTCTACGGTGTGGCCCAGGGCCACGTAGCGGTCGCGGAGGTCCTCCCACTGGGCCATGGCCAGGGGCAGGTCCACCGGTTTCGTGGGGTCCATCCACGGGTTGATGGAGTACGTGACCTTGAAGTGCGCGGGTGGGCACATCAGGTAACGCCGGGGTGTGGCGTCTCTGCGCAATGAAGGCTCCTCACGGTGATGAGAAGAGAATCGTCCCTCCTCGGCGGGAACCGCGCAGTGAACTGACTGGGTGGTTTTCCGAACGGCTGAAAGTCGAGCGGTTCGGAGTTGATAAGTTTCCGAAATGAGCCCCAGCCCCCTCCCCGCCGACGGTTCCGACCCCGGTTCCGACCCCGGTCCCGACCCCGCCGCCCCCCGGTCTCCGGACGCCACGCGCCGCAGCGACCGCTCGCGGCGGGCCATCCTGGACGCGGCGCTCGAACTGGTGGGGGAGGTCGGCTACAACAAGCTGACCATCGAGGCCATCGCCGCCCGCGCCGGAGTCGGCAAGCAGACGATCTACCGCTGGTGGCCGTCGAAGGCCGCGGTGCTGCTGGACGCCTCGGTCGCGCTCGCCGGGGACGCGAGCTCCGACGGGGCGTGGACCGGCTTCCCCGATACCGGGGACCTGGGCGCCGACCTGAAGTACGTACTGCGGGCGACGGTGGACGAGTTCGCCGACGAGCGGTACGCGGCCCCCGCGCGCGCCCTGATGGCGGCCGGCGCCACCGACCCCGAGCTGGGGGCGCGCTTCACGGAGCAGCTGCTGGAACCCCAGCTCGCGCTGTACGAGGAGCGGTTGCGGTCGGCCCGCGAGGCCGGGCAGCTCCCGCCGGACACCGACCTGCGGCTGACCGTCGAAATGCTGCTCGGACCTCTGACCTACCGCTGGCTGCTGCGCACGGCGCCGCTCACGCACGCGTACGCGGACGCGCTGGTGGACGCGGTGCTGGGCGGGGGCGGGGCCGGGTGGGATAAGTCATGACCTTTTGATGGCCGAGAACATATGGCCGATTTATGTGGTTGTGTGGGGTCCCTGGTCGGGGGGTGCGGTCACCCGGCGCCCAGGATGGTGGGAACATGTGAGGGTCTACCGGGCAACGGTGTAGGTGAGGGGATAGATGGGGTCTGAGTCGGGCCGCGTCAAACGCGGCGAGCAGAGCAGGATTTCCCAGTGGCTGCGCCGCAAGCCCAAACCCGACGCCGAGGACCCCGCGCGCGAACGCGAAGCCCTGCTCCTGGCCGTGGCCGCCGCGGGTCTGCCGATCTCGCCCGCCGCGCATCCGGCCGGCTACCGGTGTTCGTGCGACCGGATCGGCTGTCCGACGCCCGCGCGGCACCCCATCTCCTTCGCCTGGCAGACGCAGTCCACTACGGACCGCGCGCAGGTCGAACGCTGGGCCCGCAACCAGCCCGCGGCCAACTTCATCACCGCGACGGGCATGGTCCACGACGTCCTGGACGTCCCCCTGGAAGCCGGGCACAGTGCGCTGGAACGCCTGCTGGCCGCCGGCATCGAGGTCGGCCCGGTCGCCGAGTCCGGCGGTACGGGCGACCAGGCCCGCATGCTCTTCTTCACCGCGACCCGGGGCACGCCCGAGGACGAGGACGAGTGGTGGCCCTGCGAACTGGACTGCCACCCCGAGACGATGGACGAGCACCCCGGGCTGCGCTGGCACTGCCGGGGCAGCTACGTCCTGGTACCGCCGGCCGCACTGCCCGGTGACCTCTCGGTGTCCTGGCTCCGCGGCATGGAGCATCCGCTCGTCGATCCGCTGACCCTGCTGGAAACCCTCACGGACGCCTGCGCCACCTACGCCGGCGCCTCGGACCACACCCCCGCCACGGTCGCCTGGCCCCTGGGCCGCTGACGCCCTAGGGGGCGCTCCGCACCGAGGACCGCGGCACGGAACCGGGGCCCGCCGGGCCGGCGGCCTCGCGCCCGCCGCCCCGGCGGATGCCGAGCAGGGCCCCCAGTGCGGCGGCCACCAGGATCAGCGCGGCCGCGCCCAGCGTCGGCCCGTCCGGGGAGGTCAGCGGCTGACCGCGCAGCGCCTGCCAGGTCAGCAGGGCCAGTACCGCCCCGTACGCCGAGCCCGCGACCAGTACGAGGCGCAGCCGCACCCGTTCCTCGCGCAGGACGGGGAACCGCGCCGCGAGGACGGCCAGGAGCAGGACGAGCAACGGCAGCAGCTGGATTGCGTGCATCCCCACGAAGTGCGGGACGCGCAGATCGCCGCCGGTGGTGGACCAGCCGGTGAGCGGCAAGCCGGGCCCGCCGTCGGGCACTCCCACGGCGTGCCCGCCCACGATCGGGGCGTCGTCGTCGCCGGCCGCGAGCTGCTCGGCCGTCGGCCGGGTCATCAGGAAGCCGAGCCCGGCACCGATCAGCGCCAGGGCCGCGGCGATCCGGATCGACCAGGTGGTGGCCCGGTCGGCGATCCGGGCCCGGAACAGCAGGACGGCGATCACCAGCGCACCCAGCCACAGCATCACGATGCTCCCGGCCATGACGTTGTACAGCTGTGCGTCGAAGGGAGTGGCGTAGTTGAAGTGGCTCTGCCGGCCGCGGAAGGCCTGCGCGGTGATGAGCACCATCTCCACGGCGCCGGCCACCGCCACCACCGTGCCCGCCCACCACGCGGGCCGGGCGAGCCGGGGCCGGGCCTGTCCGAGCAGGGAGATCATCCAAGCCAGGCTCAGCGCGTAGGCGAGGATCGAGGCGGCGAACTTGAACGGCTTCACCCAGATCGGGGCGCCCAGCAGGATCCGGTCGTCGACGAGGATCCCGACGGCGCAGCCGGCCGCCCATAACCCCATGACGCCGGCGAGCACCACCAGCGGTCGGTGCCAGGCACGCGGAAACAGAAACGGCATCTCTCCACCCCCCACCAAAATGGATAGTGGCACTCACCACTATCCGGTAGTGCCACTATCTATGCTGGGTACGGCACACGCAAGGGCTCCAGGAACCAGGACGGAAGCGAAGATGCGCATCGGAGAGCTGAGCGCGCGGACCGGGGTACCGGTACCGACGATCAAGTACTACGTACGGGAGGGCCTGCTCCCGGCCGGTGAGCTCAGCAGCCCCAACCAGGCGCACTACGAGGAGACGCACGAGCGCAGGCTGCGCCTGATCCGCGGCCTCCTGGAAGTGGGGAAGCTCCCCGTGGCGGCCATCGGGGACGTGATCCGCGCCATCGACGACAAGGAGCGGTCGGTCCACGGTCTGCTCGGCCCGGTGTCGGACGCGCTGGTTCCCGAGCACGGCGGGACGCCCGACGCCGAGACCGAACTGGCGCGGGCGAAGGTGGCGCGGATCATCGAGCGGCGCGGCTGGCAGGTGGACGCGGACAGCCGCGCGGGCGAGGCCCTGGCCGCCGCGCTGGCCGCGCTGGAGCGGGCCGGCCACGGAGCCTTCACGGAGGTACTCGACACGTACGCGCAGGCGGCCGAGCTGGTGGCCGGCGCGGACCTGGCCTACACGACGCACGCGGTGGCACGGGAGGACCTGGTCGAATCCGTCGCGGTCGGCACGGTCCTGGGCGACGCGATGTTCGCGGCCCTACGCAGACTGGCCCAGGTGGACGCCTCGTCCCGCACCTACGGAACCCCACAGGCGGACTGACCCCGCTCCCGGCACCGGCCCACCCGCAGCCCCGGTCAGTGGATCTGGGTGACGACCACGTCGAGGGACCAAGCCTTGCCCGGCTTCACCGGCGCTTCGGCCTCCACCGTGAAGCCCAGGTCGCGCAGCGCCGTCACCAATTCCGCCGGGGTCGCGGGGACCGCGCCCGCCGACAGGAGGTCGCGGACCAGGCGGCCCTTGGTGGCCTTGTTGAAGTGGCTCACCACCGACCGCTTCTCGACCCCGTCCACCATCTGGGAGTGCAGCACCCGGACCGTGGCCGTGCGCCCCGCCACCTCCCCCTTCGGCTTCCAAGCCGACGCGTACGCCGAGGACCGCAGGTCCAGGACCAGGCCCTCGCCCGCCGCCTCCGGCATCACCGAAGCCATCGGTTCGCGCCAGAACGCGCCCAGCGCCCCCAGCCCTGGCAGCTTCACGCCCATCGAGCAGCGGTAGGAGGGGATGCGGTCCGCCACGCCGACCGCTCCCCACAGGCCCGAGAAGACCAGGAGGGATTCCGCGGCCAGGGACGCCGCCGCCGGCGTGAGCGTCGACAGGCCCAGCGCGTCGTACAGGACGCCCGTGTAGATCTCCCCGGCCGGGCGGGCGACCGCCGTCGGCAGCTCCGCGTTCTTGGCGACCTCACCGCGCAGGCCCTCGCTCAGGCCGAGCACCTCGCGGGCCTTCAGCTCGTCGCCCACACACAGCTCGACCAGCTCCTCCAGCACCGCCGCCCGGGCCGCGGCCAGCCCCGGCAGCGAGAGCGTCTCCGGCTTCAGCGGAGCGCCGGAGCCGCCGGCGGCCTTTCCTTCGGACGGCGGCAGCAGCACGAGCACGGTGGTTCTCCTTCGACGGGCACGGCACAGCGACGGGGGTGCGGCCCCCGACCAGGGTAGACGGCTCACCGCGCCGCCCGGGCCCACCGGCCATAGGCTCGGCTCATGCCACGCCGTCACATGATCATGACCGGCGCAGACGGGGCTGCTCTGCGGGCCGCGCTGCGTGAACTGAGGACGAAGCTGGAGGTGCCGGAGGAGTTCCCGGCGCCCGTACTCGCCGAGGCCGAGCGGGCGGTGCGCGGCCCCCGCCTCCCGGACTCCGACGCCACCGACATCTCCCTCTTCACGATCGATCCGCCGACCTCGCGCGATCTGGACCAGGCCATGCACCTGGCGAAGCGGGCCTCCGGCGGCTACCGGGTCCACTACGCCATCGCCGACGTCGCCGCCTACGTCACCCCCGGCGGCGCCCTCGACGCCGAGGCCCACCGCCGGGTCACCACCCTCTACTTCCCCGACGAGAAGGTCCCCCTGCACCCGGCCGTGCTCTCGGAGGGTGCCGCCAGCCTGCTCCCGGACCAGACCTGCCCGGCCCTGCTGTGGCGGCTCGACCTGGACGCCGAGGGACGGGTGGAGAGCACCGATGTGCGCCGCGCGCTCGTGCGCAGCCGGGCCAAACTCGACTACGACGGCGTCCAGAAGGCCATCGACGCGGGCACCGCCGAGGAACCGCTCGCCCTGCTGAAGGACATCGGGCGGCTGCGCGAGGCCCTGGAGGCGGAGCGCGGGGGGATCTCGCTGAACGTGCCCGAGCAGGAGGTCGTCGAGCACGAGGGCTCGTACAGCCTGGCCTACCGGGCCCCGCTCCCGGCCGACGGCTGGAACGCGCAGATCTCCCTGATGACCGGCATGGCCGCCGCCGACCTGATGCTCGCCGCCGGGGCGGGCATCCTACGGACGCTGCCGACCGCTCCCGACGGAGCCGTCGGGCGGCTGCGCCGGGCCGCGAAGGCCCTGCGGATCGACTGGCCGCACCACGTCCCGTACGCGCAGCTCGTGCGCGGGCTCGATCCGCACCGGCCCGCCCACGCCGCCTTCCTCCAGGAGTGCACGGCCCTGCTGCGCGGCGCCGGGTACACGGTCTTCACCGGCGGCGAGACCCCGGACCCGGTCCTGCACGCCGCGGTCGCGGCCCCGTACGCCCACTGCACCGCGCCGCTGCGCCGGCTCGTCGACCGGTACACGGGCGAGCTGTGCGTGGCCGCCGTGGCAGGAACCGAACCCCCCGGGTGGGCGCTGGAGGCGCTCGACGCCCTGCCGAAGGAGATGGCGGACGGGACCCGGCTGGCGAACTCGGCGGAGCGGGAGTCCGTGGACCTGGTGGAGGCGGCGCTGCTCAAGGACCGCGTCGGCGAGACCTTCGAGGCGACGGTCATCGACGTCAAGGACCGGGAGCCGCTGGTCGGCACGGTCCATCTGGAGGAGCCCGCGGTGATCGGCCGCGTGGAGTCCACGTCGGCGGAGCTCCCGCTGGGCGAACGGATCCGGGTCCGGCTGACGGAGGCGGACCCGGGACGGGCGAAGGTGCTCTTCGCACCGGCCTAGGCCGCTGCCGCGACCGGGGCGGGCCGGGGCGGGGCATCGCCGGGGATGCCCCGCCCGATTCGCGGGCCGCGGTCTGTCGTTAGCGGTCTGTGGTCAGCGGTTGCGGATCCAGAAGCCGATGGCGCTCAGCTCGGTGGGTTCGACGGACCAGGCGCCGGGGGCGTCGATCACCAGCAGGCGCGGGCTCATGGGCACCTCGACGGTGTTGCGGCCGCGGCTCTCGCGCTCGAAGACCAGGTCGCGGTTGTCGTTGTTCCGGACGGCATGGACCGTCATGTAGCCCCGCTCGTCGCCCCTGCCGAGGTTCCCCACCTTGATGTGGTCGATGTAGCGGGAGTAGGCCAGTACGTCCGGCCCGCGTCCCTCGATCCGCCCGTCGAGCTCGTGGACGACCGTCACCGGCCGCAGCGTGATCGTCCACGCGCACAGGTAGGTGTCCACCTCCAGCCGGATCGCGGCCTTGCCCCCGTGGCGGAAGACGGTCCGGCCGCGCAGGTCGTCGAGCACGCTGACCATGATCTGCCTGCCGTTGTCCGAGCCGCGGTCCAGGACGTTGACGTGCACGTACCCCTCGGCCTCCTTCACCAGGTCGACCACCACGAAACCGCGCGGAAGCAGGGTGTCGACCTCGATGATCTCGCGGCCCCGGCCGGAGTACCGGACCTCCGGGAACTCCTGCCCGAACTCGGCGGGGAGCGCGTTGCGCCGCCCCGACGGCACATCGCCCGGCACGGCGGCGGTCGGGACGGGGCCCGTCGTGGCGGGGCCGGTCGCGGCGGGGCCTTCCGTGGCGGGGCCGGTCGTCTTCTCCACGCCGTCGGACAGCCGCGGCGCGGACTCCGCCGGCGGGGCCCGGAAGGCCGGCGGCGCGGGAACGGCCGTGGGAACGGCCGGCGCCGCGGGCTCCGGCAGGGGCGGCGGGAGCGGGAGCCGGTCCGGGAACGGCGCCGGGGCGGGCCCCTCCTCGCGGTCCTCGCGGTCCTCGCGGTCCTCGGGTTCCTCGGGTTCCTCAGGCACCGTGAAGCCGAAGTCGGCCGCCAGGCCCGGCAGTCCGGACGCGTAGCCCTGCCCCACCGCGCGGAACTTCCATCCCCCGTCCCTGCGGTAGAACTCGCCGAGCAGGATCGCGGTCTCCGTCGTCGCGCCGTCCACGGCGTACAGCGCGAGCTGCTCCCCGGTGGCCTCGGAGACCGCCCGCAGGTACAGGTCCGCGACCTCCCCGAAGGTCCCGCCGTCACAGGACGCCGCGACCACGATCCGCTCCACGGACGGCTCGACGCGGCCGGGGTCTATCTCCAGCCAGTCCGCGGTGACCCCGCCGTCCCCCCGGGCGTCGCCCAACAGCCGTACGGCGCTCGCCGCGTGCTCGGGCTGGTTGTAGAACACCAGGTCACCCCGGCCCCTGACCTTGCCGCCCGCCCCGACCAGCAGCGCGGCCGCGTCGACCGCCGGCGAGCCGGGCCCGCCGTCGCGGCGCACGACGGCGACGCGCATCGGCTCACCGCCGAGCGGAAGGTTTCCCCCCTTGATGATCTCTGTCATGCACGCATCCTGACATCGGGCCCGGCGACCTGCCATCATCGGCCGACCGCGCGGTATCACCGGCCGCGCAACAGCGGGAGGAGCAAGCGGCCATGGGCTCGGTCGACGCCCTCGACGTACGCACGATGGCCGCCACCACCGCGGGAAGCCGATCGGCGCGCCGCCGGCCGCCGGCCCCCGCGCTGCGGCCGCTCATCATCAACTACACGGGCTTCCACACCGAGTTCACCGCTCCGCGACGCCGCCTGGAGCTCCCCACCGGCTGCGTGACGCTGGTGTTCAGCTTCACCGAGGGCCTGTGGGTCTCCCGTACGGAGAACCTCGCCGCGGCCCAACTGCGGCCCGCCGCCCGGGCTATGATCAGCGGCCCGCGCACGGTGCCGGCGATCGGGGTGCACGCGGGGGTGGTGCACGGGCTGGAGGTGAACATGACCCCGCAGGGCTGCTACCGGCTCTTCGGCGTTCCCATGTGGCACTTCGAGGACGCACACGTGGATCTGGTGGAGGTCCTCGGACGGCAGGGCCACCACCTCACCGAACGGCTCCAGGCGCTTCCCTCGTGGACGGAGCGGTTCGCCCTGCTGGACGCCCTCTTCTGCGCCCGGCTCGACGCCGGCCCCTCCGGCGCGCCCGAGGTCACCGGAGCCCTCTCCGGACTCTGGGCCGACACCCGCTCCCTGACCCGGGTGAGCGCCGCGACGGGGTGGAGCGCCCGTACCGTGCGGGCGCGGTTCCGCGAGCAGGTGGGCCTCTCCCCCAAGGCCATGGCCCGGGTGTTCCGGCTGCAGCACGCGCTGCGGCTGCTGGCGGCGGGAACGGCGGCCGCGCAGGTGGCGGCCGTGTGCGGCTACCACGACCAGGCGCACCTGAGCCGTGAGGTGAAGGCGATGACGGGGCTGCCCCCGTCCCGGTTCGTCCTGCTGCGGGGCGGGCTGGCACCGGGTTCGGTCCTGGACCGGATGCGGGGCCGGGTCAGCAGCGTGATGCTGACCGGCTAGGGCGTCTCTTTCGGATCTTGTCGGCCGAGTCCGCGGCGTCTGGTGCCGTGCCTGGGCGTGCTGTCGGGGCGCTCGCGTACTGGGCGTACGGGGCCGCCTCGGCAGTGCGGCCGGGCGCGGTGCCAGGCGCCGCGGGCCCGGCAAGATCCGAAAGAGACGGCCTAGGGCGGCGGATCGCGACCCGGGACGCGCCTTGGATCGCGTCCCGGGTCGCGGCCGGACCGTGCGGCCCGGCGGCGGCTCCCCCGTTGGATTCCGCCGGGCCCCGCCGACGGGCGTCGGCTCCCGTCGACGGGCCTCGGCCCCGTCGGCGAGCGTCGGCCCCGTCGGCGAGCGGTTCGCCCGCCCCGGGCTGAGGACCCCCGTACCTCAGCCCGCGAGCGAGCGCCCCGCACCGGGTCCCGCACCCGGAGCCGGACGCCGTGACGGCGCCCGCGCCCCTTCCTTCTCCGCCTCCACCCACCGGATCGGCCACTCAGTCGGCTAGACGCGACGCGTCAAGCATTTGAGTGCCGATCCATCTAGTGTGCTAGACGGCTGGACGAAGATACGCCGCCGTACACACGCCCTGTCAAGGCCCTGCGGGGCGCCCTGCGGACAATATGGCGTGGGTCACATTCCCACGGGTCCGCTAGCTGGGTAGACGTGATTCGTTGCACTGTGTGGCGAAAGCCATCTAGGCAAGTAGATAATGCTGGTGATGATTTAGTACTGAACTACACGGTCCAGCAGCGGGCGGGCAGACGGGAGCAGTGACGGTGATGGGTGAGGAGACCCCCACCGGCCGGCGGGACACCATGGGTGACCGCCTCGGCTTCTTGATGGAGACGATCCACCCGGCCGGCCGGGGCCCGTACACGTACCAAGAGATCGCCGAAGGCACCAAGAAGCTGTCCGGCCCTTCCGTCTCGCACGGCACGGTCCAGACCATCCGGCTGAACAACAACCCGAATCCGGGCATCGACTCGATCCGCGCGATCGCCAACTTCTTCGGCGTCACCGTCGGGTACCTGGCCGACGGCGAGAACGCCCAGGCGATCGAGCAGCGGATCGAGGAGCGGATCGCCCGGCTGCGCGAGGAGATGGGCAAGGCCGCGGCGGCCGACGAGTTCGCCCAGGTCCTGGAGGACGAGCAGGTGAAGGCCGCGGCCTTCCGGCTGAGCGGGCTGTCCGCCGGGTCCATGCGCTCCGTGACCGGCTTGATCAAGCAGCTCCGGAAGGCCGAAGGGCTTCCGGATGTGAAGCCCCGCCGCCGTCGCGGCAAGGAATCCTGACGCGCCAAGTGGAGTCCTGAGGCAGGAAATCAGCCACGCGCTCCCCTCCTGCCGCCGTATTCCGGCCACCGATTCGCCCTCACTCAGCCCCCGCTGCGCTTCCGGTTACTCTCAAACCCGATCAGGTGTGCGGACTGGGCGACGAGCGGCGGGGAGGGCGACCATGCGCTGGTGGAAGCGCGCCGACTCGGAGTGCGCCGCCGTCGCGGACCGGCTCGTCATCCCCCGGCCGTTCGACCTGGAAGCCTTCTGCGAGGGCATCGCCGCACAGCGCGGCCGGCCGCTGATCCTGCTGCCCCTCGACGGACCCCCGGACCCGTCCCTGCCCTGTGGGATCTGGCTCGGACTGGACGTCGCCGACCTCGTCTTCTACGACGCCGTCGCGGCCGAGATCCTCAAGGTGCAGATCGTCCTCCACGAGATCTCGCACATGCTGCTCGGCCATGTCGCTCCCGAACTCGACATCCCCGAACAGGCCTCGGAGCGGGAGATCGCCCGCGCCTCCGAGCACTTCCAGCGCCTGCTGACGCGCACGCACACGGCCGTCTCCGGAATCGACCGGCCCGAGCTGCCCGTGGCCTCGATCATCCGCACCGAGGCCGCCCGGATGCGGAGCGTGGCGCGCAGGACCGAATCGATCGACGAGGAACTCGGCCTCGACATCGACCGCCTGGCCCACCTCATGGGGCGGAGCAAGTTCGCCAGCCCGCAGGAGCGGCAGGCCGAGACCCTGGCCACGCTCATCCACGAGCGGGCCGGCCGCTATCACACGACGCAGTCGACCTCCACCGACAGTGAGGCCGAGGACCGTCTCGTACGCCTCCATGACGCCCTCGGGCACCCCGTTCGAAACACGTGGTCATGAAGTGAAACACCTGGAAATCGCCATCCTGGTCATGCTCTGGACGGTGACGCTCTGGCGCGCCCCCTCAGCCGTCCGGTCGGTCAAACAGCGGGCCCTGTGGGCGGCGTTCGCCGCCCTGACCGTCTCCATGACGCTCCGCCTCCCCGGTGTGATGCACACCCTGGACGACTGGGCGGGGGTCAACAACCTCTCCACCCTCGTCAAGCACTGGCTGGGCATGATCGCGGCCGGCGCCGTCGTCGACTTCGTGGTCGCCATCGCCCGGCCCGAGACCGGCCGCCGGCTGCGGGTCCGCCACTACGCCGCCCTGACCGCGATGACGGCCATGGCGGTGCTCTTCGCCTTCTTCGTCCCGCGGCCCCACGAGATGACCGACTTCTTCGAGGAGACCGCCGGCAACGGCTGGGCCACGGTCTACTACCTCCTCTTCGTCGTCTACCTCGGCATCGCCATGGCCACCGCCACCTGGCTCTTCTGGGGCAGCGCCCGGCACGCCAGCGCCCTGTGGCTGCGGACCGGCGTCCGCCTCATGGGCATCGGGACCGCCGTCGGCGTGCTTTACACCCTGCTGCGGGCCGGGTACATCGCGAGCCGCCTCGCGGGCCTCACGGACGAAACCAGCGACATCGCGGTCGAAGGCGTCACCGACGCGCTGAAGTACCTGGCGATCGGCTTCATCCTCATCGGGAGCAGCATCCCCGCCTTCGGCGTGGCCTGGCGCACCGTCCAGGACGGCCGCCACCACCGTCAACTCCAGCCGCTCTGGCAGGACCTGACCGCGGTCACCCCCGACATCGTCCTGAAGGCCGGCCTCCTGCGCAGTCCGCGCCTGCGGCTGTACCGCAGGGTCATCGAGATCCGCGACGCCGCCCTGACCCTGGACGCCTACACCGCCCAAGAGGTCCGCGAGCGCGCGCGCCGCGCGGCCCTGGAGGCCGGCTTCGACCCGGCGACGAGCCCGGCGGCCGAAGCCCTGCGGATGCGGGCGGCCCGCGAGGCCAAGGCCCGCGGCGTCCTGCCGCCGCGCGGCGCCCAGGAGCCGGGGGCCACCATCGGGATCGACGACCTCGACTTCGCCACCGAAGTACTGCGCCTCATCCAGCTCGCCCGGATCTACCACTCCTCCGTGGCCGACGCGTTCCTCACCGAGACCGGCCAGGAGGCCACCGCATGACCACCACGCTCGACCCCCGGCCCACCGAGTCCCGGTCCGCCCGCCTGATCACCGACGGGCTCGATCCCAAGACCTGGATCATCCTCGACACCCTCCTGATCGGCTGGCACACCGCCGGCGTCGCCGGAATCGGCTGGGGACTCCTCGGCTGCCTGTTCGCCGCCGTCATCCCGCTGGCCTTCATCAAGTACGGCATCCGGCGCGGCCGCTGGGCCGACCGGCACGTCGGCCAGCGGCAACAGCGCATCGTCGTGCTGGTGTTCATCATCGGCTCGGTCACCACCGGCATCGTGCTGATGGCGCTCCTCGGCTCGCCCCGCACGATGATCGCGCTGATCGCGGCCATGCTCGTCACCCTCGCGGGCCTGCTCGCCGTCACCCCCGCCTGGAAGATCAGCGTGCACGCGGCCGTCTCCTCCGGGAGCGTGGCCATGCTCGCGATGACCTACGGGCCCTGGCTGCTGCTCGCCTACCCGCTGGTCGCCGTCGTCGGCTGGTCCCGGGTCGAGCTGAAGGACCACACCCTCGCCCAGGTCATCGCGGGCACCGCGATGGGCGCGGCGGTGGCGGCCACGACCTTCGGGCTGGTCCGCTAGCCCGCTCGGCTCCGTTCTCGGCCCGTGCCGTTTTCGACAAGACAGGCGCGGATGGGCTTGTCACGCTCAGCGGACACCGTCGGCGCTTCGGCAGCCCGTCACGGGGGTGCGGGCTGCCGAAGCGCCTCGACGAGGGCGCGGGGTTCGTCCGCGTGGAAGCGGATGACGCGGGCTTCGGCGCGGGCGCCGAGGGGGCGGCGGAAGGCGAGCGGCCGGGTCAGTTCCACGGTGACCGTGGTCTGGCTGCCGACGATCAGGTCGAGCACCCCGTCCTCGGAGAGGCTGACGAGCCGCCCCTCGGGGTAGCGCCGGTCCACCCGGACCGAGGCCACCGCGTCCGGCGGGACGGTCAGGTCGAAGAGGGCTCCGTAGCGGATGCGCAGGGTCCCGTCGGGGCGCACGACGTGCGGCCGGGTGACGCAGGCGGCGTGCAGGGCGAGCATCAGCAGCACCCCGTACACGTCGAGGACGAGCACCACGCGGTGGACGGCCGGCCAGGGGATCAGGAAGGCCAGCGCCACGGTCTCGATCAGCGACACGAACACCAGCCCGTACATCATGGCCGTCTGAGGTCCGGTGTACGGGGCCGCGTGGTCCGCGGACCGCACCCCGTGCGGGGGCCGCCGCAGCGCCCACCGGGCCAGGGCGGCGCAGGCCCGCAGCTCGTGGAGCACGAGGCGGCGTACGGGTACGGGGACCACGGCCCGTACGGCCTCGCGGCGGGCCGCCGCGGGGTCGGCGCCGCGGGCGCGGGAGGCGGCGTACAGGGAGTACAGGACGCCCGCCTCCAGCAGGAGGACCCCCAGCACCACCGCTTCGGCGACGGCGAGGGCCCAGCCGGGCGGGCGCACCCCGGCCGCCACGCACACCACCAGCGCCAGCTCCATGGGGAGCACCGCGGCCACCCCGATCCGTGCCGCGCGTATCGCGCTCATTCCCGGCCCCTCTTCGTCCGCTTCGTCTCCGTGGCCCACGTGTCCGTGAAGGCCTCCATCACCCGGCGGACGACCTCCGCCTGCGCCGGGGCGTACTCGGCGAGCAGGGCCTCCAGGAAGCCCGGCATCTCCTGCGGCCCGCCGGGCCCCGCCGTCGCCCCGTCCAGCACCGCCGCGAACGCCTCGGCGGGCACCGCGGCCACCAGTTCCGCGGCGAGCGGCCCGATCCGGGGATCGTCCGCGTCCGCGTCGGCGAGCTCGTCGAGCCGCTCGTACAGCGCGAGCACGGACGGATCGGCGGCGACCGTCCCGAGCACGGCGTAGAGCTCCTCCCCCACCGCGCCCGAGGCGTCCAGCAGGCTCAGGTGCTCCCGGTCGAGCGCGGCGGACGGCGAGGCCGTCGCGGGCGCCTTGGCGAGCAGCTCCGCGAGCGCGGGCGAGACCGGCTCGGCCTCCCCGGGCGGTGCGGCGAGCAGGACGGCGAGGCGCCGCCTGCGCTCGGCCAGTTCGGCCTGCTGACGGGCGAGGTCGGCGTCGAGCTCGGCCAGCACCTCGGCGAGCTCGCGCCCCGCGTCGTCCGCGAGCACGTCGCGCACCTCGTCGAGGCTGAGCCCGAGCTCGGTCAGCCGGCGCACCCGGGCCAGCCGGACGGCGTCGCGCACGCTGTACGCGCGGTAGCCGTTGGGGCGCCGGTCCGGCTCGGGGAGCAGGCCGACGTGGTGGTAGTGCCGGATCGCCCGGGTGGTGACCCCGACGAGCGCGGCGATCTCTCCGATCCGCATGAGCCCAGTAGAAACCTTGCCGCTGCGTCAAGGTCAAGCGCTGACACGTTGCGGGTACCATGGTCGACACGGCAGACGAGTCGGCCGGGCGGCCGCGTCGGGATCCCCGGATCCCGCCGAGGAACGTCCGGGCTCCACAGGGCAGGGTGGTGGCTAACGGCCACCCGGGGTGACCCGCGGGACAGTGCCACAGAAAACAGACCGCCCGGGGCTTCGGCCCCAGGTAAGGGTGAAACGGTGGTGTAAGAGACCACCAGCGCCTGAGGCGACTCAGGCGGCTAGGTAAACCCCACCCGGAGCAAGGTCAAGAGGGTCCGGCCGTCTTCGGACGGCGGGACCTGCGCGAACGTTCGAGGGCTGCCCGCCCGAGTTCGCGGGTAGACCGCACGAGACCGGCGGCAACGCCGGTCCTAGATGGATGGCCGTCTCCCCGGCGACCGCGAGGTCACCGGGCGACAGAACCCGGCGTACAGGCCGGCTCGTCTGCCGTCGAACAGCCCCCGCTTCCCCGTTCGTTCGGGTACGGGGGCTTCGTCGTACCCGACGGGCGGTCAGTTCTTGAACACGGAGCACATGGAGTTGGTGAAGTTCTCGTCGCAGTACGTGACCTCCTTGATCTTCACGGAGGCGACGGTCTTGGGGTCCTTGGTCTTGACCGAGAAGTCGTAGAAACGTCCTTCACCGATCTCGGATTTTCCGACGCCGATGCGCTTCGCGGAGGTGGAGTCCTCTCCGAGGAAGTCGCCGTCCTTGTCGTACGCCTCGAACCTGACGAAGTAGCTCGCAGCCTGGGTGCCGGAGTTGACGATCTTCCAGTTGAAGCGGAAGGTCGTCGTCCCGTACTCGGTCTTGACGCCGATGGGGGTAAGCGTCACGTCACCGGTGTGACCCTGCGACGGGTCTTCCGTGGTCGCCGCCGCCGGGGCCTCCGGCATGACGGGCGCCCCCTTGCACAGGTAGTCCTTGAACGCCTTGTTGACCGGCTCGCGGCCCTTCGTCCGGGACTCTTCCACGAGGATGACGTCGGCACGCTTGTCCTCGGGCTGGATGCAGACCAGGCGGGAGCCGGCGACCTGCGCGGCCACCTCGGCCGCGGTCAACTCGGAGAGCGTGCCCTTCTTGGTGGAGTTCTCGAAGACGACGTCCATGAACGACTTCTCGTCGGGGCTGAGATTGTCGGAGCGGTAGCCGGTGGGTGCCGCCGCCTTGTCGCCGCCCGTGGTGGTGGCGGCGGTTTCGGGCTTGTTGGCGAGGGCCAAGGTGGTGAGGGCGGTTCCCGTGATGACGAGCGCCGTTGCGGTGACGCCGACGAGGATCTTCGCGGAGGTCGGCCACTTTTTGGGAGGCTGCGGGGGTGCCGGCCACACCGGTGCGGCAAGCGGTTCGGGCGGCGGGTAACCGTACGCGGGCTGCGGCGGTGTGGGGTCGGGATGGGGCGGCGTGGACATGAGTGGTGCCTCCGGGGAAAGGATCTCGGGGTGGGTGGAGCCCGCGCGGAGTAGACCTTGAACGTGGGTCGATCCAGACGCGTCCGGGCCGTGAAACAGCCCCCCGTGGTCGGCTGACGGCCACCCATAGGGGCTTCGTGACGGCGTCAGAGGCGGATACCGAACATCCGGAACATGGCCTTGACGAGCTGCATCATGATCTTGAGCGGCCAGACGATGCAGAGGTTGATCACGAGGCTGACGAGTCCGAGCCTGGCCTTCTTCTTTGGTGAGCGGTCGATGTCGTTGGGGATCTTGCGGTTGGCGTAGGAGCCGTACGTGCAGAAGTCACCGCCGACGACGCGGGTGGCGGCGGCCACCTGGATGAGGACCGTCCCGATGCTTCCGGCGATTCGGCGAGGCTGAGTTCCCTGGCCATGCGGGCCGTTACTCGCAGGCCACGCCGTCGCCGTCGCGGTCCAGGTGGCGGCCGTAGCCGGGGTCGCCGCGGCGGACCGGTGCGGCTCCGGCCGCGCGGGCGGCGGTGCAGTTCTTGTAGTAGACGCTGCCCCCACCGCCGCCGGTGGAGGAAGAGCCGCCGGAGGTGGACGAGCCACCCGTGGCCGAGTCGGAGTCGTCGCCGTTGGAGTCGTCGGCCGGCGGTGCGGGGGCCGGTTCCTGAGTCGGGGTCGGGGTCGGGGTCGGCGTGGGGGTGGGCGTGGGGGTGGGCGTCGGGCTCGGTTCGGGGGTCGCGGTGACCGTGGCCGTCGCGGTGACGGTTGCGGTGACGGTCGGGGCTGGAAGAGGCTTCGCGGCCGGGGTCTTGGGTGCGGGCCCCGACACCATGGCCATGAGGATGAAGACCCAGAGCGACGCCAGGGCCACCGTGATGATCTTCCCGGCCTTGCCCCAGCGGACTATGAACGCCAGCGCGGCGCCCACTGGGGGCAGGAACAGGGTGGCTGCGACGACGGCGGGGACGGCCAAGGCGGGCTGCTGCCACCAGCGTCGGGCGGCGGCGTCGGGCGCGGGAGGGTACGGGTAGGTCACGTGATGCCCTTCTGGCATTGCATGTCATGAGCGCGGCGACATTACACAGAACGTCGAGATTCCGACCAGGTTGGTACGAAGGGTGAGACGGCGGAGCCTCCGCCGGGTCCGGACTGCTGCCGGGGACGGAGTCGTGCGCGTGCGCAGTCAGGCGCGGCATGTGACGTCAACGGTGAAGGCGGCGACGGATTGGCTTTCGGAGACGGCGTACGGGGCCCCCTGGCCGGCGCACGGGTCCTCGCCCGCACACGCGCGGTCTCCGACGGCGGAAGGATCTTTCGCGATGTGGCGCCCGCGCAGAGTAGAGCCTGACGGACGGTCGATCCAGACGGGTCTAGGACGCGGAACAGGCGCCGCTTGACCGTGAGTTCAGGGGCGGGGCTCCTGCCGAGCGGTCAGAGGATCTCCGCGTACGGCCGGCCGGTCACGGAAGGGTGAGCGGCGTCTGGGCCCAGCCGCGCAGGGCTGCGGGGAGACGGCGGTACGAGCCTTCGGTCAGCCGGGCGTAAAGGGGGCCCCTGCGGGTGAGAACTCCGTCGCCCTGGATGCCCCGGACATGGCGGATCCCCCGCTGGTCGGCTCGGGGGCGGGGGCGGGGGCGAAGAAGGCCCGAGTCGGCCGGGACACCGGAAACGACGAAGCCCCCGCCTTGGTCCGGTCGCTGCCCGAGGGCGGGGGGGGCTTCGTCGTACCGCGGTGGCGGTCAGCGGTCCCAGTGGGCACCGTAGCGGGGCCGGTAGGGCTCGATGAGCGGCTCCGGGTCGTGCAGCGCTGCGCGGCAAGCGGCCCGGAGCCGGGCGCGGCCGACGCGCTCGGCCCTGTTGGCGGCCTCGGACAGGGATCCCCCGAAGGCGCAGCAGTACCGCCAGCTGTCGAAGGCGCGCCGGATCTCCCGCGGCCGCGGGCGCCGGCCCTCCTTGGCCGCGGCACGGAGCTCGGCCGCGGAGTAGCGCAGGGTGCGCAGATCCACGCGGCGCCAGGGACCGCTGAACCCGGTGTGGCACGGGACCCGGGCCTCGCGCTCTGCGCGCCGCTGGCGGCCGTACGGGGTGTGCTCGGCGGGAATGTGGTGGGCGGTGCGGGACACGGAGAGCCTCCAGTCGCACCCCAGGGCCTTCCTGGGGGTGCTACCGGAAGCCGGACGGGTACGGCTGCACGGGCGGCCCCCTCCTCCTGCTGTCCTCACGCGACCCCGTTCTACCAAAGGCGGCGCACCGCGGCTCGGGGATTACGGCGAGGCCCCCCGCCCGGTCGGGGCGGGGGGCCTCGTCGTACGGCCGGGCCGGTGGCTCAGCGGAGGTGGGACGTGTCGTTCAGGAGGCGGACCGAGGCGTTGCCGTCGGCGTAGTAGGCGACCGCCGACAGGGAGGCCGCCGAGAGCTCCATGCGGAACAGGGCCTCCGGCGGGGCGCCCAGGGCGAGGCGGACCAGGATCTTGACCGGGGTCACGTGCGAGACGAGGAGCACCGTGCGGCCCGCGTGTTCGGCGAGCAGCCGGTCCCTGGTCGCCGAGATGCGGCGGGTGGCCGTGGCGAAGCTCTCGCCGCCGCCCGTGGGGGCGGCCTTCGGGGAGTCCAGCCATGCCTGGAGGTCCTCGGGGTGGCGCTCGCGCGCCTCCGCGAAGGTCAGCCCCTCCCACGCGCCGAAGTCGACCTCGCGCAGGCCCTCTTCGACGGTGACGGTGAGCCCGAGCCGGTCGGCGACCGCCTGCGCGGTCTCCCGGCAGCGGCGCAGCGGGGAGCTGATCACCGTCTCGATCGTGCCGCGCGCCGCGAGCGACTCCGCGACGGCGGCGGCCTGGCGGCGGCCCGCCTCGGAGAGCTCCGGGTCACTGCCTCGGCCGCTGCCGGAGAACCGCTTCTGCGGAGTCAGCGCGGTCTCTCCGTGGCGCAGCAGCACGAAGGTGGCGGGTGGCCCCATGTCGGGCCCCCAGCCCTGCCCCGCCGCGGGGGCGCTGCCGGTGGCGGCGGCCGAGGCGGGGGCGGGGGCTGTGCCGCTACCGCTGTCGGCACCCGTGCCGGTGCCGGCCGTGTCCGGCCCGGAAGCCGGGGCCGGCGAGCCCGAGAGGTCGGCCGGGGCAGCCCGGTCGGCGAGGTCCGCCGAGTCCTCCGGGTCCCCGAACAAGGTGTCCGCGCCCGCAGCCGCGCCCGCACGGGTCCGCGTACCGCCGCCGGAGGCGAGGGCCGCGCGGACGGCCGCGGCGCCCGCCGCGGCGTCGCCCACGGGGCCCGCCGGCGGCGGGGTCGCCAGAGTGCGGGCCGCCGAGGCGTCCAGGGCGGCCGAGGAGTTCGCCGGCTCCCACTGCTTGCCGCGCTTGCCCGCGTCCATCGCCTCGTTCGCGAGCCGGTCCGCGTGCTTGTTCTTCTCGCGCGGGATCCACTCGTACGTCACCTGCGCGCGCGGCATGACCTTCGCGGCCTCCGCCGCGAGCGGCTTCATGTCCGGGTGCTTGATCTTCCAGCGGCCCGACATCTGCTCGACGACGAGCTTGGAGTCCATGCGTACGAGGACCACCGCGTCCGGGTCCAGCTCGCGGGCGGCCTTCAGCCCGGCGATGAGGCCCTTGTACTCGGCCACGTTGTTCGTCGCGACGCCGATGTACTCCGCGCGCTCGGCCAGCGTCTCGCCCGTCACCGGGTCGAGGACGACGGAGCCGTACCCGGCGGGCCCCGGGTTGCCCCGGGAGCCGCCGTCGGCTTCCACAACGAACCGCGGCATCAGATGCCCGAGTCGGCCATGCGGACCAGGATGCGACCGCAGCTCTCGTGCCGGACGATCTGGTCGCGGGCGGCGGCCTTGATCTCGTTGACCTCGGCGAGGTCGAGCTCCAGGCGGCAGCCCTCGCAGCGGCGCTGCGACAGGCGGGCGGCGCCGACGCCGCCCTGCTTCACGCGGATCTTCTCGTACAGGGCGATCAGCGCGGCCGGCATCATGGTGACGATGACCTCGCGGTCCTTGGCGATGCCCGCGACCTCGGCGTCGATCTCGCCGGTGGCGGCGTCGCGGCGCGCGGTGGCGTCGACGAGCTTGGTCTCCAGGGAGGCGACCCGGTCGGTGAGCTCGGTGACGCGCTCCTGCGCACCCTCCAGACGCTCCATGACCTCCAGGACCACGTCCTCCAGGTCACCCTGGCGCTTGGCGAGGGAGACGACCTCGCTCTGCAGGTTGGCCAGGTCGCGGGCGGAGATGCCGACGCCGGTGTCCAGGCGGGACTGGTCGCGGGCGGCGCGCTGGCGCACCTGGTCCACGTCCTGCTCGGCCTTGGTCTGCTCGCGGGCGGCGTCGGTGGCCTGCGTCTGGGCGGCGACGAGGAAGTCGCGCTGCTGGGCCAGGTCGCTGGTCAGCGAGTCGACCTCGGCGTGCTCGGGGAGCATCTTGCGCTTGTGGGTCAGCTGAGACAGCCGGACGTCCAGGGCCTGGACGTCGAGAAGTCGGATCTGGTCGGCGGGCTCGGCGTTCAGTTGGGGGCTCCAGGGAGGGAAGAGGACGTCGAAGGCGACGTCGAAGGGGATGTCACGGACGGCGCGTGCGCCGTCCACGGGTCGGTGGCCGTGCGCGAGACGTGGGTCCGCAGACCCCAGCCGTTGCGCTCGGAGATGGCGTCGAGCTGGGCCGCGGCCTGCTCGCACCAGGGCCATTCGGTGGCCCAGTGGGCGGCGTCGACGAGGGCGAGCGGACTCTGCTCGCGGGCCTCGGACACCGGATGGTGGCGCAGGTCGGCGGTGACGTACGCGTCGACACCGGCGGCCCGGACCTGCGCGAAGAGGCTGTCGCCGGAGCCGCCGCTGACGGCGACCGTACGGATCATCGCGTCGGGGTCGCCGGCCACCCGGATGCCCTGCGCGGTCGGCTGGAGCCAGGCGGCGACGCGCGCGGTGAACTCGCGCAGCGTCTCGGGCCGGTCCAGTTCGCAGAGCCGGCCCAGCCCGCGGCGGCCCTTGGGGTCGCTCGGGTCGGGCACGAGCGGGCCGGTGACGCGCAGGTCGAGGGCGCCGGCGAGGGCGTCGGAGACGCCCGGGTCCGCGGTGTCGGCGTTGGTGTGCGCGACGTGCAGCGCGATGTCGTTCTTGATCAGCGTGTGCACGACGCGGCCCTTGAAGGTGCCGGCCTCGACGGTGGTGGTGCCCCGCAGGTAGAGGGGGTGGTGGGTGACGAGCAGGTCGGCACCCAGCTTCAGCGCTTCGTCGACGATCTCCTGGACGGGGTCGACGGCGAACAGGACCCGGGAGACCTCGGCGTCGGGATCGCCGCAGACGGTCCCGACGGCGTCCCACGCCTCGGCCCGCGAGGGGGGCCACAGAGCGTCCAGCGCGGCGATGACTTCAGAGAGACGGGGCACAGGCCAAGGCTACCGTCCGTGGCGACCGGCCCCGGTCTTCCCGTCCCATCCGCGGGCCGATGCGGATACTGTCTGCGGCGGCAGGGGAAACGGGGGGATCCATGCGTGCCGGAGAAGTGCTCGACGCCCGATATGAGCTGGTCCGACGCCTGGACGTGGGCGGCATGGGCGAGGTCTGGGAGGGCATCGACCGGCGCATCCGCCGCAAGGTCGCCATCAAGCTGATCCGCGAGGAGGCCGATCCGGCGCTGGTCCCGGAGCTGGTCTCCCGGCTCGGCCGGGAGGCGACGGCCGCGGGACGGCTCGCGCACCCCCACATCGTCGCCGTGTACGACTACAACAGCGTCGAGCAGGACGACGTACCGCTCGTGTACATCGTCATGGAGCTCGTACGGGGCCGCTCGCTCGCGGAGGAGCTCGCGCAGCGGCTGCCCGTGCTGCCGCAGGCGCTGGCCTGGGCCGAGCAGATCGCGCTGGCCCTGGAGTCGGCGCACGGGCCGGAGGCCGGGGTGGTCCACCGGGACCTCAAGCCCGGCAACGTGATGGTCACCTACGGCGGGCTGGTCAAGCTCCTCGACTTCGGGATCGCCCGCTTCCTCGAGGACAACGACACCCACCACACGAAGCTCACGGGTGCCCGGATGGTCGGCACCCCCGCCTACATGGCGCCCGAGCAGTGCGAGGGCCGGCCGGTGGACGGGCGGACCGACCTGTACGCCCTGGGCTGCCTCCTCTACACGATGCTCACCGGGCGCCCGCCCTTCACCCTGGAACGGGGCCTGCTCCAGGTCATGTACCAGCAGGTGCACGAGGTTCCGCCGCCGCCGAGCGCGTACCGGCCGGTGCCCGCGCCCGTGGACCGGCTGGTCATGGAGCTGCTCGCGAAGGCTCCGGCGGACCGGCCGGCGGACGCCGCCGAGGTGGTGGACCGGCTGCGCACGCTCAGCCGCACGCTCGCGGCGTCGGCGGCCCCGGCCGCCGCGGAGGCCGGTGCGGGGGCCGCGGCCGCCGGTGCGGGGGCCTACGTACCGACCGAGCCGGACCTGCCGCCCGCACCGCCGTTACACGGAGGCGGGGAGGACGGGGAGGACGGCGGGGCCGGGGAGGCCGCCGGCGACGAGGACGAGGACGAGGTGCTGGAGGGCGAATACGCCGATCCCGACCCCGGCGAGGCCTTCAGCGCCCGGATCCGCGCCGGGCTGGTGGAGCGCGGCCGGGCGGCGCGCGCGGAGGACGACCCCGGCATCGCACGGCTGGCCCTCGGCGAGGTGCTCGCCGACACCGTCCGGCTGTTCGGCCCCGGGGACCCGCTGACCGTGGAGTTCGGCTTCGACCTGGCCTGCGCCTGCGCCCGGGACGGACTCTTCGGGGAGGCCTCGGCGCTGCTCGGCGAGATCGTGCCGCGCATGGAGGCCCTGCACGGCCCCGGGGACCGCCGCACCCTCTACGCCCGCTGCCTGCTGCCCTGGTACCTGGCGAACGCGGGGGCGCTGCGCGAGGCCGCCGGGCTCTACGCGGACATCGTGCGCGACCTGCGCCGGGTGCTCGGGGAGAGCGACAGCCTCACCCTGCACACCCGGTACCAGTACGTCACCCAGCTGGCCAAGGCCGGTGACGACATCGGCGCGGTCCAGCTGTGGCTCTCCCTGATCCCGCGGCTGGACTCCGAACAGCGCACGGTGGGGGCGCTCTGCGCGGACGCCCGGCGCGAGCTGTGCGACGCGGTCCTGCGGCTACGGGGCAACCCCGAGGCGGCCGTCCGGCTGCGGGTGCTCGTGGCGAATCTCGTCGGGCTGCTGGAGGACGGGCGCGAGGAGACGTACGCGGCCCGGATCGTGATGGCCGGCTGGGTCGCCGAGGCGGGGACCCCGCAGGAGACCCTGCCCACCTGGCGGGTGCTGATCAGCGACTGCACCGCGGCGCTCGGTGAGGAGCATCCGCTGACGCTGCTGGCGCGGTTCCGGCTGGCCGAGCACACCGAGGGCGCGGGCCGCCCGGCGGAGGCGCGCGCGCTGCTCGGGGAACTGATGCCGGCGCTGTACGCGCACCAGGGTCCGGCCGGGGAGCTGGTGCTACGGGCCCGCTACCTGCTGGCGCTGACCGCCCGGGCGGCCGGTCCGGCGGCGGACCTCGCGCAGTGGGAGGAGCTGGCACCGGATCTGGAGGCGCTGCTCGGGAGCGGGGACCGGCTGACGGTGGACGCCTGGCTGCGGCTCGCGCTGGCCCTGTCCGCGCGGGACCGGCCGGCGGAGGCGCTGCCACTGCTGAACGCCGTACTGCCGCGGCGCAGCGACCTGTACGGGGCGGACGAGCCGGTCACCCTGCGGGGGCGGTACGCGCAGGCCGCCGGGGTGGCCGCGCTGCACGGGGAGGCGGTGGCCCGGCCGATGTGGCGGGAGCTGCTCGCGGAGGTGACCCGGGCGATGGGCGGCCGGCACGACCTGACCCGCGCGGTCCGGGAGCGGCTGGGGCTCGCCCCCGAGCCGGAGGAGGCCCGCTCGGCGGACCTCCCCGGGCTCGGCCCGGTCTGGACCGTACGGGCCACGTGACCGGGAACGGGACCGGGACCGGGACCGGGCGGGCCGCGTGACCGGGAACGGGACCGTGCCGGCTACTTGACCAGGAAGCCGCGCAGGTCGTCCAGGACCTTGTCGGCGGCGGTCACGCCCAGGCCCAGGTACCACGTCTCGTCCGGGACGTCCTTCGCCCGGCCCTGCTTCACGGCCTCCAGGCCCTTCCACAGCGGGTTGTCCTCGGCGGAGTCGCGCTTGGTCTTGTCCTTGGCCCCGTAGACGCCGGTGAAGATCCAGTCGGCGGCGGCCTCGTCCATGCGCTCCGGGCTGATCTCCACCGCGAGGTCCTCGACCTGCTGGTTCTGCGGGCGCGGGATGCCGGAGTCCTTCAGGATCGTGCCGATGAAGGAGGCGTCGGCGTACAGGCGGGTCTTGCCGGGCATGTAGCGCAGCATCGTGACGGTCGGCTTCTTCTCGCCGAGGTCCGCGCCGAGCGCGGCCGCCTTGGCCTGGTAGGCGTCGAGCTTGGCCTTGGCCTGGGCGGTCTTGTCGAGGGCGGCGGCGTTCAGGAGGTAGTTCTCCTTCCACGGGAAGCCGGGGCGGATGGAGAAGACGGTCGGGGCGATCTTCGAGAGCGCGTCGTACTTGTCCGCGGAACGCAACTGGCTGCCGAGGATCAGGTCGGGCTTGAGGGCATTGATCGCTTCGAGGTTGAGGTTGTTGATGGTGCCGACGGACTTGGGCTCGCCGGCGTCCTTCTTCAGGTAGCCGGGGATGCCCTCGTCGCCCTCGGTCGGCGCGTAGCCGACGGGCCGCATGCCGAGCGAGACCACGTTGTCGAGCTCGCCGACGTCGAGGACGACGACCCGCTTGGGGGCCGCCTTCAGCTCGGTGGAGCCCATGGCGTGGGTGACCGTGCGCGGGAACTGCCCGGCCGCGGCGGTGGTCCCGAAGGCCGCCGTCTTCTTCGCGGCGTCGGAGAAGTCCTTGCCGCCCTGGGCCGCGGCCTTCTTCTCGGTGCCCCCGGCCGCGGCTGCCTTGCCCGGCTCCGCGGCCTTGTCGTCCCGGCCTCCGCAGGCGGTGAGGACGAGTGCGGCGGCAGCGGCCAGGGCGACGGCGGCGACGGAGCCACCTCGGGGCGTGCGGCGTCGGAGGGACATGGAGCGTCTCCTGAGGATGGGGAGGGGGCGAAACACGGAAAGATCCGAAAGATCGGCAAAAGCGGTTAGGTATACCTAACCAGCCTCCTCACCCTAAACGCCCCGATATCGCACAGCACAATCGCCTCCCCCGCCTCAGCTGAATCGTCACTCCGCCACCCGTATGTGTGAAGCGGGGATCGTCGCGTTGTCCGGAGAGAAGCGCGATCACTACTTTCCTCGGCGGAGGTGTCCGCAGATGACTGTCTGTGCCATCGAGAAGACCAGCGCGACCCCGTTCACCATCGCCGCCGACGGGTCCTACGCCGCCCGGCTGGCCGGGGACGGCGAGGCTCGTTACCCGGAGCGCTGGACGCTGACCGGGCCCGAGCCGTACGCGGTGCCCCTGCCCCTCGCCCAGCCCGAGGAGGCCGACAGCGAGGTGCTGCCGCTGACCGACGGGCGGGTGCTGATCCGCCGGCGGGTCGCGGAGCGGCACGCCTTCGCGCTGCTGTACCCGACGGGCGGGGGCGCCGCGGGATCCGGGCCCCGGACCGGGGAGCTGCAGCTCGGCGCGATCGCGCCGGAGGACGGCACCGAGGCCGACGGCGTACGGATCACCCTGCTGCCCCCGTCCCCCGACGGGCACGGGGCCTTCGCCCTGGCCGTGGGGGCCACCTCGACCACGGTCTGGCAGGTGGCCGGGTCCCCGTTCGGGCCGGAGCGGGTCGCCCGGATCCCGGGGCGGTGCTCGGGCGGGGTCTGGCTGGACCGGACCGGCCGGCTGCTGGCGCTGGACCGCGAACTGGACGGCCCGGCCGGGCCGGTGACCAAGGCGGTGGCCGTGGACCTGTGGCGGGGCGGGGAGATCTCGCCGCTGCTCCAGATCGCGGAGGCGAGCAACGACCGGCTGCTGCTGGCCGATGCCGACAGCGGGTTGCTGCTGATCCGCTCGGACGCGCCGGGCGAACCCCGGCTCGGCTGGGGGGTGCTGGGCAGCGCCCGGCCTGTGCGGTTCCCCGAGTGCCTGCGGGCCGTCGGGGCCACGGCGACGCCGTTCGCGGTGCAGCCGGGGCAGGTGCTGATGCCGGAGAGCTGCGGGGTGGCGCTCCGGGTGGACGAGGCCGGCGACGGCTACGGCGGCTCCGTGGCGGGGCTCGCCCTGTGGCGCCCCGCCGACCGGCACGTGTTCCGGCTCGGCGCCCCGGCCGGCTGGCTCGGCGGAACGGGCCGCTGGACCCCGGAGGGCCGCCTGCACCTCCCGTACGCCACCCCCGAAGTCCCCTGCGGCCTCCTGGGCATGACTCTCCCGCTCTCCCCGCCCCCGCCGGTCCGCCTGGACCCCATCCCCCTCCCCCCGGCCCCCACCCGCCCGGTCCCCTTGCAGCAGGCCCCCTTGGGGTGAGCCCCTCCGCCGCCGGTCGCCCACGCCCCGGCCTGCACGGGCCGCTGGCCTTCGCGCTCCTGCGGTGATCCCGTGTGCGGGCATGCCCGTGGGGCGGCGGGTTCGGGGACCTGCCGCCCCTGGGGCGTCGTGCGCGTCCGTCAGCCGTCGTGCTTGAGGCCGAGGACTTCCGCCGCCGCGAAGGTTTCGTTCGCGGGGCGGGCGTCGTAGTGCGGGGTGAGGACCTCGTCGAGTTCCTCGTAGGAGAAGGACTCCTTGGTGGTGTCGAACTTGGCCGCCACCTTGGGGCGTTCCATGACGACCACGATGCCGCCGTGGACGACGAACAGCTGCCCGTTGGCCTTGGCGGAGGCCGGGGAGGCCAGGTACCCGACGAGCGGGGAGACGTGCTCGGGGGCGAGGGCGTCGAGCTTGCCCTCCTCCGGGACCTGGAAGCCCGCGAAGACGTCCTCGGTCATACGGGTACGGGCGCGCGGGCAGATGGCGTTGGCCGTGACCCCGTACTTGGCGAGGGCCAGGGCGGTGGACGTGGTCAGGCCCACGATGCCGCCCTTGGCCGCCGCGTAGTTGGGCTGGCCGGCCGAGCCGCCGAGGAAGGCCTCGGAGGAGGTGTTGATGATGCGGCCGTAGACCGGTCCGCCCGCCGCCTTGGAGCGTTCGCGCCAGTGCACGGAGGCGAAGTGGGTCGTGTTGAAGTGACCCTTGAGGTGGACCCGTATGACCGAGTCCCACTCCGGCTCCGACATCGAGAAGACCATCCGGTCGCGCAGGATGCCCGCGTTGTTGACCAGGATGTCGAGCTTGCCGAAGCTGTTCACCGCCAGCTCGACCAGCTCGCGCGCCTGCTCGAAGTCGGCCACGTCGCCCAGGTGCGCCACCGCCTGTCCGCCCGCGGCGCGGATCTCCGACGCGACTTCCTCCGCCGGAGCGGCCGAGGCCTCGCCGGAGCCGTCGCGGCCGGGCTGCCCGAAGTCGTTGACGACCACGCTCGCGCCGAGCCGGGCGAGTTCGATCGCCTCGGACCGGCCGAGGCCGCGGCCCGCCCCGGTGACGATGGCGACGAGTCCCTCAAGTGGCAGTGACATCCGTACGGTTCCTCTCGAAACGGGTCAGAGTTCGATGCAGGTGCGCAGGGCCACGCCCGTACGCATCTGGTCGAGCGCGTCGTTGATCTCGGCGAGCTGCACGCGGTGCGTGATCAGGCCCGCCAGGTCCACCCGGCCGGCCCGCCAGAGCGCGATGGTGCGCTCGTAGGAGCGGAGCACGTCGCCGCCGCCGTACATCGACGGCAGGATCTTCTTCTCGTCGAAGAAGAGGGAGAACATGTTGATCGAGTAGTTGTCGTCGAGGGCGCCCGCGCCGACCACGACGACGGAGCCGCCGCGGCGGGTCATGTCGTAGGCGGTCTTGGTGGTCGCGGACTTGCCGACGACCTCGAAGACGTAGTCGAAGCCCTCGCCCGCGGTGATCCGGTTCTTGGCGTCGGCGAACTCCTCCGGGGAGACCGCCTCGGTGGCGCCGAAGCGCAGCGCGGCCTCGCGCCGGGAGGCGACCGGGTCGACGGCGATGATCTGGGCGGCGCCCTGGACCTTGGCGCCCTGGATGACGGAGATGCCGACGCCGCCGCAGCCGATGACGGCGACCGAGGAACCGGCCTCCACCTTCGCGGTGTTGATGGCGGCTCCCAGACCGGTGGTGACTCCGCAGCCGATCAGGGCGGCGATGTCGAAGGGCACGTCGTCGGGGATCGGTACGGCGCAGCCCGCCGGGACCACCATCTCCTCGGCGAAGGTGCCGGTGCCGGCGAAGCCGAAGATGCTGCTGTCGCCGCGCTGGAAGTTGGGGGTGGCCACGTTGCCGAAGGCCTCCAGGCACAGGTGGCCCTGGCCGCGCTTGCAGGAGGGACAGTGCCCGCAGGGCGGGAGCCAGCAGACCAGGACCCGGTCGCCGATCTTGTGGCTGGTGACCCCGTCACCGACGTCGGTGATCACGCCGGAGCCCTCGTGGCCCGGGATGAAGGGGGCGGGCTGCGGGAGGACGCCGCTCATCGCGGAGAGGTCGGAGTGGCACAGGCCGGTGGCCTTGATGCGGATCTTGACCTTGCCGGGGCCGAAGCCCACGGCCTGCATGTCCTCGACGACCTCGAGCTTGTCCTGGCCTATCTCGCTCTGCAGTGCTGCGCGCACGGTGCGGCTCCTTCGGTCTGCCTGGCTGTGTCTGTGACGGGTGACGGGTTAGGAGTGTTCGACGACGGTGTCGGCGAGGACCGGGGCGTCGTCCCGGTCGGCGGCGCTCACCGTGACGAGGACGCGGCCGGGCTCCTGCCACATCCGGATCCGCAGGGTCTCGCCGGGGAAGACGATCCCGGCGAAACGGGTGCGGTAGGCGCGGACGCGGGACACGTCGCCGTCCAGGAGGGTGTCGACCACGGCCTTCAGGGTCATTCCGTACGAGCACAGGCCGTGCAGGATCGGCTGGTCGAAGCCGGCCAGCTTGGCGAACTCGGGGTCCGCGTGCAGCGGGTTCCAGTCGCCGGAGAGGCGGTACAGCAGCGCCTGCTCCTCGCGGATCTTCCGCTCCTCCACCCGGTCGGGCGCCCGCTCGGGCTGCTCGGCCTTGACGGAGGGGCCGCGGTCGCCGCCGAAGCCGCCTTCACCGCGTACGAAGATCGACGCGTCGGAGGTCCACAGCGGCCCGTCGGCGTCCGCGACCTCGGTGCGCAGGACGATCACCGCCGCCTTGACCTTGTCGTAGACCGCGGCGACCGTGGCGGTGGAGGCGGCCTCCCCCTTGACCGGGATGGGCCGGTGCAGCTCGATGGACTGGCTGCCGTGCAGCACGTTGGCGAGGTTGACCTCGATGCCCGGGGCGGCGAGGCCGCCCATCATGGCCATCCCGGCGCCCGCGACGGTCGCGAAGCTGGGGAGCACGTGGAGCTTGGACTCCAGGGTGTAGCGCAGCTCGTCGGGGTCGGTGGCGGCCCCGGGGTTGTTCGGGGAGGTCCCCGCGCCGAGTCCGAGGTGGTAGAGCTGGATGTCCTTGTGGTCCCAGGCGATGTTCCCCTTGCGGGGTTCGGCGGCGAGGGCCTTGGCGGCATCGATCGGCATGGGCGTGCTGCTCCCTGTGTTGGAAACACCGTCTTTGGGGCACCGGCTGTGCAACAAGCGCGGTGCCTTGGAAGACCTCGGCGCGGCCGTCCGCACCGTCGGCCGCACCGAGGTCGTATGCGGGACCCGGCACTCTAGAACGCGTTCTAGCTTGCCCGGTGAAGGAATGTATAACGCACGCCCCAGCACTTGGGAAGACTCCTGACGATCTGTCAGCCACACTTCGGGTGCGGCGCGTTGCGCCGGTACGGGGCACTTCGCCCCTACCCTGGCCGGGTGGATGAGATGCCCGTCGCCCAGCGCCCTGTCCGATCCCTGCGGGTGCTCCTGGACCCCCCGAACCCGGCCTTGGCGGTCCTCCTCGGCCTCCAGCCGGACATCGAGGTCGTGGCCTCGCCCCTGGCCCGCCCGGCGGTGGCGCTGACCGAGTCGGTGGACCGCGTACCCGCGCTCCTGGCGGAGGATCCCGAATGCCGCATCCTGGTCCTGACGGGCTCCGCCCATCCCGGCCTGCCCCAGGCCGCCCTCGCCGCCGGCGCGGCCGGCCTGGTCCTGCGGGACGGCCCGGTCGAGGACCTCGCGGACGCCGTCCGCCGCGCCTCCCGGGGGGAGTCGGTGGTCGACCCGGCGCTGGAGACACCGCAGGCGCCGCAGGGCTCGTAAGCCCTTCCGGACATGCGCCCGCCCCGCGGATCCTTCAGGAGGATCCGCGGGGCGGGCGGGGTGTACGGCGGCGCGAGGGCGTGCGGATCAACCGGAGGTGGTCGCCGTCCAGTCGTCGACGGTCCGCGACGGGTCCAGGGCGACCGGCAGCCTCTCCAGCCCGCGGAAGGCCGGGAACGGTCCCTTGAGCCACTCCTCGCGGCCCGGCTCCGGAGTCGCCAGGACCATGTCGGGGAACCGGTCGAGCAGGGCCGTCAGCGCCGTCTCCAGCTCCATCCGGGCCAGCGGGGCGCCGAGGCAGTAGTGGGGTCCGTAGCCGAAACCGAGGTGGGTGCTCTGCACGCCCTTCCGCGTCACGTCCAGGGTGTCCGGCTCCGCGAACTTCTCCGGATCGCGGTTCGCCGACGAGATCGCGATCTGGACCAGCGACCCCCGCGCGATGGCGACTCCGCCGATCTCCAGGTCCTCCAGGGCGTAGCGGAACGTGGAGGTCTCCACGGAGCACTCGAACCGGACGAGTTCCTCGACCGCCTGCGGCAGCAGCCCCCGGTCCGCCCGTACGAGCGCCAGCTGGTCGGGGTGGGAGAGCAGCGAGAAGACGGCGTTGCCGATCTGGTACGTGGTCGTCTTGTGCCCCGCGAAGAGCAGCACCCACATCATCGAGACGAGCTCGTCGTCGGTCAGCGCCCCGTCTTCGTGCTCCGTCTGGATCAGCACGGTGAGGAAGTCGTCCGCGGGCTGCGCGCGCTTGCGGGCGACCAGGCCGAGGAAGTAGTTCCGCAGCCAGTGCTCGGCCGCGGCCAGGTCGTCGGCCGCGTCCTTGCTGAACCGGGAGCGCGTCACCTGCCCGAACCACTTCAGGACGTCGGTGCGCTCGTCCCCGACGATCCCGAGCAGTTCACAGATGACCATGACGGGGAGCGGCAGGGCGAAGGAGGCCATCAGGTCGACGGGGGTGTCCGTCGGGCACTTGGCCAGCAGTTCGCCGGCGAGCTGCTCGATGCGCGGGCGCAGGAGCTTGACGTGGCGCGGGGTGAAGGCCTCGTGGGCGATGTGCCGCAGCCGGGTGTGCCGAGGGGGGTCCGCGAAGATCAGGTTGTCGTCGAGGGCGTCGCACTTGTCCCCGAAGACCGCGTGGTAGATCTCGATGCCCTCGTGCATGTCCTTGCCGATGCGCGGATCGGACAGCGCGAGGCGGGCGTCCTCGTACCGGGTGATGAGATACGTGTCCACCCCGTGGTGCGTGGTCAGCTTGCAGACGGGCGCCTGCTCGCGCAGCGACCGGTAGACCGGGTAGGGGCACGTACGGTACTCCGGCGTGCCCATGGACACGGCCGCCTGGGCCTCGCCGACGGGAAGGCCGTCACTCACGGCCACTGCGGGTTCGGTCGTCACGGCTCAGACCTCTCGTGGGGCTCGGGGCTCGACTGTCCAGCCAGCTCCCTGCCTCGGCCCGCGCCCCGCATAACGCCCGTTACCCCGTTCGGGCCCGAAACTACGCCCGCCTGAGCGGATCCGCCGGGTTCCCGCGCCGTCCCGCGATCACCCGCGCGGCCCCGCCATAAGGTCCCCTCCATGCCGGACATCGCAGACATCACTCCTCTCCCGCCCCAGCCGGACGACGGCAGCGACAGCAGGATCGACGTCCACCACCACTTCTGCGCACCGGAGTGGCTGGAGTGGGCCGAGGGCCAGGGCCTGGCGAACCGCAAGGCCCTTCCCCCGTGGGCGCGCTGGGACGCGGCGGCGGCCCTGGCCCTGATGGACCGCGCGGGCATCGCCACCGCCGTCCTCAAGCCGATGCTGCCGGCGCGCTACGCGACGTCCGCCCAACTGCGCGAGGCCACGGCCGTCACCCTGCGGGCGGCGGCGGAGGTCTCCGAAGCCCACCCGGGCCGCTTCGCGTTCCACGCCCCTCTCTTCCTCGACGACCCGGAGGTCGCCCGCTGGGCGCTGCGGCGGGGGCTCGACGAGCTGGGGGCGGTAGGGGTGAACGTGACGGCGAACTACGGAGGTGTCTACCTCGGCGACCCCTCCTACGACCCCCTCTTCGCGGAACTGAACGAACGCTCCGCCGTGGTGGACACGCATCCGCACAACCTGCCGGGCGCCGGCGCGGGCCTCGGCGGGGGGCCCGGGCCGGGCGGCGGGCCGGGCGCAGGCGGCGGACCGGGACCGGACACGGGGCCCGGCGCGGGCCACGGACCCGGTCCGAACTCCGGGCCCGGCGCGGGCCGCGGGCCGGGGGCGGGCGGCGGGCCCGGGGCGGTGGCCGTGCCGGGGATCCCGCACTTCCTGTGCGACTTCCTGCTGGACACCACGCGGGCCGCACTGAACATGATCCACAAGGGCACCCTGGACCGGTTCCCGAACCTGTCGGTGATCCTGCCGCACGCGGGCGGCTTCCTCCCGCACATCGCCACCCGGGTACAGGCCTTCGCGGGGGCGCTCACCCCGCCCGTCGACCCGGCGATGGTGCGGGACCACCTGCTCCGCTTCTACTACGACACGGCCGGGCCCATGTCCCCCGCGGGCACCCTGCTGGCGATGGCGTCCCCCGACCGCATCCTCTTCGGCAGTGACTGGCCCGCGTGTCCTTCGGAGATGGTCACGGACATCGCGCTGCCGGCGCTGGCGGGTGATCCCGCGCTGAGTGCGGCGCAGCTGCGGGGGATCAACCGGGACAACGCGCTGCGCTTGATGCCGAGCCTGGCTCCGCTGAGCCCTGCGCGGGTCTGACCGGCCCCGGGGGGCCACCCTACGCAGCCCTGGCTCCCGGGGAGCCCTGCCCTACGCGGCTGCGGCTTGGCGGACCGTGCCCTGGGGCTGCCGCCCCGGGGTGGCCCTGCGGGGCTGTCCCCTACCCGCCCTTCCACCGTTCCCCGGGCGCTGCCCGGACCCCGGTCCTCAAACGCCGGACGGGCTGAAAAGGGGTCCCCGGACCCCCTGGGGCTCCGCCCCAGACCCCGGTCCTCAAACGCCGGACGGCTGAAATGACACGGGGTACCGGGGTCGGGGACGGGGGCGGGGTGGGGTGTTGGCCTGGACGTAAAACGTGATTTGTGGCGCTGGAGCACGCCGGGCCCTGTCGGAGTAAGGGGCAGGGCGCCTAAATCATGCAGTCCAGGCCAACACCCCACCCCGCCCCCGGCACCGACCCCCACCGCAGCCGCGTCCGGGCTACCTCCGCAGCAGGGTGACCACCGCCGCGCCGCCCAGGCCGATGTTGTGCGCCAGCCCGACCCTCGCCCCGGACACCTGCCGGGGCCCCGCCTCGCCCCGCAGCTGCCACACCAGTTCCGCCGCCTGAGCGAGCCCCGTCGCGCCCAGCGGGTGGCCCTTGGAGATGAGCCCGCCCGACGGGTTGACCACCCACCGCCCGCCGTACGTCGTCGCGCCCGATTCCACCAGCGGCCCGGCGCCCCCGTCCTCGCACATGCCCAGCGCCTCGTACGTCAGCAGCTCGTTGATCGAGAAGCAGTCGTGCAGCTCGATGACGTCCACGTCCCCGATCCCGAGCCCTGACGCCGCGAACACCGCCCGTCCCGCCGCCGCAGACATCGGCTTGCCGACGACGTCGATGCAGGACCCGGACGCGAAGGACGCCTCCGTGTCCGTGGTCATGGACTGGGCGACGATCTCCACCGCCCGCTCCCCCAGCCCGTGCTGCTCCACGAAGCGTTCCGAGACGACCACCGCCGCCGCCGCCCCGTCCGAGGTCGGCGAGCACTGGAGCTTGGTCAGCGGCTCGTGGATGGCCTTCGCGGCGAGGATCTCCTCGACCGTGTAGACGTCCTGGAACTGCGCGTTCGGATTGTTCGCCGAGTGCCGGTGGTTCTTCGCCCCGACCGCCGCGAGCTGCGCGGCCGTGGTCCCGTAGAGCTTCATGTGCTCCCGCGCCGCGTTGCCGAAGATCTGCGCGGTCGGCGGGGACATCTCGAAGCCGTGCCCGGCGGCCATGATCCCGTAGTGCCGGGCCACGGGCGAGGTCTTGAAGTCGCCCCCGTCGGCCCCGCCCCCCAGCGCGCCGCGCTTCATCTTCTCGAAGCCCAGCGCCAGCACGCAGTCGTTGATCCCGCCCTCGACGAACTGCCGCGCCATCATCAGCGCCGTCGAGCCCGTCGCGCAGTTGTTGTTGACGTTGTAGACGGGTACCCCGCTCAGCCCCAGCTCGTACGCCGCCCGCTGCCCGGCCGTGGAGGCCTGGAAGCAGTAGCCCACCGGTACCTGCTCGACCAGCCCGTAGTCGATGCCGGCGTCCGCCAGCGCCGCGTCACCGGCCTCCTTCGCCATGTCCCAGTACTGCCAGTCCCTCGACTCCGGCTTCTCGAACTTCGTCATGCCGACGCCCACGATGTACGACTTCATATCCGTACCCCACTGCCCTTCAGTCCTTGAGTCAGTCCCTGGGAAGGCCGAGAATCCGCTCGGCGACGACGTTGAGCTGGACCTGCGTGGTGCCTCCGGCGATGGTCAGGCAGCGGGACATGAGCATGCCGTGCACCGCCCGCTTCCCCGCGCCCTCGCTCACCGCGCCCGCCGGTCCCAGCAGTTCGAGCGTGAGCTCGGCGGTCTTCTGCTGGTGCGGGGTCTGCACCAGCTTGCGTACGGAGGCGCCCGCCCCCGGCTCCAGCCCCGAGACCTGCTGGAGCGTGGTGCGCAGCCCGATGCAGGCCAGGGCGTGCGCCTCGGCGGCCAGCGCCCCGATCCGGACCCGGTATCCGCCTTCGAGTTCGGCGGAGCGGGCGAGCAGTGCCTCCAGTCCGGTGTCGAAGGTCATCTGGTCGGCCATGTGGACGCGTTCGTTGCCGAGGGTGTTGCGGGCGACCTTCCAGCCCCCGTCCTCCGCGCCCACGAGGGCGTCCGCCGGGAGCGGCACGTCGTCGAAGTAGACCTCGTTGAAGAGGGCTTCGCCGGTGATCTCCTTGAGCGGCCGGATGTCGATCCCGGGGGCCTTCATGTCCACCACGAAGTAGCCGAGCCCTTTGTGCTTGGGCGCGTCCGGATCGGTGCGGGCCAGCAGGATCCCGTAGTCGGCGCTCTGGGCGGAACTGGTCCACACCTTCTGCCCGTTGACGGTCCAGCCGCCCCCCTCCGCCCGCTCCGCCTTCGTCCGCAGCGAGGCCAGGTCCGAGCCCGCCCCCGGCTCGGAGAAGAGCTGGCACCAGGTGACGTCCCCGCGCAGCGTGGGGAGCAGGTACCGCTCCTGCTGCTCGGGGGTCCCGTAGGCGAGCAGCGAGGGCACGACCCAGGTGGCGATGCCGAGGTCGGCGACCTTGACCCCGGCGGCCGCCAGTTCCTGCTGGACGACGAGCTGTTCGACGGGTCCGGCGCCGAGCCCGTACGGGGCCGGCAGGTACGGGGCCGCGTACCCGGTGGGCGCCAGGACCCGGCGTGCGGTGGCGGGATCGAGCCCGGCCGCGTCCGCGATGGCGCTACGGGCCTTCGCGCGGTGGGTCTCGGCCCGCGCGGGCAGCTCCAGGCGCAGCTCGCGCCGGGCGCCCGCGGCGGCGAGCCGTACGGCGCGGACCCGGTGGCCGTCGCCGGGGCCGAGGAGCTGGCGGGCGACGAGGGACCGGCGGAGGTAGATGTGGGCGTCGTGCTCCCAAGTGAAGCCGATGCCGCCGAGCACCTGGACGCAGTCCTTGGCGCAGGAGTACGCGGCGTCCAGCGCGGTGCCCGCGGCCAGCGCGGCCACCAGCGAGCGCACCTCGGCCGGCTCCTCCGTGGCCTGCGCGGCGTCCCAGGCGAGCGCCCGGGCCTGCTCCACGCGCACCAGCATGTCGGCGCACAGGTGCTTGATCCCCTGGAACTGTCCGATGGGCCGCCCGAACTGCTCGCGCACCTTCGCGTATTCGGCGGCGGTGTGCAGCGCCCAGGCGGCGGTGCCGCAGGCGTCGGCGGCGAACAGCACGCAGGCGAGGTCCCGTACGAGGGCCGCGTCGAGTTCCAGCAGGGCGCCGGGCCCGGCGGTGACCCCGCGGGCGCGGACCTCGGCGGTGGGCCGGGTGGGGTCGGCGCTGTCCTGGGTACGGACGTCCAGCGCGGCGGCGTCGACGGCGAACCAGCGGGTTCCGTGCGCGGTCTCGGCGGCGAGCAGCACGAGGTCGGCCTCGCCCGCGCCCAGCACGGGCGGCGCGGTCCCGTCGAGGAGGTAGCCGCCCTCCACGGCGACGGCGGTCAGGTCCCCGGGCCCGAGCGCCACGGCCCCGACCCGCCCGCCGAGGGGCTCGGCCCCGGCCCGGTCCAGGAGTACGGAGGCCAGCACGCTCGGCAGGTACGCCCCGGGCAGCGCCGCCCGGGCGGCCTCCTCCACCACGACGGCGAGGTCGAGCAGGCTGCCGCCCTCCAGGTGCGGTTCCAGCAGCCCGGAGGCGAGCAGCCCGTCCCAGTAGGCGGGCCGCGAGCCCGTCTGCGGCGGGGTGTCGAGGAGCTTGCGCACCTCCTCGGGCGGCACGGCCCGCGCGACCCAGCCGCGTACGGCCTCGGCCAACTCCCGCTGTTCCTGTGTGATTCCGATGCCCATGCGCGGCAGACTAGAACACGTTGCATTCTGACGGAAGGTCAGAACTGAAACGTGTTCTCGCTCGGGGCAGGCACAGGTCATCGACCTCCACTCGGATCGGGCCGAGGCGCAACCGAACAGGGGTGCGGCACGTCTGGAAGGAAATGAGACGAGGAACGGGACTGTGGGGAGCGTTGCCGGCGCTGGCGCTGGCATTGACCGGATGCGTTGCGGCGGCGCCGCCGCCGCTCCAGCCCGTGGACCCGGAGTTCGTGCGCACGATGCGTCCGGTGATCCAGGACGACCTGGCCGCGACCCTGAACGATCAATGGTCCACGACGCCGAAAGACGGGGAGCCGGGGTGGGAGGCCCGCTTGTTCTGCGACGTGCGGATCATCGAGGTCACCCCGATGCCGGGGAACGGCGTGTCGAGAGTCGGGTTGGTCGCGGACTGCAACGGCTTCGGGCGCGAGGGTACGGCGTTGGTGGACGCGCGTTTCGGCCAGGTGGGCACCTGGATCGTCGAGCTGGACGGCGGCCGGGTCCGGGCGAGGGACCAGGGCCCGGACGGCGCTGAGCGGGGGGACTGGGAAAGGCGCTGGTTCACGAAGCAGGCCCTGAACGAGGCCCGCCGCGTGGAGCACGGCGATTGGTCCGATCCCGCCGCCCTCGCCCGCCGGCACTTCGGGCTCCCCGCGGACGCGCCCCTGCGATGACAGCCGCGGTATCGCGGGCGGCGGCGCCCGGTCAGGAGCGTTCGTAGTAGTAGCCCTCGCCGTGCGAGGGGCCGACGTTGTGCTGGAGGCCGGACGGCAGGCTCTTGGTGAAGAAGGAGGGGTCCAGGACCCCGCAGAACTGGCTGGTGGACTTGGACTTGTCCACCGCCGCCGCCCCGATGTTGATCCGGGTCCCGCCGGAGGCCAGCGAGGTCACCTTGCCGATGTTCTCGCAGTGGCCCATCTGGGACTCGTTGATCAGGCGGACCGCCCCGGACCGGCTGATGATCACCGTCCCCGGCTGGCCGATGTTGAAGTCGCCCTTGTAGGTCCAGGTCCCGGCGAAGTACGAGGGGACCGCGCCGCCGCCGCCGGAGCCGCCGCCGCTCGGCGACCCGCCCCCGCTCGGTGACCCGCCGCCGCTCGGCGAGCCCGAGCCCGATGCCGCTCCCCCCGGGGTGGCGCTCGGGCCGGTGCCCGTACCGGTGCCCCCGGCGGCCGGGCCACCGCCGCCGCCCTGGTTCGCGCCGCCGCCCGGGGTGCCGGAGCCTCCCCCGGGGGTACCCGTCCCCGCCGCCGCGCCCTGCCCGGCGGCGACCTGCCCGTCCGGCGCCGGTACCGGAGGGCTCTGCGCGGCCTGGGGGCTCCCGGGGTTCTGCGTACCCGGGGCCGGCGACCCGCTCGCCGCCGAAGGGGAGCCCGAGGAGGCGCCGGGCGTCACGGGCGCACCGCTCGCCGGGGGCGAGGCCTGCGCCCCGCCGCCAGCGCCGCCGAACGGCTGGAGCAGGGCCACCGTGCCCCCGCCGACGGTGAGCACCAGGGCCACCGGCACCGCGACGGTCAACCGCCGCCGCTCCCGGCGCCGTTCGCCTTCTCCGGCAGCTCCGGCGGCCGGGCCGGTGGCCGGCGCAGCCGCCGCCCCGACCACCTGCGCGCCGGACCCTCCCGGCCCTCCCGTGGCTCCCGCCTCCGGCCGCAGCCCGAGCGTCCCCCGGTCGGGGGTCCGCGCATCGCCCGCTCCCCCGTCCCCGACGTGCCCGGGCACCGGCTCCGGCTCCGGCTCGGCGACCGGTACCGCCTCCGCGTCGAGCAGCCGCGCCGCCTGCCGGGCCAGCCGTTCCACCACCTTGGGCGGCAGCCACGCCCCGCCGCGCGCCGCCGGGCGGACCCGCTCCGGGTCGGCCAGCAGCTCGTCCACGCCGGGCCGTTCCTCCACGCCCTTGACCAGGCAGCGGCCGATCAGCGCGCGCAGCGGGGCGTCCGCCACCCGCTCCAGGGCCGGTTCGCCCTCCACGATCTGGAACATCACCGCGTGCTGGTTGCTGGCGCCGTGCCCGAAGGGCAGCTCGCCCGTGGCCGCGTACATCAGGACGCAGCCGAGCGTGAACACGTCGCTCTTCGCCCCGGCCCGCTGCCCGCGCACCTGCTCGGGCGACATGAACCCGGGCGAGCCGACGACCATGCCGGTGCTGGTGAGCAGCGATTCGACGGAGGTCTCCAGGGCCCGCGAGATCCCGAAGTCGATGACCCGGCTGCCCTCGACGGTCAGCATCACGTTCGACGGCTTGAGGTCGCGGTGCACGATCCCGGCGGTGTGGATGTCCTTCAGCGCGTGCAGCAGCCCGTCCGCGAGGGCGTGTACGGATTCCACGGGCAGGGGGCCGTACCGGCGCACGATCTGCTCCAGCGAGAGCCCGGGTACGTATCCGGTGGCCACCCAGGGCCGTTCGGCGTCGGGGTCCGCGTCCAGGACGGGCGCCGTGTACCGCTCGCCCACCTTCCGGGCGGCGTCGATCTCGCGGCGGAAGCGGGCCCGGAACTGCGCGTCGGCCACGTGCTCCTCGTGCACCACCTTCACCGCGACCGTACGCCCGCCCTCGGACCGGGCCAGGAACACCCGTCCCATCCCGCCGGCCCCGAGGCGCCCGAGCAGCAGGTACGGCCCGATCCGGCTCGGATCTCCGGGCGCGAGCGGCTTTATGCCACCGTCGACGTTGTCGTCGTCACTCAGTGCGCTGCTCATGCCCTCTGTCCCCCGGTGAGCCCCCTACGGACGGCCGAACCGGCCAGTCCAGTCGAACGGGCCTCAGCCTAAAGGCAGTTCGTTGCAGGATGAAGGCAAGGGTGACCGCACGGCGGACTTCCGGACGGCGGTTCCCGCCGGGGGCCACCGGCGGGAACCGCACTCGGCCCCCGGTACCACCGGCCGTACGGGTACTCCCGCCGAACCGGGCCGTCCCGGGACGGGCGGCAACCGAATCCTTTTTCCTCAAGGGAGGCCGGGCGGAGTCGGCCACCGCGCGCGGGCCCGGCTCGAAGGGGCCCCCAATGGCCGCTATGCCCGCCCCGCGGATCTTGCTTGAGTGCGCGTGTTCCGTCCACGCCGCCACCAGGGAGTCCCCATGTCCTACCGCCCCCGCCTCCGCAGCACGGTGATCGGCGCGTGCACCGCGGCGCTCCTCGCCGGCTCCGCCCTGGCCTCCGTGCCCGCCCAGGCGCAGAGCCCGCGGACCTCGGCGACCGCCACCGTCCGCATGGAGAGGGCCGAGGCCGCCGTCATCACGTTCTTCCAGGCGTACCTGGACGCCACCAACGGCTCCCACTCCGAGGGCAAGGACACGTTCGCGGTGCGGAAGGAACTCCTCACGTCCCGGCTCGACGACGAGCTCTACAAGTGGGAGGGCGACCACCAGACGCACGGGATCTTCCGCCGGAACGTGCCTGTCACGACGTTCTCGACGGTCTACAAGGGCACCAGCACGGAGGGCATCGCCACGGTGGACCTGACCGAGAAGTTCGAGGACGGCTCCGCCGACCTGGTCGTCCACTACACGGTGCTCGACAACCTCCTGATCGACGGCCTGACCAGCTAGCCCCAGGCCAGGCCCGGCCCCGCCGCACCGTCAGAGGCTGCGGACGAACTCCGCGAAGGCGGCGGGGGCGACGGTGAAGGCGGGGCCGTCGGGGACCTTGGAGTCCCGGACGGCGATGCGGCAGGGCTGGTGGGCGATCTCCACGCACTCGCCGCCGGTGTCACCGCTGTACGAGGCCTTGCGCCAGGCGGCCGCGCCGAGCGGGGCGCACTCGACGCACTCGCCGCCGGTGTCACTGCTGTACGAGGACTTACGCCAGCGCGCGCCCGTCAGGTTCTGGATGGTGTCCATAGCGTTCCTCCATTACGCGGGCGATCAGTCCCGCCGATTTCTCCACGGAGAGCGCGGCGGCCTGCAGGTGATCGTAACGGAGCGAACCCTCCCTGAGAGTTGCCGGATTGGCCGTCATGTGCCCCTGAACGAAGTCCTCGGTGTAGACGATGTCCGGGTCATCCTCGAAGCGCAGGAGGGTGAATGTCCCTGGCAGCCCCGCGTGCGCGCCCGCCTCGAAGGGCAGGATCTGCACCCGCACCCACTCCCGATTCCGCAGACCCAACAGGTGGGCGAGTTGACCTCGCATCACCTCCCGGCCCCCGACCTCCTGGTGCAGGGTCGCCTCGCTCAGCACCACCCACATCAGCGGTGGGTGGTCGCGCTCCAGGATCCGCTGCCGTTCCATCCTGGCGGCCACCAGCGCGTCGAGCCCCTTCTCGTGCCGCACGCCGAGTACGGCCCGCGCGTAGGCCTCCGTCTGCAGCAGTCCATAGACCAGCTGGGCCTGGAAGGTGGAGATGTACGCCGCCTTCGCCTCCATCTCCGCATACGCCTGGAACCAGGTCGGCAGCTGGCTCCGTAGCACCAGCCCCACCAACCGGGAGAACACACCACCTGTATCCAGCGCCGCGTCGACCCGTTCCGAGAAGTCGCGGGTCGGGACCTTCCTCGCGGTCTCGATCTGCCCGATCAGCGAGCCTGCGCAGAAGATGATGTCGCCCAGCTGCCCCTGTTTGAGCCCCGCGGCCTCCCGCAGGCGGCGCAGTTCGGCGCCGTAGTAGTCCAGCGGAGAGGCGCTGGGGTCGAGACTGCGGATGTTGACCATGGAGCGGTCACCCCCAAGTACACGCCGGGCGGCGTTCGTTTCGGTCCATAGCCGAGCGTAACCACGCCGCTCCAGTCTGGTGCCATGAATCTCACAACTGACTGCTCAGCGGGACACGTTGACGCCAGCTACCGCATGGGCTTCACCGTCGGTGACCATTCCGCCGGCCACATGCGCCGCATCCTGCGGATGTTCCTCGCCCAATGGGAGCTCGAAGCCCTGGCCGACGCCGCGGAGCTCGCGCTCACCGAGCTGGTCGCCAACGTCGTGCGCCACGTACCCGGACGCGGCTGCGTGGTCCTCATCCTGCGCCGGCCGGACGGGCTGCGCGTGGAGGTCTCGGACGGCTGCCCCGCGCCCCCGCACCCCCCGACCGGCTCCGGGGAGCTGAGCGAGGACGGCCGCGGCCTGCTCCTGGTCGAAGCGGTGACGGACCGCTGGGGCACGGCACCGAACTCCACGGGCAAGACGGTGTGGTTCGAGTGCGACGCCGCCGCGCGGTGACCCGGTACGACGTCACGCGGCGCTCCGGAGGAATGCCGTCCCCGTCCGGGCGGGAACACTCCCTTCCGGGTCCCCGCGGTCAGCGGGTCCGCGCGTGCTCCACGGCCGCCGCCGCCAAGCCCGCCACGAACGGGTGCGCGCGGGTGCCGTCGCCGTCCAGTTCGGGCTGGAAGAGGGTGGCCAGGAAGAAGGGGTGTCCGGCCAGTTCGGCGATGCGGATGTCGCCCGATTCGTCGGCGCCGGTGAAGGTCATGCCGTGGGCCCGAAGGAGGTCCAAGTGGAGGGGGTTGGGGCCGTAGTTGCAGTGGTAGCGCGCCTGCGTGCGGTCCGCGCCGAGCAGCCGGGCGGCGCGGGAGCCGGGGGTGACCCGTACGGTCCCCTCGTGGCCCACGAGCGAGCAGGCCAGCGGGACGACCACCGCGTCCGCCTCGGCGGTCGCCGGGTCGTTCTCGGCGTGGGCGGCCCGGTCCAGCCCGCAGACCGTACGGGCGAACTCCAGCAGGGCGTGCTGGAAGCCGCCGCAGGTGCCGAGGAAGGGGATGCCGTTCTCGCGGGCGTCCCGGATCGCCGTGAGCACGCCGCCCTCGCTGCGGTACGGGCTGCCGGGCAGGACCCAGACGGCGTCGAAGCCGTCCATGCCCTCACCGGCCTCCTCGGTGGGGATCCAGTAGGCGTCCAGGTCCAGGCCCTCGCGCTCGCGCAGCGCCTCCAGCAGGCCGGGGACGCGGGCGTGGGAGCGTACGGCGTCGGAGCGGTCCGCGATCAGGGCGATGCGGGCGGGCGACGTGCGGTGGTTCGCGTTCATGACGACCATCCTCCGAGCCGCCTGCTCATCACGTCCAACGATGATCCGCACTACCCGCATAAGCGATACTGATGCCCATGGATCCGCATCTCCTCCGCACCTTCGTCGCGGTCCTCGAACACCGCTCCTTCTCCACCGCCGCGTCCGTCCTCGGCTACACGCAGTCGGCCGTCTCCCAGCACATCGCCGCCCTCGAAGCCGACCTGGGCGCCCGGCTGGTCGAGCGGCGGCCCGTCGCCCCCACCGAGGCGGGCGTCCGGCTGATGGAACACGCCCCCGCGCTGCTGCTGCGCCTGGACGCCGCCCGCGCCGACATCGCCCGGCTGCACCGGGCCCCCGACGCCCGGCTGACGCTGGCCTGTTCCCCCGCGGCCTTCGGCCCGGCGCTCGCCCGGGCCCTGGCCCGGCTGCGCGCCGCGGGACCGGTGGAGGTGGACCTGCACACCCTGGCCCGGGACTCCGTGCTCGAAGCGGTCCTGACCGGCCGCGCCGACCTCGGCCTCGTGGACGGCGTGGCCGCGCCCAGCGATCCCCTCCCGCTGCCGGACCTCGGGCCCACCGTCACCCTCGCGGTCGCCGAAGGGCCCCTGGCCGTGCTCTTCCCGCACACCCACCCCCTGGCGCGCCGGAGTTCGGTCCGGCTGCCCGACCTCGCGCAGGCGCAGTGGATCGACGCCCCCGACACGGCCGTCCCCCTGGCCCGGCTCCGCGAGGTCAGCCACACCGCCGGCTTCCACCCCCGGATCCGCCACCACGGCACCGACCCGCACGCGCTGGCCGCCCTGGCCGCCGCCGGGCACGGCCTGACCGCCCTCCCCCTCTCCCTGGCCGCCACCTTCCCCGGCACCACGGCGATCCCGGTCCGTGCCCCCCGCCTGGTCCACCGCACGGAACTCCTCCACCCCACGGCCCCGAACCCGCACGCGGCGAGCCTGGCGGCCCTCCTCACGGCCGCGGGGTAGACCCGGCCGGTCCGGACCGGCCCCCCGGGGCAGTGGCGGAGAGTCGACGCGGTCGCCCTACTTCCACTCCACGCCCTTCACCGACAACTTCGTCGCGTCGTAGGCATCGGTGGAGAGGACCGTCGCGGGTCCACCACCTTGCGGGACCTCCACGACCGCCGTCGCACTCCACACTTCCTCGATGCCGGCCCACTTGCGGCGCCCTCCGCCCAACAGGGCTTCGGAGTCGCTGTCCGCGTCCAGCAGCGCCCAGTTCGCCGAGGTGACACCCCGGTTCCGGTACGTTCCCTCGAGCGTGCAGGTGACCAGGGAGCCGCCGTCCTTGAGCCGGAACACCGGCAGTTCCTCCCCCACCGGCCGGTAGGAGAAGCTGCGCTGCAACTTCTCCGCGGCCCACCCGTTGAAGTGGTCCACCATCGTGCCGGTGAAGTCGCCGGGTTCGAAGTACGGGCTGTCCGGCTTCCCCGCCGGCGCGATGAAGCTCAGGTAGTCCGCGTAGCGACCGCACACGGCGGTGTCCGCCGTCGCGGTCGGCGACAGCTCCGCGTTGCCGGCCGCTCCCCGCGCCGGCTCCGGCAGCACCTTCGGGCGAACCCTGATGACCCCTTCCTTGGGTGACGCCGTCGGCGAGGCGCTCGGGGTCGCCGGCGGAGGCACGGTGACGACCCAAGTGGCCACCACGGCCTTCCAGTCCCCAGCGCCTCCGGCGCCGTCGCCGTCTCCGCCGCCTCCGCCACGCGTGAAGTAGTGCAGGACGGAGCTCCGGTCCTTCTCCGCTCCTTCCCTCTTGCTCAGCACGGCGAATCCCCGCGGAGCCGGTGCACCCTCCGCCACCGCCGGAATCAGGAACACCGGCCGCACGTACCGGACCGGCGTCGCCTTGGTGCCCTTGGCCCGGTCCAGTCGCGCCACGGCCCGGCTCTCCTCCAGCAGCCGACCGCCCTCCACTCGGGCGAGCGCTTCGGTGTCCCCCTTCGCGTCGGCCGCGGCGTTCTCCAGCACGTACCTGTCGAAGACCTCTTTGGCCCGCGCCTCCGTCAGCAGCGGCGCGGCGCCGGCGGCCGTGCCGGCCGAAGACGGGCCGGGGGATCCGACCGCCCCGCCCGCCCCGCCCCCGCCCGTGCACCCGGCCATGACCGTCCCGGCCAGGACGACTGCTCCCATCGCACTCCACGCACGTCCGCGCAGGACCATCGCCCGCTCCCCCTGTCGGTCCATCAGATCGACGTGATCATAGAGTGCGGGTACGACCACAGAGGGCTGCGGAACAGCCCCCAACTCCACTGATCCACCGGAGAATTCCGTGGACGGCTTCGCGCGGTCCCCGCGGGCGGCGCCGGAAGCCGTGCTCGCCGGCTCGCCCTCACCGCACGCACCGCACGCACCGCCCACAAGGAGTTCCCGTGTCCGAGAGCCGCTACGGCCTTCCTCCCGAACGCGCCGCGCTCATCGCCCGCTTGGTCGACCGGTGCACGCCGCTGCTCGAAAGGGGCGAGGGCATGGAACGCGTCCAGGTGCTCCTGCGGGAGCTCGGGGCGGGGGTCATGGACGCGATCATCGTCACCCGAGAACTGCGGGGAGGCGGTCTCGCGGAGGCGAAGGAGATCGTGCTGTCGAGTACCGCGTGGACGACCGGGCCGACGGAAGGCCCGCAGCCCGTGGACTTGGCGGAGCGGGCGGGGGACGTCGCCGAAGCCCTCCTGCGGCTGCCCCCGACCCCACGGGCCACCAAACTCCTCGCCGTCGACGGCGCCGGCGGATCGGGCAAGACCACGCTGGCCACCGCGACGGCCGCGCGCCTCGGCGACGCCGTCGTGGTGCACGTGGACGACTTCTACCGCCCCATGGCCGAGCGTGAGCGCGAGCAGCTCGACGCCGAGCAGGGCTACCACCGCTACTTCGACTGGGAGCGCCTGCGCGACCAAGTCCTGATCCCGCTGCGGGACGACCGGGCCGCCCGCTACCAGCTCTACGACTGGAGCACCGGGCGGCTGGGGGCCTGGGGCGAGATCGGCGAAGGCGGCGTGGTGATCGTCGAGGGGGTCTACTCCGCGCGACCGGAGCTGGCCCCGTACTACGACCTCACCGCCTACGTCGACACCCCTCGGGACGTCTGCCTGCGGCGGGTGCGCGCACGCGGCGAGAACTCCGAGGAGTGGATCCTCCGCTGGCGCGCCGCCGAGGACCACTACCTGCGCACCACCTGGCCCCAGACCCGAGCCGGGCTCCTCGTCAGGGGCTACTGAGGCACCATCGCCCTCAGGGAGCCGCAGGCCCCGTGGGCTCGGAGCCGCCCAGGAGGAACTCGGTGGCCCGGGCGATGGCCTCGGCGTACGTGGGGTGGACCGCCTCCGACTCCTCGTCCCGGCCGTCCGCGGCGGTGGCGGTGTACCACCAGGCGTCGGCGTCCGGGTCGTGGTGGATGACGGCGGTGCCGCCGGCGTAGCGCAGCGGGATGGACTCGCTGGCGGACCGCTTCGCCACCGCATGCGGCCACTTGAGGCGGGCGGACTGGCGCTTGATGCCGCCCCAGGCCGCGCCGAGCTGCGCGTAGCTGGCCCCGCTGCGGCCGGCGACGGTCGCGGCGCTCTCCGCCATCCGGTCGACGGACCGCTTGGCCTCGTACAGCGCCCGCAGCATGGCGAGTTGTACGTCGGGGGCGGCCATCAGGGCGGGATCGAAGGGCTTGCCCTCGGCGCGGTAGGCCTGTGCGCGCGTCGAGATGCGCTGCGCCAACGGCCGGACGGCGTCTAGCACTTGGTCGTCCATGGCGAACGCCTCGTCCTCGGCGGGCTCGCTCCAGGCGGGCTCCACGAGGGCCGCGACGGTGGCCCAGAAGTCCTCGTCGTTCCGGTCGGGGGTCGGGATCGGAGTTGAATCGTCCATGTGACATGTTTACCTGCCGCGACGCCGTACGACAAGTAAAACTGTCGCAAGGTGGATCGACAGGTGTTCATGTCGGTGGACGCATCCCCAGTCCGGCCCCGGCACCGCGGGCGGGCCCGGGCATGGCGTCCTACCAGCGGGTAAGGCACCATGGGCCGCCGACGTGCGCCGATCCAGGCCGGACGCCACCCACCCCGCAGGAGGAACACCATGGCCAGCCCCAAGCCGGAGACCCTCGCCGCCTTCGAGGCCGCCAAGGGGTTCATGCCCGTAGGGGAAGGGCTCGCCCTGTACGCGGCGGCCGCCGACGCGGCGCGGCTCGGGCTGCCGCTCCTGGAGGTCGGCACCTACTGCGGGCGCTCCACGATCCTGCTCGCGGACGCCGCCCGCGAGGCGGGGGTGAGCGCGCTCAGCGTGGACCACCACCGGGGCAGCGAGGAGCAGCAGCCCGGCTGGGAGTACCACGACCCGAGCGTCGTGGACCCGGAGGTGGGGCTGATGGACACCCTGCCCACCTTCCGCCGGACCCTGCACAAGGCCGGCCTGGAGGACCACGTCATCGCGATCGTCGGCCGCTCCCCGCAGGTCGCCGCGGCCTGGGGCGGCAAGCTCGGCCTGGTCTTCATCGACGGCGGCCACACCGACGAGCACGCCACGGGCGACTACGAGGGCTGGGCCCCGCACCTCGCCGAGGGCGGCACGCTGGTGATCCACGACGTGTTCCCCGACCCGGCCGACGGCGGCCAGGCCCCGTACCGCGTCTACCTGCGCGCCCTGGCCTCGGGCGCCTTCGAGGAGGTCTCGGTGACCGACTCCCTGCGCGTGCTGCGCCGCACGGGCGCGGGCATCTGACCTTCGGGTCCTGCCCCGGGGCCCGCTTCGGGGCAGGCTCCAGGGCCGGACCCGGGGCGGGCCCCGGCATATAAGCTCACCGCGCCCCCGGATGGCCCACGGTCCGTACACCCGACCGACCTCCGGTCTAGCATCGCCGGGTGCGCTACGACGAAAGCTCCCCGCCGCTCCCCGAGTCCTCGACGTCCATCAGTCCGGACCGGCCCTGGTACGCCCGCCGGTCGACCCTGGTCGTCGCGGCGGCCGCGATCGCCCCGACCGTTCTGGCCGGGTGGGTACTGACCGAGGTGCTGAGCGGGGGCGCGAGCGACGACTCGCGGCCGCCCCGGATCGTGATGCCGCTCGCGGCTTCGGCCGCCGCACCTTCCGCGTCGGCCACGTCCTCGGCCTCGGCCGCGTCCTCCGCCTCGGCTACGCCGACCCCCGGACCCGGCGCGAGCGCCGCCCCCGCCGCCAAGGGGCTCGCCGGCCGCACCGTCGTCATCGACCCCGGCCACAACACGGGCAACTTCAAGCACACCACCGAGATCAACCGCCAGGTGGACATCGGCACCAACCGCAAGGAGTGCGACACCACCGGCACGACCACGAACTCCGGCTACATGGAAGCCGAGTTCAGCATGGACGTGTCCCGGCGGCTGCGCACCGTCCTGGAGGCCAAGGGCCTCAAGGTGGTCCTCACCCACGAGGCCGGCAAGGAACGCCCCTTCGGCCCGTGCATCGACGAGCGCGCCCGGATCGGCAACGAGGCCGCCGCCGACGCCGTGGTCTCCGTCCACGCGGACGGGGTCTCGGCCGGGAGCCGCGGTTTCCACGTGATCCTCCCCGCCAAGGTCAAGGGCGGCGGCGCGGACACCGCGAAGATCATCGGACCGTCCCGGCAGCTCGGCGAGCGGATCGCCGGAAACTTCGCCCGGACCACCGGCTCCGCCCCCGCCAACTACCTGGGCAGCGGTACCGGATTGGTCGTGCGCGACGATCTGGGCGGACTGAACCTCTCGACCCGCCCCAAGGTGTTCATCGAATGCGGCAACATGCGTGATGCCAAGGACGCGGCACAACTGTCGAGTCCGGAGTGGCGCCAGAAAGCGGCCCAGGGCATCGCGGACGGCATCGTCGGCTTCCTCGGCGGGTAGGGCCACCAGGACCGTCCTCCCGGACGGCCCGCAGCCCCGATCCTCTCGGCCGCGGCGAAGCTCCGTACCATGGTGCCGCCCGCCCCCTGCGTCACGGCGGGCGCCCACGGCACCACGAGACGACGAGACCGAGAAGGACACCTAAGACGTGAACATCCGATCCCTCACACGAGGCGACGGCGTGGTGATCGGAGCAGCGGCGTTGCTGTTCATCGCCTCGTTCCTCGATTTCTACTCCGCGCCCGGCGTCGACGCACCGAGCGCATGGGACACCGACGTGTACCGCCTGGCGCTGCCGAGCATCTTCCTGCTCGCGTTCATCGCCGTCGGCCTGCTCGTCGCGGCCCGCCTGCAGCCCGCCGGACGCCAGCTCCTGGGCCTGCCCTTCCAGGCCTGGGGCACGGTGCTCGCCGTCGCGGCCGCCTGGTCCGCGCTCTGGGGCCTCATCACCTGCCCGACCGGGGCCGACCTCGGCGCGGGCGCGGTCATCGCCTTCCTCGCCACCGCGGCGCTGGCCGGCGTGTCCCTCTTCGGCGCGAAGGTGCCCGCGCTCGCCGGGCAGCTGGTGCCGGACCCGAAGCCCGCCACCACCGCGGTCCCGCCGTACGGCGGCCAGCCGCAGCAGCCTGGCGCCGGGTACGGATACCCGGGCGGCCAGGAGCCGCAGCCGTACGGGGCCGCCCCGCAGCCGGTCCCGCCCTACGGCGGCGGCCACGAGCAGCAGCACCAGGCCCCGCAGACCCCCCAGGACGCCACCCCGCAGCCCGCTCCGGCCGCGGACTTCACGCCGTTCTGGTTCGCCGTTCCGGTGGCCCGCCCGCTCTTCGCGGAGGACGGCAGCCCCGCCCCGATCGCGGAGCTCGCGCCCGGCACCTGGTACCTGGCCGTGGAGCAGCGCGGTCCGGCCACCCTGATCGCCCAGACCCAGGACGGCCGTCGCGGCGTCCTGAACGACACCTCGGGCATCCAGCGCGGCTGATCCCGGTCCCTTGCGCGCACAACGGCCCCCCGCCCTTCCGGGCGGGGGGCCGTTGCCCTACAGTCACCTGACGCATCGTCAGATTCGTGGAGGGGACCGTCACATGCGCCTCGGACTCGCACTCGGATACTGGGGCCGCGGCCCCAATCCGGACCACCTCGACCTCGCCGCCGAAGCCGAGAACCTCGGCTACGACTCCGTGTGGACCGCCGAGGCCTGGGGCTCGGACGCCTTCACCCCGCTCACCTGGATCGCCGCGCACACCTCGCGCATCCGCCTGGGCACCGCCATCGCGCAGATGGCCGCCCGCACCCCGACCGCCACCGCCATGCAGGCACTGACCCTGGACCACCTGTCCGGCGGCCGGATGATGCTGGGCCTCGGCCTGTCCGGCCCGCAGGTGGTCGAAGGCTGGTACGGGCGCCCCTTCCCCTCCAGCCCCCTGACCGCGACCCGGGAGTACGTGGACGTCATCCGCCAGGTGCTGCGTCGCGAGGCCCCGGTCGCACTGGAGGGCCGCTTCCACAGCCACCCGTACCGGGGCGCGGACGGCACCGGCATCGGCAAGCCGCTCAAGCCCATCACCCACCCGCTGCGCGCGGACCTGCCGATCCTGCTCGGCGCCGAGGGCCCGAAGAACATCGCCCAGACCACCCGCATCGCGGACGGCTGGCTGCCCCTGTACTGGTCGCCGACCCGCACCGACGTCTACCAGGCCTCGCTGTCCGAACTCCCCGAGGGGTTCATGATCGCCCCGATGGCCCGCGCGAAGGTCTGCGACGACGTCGCGGAGGGACTCCTCCCGGTGAAGGCGATGCTGGGCTTCTACATCGGCGGGATGGGCCACGCGGCACGCAACTTCCACGCCGACCTCATGGGTCGCATGGGCTACGAGGAGGAGGCGCAGCGGATCCAGGAGCTGTTCCTGGCCGGGCGCAAGGAAGAGGCCGTCATGGCCGTCCCGGACGCGTTCGCGGACGAGATCTCCCTGGTCGGACCGCGGGAGCGGATCGCCGAGCGCCTGGAGCTGTGGCGCAAGGGCCCGGTGACCGACCTGCTCCTGACCGCCCCCGACCCGCACACCCTGCGGGTGCTGGCGGAGCTGAACAGCTAGGCCGGTCTCCCCCCGGCCCCCGGCCGCCGCCGGACCCACGGCCTGCGCGTCCGGGGCGGGGGGACCGGGGCGGATACGGGTGCCGGAGCGGCAGCCGGGACGGCATCGTCCTGGAGCACCCCGCGCGCGACGGCCACGAGGGCGACCAAGGCCGCCCAGAACGGCGCGTAGCACTCGTTGAACCGCTCGATCGCCCCGGCGTCGCCCCCGATCATGTCCTCCAGCGCCTCGTAGCTGTCGGACGTCGACCGCCGCAGCCGGTAGGCGGCCTCCGCGACCTCCTGCGGCCCCTCCAGCTCCACGATGCGCACGAGGTGGCGCAGCGACGCGTACGCGTCGCGCAGCCGCAGGCGCAGGTCCTTGAGCGCGTCGATGCGCACCTCGGGATCCGGTTCCGCGTGGGCGTCGTTGACCTTCCAGTACAGGTCGCCCATCTTCTGCGCCTGCTCGATGACGTCCGCGTAGGCGGTGCGCCGCGCCGTGCGCCGCTGATCCGCCCGCTGGACGGCCGCGGTCGTCTCGGCCTGTATCCGGGCCGCCCGGGCCGTGCCCCGGCTGGTCACCCAGCTCGCGAGCACCGCCGTGCCCGCGGTGAGTACGCCCACCCACAATGTGTTGTCCCCCATGGCCCCATTCTCACGGCCGACGAGGCTACCGCGGCCCGGAATCCGGGGTTTGCTCCGGCGGGGGCGCCGGGAGGGAGTCAGGGGCCGTCTCCGGGAGGGCAGCCAGGAGTTCCCGCAGGTCCAGCGGCATCACGGCGATCTCCATGCCCTCGCCACCCTCGAACTCACAGGTCACGATCCGCGAGCCCGGGTTGATGGAGATGCCCTCCCGCACGGAGGGGACCCGTACGCCGGTGGCCCGGGCTCCGGTCAGGGGCACGGGCTCGCCCCGGCCGGGCACCCAGCGGGCCGCGCCCGGGTCGGCGTACACCCGGCCGCTGCGCCAGCGGCCGCCGCCCGCGGGCCGGCGGGCCATCGACGGGATCCCGGCCGGGGATCCCGCGGCCCGGCGCCGGTGGTGTTTGCGGCGCAGCAGCCATCCGGTCGCGGCGGCGACGCCGGCGAAGAACACGAACTCGATCATCGGCCCATTCAAACAGGGAAACGGAAGCGGGCCGGACCGGAGGATTCCGGTCCGGCCCGCCGCACCGGACCGCGTCAGCCGGTCAGCTGGCCCGCGCTCGGGACCTTGTCGGTCACCGTGGCGCCCGCGCTCTTGCCGGCCTCCTTGACGCTGTTGATGACGTTCTCGAAGGCGCCGATGTCGGCGTCGCCGGCCTGGCCCTTGCGCAGCTTGGTGCCGAGCCCCTTGAGGGAGTCGATCCCCGCCGTCAGCGGGCCCACGGCCTTCGACAGCAGCGGGTCGCCCTTGGCGTTCTCGCTGGCCGCCTTCAGCCGGTTGTAGGCGAAGGCGCCCGCGAGGCCCGCCTTGACCAGGGCGAAGGTGCGGCCCTTGGCGCCCTTCTTGAACTTGCCCGCCTTGTACGGCTTGATGATCCACTGGTAGGTGGCACCCGCCGCGAGTCCCGCGTTGGCGACGAAGCGGGTCTTGGCGAACTTCTGCTTCTCCGCCGGGGTGCTGGGCGAGGGTGTGGCGGCGGCCGCTTCCGCGTCCTCGGCGGATGCCGCGGCGTCGGCCTCGGCGAACGCGGCCATGGCCACCGAAACCTCGTCGGCCTGACCGGGGGCGGCCTTGTCGCCGCCGCCCGAACCGCAGGCGGTCGCACCGCCGAGCAGGGCGCAGGACAGGAGCACCGCCGTGAGGGCACGGCGGAAGCGGACGGCTGTGGTGGGTAGGGACACGGGTCTCCTCCGGGGACTGAGGCGTCCCCCGCAGCCTCACCCCGGCCGCCCTGCTCCGCCACCCGGGGGACCCGTTCGGGTTGGCCCGGCGGGGTTTACCGCGGCGGGGAGCGGCCACAAGCGCGGCATGCGCACACACACGCGAGTACACACCAGAAGAAGCAGCTCGGCGGGCCGCATCGTCGCGGTCGTCGCCGACGTCATGGCCTTCATCATCGGCCTGTGGATCCTGCTGTACCTGCTGGACGCCAACCAGGGGAACGCACTGGTCGACTTCATCCACGACGCGGCGAGCTGGCTGGCCGGCTGGTCCTACGACCTCTTCACCTTCAACCGCGACTGGGTCCAGGTGGTGATCGGCTACGGCATCGCGGCCGTCGCCTACCTGGTCATCGGCCACGCCGTCGCGGGCCGGCTCTACCGCCGCTAGGCCGTCCCTTCCGGAATTCCGGGACACGAGGGCAACCATCCGTGCCGGCCGTGGGTCGAACGGGCGAGAGTTGATGCATTGGACTTCGCCCGGGGGGCTCTTGTGAAGAAGTACACGGCGACCGAGGGTGCCTCACCCGCCCGCTCGGTACCCGCACGCTCGGTACCCGACCGCTCCGCGCCCGCCGCGCCGCACCGGGCCGCGGCGGCCCCGGGAGAGCCCCTCCGCATCATCCGGTTCGCCGTCTCCACCGAGGAACGTGCGCAGGACCCCGAGAGCTACGCCGCCGTGCGCTGACGCGTGCGGCGCGGAGACGAATGCGGGAGGGGGCACGGGCCGCGCCCGTGCCCCCTCCCATCAGCCGTCGGCGTCAACCGTCAGCCGCAGCAGTCCGGTTCCAGGCCGGCCGGCAGCGTCAGGCCGCCGAAGACCGTGCCGGTGGCCTTGTCGCCGCCCAGGGCGGCCACCGCGAGGAGGAGCGAGCCCGCCGTCCAGGTGGTCTGCTCCACGGGCCAGACCGCCCGGTCGTCGAAGACGTACCCGGTCCAGTACATGCCGTTGTCGGCCCGCAGATGGCCGATCGAGCGCAGGATCTCCAGGGCCCGGTCCGACTCCCCCGTCGTCCACAGCGCGAGGGCCAGTTCGCAGGACTCCCCGCCGGTCACCCAGGGGTTCGGCAGCACGCACCGCACGCCGAGGTCCGGGACGACGAACTCCTCCCACCGCTCCTCGAGCCGGGCCTTCGCCTCCGTGCCCGTCAGCGCCCCGCCGAGGACCGGGTAGTACCAGTCCATGGAGTAGCGGGACTTGTCGAGGAACCGCTCCGGGTGCCGGCGTATCGCGTGCCCGAGGGCGCCCGCGGCCAGTTCCCAGTCCGGCTGCGGATCGCCCCTGTGCTCGGCGATGGCCAGCGCGCAGCGCAGTGCCTGGTGGATGGAGGAGGACCCGGTGAGCAGCGCGTCCTCGACCGCCTCGCCGGAGGGTTCGCGCTTCCAGCCGATCTCGCCGCCCGGCTGCTGGAGCCGCAGGACGAACTCGACGGCCGCGTACACGGCGGGCCACATCCGGTCGAGGAAGGCGTCGTCGCCGGTGGACAGGTGGTGGTGCCAGACGCCGACGGCGAGGTACGCGACGAAGTTGGTCTCCCGGCTCGCGTCCTGCGGCTCGCGGGTGTCGACCCCGTCCTCGCGGTCGGCGTAGGCCGCGTACCAGGAGCCGTCGTCGTTCTGGTGGCGGACCAGCCAGTCGTAGGCCCGCTCGGCGGCCTCGTGCTCGCCCGCCGCGTCGAGGGCCATCGCGGCCTCGGTGTGGTCCCAGGGGTCGAGGTGGTGCCCGCGGAACCACGGTATGGCCCCGTCGGCGCGCTGCGCGGCGAGGATCCCGGCGACGGTGGCGGCGGCCTGATCGGCCGTCAGCACGCCGTCCAGGACCAGGTGTTCGGGTGCGGTGCGCCCGGGAGAGCTCACTGCGCGGCATCCACGGGGAGGTGCGGCTTGGTGGCGTAGGCGACGAAGCTCTTGCCGATGACCGGGTTCAGGGCCTGCTCCGCGAGCCGGGTGAGCGCGGGCTTCTTCATGATGTCCCAGACCAGGAGCTTGTGGTACGCCTTGACGGGCAGCGCCTGGTCGTTGTCGACGCCGAAGGCGCACTTGAGCCACCAGTACGGCGAGTGCAGGCCGTGGGCGTGGTGGGTGCCGTACGGCTTGAGACCCGCGGACTCCATCTTGCCGAGCAGCTCCTCCGCCTTGTAGATGCGGATGTGGCCGCCCTCGACCTCGTGGTAGGCGTCGGAGAGCGCCCAGCAGATCTTCTCGGGGCCGTAGCGCGGCACGGTGATCGCGATGCGTCCGCCGGGCTTCAGGACGCGGACCATCTCGGCGAGGACGCCCTTGTCGTCGGGGATGTGCTCCATCACCTCGGAGATGATGACGACGTCGAAGGAGTCGTCGGGGAAGGGCAGCGCGAGGGCGTCGCCCTCCATCGCGGTGGCGGTGGCGCCGGCCGGGGCCTCGCCCGCCTCCTTCATCGCGGCGAACCACTTGGCGACCTCGCGGATCTCCTCGCCGTTGCGGTCGAGGGCGACCACCTGGGCGCCGCGCCGGTAGCACTCGAAGGCGTGCCGGCCTGCGCCGCAGCCCAGATCGAGTACGCGGTCGCCTGCGGCGAGCGGGAACCGGGAGAAATCGACGGTCAGCACGTGGTCCTGCCTTCGCGGTCGCGGGGTGGGGAGGGGAACTGCATCGGACGGAAGGGGGAGGTCACCGGGTCGTCGCGGCCTGCGGGGCTTGCGGGGCCTGCCCGGCCTGCTCGGCCTTCGGGGTTCTCGGGGCCTTCGCGCCCGCCGCCGCGCGCTCGATGGCGGCGCGGTAGTGGACGACGGTGCCCTCGGCGGCCTTGGCCCAGGTGAAGCGGGACAGCACCCGTTCGCGGCCGGCGGCGCCGAGCCGGGTGCGCAGTTCGGGGTCGCCCAGCAGTCGGCCCAGCGCGGCGGCCAGCGCCCCCGCGTCGCCGGGCGGCACGGCGAGGCAGCTCTCGCCGTCGGGGCCGGTCACCTCGGGAATCGCGCCGCCGGTGGTGGCGACCAGCGGGGTACCGGTGGCCATGGCCTCGGCCGCCGGGAGCGAGAATCCCTCGTACAGCGAGGGCACGCAGGCGATCTGGGCGCTGCGGACGAGGTCGACGAGCTCGGTGTCGGTGATGCCCTTGACGAAGCGGACGGCGTCCTGGAGTCCGTACGTCTCGATCGCGCGGGCCACCGGGCCCTGTTCGGCTCGCTTGCCGACGACGACGAGGTGCGCGTCGGGCTGTTCGGTACGGAGCTTCGCGAGCGCCTCGACGAGGTGCACGAGCCCCTTGAGCGGGACGTCGGCGCTGGAGGTGGTCACGATCCGCCCGGGCACCTCGGCCACGGAGGCGTCGGGCGACCACAGGTCGGTGTCGGCACCGATGTGGACCACGTGGATGCGCTCGTCCCGGACACCGAGGTGCTCGGCGATCTCCTTCTTGGAGGAGCCGGAGACGGTGAGCACCGATCCCAGCCGCCGGGCCACGCGGCCCTGCATGCGCGTGAACCCGTACCAGCGCCGTACGGAGACGCGCTTCCTGCGGTCCTTGGCGGCGGCCAAGTCCAGCTTGCGGTCGACGGTGATGGGGTGGTGGATGGTGGTGACCAGCGGGGCACCGAGGTCCGCCAACAGCCCGTAGCCGAGGGTCTGGTTGTCGTGGATGACGTCGAACTCGCCCGCGCGGGAGGCCAGATGACGGCGCGCGCGGAGCGAGAAGGTCAGCGGCTCCGGGAAGCCGCCGGTCCACATGGTGGCGACCTCGACGGCGTCGATCCAGTCGCGGTACTCGTCGCGCCCCGGCGTACGGAACGGGTCGGGGCTGCGGTAGAGGTCCAGGCTGGGCAGCTCGGTGAGGGTGGCGCCGGCGCCGGTGAGGGCGTCGGTGTCGAGCACCGGGTAGGGCTGCGCGCCGATGACCTCGACGGAGTGGCCCAGCTTCACGAGCTCGCGCGCCAGGTGGCGGACGTAGACGCCCTGGCCACCACAGAACGGGTTCCCCTTATAGGTGAGGAGTGCGATCCGCAACGGGCGGCCGCCGTCGGCGGCCGAACCCGTGAGAGGGCTCGTCACCATGGCCTCTGCGGTCACTCTCGGCCCCCTTCTCCCTGCACTTTCGCCGGAGCGTAACCGCTCGGATAATGTAGAACAAGTTTCAGACTTGATCCGTTGAAGAGCATTGAATCTACCGGCCGGAAACCACACCGTAAGAGGGGTGGCGGGTGATTCGCGCCACGGATCGGGCGCCTGCCATGCTGGGGCGCACGACAGCCCGGGGCAGCGCGCGTGGTCGCTCCGGCGCAGACCTGAACGCCCTGGAACTGAAACGCCTTGGAACCGGAACGGGACAGATGACAGCGGAAGCGAAGGCCGTGACCCCAGCCGTCACCACACCGGCGTCTCCGCCCCTGACGGAGCGCCAGGAGGCACGCCGCAGGAGGATCCTGCACGCCAGCGCCCAGCTGGCGAGCCGGGGCGGCTTCGACGCGGTGCAGATGCGGGAGGTGGCGGAGTCCTCCAGCGTGGCCCTGGGCACGCTCTACCGGTACTTCCCCTCCAAGGTGCACCTGCTCGTCGCGACCATGCAGGACCAGCTCCAGCACATGCACGGAACGCTGCGCAAGCGCCCGCCGGCCGGGGACGAGCCCGCGGCCAGGGTCGCGGAGACCCTGATGCGCGCCTTCCGCGCGCTCCAGCGGGAGCCGCACCTGGCGGACGCGATGGTCCGTGCGCTCACCTTCGCGGACCGCAGCGTGAGCCCGGAGGTGGACACGGTGTCCCGCCTCACGACGGCGATCATCCTGGACGCGATGGGGCTGGACGCCCCGCCGACGGCGGAACAGCTCTCCGCGGTCCGGGTCATCGAGCACACCTGGCACTCGGCCCTGATCACCTGGCTCTCGGGCCGCGCGTCGATCGCCCAGGTGAAGATAGACATCGAAACGGTCTGCCGCCTGATCGACCTCACGGCCCCGGAGCCCCCGACGGCGACGCCGCCTGCGACGCCCCGGAAAAAGTCCTGATCCCGCCGTAGGGCGGGAGGTTCTCACCTCTCCCTGCCGTCGACACCTCAGCCCTGCTGCTCCTTGAACCGCTGCTCGCACTCCGGGGTCCCCTTCAATGCCAGCAGGCTGAACTGAAGGGCGCCGTTGGGCGCCTTGGCGAAGGTACTGAGGCTCCACTTGCCCTTCTCCAGGGTGTACGCGAGCACCGGTTCGGTCATGCGATGGTTCACCGTCCAGCCGCGGGCCACCAACCCGTTCACGAGCCCCACGAGCTGCTGATCGCTCACGAACTCGAAGCTGACGTAGTCGGCGGCACAGTCGCCCCAGGCTTCGCGTAGCGGGTTCCCCTGCCCGACGTCCATCCCGACCTCCGCATCGTCCGTCACGACGTAGAAGTCCTCCAGGACCGTATCCCGCGTCGGCTCCGGCCCGGAGTACACGGGCTGCAGGGACGACCGGGGTACCGCCGTCCAGTTGGCCCGCGGACTCGCCGGGGCCCTCTCCGGCGCCAGCAGACTGCCGCCCACCACCACACCCAGCCCGGCGGCCACCACGGCCAGCACCTTGAGGCGTCCGACCGTACGACTCCGGGCGGGCTCGGCCTGCTCGGCGAATTGTCCGGGAGTGTCCGTCCCGTTGGTGTCTCCGGTACCGCTCATGTCCCCACCCCTTGCGAAGCCGCCGGGCGAGGTTCGGCCCGACGGCGGTCGCAGGAGTGTCACACGCTCCACCACGTGGACCGGAGCCGGGGCCGCCCTTCCGCCCCCACCCGGCCCCGGCGGCCCCCTCACTCCTCCGGCGGGAACACCGCCTCGCCGCTGCCCAGCAGGGTGATCGCGATCGCCTCGACCGGGCAGCCCTCCGCCGCCGCGAGCACCGGCTCGCTCGCGTCCGTCTCCGCCGCCCGAGGATGCGACTGCCGCGCCGAGTCGAGGGCGAAGCCCTCGGGGGCGTGGTTCACGCACATGCCCGAGCCGATGCAGACCCCCCGGTCCACCTCGACGTGCCAGCGGTCACCCATCACGCACCGGCCGCGGGGGGTACGTACCCTGCCGGGAGGTGGATCATCTTGTGCTCGAGGTACTCGCCCAGCCCCTCCGGGCCGAACTCCCGCCCGACGCCGCTGTTCTTGTAGCCGCCGAACGGCCCGAGCATGTCCAGGCTGAAGGTGTTCACGTTGAAGGTGCCGGTCCGCACCTGCCGCGCGAAGTCGATGCCGTGTTCCACGTCGCCGGTCCAGACGCTGCCGCTGAGCCCGAACTCCGAGTCGTTGGCGATGCGTACGGCCTCCGCCTCGTCCCCGTACGGGATCAGGCAGACGACCGGGCCGAAGATCTCCTCGCGGGCGATCCGCATCGAGTTGTCTACGTCCCCGAAGAGGGTCGGCTCCACGTACCAGCCCTGGTCCAGGCTCGAGTCGCCCGGGCGTCCACCGCCGGACAGGACCTTGGCGCCCTCCTCCTGGCCGATCCGGATGTAGTCGAGCGAGCGCTGCTGCTGCCGCCTGGCCACCAGCGGGCCGAGCTGCGTCGCGGGGTCCATCGGGTCGCCGACGACCAGCGCGGACGCCGCGGCGGCGAGCGCCTCGGCGATCTCCTCGTAGCGGCTGCGCGGGGCGAGGACGCGGGTCTGGGCCACGCACGCCTGGCCGTTGTTCATCCAGGCCGCGGGGACGATCCCGGCGATGGCGGCGTCGAGGTCGGCGTCCGGGAGGATGACGGCCGCGGACTTGCCGCCGAGTTCGAGGGTCACGCGGGTGAGGTTCTTCGAGGCGACCTCCATGACCCGCCGGCCGGCGGGCACGGAGCCGGTGAAGGCGACCTTGTCCACGTCCGGGTGGCCGACGAGGTACTCGCTGACCTCGCGGTCGGCGGGCAGGATCGACAGCACACCCTCGGGCAGCCCGGCCTCGCGGGCGATGTCGGCGAGGATGTAGGAGTCGAGGACCGCCTCCGGGGACGGCTTGAGGATCACCGTGCAGCCGGTGAGCAGCGCGGGCGCCAGCTTGGCGGCGGCCACGAACTGCGGGACGTTCCACGGGATGACGGCGGCGACCACGCCGACGGCTTCGCGCCGGACGAGGATCGGGCCGAGGACGCCCTGGCGGAACTCCTCGTAGGGGTAGTCGCGCGCCACGGTGATCGCGGCGTCGTAGACCATCATCGGGCCGAGGGCCTGCGCGAGGACGCTCCAGGAGTACGGGGACCCGTTCTGGGAGCTGATCGAGCGGGCGATCTCCTCGTGCCGGACGGCTATGGCGTCCTTGATCCTGGTCACCACCGCGATCCGCTCTTCGAGCGTGGTGCGCGGCCAGGGACCCTCGTCGAAGGCCTTGCGGGCCACGGCGACGGCCCGGTCGACGTCGGCCTTCGAGGCGTGCGGGACGCTGCCGATGACCTGCCCGGTGTGGGGCGAGACGACCTTGATCGTTTCGGAGCCCAGCGGATCCGTCCACTCACCGCCGATGAACAGTTTTCCGTGTTCCACGAGCTCGGTCATGGCTGATGCCTCCTGCGGCTTGGCGTTCCAGAACTGATACCAGTTCTAGTTCTAGGAGTCCACGGAGCTGACCGAACCGCCCGTGCATCGGCCCACACTCGACAGCCCGAAGATCCAACGACTAGTCAGGAAGCCGGAGAAGTGGTCGACTTGGGCGACTAATGCAACACGTTCTCGTTAGACCTGTTCCCGTTGCACCTCCCGTTGGACCTGTTCCCGTTAGAGCGGAGCCCCTCATGGCAGAGGACACCCCGGACGTGGCACCTCACGTCACCGATCACGGCGGCGGCGTGTGGGGCATCAAAGTCCCCATCCCCGACAATCCGCTCGGCCACACCCTCGTCCACGTCCTCGACACCGACCGCGGCCCGGTCCTCATCGACACCGGCTGGGACGACCCCGCCTCCTGGGACACCCTCGTCGCCGGCCTCGGCGCCCTCTCCATCGCCGTCGCCGACCTGCACGGCGTGGTCATCACCCACCACCACCCCGACCACCACGGCCTGTCCGGCCAGGTCCGCGAGGCCTCCGGCGCCTGGATCGCCATGCACGCCGCCGACACCGAGATCGTGGTGCGGACCCGGTCCTCCGAACCCGGCGTCTGGTTCGACTACATGGCCGAGAAGCTGGCCACCTCCGGAGCCCCCGAACAGCACATCGCCCCGCTGCGCGCCGCCCGCGCGAGCGGCCGCATGAGCACCCTCCCGGGGCTGCGGGCCGCCGTCCCCGACCGGGAGATCGTGCCCGCCGAGCTGCTGCCACTGGCCGGCCGCCGGCTGCGGGCGGTCTGGACCCCCGGGCACACCCCCGGCCACGTCTGCCTGCACCTCGAGGAGAAGCACCCGCGGAACCTCCCCGGCAACGGCCGCCTCTTCTCCGGCGACCACCTGCTGCCCGGGATCTCCCCGCACATCGGCCTCTACGAGGACCCCTCCTCCGAGCAGGTCACCGACCCCCTCGGCGACTACCTCGACTCCCTCGAACGCATCGGCCGCCTCCAGCCCGCCGAGGTCCTCCCGGCCCACCAGCACGCCTTCACCGACGCACAAGGCCGCGTACGGGAACTCCTGGACCACCACGAGGAGCGGCTGACCGGGCTGCGCGCACTGCTCGCCGCCGAGCCGCTGACCCCGTGGGCGCTCGCGGAGCGGATGGAGTGGAACCGGCCCTGGGAGCAGATCCCGTACGGCTCCCGCAACATCGCCGTCTCGGAAGCGGAAGCCCACCTGCGGCGTCTGGTGAAGCAGGGCCGCGCGGAGGCGGTGCCGGGCAGCGACCCCGTGACGTACCGCGCCGTGTAAGGGGTGCGGGTGGGCGGCGCCACCCGGCCCCGGGGCTACGGGCCGGTAGAGTATGGGCGTCGTCCACACTTCCGTACGGGGGGAAGCCGGTGCGAATCCGGCGCTGACCCGCAACCGTGACCCACCCCGGCAGCTTCGGGGCGGGGAGCCGGATTGCCCCGTGCGTGAGGTGCGCGGCTCGAGCCGCCGGGTCCTCCGGCGGCCGGCACCGTCGAGGTAAACGGAGCCGGAGCCCGGTACCAGCCTCCATCGCTGTGCTGCCTGCCTCCGGGTCCCCAGCACGAGAGGCACCCGCCCCGCCATGAACGTCCGCCGCAGCGCCGCCACGCTCGCCGCTTCCGCCGTGCTCTGCGTGGGCGCGGCCCCCGCGGCCCTCGCCGATGTCGCCACGCCGTCCCCGGCACCCGTCGTCCCCTCCGGGCTCTTCGGCAAGAACGATCCGACGTACGACGGGGTGTGGCGGCAGTCCTTCGCACTGCTCGCCCAGCACACGGTGGGTCTGAAGCCCGCGCGGCAGGCCGTGGACTGGCTCGTCGGCCAGCAGTGCGCCGACGGCGGCTTCGCCTCCTTCCGCGCGGACACGGCAGCCGCGTGCGACGCGAAGCTGATGCTCGACACGAACGCCACCGCGGTGGCCGTGCAGGCGCTGAAGGCGCTCGGCGGTCAGGACGCGGCGGTGAAGAAGGGCGCGGACTGGCTGAAGTCCGTCCAGAACGCGGACGGCGGCTGGGCCTACGTCCCCGGCTCCCCGAGCGAGGCCAGCTCCACCGCCGTGGTGATCAGCGCGCTGGCCGCGGCGGGCGAGAAGCCGGCCGAGGTCAAGTCGAAGGCCGGCAAGTCCGCGTACGAGGGGCTCCTCGCCTTCCAGCTCGGCTGCTCGTCCGAGCCGGCCGCCGACCGGGGTGCCTTCGCCTACCAGGCGACGGCCGACGGCAAGCTGCCCGCCAACGCCGACGCGACGGCCGCGGCCGTACTGGCCGGCCTCGGCCAGGGCGCGCTCGTCTCCCCTTCCGCCTCCCCCACGGACACCCCCGCGGCGGGCCTCGCCTGCCCGGCGACCGCCGGTGACCCGGCGGCGGCGGCCCAGGGCGCGGCCGGATACCTGGCCCAGGCCCTGAAGAAGGACGGCCACCTCACCGCCCTCACCCCGGGCGCCGACCAGCCGACCCCGGACACCGGCAACACCGCCGACGCGGTGATCGCCCTGGCCGCGGCCGGGCACAAGCAGTCCGCGGCGGGCGCCCTGGAGTGGCTGAAGACCAACTCCGCCGAGTGGTCCAAGGGCAACCCGGCCGGCCTCGGCACCCTGATCCTGGCCGCGCACGCGACGGGCACCGACCCGAAGGCCTTCGGCGGCACCGACCTGGTCGCGGCGCTGAACGCGACGGGCCCGGCGCCGCAGAACGCCTCCGCGAAGGCGTCGGAGCAGCCGGCGGACAAGAAGGAAAAGAAGGACGAGGACTCCGGCGGCAGCAACGTCTGGTGGATGATCCTCGCGGGCGCCGCGGCCGGCATGGGCATCGGCATCGTGCTGAGCGGCCGCCGGAAGAAGAACCAGCTCTGATGCGCGGACGCCGCCCGTCGCTGCCGGCCCTCTTCGCCGGCATCGTCCTGACCCTGGCCATGACGTTGCTGGCCGCGTCCCCCGCCCTGGCCTCGACCTACCGCTACTGGTCGTTCTGGGACGGCGCGGGCGGCACCTGGGCGTACGCCACCCAGGGCCCCTCCTCGCTGCGTCCGGCGGACGGCTCCGTGCAGGGCTTCCACTTCGTGGTCAGCAAGGACGCGGCCGATCAGGCCGCCCCGCCGCGCGCGGACGCCGACTTCGCGGCCATCTGCTCGGCCACCGCCCCGGTGCCGGGCAAGAAGCGGATCGCGCTGGTCGTCGACTTCGGCACGCCCGCCGAGGCCCAGGCGGGCGAGACCCCGCCGCAGGCAGCCCCGCGTACGGCGTGCGCGCAGGTCGGCCCGGACGCCACGACGGCCGAGGCACTGGCGGAGGTGGCGAAGCCGCTGCGCTACAACAGCGCGGCACTGCTGTGCGCGATCTCGGGCTACCCGAAGCAGGGCTGCGGCGAACCGGTGGCGGACACCGCCGCCACGCCTGACAAGCCCACCGCCCCGTCCGCCGGCTCCGAGGACGGGGGCCCGTCGGCGGGCCTCTTCGCCGGCATCGCGGCGGTGGCCGCCCTGGCCGCGGCCGCGTTCTGGCAGTCCCGTCGCCGCCGCACCCGATGACGGGCGGTCCCGAGGTGGAGGGTCCCGCGGGGTCGGCCTCGGCCGCGCCGGCGGGGCCCGCGAACGGCGGGACGGTCGCCGACGGCGGGCAGCCGCCCACCGGGGCCACCCGCACCACCCGCCCGTCTTCCCGCACGGGTGGTGCGGGTGGGCACCCGGCACGGCCGCAGGCCGGGCGCACCCGGCACGGCGCGGCACGCGAAGTCCCGACCCCGGCCGGCCCGAACGCCCCCGACCGGGCAACCGGGAGCACGCGCGTGCCGACGTACAAAAAATGGCACGCCCCCGAGGCCACGCGGAGCAACGCCCTGCACGCGGGTGCCTGGTGGCTGTGGGCCCTCGGGCTCGCCACCGCCGCCTCCCGCACCACCAACCCGCTCCTGCTCGGCCTGATCATCGGCGTCACCGGGTACGTGGTCGCGGCCCGCCGCACCGATGCCCCCTGGGCGCGGTCCTACGGGGCGTTCGTCAAGCTCGGCCTCTTCGTCATCGGCCTGCGCCTCCTGTTCTCCGTGCTCCTCGGCTCCCCCATCCCCGGCACGCACCTCCTCTTCACCCTCCCCGAGATCCCGCTCCCGGCCTGGGCGCAGGGCATCCGGTTCGGTGGCCGGGTCACCGCCGAGCAGCTCGTCTTCGCCTTCTACGAGGGCGCGAAGCTGGCCACGCTCCTCATCTGCGTCGGCGCCGCCAATGCCCTCGCGAACCCGGCGCGGCTGCTGAAATCACTGCCCGCGGCCCTGTACGAGGTCGGCGTCGCCGTGGTCGTCGCGATGACCTTCGCGCCGAACATGGTCGCGGACGTGGTCCGGCTCCGTACGGCCCGTCGCCTGCGCGGCCGCCCCACGGGCGGGGTCAAGGCGATCCTCCAGATCGGCCTGCCGGTCCTGGAGGGCGCCCTCGAACGTTCCGTGGCCATCGCCGCCTCGATGGACGCGCGCGGCTACGGCCGTACCGCGCACGTTCCCGCCGCCGTCCGCCACACCACCAACGTGCTCACGCTCGGCGGGCTGCTCGGCATGTGCGCGGGTACGTACGGGCTGCTGGCGGCGGAGGGCGCCGAGTACGGCCTGGTCCTCCTCCTCTTCTCCCTCGCCCTGGCCCTGGCCGGGCTGCGCCTGGGCGGCCGCCGGTCGATCCGGACCCGGTACCGGCCGGACCGGTGGGGCGTACGGGCCTGGCTGGTCGCCGGGTCGGGCGCGGCGGTCGCGGCGCTGCTGATCCGCGCCGTGTCCGCGGACCCGGCGGCCCTGCGGCCGGGCGTCGTCCCCCTCGTCGTCCCGACCCTCCCCCTCTGGCCGGCGGCGGCGATCCTGATCGGTCTTCTCCCGGCCCTGGTGGCCCCGCTCCCCCCGGCACCCCTCGCTCCCCTGAAGGAGGCGTAAGACCCCCGTGATCCACTTCGAGGACGTATCGGTGACGTACGAGGGCGCGAGCGCCCCCTCCCTCTCCCATGCCGACTTCACGCTCCCGGAAGGCGAGCTGACCCTCCTGGTCGGCCCCTCCGGCGTCGGCAAGTCCACCCTCCTCGGGGCGGTCTCGGGCCTGGTCCCGCACTTCACCGGGGGCACCCTCAAGGGCCGGGTCACGGTCGCCGGCCGCGACACCCGCACGCACCAGCCGCGGGAACTCGCGGACGTGGTCGGCACGGTCGGCCAGGACCCGCTGGCCCACTTCGTGACGGACGTCGTCGAGGACGAGCTCGCCTACGGCATGGAATCCCTGGGCCTCGCGCCCTCCGTCATGCGCCGCCGCGTCGAGGAAACCCTCGACCTGCTCGGCCTGAACGACCTCCGCGACCGCCCCATCGCCACCCTCTCCGGCGGCCAGCAGCAGCGGGTGGCGATCGGTTCGGTCCTGACTCCGCACCCCCGTGTCCTCGTCCTGGACGAGCCGACATCGGCCCTCGACCCGGCGGCGGCGGAGGAGGTCTTGGCCGTCCTGCAACGCCTGGTCCACGACCTGGGCACGACCGTCCTGATGGCGGAGCACCGCCTGGAACGGGTGGTCCAGTACGCCGACCGGGTCCTGCTCCTCCCCTCCCCGGGCGCACCCCCCGTCCTGGGCACCCCCGCCGACATCATGGCCGTCTCCCCGGTCCACCCCCCGGTAGTGGCCCTGGGCCGCCTGGCCGGCTGGTCCCCCCTCCCCCTCTCCATCCGAGACGCCCGCCGCCAGTCCACCCCCCTACTGACCCGCCTGCCCCAGGCACCACACCCACACCCCGCCACGGCAGCAGGGGCGCAGCCCCCGGCGGGAGCGGGGGCGGAGCCCCGGGCGGGGTCGGGGGCGCAGCCCCGGCCTGAGTCCGGGGCACAGCTCCCGGCGGGATCGGGGGCGCAGCCCCAGGCGGGTTCCGGGGCACAGCCCCCAGCCGGTCCCGGGGCGGAGCCCCCGGCGGGGTCCGGGGCGCAGCCCCGGGGAACGGGCGAAGGGCGGGTAGGGGACGGCCGCCCGCAGGGCCCCCGCCCCGGCCTGCTCGCCCGGCTGCGCCGCCGCGGCCTCCGCACCCCCCGGCCGCAGGCCCCGGCCGACCCCACCGGGACCACCGGGGCAACCGGGGCCACGGGGACGACCCCGGCCACCGTCAAGGCCGTCTCCCTCCGCCGCGACCGCGCCGAAGTCCTCCGCGACATCAACCTCACCGTCGCGAAGGGCGAGACCATCGCCCTCATGGGCCGCAACGGCGCCGGAAAGTCCACCCTCCTCGCCACCCTCATCGGCACCCTGGAGCCCACCACCGGCCAGGTCACGGTCAGCGGCCGCACTCCCCACCGCACGCCGCCCTCCGAGATGGTGACCCGCGTCGGCCTCGTCCCCCAAGAGCCCCGCGACCTCCTCTACGCCGACACCGTCGCCGCCGAGTGCACCGCCGCCGACCACGACGCCGGCCAGGCGCCCGGCACCTGCCGTGCCCTGGTCGCCGCGCTCCTGCCCGACGTCCCCGACGACACCCACCCGCGCGACCTGTCCGAGGGCCAGCGCCTGGCCCTCGCCCTGGCGCTGGTCCTGACCGGCCGCCCGGCCCTGCTGCTCCTCGACGAGCCGACCCGCGGGCTGGACTACGCCGCCAAGGCCCGTCTCGTGGAGATCCTGCGCGGGCTGGCCGCCGAGGGCCACGCCGTCGTCCTGGCCACCCACGACGTGGAGCTCGCCGCGGAACTGGCCCACCGCGTGGTGATCCTGGCCGGCGGCGAGATCGTCGCGGACGGCCCGACCGCCGAGGTCGTGGTCTCCTCCCCCGCCTTCGCCCCGCAGGTGGCCAAGATCCTGGCCCCGGGCCACTGGCTCACGGTCTCCCAGGTCGAGGCGGCCCTCTCCACGGAAGCGGCCGGTGCAACCGGGCCGGCCGGGGCAGCCGGTGCAACCGGTGCAACCGGTACAGCCGGGACGGCCAAGACAGCCGGAGCGGCCTCGTGAGCACCCCCCGTTCCCGCCCCCTCCGCATCGGCCCCCGCGCCGCCACCGCCCTGGTCCTCGTCACCCTCATCGGCATCGCGGCCTTCGGCTGGCCGCTCCTCGCCGACCGCCAGTCCGGCTTCGCCCACTCCCATGACGCCCCCTGGCTCTTCGCCGCCCTCCTGCCCCTCCTCGTCGGCGTGGTCGTCGCGACCATCGCGGACGACGGCATGGACGCCAAGGCCGTCGCCATGCTCGGCGTACTGGCCGCGGTCGGGGCCGCCCTGCGCCCGCTCGGAGCCGGTACGGGCGGCCTGGAGCCCATGTTCTTCCTGATGGTGCTGAGCGGCCGGGTGCTCGGCCCGGGCTTCGGTTTCGTCCTGGGCGGGGTCACGATGTTCGCGTCGGCCCTGCTCACGGGCGGTGTGGGCCCGTGGATGCCGTTCCAGATGCTGGCGATGGGCTGGTTCTCGCTGGGCGCCGGACTGCTGCCGGGTCCGGACCGGATCCGGGGGCGGGCCGAGCTGGCGATGCTCGCGCTGTACGGGTTCCTCGGCTCGTTCGCGTACGGCACGATCATGAACCTTCAGGGCTGGGTGATCCTGCAGGGCAGGGACCAGGGGATCTACTTCTCCCCCGGGGACCCGATCTCGGCGAACCTCGTGCGGTTCCTCTCGTACTGCCTGGCGACCTCGGTGGGCTGGGACCTGGGCCGGGCCGCGCTGACCGTCGTACTGACCCTCACGCTCGGCGCGACCCTGCTGAAGGCATTGCGTCGGGCCACTCGAAAAGCGGCGTTCGACGCCCCCGTGACCTTCGATCCGGGGCCGGATCGAGCCGCCCACCTTCCTCCGAAGGGGACATGACCGGCCACGGAGGGTGAGATCCGGGCCTCGTGGCGGTGACCCGCCCCACAGGACCTTGGTCACATACGAGGCGGGATAGTAGTCCTTAAACGTCCCTTACCCACCCCCTCGAACCCACCCCCACCTGCGCCGATACCCGCCCGGCCCGCGGGGGGCCGTTGCGCCCCGGCTGCGAGGACCACTAGTAAGAGGGGTCGTTGCCAGCCGCCCCGGACCCCCGTAGAACTGGATGAGTCGCAGGGCGGACGGAGGTCCCCCGGATCCCCGCTCCCGCCGACGATCCCCTCTCCTTCACGTGAGTGGCTCACGCATGCTCCGGCATGTCCGCTGCGGCAGTCCTTGTCCCCGTCGAAAGGTCCGTCCGTGTCCAACGCCGTCATCCGCCGCATCGCCGCTTCGAAGAAGACCCTCGCGGGTACCGTCCTCGCCCTGGGTGTCGCCGGTTCCATGCTGGCCGCGGTCCCCGCGCAGGCCGCCCCCATGAGTGCCAAGGCGATCGCCCAGCAGATGATCAAGGACCCGGCTCAGTTCGCGGCGTTCAACAACATCGTTTCCCGTGAGAGCGGCTGGAACCACACCGCCACGAACTCCTCTTCGGGCGCCTACGGCCTGGTCCAGGCCCTGCCGGCCTCGAAGATGGCCTCGGCGGGCTCGGACTGGAAGACGAACCCGGCCACCCAGATCAAGTGGGGCCTGGACTACATGAACTCCCGCTACGGCAGCCCCGCCGGCGCCTGGACCTTCTGGCAGAACCACCACTGGTACTAAACCACCAGCGGAACCAGACGCAGACGCAGAGGCACGAGCGAGAGCAGCGAGACCAGCGCATGCGAAGGCCCCGGCGGCCGACCTCCCCAGGTCCGGCCACCGGGGCCTTCGCGATCCCATCCCACTGGGTTCAAAGGCGGCGCAGCAGTGCCTGCTACAGCCGCTGGATGATGGTGCCGGTGGCCAGCGCCCCGCCCGCGCACATGGTGATCAGCGCGAACTCCTTGTCCCGGCGTTCCAGCTCGTGCAGTGCGGTGGTGATCAGCCGGGCCCCGGTCGCACCGACGGGGTGACCGATGGCGATGCCGCCGCCGTTGACGTTGACCTTCTCCAGGTCCTGGTCGAAGACCTGGGCCCAGCTGAGGACGACGGAGGCGAAGGCCTCGTTGATCTCCACGAGGTCGATGTCCTTCAGCGACATCCCGGCCTTGCCCAGCACGGCCCGGGTGGCGTCGATCGGCCCGTCCAGGTGGAAGTGCGGGTCGGAGCCGACCAGCGTCTGGGCGACGATCCGGGCGCGCGGCCGCAGCTTGAGCGCGCGGGCCATCTTGCGCGAGGCCCACATCACGGCGGCGGCCCCGTCGGATATCTGGGAGGAGTTCCCCGCGGTGTGCACGGCGGTCGGCATGACCGGCTTGAGCCGGGCCAGGCCCTCCATCGAGGTGTCGCGCAGGCCCTCGTCGCGGTCGACCAGCCGCCACATGCCCTGACCGGCGGCCTGCTCGGCCTCGGTGGTGGGCACCTGCACCGCGAAGGTCTCGCGCTTGAACCGCTCCTCGGCCCACGCGGCGGCGGCCCGCTCCTGGGACAGGACGCCGAGGCGGTCCACGTCCTCGCGGGTCAGTCCCCGGCGGCGGGCGATGCGCTCGGCGGCCTCGAACTGGTTCGGGAGGTCGACGTTCCACTCGTCCGGGAAGGGCTTGCCCGGGCCGTGCTTGGAGCCGGAGCCGAGCGGCACGCGGGTCATGGCCTCGACCCCGCAGGCGATGCCGATGTCCATGACACCGCTGGAGATCATGTTGGCGACCATGTGGTTGGCCTGCTGGGAGCTGCCGCACTGACAGTCCACGGTGGTCGCGGCGGTCTCGTACGGGAGGCCCATGGCCAGCCAGGCGTTGCGGGCCGGGTTCATCGACTGCTCGCCGGCGTGGGTGACGGTGCCGCCGACGATCTGCTCCACGCAGTCGGGCTGGATTCCGGTGCGGGCGAGGAGCTCGCGGTAGGTCTCGCCGAGAAGGTAGGCGGGGTGAAGATTGGCGAGCGCGCCCCCGCGCTTGCCGATCGGGGTGCGTACGGCTTCGACGATGACGGGTTCCGCGGCCATGAGCTCGTCCTCTCCTGTTCCTGCGTAGCGCACAGCGCGCATCGGCTAGCGCGCCTCAGCTGACGGGCGGGCCGTCCCGGCGCCCCACCCGAACTAGTACGCGTTCTAGTTCTCCCCGCAGTCTTATGACCAGAACACCCGGTACGCAAGGGTCTTGCACGCGGCTTACACGGATTCCACACGCAACAGTTGGCGCGGGGCCCCTTGTCACTTCTAGAACTCGTTACTACCTTCAAGCCAACTTCTGATGGGCCGTCAGACTCTGGAGTCGCCCGATGACCTGCCCCGCGCTGCCCGAAGGCTTCGACGCCACCGACCCGGACGTGCTCCAAGACCGGGTCCCCTACCCCGAGTTCGCGCAGTTGCGGCAGACCGCACCTGTGTGGTGGTGCCCGCAGCCGCGGGGTGTCACCGGCTTCGACGACGAGGGGTACTGGGCCGTCACCCGGCACGCGGACGTCAAGTACATCTCCACGCACCCGGAGCTGTTCTCCTCGACCACGAACACGGCGATCATCCGCTTCAACGAGCACATCCAGCGTGATGCGATAGATGCCCAGCGGCTGATCATGTTGAACATGGATCCGCCGGAACACACCCGCGTACGCCAGATCGTGCAGCGCGGCTTCACCCCGCGGGCCATCCGCGGGCTGGAGGACGCCCTGCGCGACCGGGCCCGCAAGATCGTCGCGGAGGCCCTGGCTGCCTCGGCCGACGGCAGCTTCGACTTCGTCACCCAAGTGGCGTGCGAGCTCCCGCTGCAGGCCATCGCCGAGCTGATCGGCGTACCGCAGGAGGACCGGTCCCGGATCTTCGACTGGTCGAACAAGATGATCGCGTACGACGACCCGGAGTACGCGATCACCGCCGAGGTCGGCGGAAACGCGGCGGCGGAGATCATCGGCTACTCGATGAACCTGGCCGCGGAGCGCAAGGAGTGTCCGGCCAAGGACATCGTCACGCAGCTCGTGGCCGCCGAGGGCCAGGGCAACCTGGGCTCCGACGAGTTCGGCTTCTTCGTCCTCCTGCTGGCGGTCGCGGGCAACGAGACCACCCGCAACGCCATCAGCCACGGCATGCACGCCTTCCTGACCCACCCCGAACAGTGGGAGCTGTACAAGGCGACCCGGCCCTCGACGGCCGCCGAGGAGATCGTCCGCTGGGCCACCCCCGTGGTCTCCTTCCAGCGCACCGCCACCCAGGACACCGAACTGGGCGGGCAGAAGATCAAGGCCGGCGACCGCGTCGGCATGTTCTACTCCTCCGCCAACCACGACCCCGAGGTCTTCGAGAACCCCGACGTCTTCGACATCACCCGCGACCCGAACCCGCACCTGGGCTTCGGCGGCGGCGGCCCGCACTTCTGCCTCGGCAAGTCGCTGGCCATCATGGAGATCGACCTGATGTTCAACGCCCTGGCCGACGCCCTGCCCGACCTGCGCCTCGTCGGCGAGGGTCCGCGCCGGCTGCGCGCGGCCTGGCTGAACGGCATCAAGGAACTCCGGGTCAGCCACGGCTGACGGTCACCGCTGACCCGTGATCCAGGACGGCAGGGGCCCCACCTCCCACGCCCGGCCCCTGCCGTCCCTCGGTTGTTACTCGCGGGTCGCCGTTCGTTACCGTCTCGCTGCCTGCGAGATCATTGCCTTGGCCCCGAACCGGCCCCCAGACTGCCCGGATGAACCTCGATGACCCCAGCGCGAGACGTTGGCAGCGGCTGCCCACGACGTGGCAGCGGATGGTCGATCTCGGCGAGGGGTCCGAGCCCCTGAGCCAGGGGGTCCTGGCCCTCATCGAGGCCGCCCGCGAGGAGCCGGAACTACGCCGGCTCTACCCGTACACCAGCCACTTCACCCTGTGGTTCAGCGCCTCCGCGGGCCACCCCTTCGCCGTGACCGCCCCGGCGGTGGAACCCCTCCCCGACGGCCGCTTCCGCGTCCGCGGCCCCCGCCAGACCACGGTCCTGGGCGAAGCCGACACGGCCCGGGCGGCGATAGCCCTGGTCGTGGCCAACCTCCCGACCGAATAGCCCGGCCGAACCCCGCCGCTTCCCGGCCGAGCCCGGCCGCTCCCAGCCCGCTCCGATCCCAGCCCCTCCCCGGCCGAACCCAACCTGCTCCGGGCCGATCCCAGCCCGCTCCGATCTCAGCCCCTCCGGCGTTTGAGGAGCGGGGGTCCGGGGGCGGGCCCCCGGGAACGGCGCCGCACGCGGCAACGGGTCCGGGCGGAGCCCGGGGAACGGTGGAAGGGCGGGTAGGGGACAGCCCCGCAGGGCCCGCCGCCCCTCCGCCCACGCCCCCCGAGTGGCGGAAGCCACCCCGCGGGCGGATCCTGACAGAACGCGGCGATCCATCGCGAAGGGGTGCCGGGGCGGGCTGTTACACCGCCCCGGCACCCCTTCGTCGTAGCCGCACAGCCGGCTAGGCCCGAGTCCGCTCCGCGGACCCCGCGGACCCCGCGGACCCCGCCCCGACCCGCTCGGGCCGCCGCGGCCGCGGTACGGAAACCCCCGCCGGCACGGCATCCCCCCGGGGACCGGACAGCACGTAGACGAGCCCGAACCCGGCTCCGACGACCACCGCGCCGCCGACCGCGTCAAGCACCCAGTGGTTGGCGGTCGCGACGATCGCGCACACCGTGATCGTCGGATGCAGCGCACCGAGCAGCTTCTGCCACCGCTTCGGCGCGATCGTCACGATCACGATCCCGCACCACAGCGACCACCCGAAGTGCAGCGAGGGCATCGCCGCGTACTGGTTGGAGATCGCGGTCATGGCCCCGTAGCTCGGGTTCGCCAGATCCTGCACCCCGTGCACGGTGTCCACGAAACCCAGCCCGGGCATCAGCCGCGGCGGCGCCAGCGGATACAGCCAGAACCCTATGAGCGCCAGCACGGTGGCCAGGCCCAGCGAGGCCCGCGCCCAGCGGTAGTCCTTGGGGCGGCGCCAGTACAGGACGGCGAGTATCGCCAGCGGGACCACGAAGTGGAAGGAGGTGTAGTAGAAGTTGAAGAACGCCTCCAGCCAGGGCGCCCCGACGACCGCGTGGTTCACCGCGTGCTCGATGTCGATGCCGAGCGCCTTCTCGATCCCGTGGATCTGGCTGCCGTTGCCCTCCGCGAGGGTGCGGCTGGTGGGGGCGGCGGCCCGGATGTGCGAGTAGAGCGAGTACCCGACCCGTATCAGGAGCAGTTCCAGCAACAGGTTCGGACGCGACAGCACCCGCCGCCAGAACGGCAGCAGCGGCACCCGCGCCCACCGCGCGGGCGCGGGCCGGCCGTAGGCCGTGGGGACTGGCTCGCGCCAGTGCGGGGAGGAGCGCGGCAGGAACGGCACCGCGCAGGCCGCCGCGAGGGCCGCGAGCAGCAGCACGTTGTCCCGTACGGGGGCCAGCGCGACCAGGTTGGGCAGCAGCACGTCGCTCGGCAGGGTCATGGCGAGGACCACGGCCACCGGCCACACCGGCCGGTCGGCGGCCCGCTTGCCGACCTTGCCCGCGACCGCGAGCAGCACCCACAGCAGCTGGTGGCGCCAGCCCGTCGGGGACACGGCGACGGCCACGCAGCCGGTGATCGCGACGGCGAGCAGCAGCTGGCCGTCGCGCGCGTAGCGGGCGGCGCGGCGCAGGCCGATCCAGACGATCGGGGCCGCGAGGGCGACGTAGAGCAGGATCTCACCGGGGCCGGAGAGGCCCAGGCGCAGCAGCGCGCCGTGCACGGACTGGTTGGCGAGGCCGTCGGGTGCGCCGCCGAGGCCGGTGCCGGCCAGGTGCTGGACCCAGTACGTCCACGAGTCGCTGGGCAGGGCCGCCCAGGACAGGGCGGTGGCGCCGGCGAAGGCCAGGGCCGCCGAGCGGGCGGTGGTCCGGCGTCCGGACAGCCACAGCAGCGGAGCGAAGAGCAGCAGCGCGGGCTGGAGCGCCGCGGCCAGGCCGATCAGGAACCCGGAGGGGCGCTCGCTCGGGACCCGGAACACGGCGAGGAGCACCAGCAGCACCGGCAGCACGGCGGTCTGCCCTGGCAGCGCGGCCTCGCGGACGGGCAGCGAGACCATCATCAGCGCGACCAGCACGGGCGCGGCGAGCAGCGCGGTGCGTCGGGGCACGGGGTCGGGCAGGGCGCGCGCGGCGACCAGCCCGACGGCGGCGACGAGCAACAGGGTCACGCAGGTCCAGGCCACCTCCAAGGAGGGCGCGGCGAGGCCCAGGAGCGGCTTGAGGACCAGCCCCGCGAAGGGGGTCCCGGTGAACTGGCCGTTCGTGTAGAGCGAGCCCGGCAGGCTGCCCGGGAGATGGAAGCCGCTGAGCCACTCGCCCGGTGGCACGCGCAGCACGACCGAGGCCTGCCTGACGGCGAGCAGCAGGGCCAGCGCCCACAGCATGAGGCGTGCCGCCCCGAGTCTTCCGCCGCTACCGCCTATGACCCCGGCATGTCCGTTCGCACCACTGTGCTCCGCCGCGTTAGCCACGCCTCGCCGGCCTCCCGCCCTGTTGACTGCAACCCTGACTTCGCCTGGCTGCCGCGTTTCGTACTGCGTTTCATCCCGCGTGCTTCATTTACCGGGACGACGATATCCCCCGCGCGATACCTAGGATGGCGGGCATGAGCATCGTGAAGATCAACGCCCTCACCGTCCCGGACGAACAGCGAGAGGTTCTGGAGCAGCGGTTCGCCTCCCGCGCCGGCTCCGTGGAGAACTCGGACGGCTTCGAATGGTTCGAGCTGCTGCGGCCCGTCGAGGGCACCGACCAGTATCTCGTGTACACGCGGTGGCGTTCCGAGGAGGACTTCCAGGCGTGGATGGAGGGGCCCATGAAGGCGGCCCACCAGGGCGGCGGCGCGGGCGGTGCCGGTGGCGGCGCGGGCGGCGGCGCGGAGCGGCCGAAGCCTGCTGCCACGGGCTCTTCGGTGTGGTCGTTCGAGGTCGTGCAGCAGGCGGCGCCGAAGCAGGGCTGACGCGGGCCCGAGATCGGAGAGAGGGGCCCGGAGCCGTGGCTCCGGGCCCCTCTCCCTTGCCTGTCCGGCTCAGGCCCAGAAGGCTTCCATCTCGTCGATGTCCTCGATGCAGACGTCGAGGTCGCTGATCTTCCCCCCGACGATCGTGAAGAAGATGCCCTCGTGGATCTCGATCCCGCGGTCTCCGCGATCGGCGCGCGTTGTGTGGAAACTCATGACGTGGCCACGGCCGTCCGCGAGCAGTTTGTCCAAGTGGAGCCGCATGGTGCCGTGCGTCTCCTCGCCCATCCGGCGATAGAGGTCGAGGACGGCTTCCCGCCCCTTGTGGTGCCCGGAGATGGGGCTGGCGCCGGGGACGTGCTGGATGACGTCGGCCGTCATCATCGTGCTCAGCTTCTCCATGTCGCCCTGGCCGAATGCCTCGTAGCCGCGGCGGATCAGGGCACAGTCAGGATGCTCCGACATGACGGTCACGCCCTTCGTGCGTACGGTTTGACCCTTTTCCTATCATCGGCCCGGCCTTGTGGATATTCCAGCGCGGGCGGCCGGGGATCGCACCACAATGACGTCATGACCAGCAGAGAGACGCTCCCCACGACTGCGCCCACGACCACGGCGTCGCCCACCCCCACACCCGCGGTGTCGCCCGGCACCCCGCCTCCGGGCGGGACCTGGCAGGTCACCGCAGAGCCGTTCACCACCCCGGACGCCACGCTGCTGCGCCGCGCGTACTACGCGGAGGTCGCCGGCCGGTACTGGCGGCGGTCCGTCACCGAGGCCGAGATCGACCAGGGCCTCCTGGACTTCCCGGACGACGACCTCGCGGCGCCGACGGGCCGGTTCCTGGTCGGCAGACTCGACGGCCGGCCCCTCGCCTGCGGCGGGATACGTCTGCTGGACCCCGTCACCGCCGAGCTCACCCGGGTGTACGTGGACCCGCGCGCCCGCGGTACGGGTGGCGGGGCGGCTCTGCTCCGGGTCCTGGAGGACGCGGGCCGCGCGCTGGGCGCCGAGCGGGTCCGGCTGGACACCCGGTCCGACCTGGTGGAGGCCCGCGCCTTGTACGCGCGCCACGGGTACGCGGAGATACCCGCGTACAGCTCCGGCCCCTACGCCGAGCACTGGTTCGAGAAGCGCCTGGCCTGACCGTTCACGCGGCTCGGCTCCACCCTGGCGGCTCGGCGGTTCGCCCTGGCGGCTCGCTGGTTCACCTGGCGGAGTGGTCCCGGCGGGGCAAGGTCTCGTAGGGCTCCTCGTCCACGGAACCGCAGAGCTCCGAGTTGATCTCGGCGACCAGCTCGGACAGGTCGGTCGGGCGGTCCGCGGTCCACCAGTCGCCGAGCAGCTCGGCGAGCGACTCCTCCCGCGCGGCGGACAGCTTCAGCGCGCTCTCGCGCCCCTTGGCCGTCAGGACCAGCGGCAGGCCGTCGCGGACGGCGAGCCCCCGTCCCTCGATCTGGCGGCCCGCGTCCGTGATGGCCCGCAGCGGCACCATGGTCTTCTCGGCCAGCACAGCCGGGTCCGCGCTGCCGTACTTGTTGATCCGCAGCAGCAGCCAGCTGGCGGCGGGCAGCAGGTCGTAGCCGGCCTTCTCGGTGATCTTCTCGTAGACGTGCTTGCGGCCCTGGAGGGTCCCGAGCGTCGTCAGGGCGCGGGCGACCTCCTCCCGCGACGAGCGGTGGACGGGGTTGGAGGCGAGGGTCTCGGTGGCATCGGGAGCCGTCACCGAGGCGCGCAGCTTGTCCTCCTTGAGGAACCAGGCCACGACGAAGGCGACCAGCACCACGGGCGCCGCGTAGAGGAAGACGTCGGTGATGGAGGTGGCGTAGGCGTCGAGCACGCGCGGTCGCAGAGCGGCGGGGAGGGCGCCGATGGCGCGCGGGTCGGCCTCGAGCTTGCTCGTGTCCAGCCCCGGCGGCAGCGGGATGCCCTTGAGCGCACCGGCCAGCTTGTCGTCGAGCCGGTTGGTGAAGATCGTGCCGAAGATGGCGACCCCGAAGGAGGCGCCGATGGAGCGGAAGAAGGTGGCACCGGAGGTGGCGACGCCGAGGTCGGCGTAGCTGACCGAGTTCTGCACGACCAGGACGAGCACCTGCATGACCAGTCCGAGGCCGGCGCCGAAGACGAAGAAGTAGACGCTCATCTCCCAGGTGGAGCTGGTGCGCTCCAACTGGTGCAGGAGCAGCAGCCCGACCGCGGTCAGGGCCGTGCCCGCGATCGGGAAGACCTTCCAGCGTCCGGTGCGGCTGACGATCTGGCCGGACACGGTGGAGGTGATCAGCAGTCCGAGCACCATCGGCAGCATGTGGACGCCCGACATGGTCGGGGAGACGCCCTGGACCACCTGGAGGAAGGTCGGCAGGTAGACCATCGCTCCGAACATCGCGAAGCCGACGATGAAGCTGATCAGCGAGCAGAGCGTGAAGGTCCGGATCCCGAACAGCTTGAGCGGGAGCACGGGCTCCGCGGCCCGCCGCTCGACGAAGACGAAGGCGATCAGCAGGACGAGGCCGAGTGCGGCGAGCCCGAGGATCTCCGGGGAGCTCCAGCCCCAGGTGCCGCCGAGCGAGGCCACGAGCACCAGGCAGGTCGCGACGGAGGCGATGAGGAAGGTGCCGAGGTAGTCGATGGTGTGCTTCTCGGTGCGCACCGGGATCTTCAGGGCCGCGGCGATGACGACGAGGGCGACGAGACCGATGGGGAGGTTGATGTAGAAGACCCAGCGCCACGACAGGTGGTCCACGAACAGTCCGCCCAGCAGCGGACCCAGCACGCTGGTGGCTCCGAAGACCGCACCGAAGAGCCCCTGGTACTTGCCGCGTTCGCGCGGCGGGACGATGTCCCCGACGATCGCCATCGACAGCACCATCAGCCCGCCGCCGCCCAGTCCCTGGAGCGCGCGGAAGCCGATGAGCTGCGGCATGTTCTGTGCCAGGCCGCACAGGGCGGACCCGATCAGGAAGAGCACGATGGCGGACTGGAAGAGCTTCTTGCGCCCGTACTGGTCCCCGAGCTTGCCCCACAGCGGCGTGGCGGCCGTCGAGGCGAGCATGTAGGCCGTGACCACCCACGACAGGTGCGACATCCCGCCGAGGTCGCTGACGATCGTCGGCAGGGCCGTGGACACGATCGTCTGGTCGAGCGAGGAGATGAGCAGTCCCAGCAGCAGCGCGCCGATGGAGACGAGCACCTCACGTGAGGCGTGTTCGGCGCTGGGGCCGGATGTCCGCTTACGCGGGTCGGGCTCCGTGGTCACGTCCTGCACCATCGGCTCCTCCTCGGGCCTGATCGACTCCTCCATCCTGAGTGGTGTGTCCCGTTATGGCCTCTCGGGCGTGTTGGGCGGGTTACCGGGGGTCTGCATAATCGCAGGCAGCGGCCAGGGGAGGGATTCGAGTGAGCACTGAGCACTGTCCGGATTGCGGCACGACGGAAGGGGCCTGCGACTGCGCACGAGGCTTCCAACCCTTGCGCGTCCGCCCCTACGTCACCCACCCCACCCCACCACCCCAGCCGACCACCCCGCCCCACCCGGACCCGGCTCACACCCCGCCTCGCCCGGACCCGGCGGGTACCGCACCACACGCGGGCCTGGCCGGCGCCCCGCCACGCGCGGACCCGGCGGGCACCCAGCCACACCCGGGCCCGGCGGGCACCCCGCAGCACCCAGGCCCGGCGGGCACCGCGCCACGCCCTGAATCGGCGGGCACCGCGCCACGCCCTGACCCGGCGGGCCCCCAGCCACACCCGGACCCAGCGGGCACTCCGCAGCACCCAGGCCCGGCGGGCACCGCGCCACACCCGGGCCCGGCCGGCACCCCGCAGCACCCGGGCCCGGCCGCCACCGCTGGGCACCCCGCTCCCCCGAATCCCGCGCCCCACCCGGCCCGAACGGCCACCCCACCGCCGCGCCCGGGCCCGGCGGGCACCCCGCCACACCCCGACCCGGCCGTCGCTCCGCCCCACACCGACCCGGTGGACGCCGCGCAGCACCCGGGCCACACGGCCGACGCGCAGCCCCGCACCGACCGGGCAGGCAACGCCCCACACCCCGAGTCGGCCCGCCCCGCCCCAGGAGGCGCCGCCGCTCACCCCGGTTCGGCAGGCACCGCCGCGTACCCCGCCCCGACGGGCAACCCGCCGCACCACCCCGGCGGAACGGCCGCCTTCCCGGCCTACCCCGGCCCGGCGCCAACCGCGTCATACCCCGGCCCGTCGGATGCCGCGTCGCCGTACCCCGGCCCGTCGGATGCCGCGTCTCCGCACCCCGGCCCGTCGGATGCCGCGTCTCCGCACCCCGGCCCGTCGGATGCCGCGTCTCCGCACCCCGGCACGGCCGGACCGACCGGCACCCCGCCGCCGCCCGGCCCGACCCGCGCCGCGCCGCTCCCGACGGGGGCCGGTACTCCGGCGTACGGAACACCCGTAGCGTCTCTGCCCGAAGAAACGATGCAGCTGCGCCCCGTCCCGGCGTACGAGCCCTCCGCGGCGCCCGGAACCTATGGCACATACGGATCCCCCGAGGACCACGCGGAAAACCAGGCCGGCCCGGCTTACGGCGCACACGGCATGGGCGGCGCGGACGGCACACGCGGCATGGACCGTACGGGCGGGCCGTACCCGCCCAGACCCCCGCGGCGCCGCATACGCGCGCTGCCCGCCGCCGCGGCCGCCATCGTGCTGATCGGCGTGGCCGTCATCGCGCTGAGGGCCGCCTCGGACTCCGCCTCGCCGGAGGCCGCCCTCGTCGACGCGAAGCCCTCCGCACCCCTGACCAGCCTCACCCAGGTCGCCCCGTCACAGCCCGCCGAGAGCGTCGGCCCCTCGCCGTCGCCGTCGCCGTCCCCGTCGCCCTCCCCCAGCCCCTCCCGGTCGGCGTCCGCCTCGCCGTCCCCCTCGGCCTCCCCCACCCCGAGCCGTACATCCTCCCCCTCGGCCGCCCCGTCGCCCACCCCGAGCCGATCCTCTTCTCCGACCTCGCGCCCCCCGACGCACGCGCCGACCCTCCGGTACGGGGATTCGGGCCCCGAGGTGGAGAAGCTCCAGCGCCTGCTGGCGGCGCAGGGCATCTACCACGGGAGGTACGACGGCCGGTACGGCAACCGTACGGAAGCGGCCGTATCGACCTTCCAGGCGTACAACGACATCGACGAGGACCCTTGGGGCGTCTACGGTCCGGCGACCCGTCGCGCGTTGGAGGGATAGAACACACCGCATCTGGTGGCGAGCACCCCTCCGCGTTTTGTATTCTTCAGGAACAAAGTGGTTCCGTCCTCACTCCCTGACCGGTGGACGGAACCACTTGTTCTCTTTCCCGTCCCGTCTGGAGCCTCTCCGATGCCGGCCAGCACCACCACCGCCACCGCCCCCGCCGTCCTGACCGCCAAGGCCCTGCTCCTGGACATGGACGGCACCATCGTCAACTCGGACGCGGTGGTCGAGCGCTGCTGGTACGACTGGGCCGTCGCCCACGGCCTGGATCCGGAGGCAGCCCTCAAGGTGGTCCACGGCCGCCAGGGCTACGCCACGATGGCGATCCTGCTCCCGGACCGCCCGATGGAGGAGAACCTCGCCGAGAACGCGGTGATGCTCGCCCGCGAGACCGCCGACACCGAGGGCGTCGTCCCGATCGGCGGAGCTCCCGCCTTCATGGCCGCCCTCAGCACCCTGCCGCACGCCCTGGTCACCTCCGCCGACGCGGCCCTGGCCACGGCCCGGATGACGGCCGCCGCACTGCCGATGCCCGAGATCCGGGTCACCGCCGAGTCCGTACAGGCCAGCAAGCCCGACCCCGAGGGCTTCCTGATGGGCGCCGCCGCCCTCGGCGTGGACCCGGCCGACTGCATCGTCTTCGAAGACTCGGCCGCCGGCATCGCCGCGGGCCAGGCCGCGGGCATGCGGGTCATCGGCGTCGGCCCCCGCGCCGCCGCCCACGGCCCGACCGCCCACGTCCTCGACCTGACCGCCGTCGCCGTCGCCGCCTCCCCCGACGGCTCCATCACCCTCACCCTCCAGACGGCCTGACCCGGACCGCCCGACCAGCGGCATGCCCTGGTCGGGCGGCGGGACGTACTCGATCGCCCGTATCCCGTATGTACGGACCACCGGCTACCAGCGCGCGACCGCGTGCCCCCTCGAGGGACGGCCGGGTAGGTGAGGTGCGGGGTCTCGCACCCTCGCGTCCCGCGCACGCTCCTCGCATAGGGCCCGGCCCGGTTCCCGAGCGGGTGGCCCAGGCGACCCCTCGGATCAAGACCGGAATCCACGCCGCAGGCCCGCTGAGCGAAGGAACCGCAGACCATAGCGTCGCGGCTGACCTTCCGCCGCAGGCGAACCCTCCGGAGGCCGGCCGTTCGCGGCGAGGGAATACGAGGTGACCGAGGCCGGCGCGCGCCGTGGAACGGACTGACGCCCCCACTGGTCCAGAGCGGACTCCGACCACCAGTCGGCGCACGACAGGCCTCCGCCCCGCGCCTCTCTGCCCCGGCATCGGACTGGACACGGCTCTCCGGGCCGACCCAGGCGACCCGCCCAGCCCAACCAAGCCCAGCCCATCACCGACTCAGGCGACGCAGAACTCGTTCCCCTCGGGATCCTGCAGCACCACCGCGTAGTGCGTCTCCAACTCGTCCAGCACGCGCAGCACAGTCGCCCCCGCGCCGATGAGCCGCGCCACCTTGTCGTCGACCCTCCGCGTCCGGAGCTCCATCGGGACACCACGTCCGCCGCTGACCTTCACATCCAAGTGCACCCGGTTCTTGCCGGTCTTGGGCTCCGGAACCTGCTGGAACCACACCCGGGGCCCCCGCCCGGACGGATCCACGATCGACTCCGGCACTTCCCCCACCCCTTCGGGCAGCTCCTCCTCGGGCACCCCCATGCCCTCCCAGTACGCGCGCCAGGTCGCGTGCCCGTCCGGCGCAGGCTCCGGCACGTAGCCCAGCGCTTCGGTCCAGAACGTCACCATCACCCGCGGGTCGGCGCAGTCGATGGTCAGTTGCAGCGTGGTCTCCATGAACCCAGCCTCGCAGGCGGGTCTGACAACGCGGGGTACGGTCGGCCGTGGCGCACCGGATCAGCGGTATGCGCAGGTGGAGCACGTGACCACGGGGGAAATGCCATGACCGAACTGATCGCTCTCTTCGCCCTGATGGGCATTACCGGGCTGTACGCCGTCGCCAAAGTGATGCGCAGGGAACGGCGCCACCGCGCGGAATCGGCGGACGGACTGCTGATCCAGCTGGAGCGCACCGAGCAACTGCGCAAGGACCGGACCACTTACGGATCCAACGCCGTCCACAACAACCCCTTCACCACCGGACTCTGATTCCGGATCACGGCGCCGCCCCCGGAACGACCGGGCGCGGCGCCGTCGCCATGCCCGCTGCCGGCGCCACCCAGAGGCCACCGCCGCCGCCCCCGAAGCCACAGCCACAGCCACAGCCACAGCCACAGGCACAAGATTCAGGAAACGGGCCGGGACACCGACCCCACTCCCGCCCAACCCGGCCCAAATCCCCAACTCCCCCCACCCCGAGGCCCGTCACCCACCTCGCCATGACATGCTCATGCCTTCAAACTGTCACCTCACGCCCACCCCCGCGAAACCCGGCGCGGCCACCATGGCCACGCCCCACAGCTCACCCACCCCACCACCCAAACCCACCCCTCACCCTCACCCTCGCCCTCCCAGGAGCCCTCATGTCCTCCGCATCCCCCACGCCCTCCGTCTACGCGCGTCGACTCGGCGCGCTCGCCTCCATACTCGCGGCCGCCTCGCTGACCACCCTCCTCGCCGCCCCCACCGCCGCCGCCTCCCCTCCCACCCCCATCAGCGCCGCGGCCGCCCGCTCCTACCTCGCCACGGTCACCCCGAAGACCGAAGGCACCACCAGCGGTTACAGCCGCGACCTCTTCCCGCACTGGAGCACCGTCTCCGGCACCTGCAACACCCGCGAGACCGTCCTCAAGCGCGACGGCTCGGGCGTGGTCCAGGACTCCGCGTGCGCGGCCGTCAGCGGCAGCTGGTACTCCGAGTACGACGGCGCCACCTGGACGGCCGCCTCCGACATCGACATCGACCACATGGTCCCGCTCGCCGAAGCCTGGCGTTCCGGCGCCAACTCCTGGACCACCGCCAAGCGCCAGCAGTTCGCCAACGACCTCACCCGCCCCCAGCTCATCGCGGTCACCGACAACGTGAACCAGGCGAAGGGCGACCTCGACCCCGGCAAGTGGCTGCCGTCGCGCACCGCCTACCGCTGCACGTACGCGCGCATGTGGGTCGAGGTCAAGCAGTACTGGGCCCTGAGCATGGACTCGACCGAGAAGACGGCCCTGGTCAACATCCTCAACGCCTGCTGACACCCCCCACGCCCGCACACCCCGGGCCACCCCCGCGCCCCCACCCCTGGCCAAAGATCTTTCCCCCGCCAGGGGGAGGTGGACCACCCCCTTCCCGTCGTACGGTGACCGAACGGCAATGCCGGATGAAGGAGGGGGAGTTGCATGGGGACATTGCGCCTGGGACCGCTGCTGCGCCACGTCGACTGGGACACGGGCGACTCCGCCACACTGTGGATCGAGGCGGACCGCCCGTGCACCGCCGAGGTGCGCTGCGCCGACGGCTCCGGCGGGAGCGTCCACACCTTCCAGATAGCCGGCCACCACTACGCCCTGATCACCGTCACCGGCCTCACCCCGGACTCCACCACGGGGTACGAGGTCTTCCTCGACGGTCTCCGGGTCTGGCCGCTGCCCGACAGCCCGTTCCCCGCGAGCACCATCACCACCCCGCCCGCGCGACGGCCCGGCTCCACGGCCGCTCCCGACCTGCGCCTGACCTTCGGCTCCTGCCGCCAGGCCGCCCCGCCGGCCGACCGGCGCGGACCGCACGGGCCCGACGCCCTCGACACCCTCGCCGCCTCTCTGGCCGCCGATCCGGAGGCGGTGCGGCCCGACGTCCTGCTCCTCCTCGGCGACCAGGTGTACGCGGACCAGCTCTCCCGCTCCACCCGACGGTGGCTGGCGGCCCGGCGGGACCTCCGCGAGGCCCCCGGCGCCCAGGTCGCGGACTTCGAGGAGTACACCCGGCTCTACTACGAGTCCTGGCTCGATCCGGAGATCCGCTGGCTGCTCTCCACCGTGCCGAGCCTGCACATGTTCGACGACCACGACGTCATCGACGACTGGAACACCAGCGCCGCGTGGCTGGCGGAGATGCGTGCCACCCCGTGGTGGCAGGAGCGGGTGGTCAGCGGCCTCATGTCGTACTGGGTGTACCAGCACCTCGGCAACCTCTCCCCCGCCGAACTGGCGGCCGATCCCGTGTTCGAGGCGGTCCGGGCGACCCCCGACGGCACCGACGTCCTACGGGCCTTCGCCACCTCGGCGGACGCCGACCCGGCCAGGGCGCGCTGGAGCTACCGGCGCGACTTCGGCCGGTCCCGGCTGCTGATGGTGGACACACGGGCCGCCCGGGTGCTCGCCGAGGACGGGCGGGCCATGCTCGATCCCGCGGAGCAGCAGTGGCTCCGGGAGAACGCCCTGGCCGGACACGGGGGTTACGACCACCTCCTCATCGGCTCGTCACTGCCCTGGCTGATGCCCCCGCTCGTGCATGACGCGGAGGTGTGGAACGCCGCGCTGTGCCGCGGGGAGCGGGGCCCGAGATGGGCCCGGATCGGCGAGGACCTGCGCCGCCGGAGCGACCTCGAACACTGGGCGGCGTTCCCGGACTCCTTCGCGATGCTCAGCGACCTGATCGAGGAGGTGGGCACGGGTCCCCGGGCTCCGGCGACGGTGTGCGTGCTCTCGGGAGACGTGCACCACGCGTACGTGGCGGAACCCCGAATACCCAGCACGGCCCAGGTGTTCCAGCTGACCTGCTCCCCGGTCCACAACTCCATCCACACGGCCGTGAAATGGGGCTTCCGGCTGGGCTGGTCGCGGCTGGGCCGGTGGCTGGGCCGGGGCTTCTCGCGGCACGGCCGGACGGGCCGGCCTCCGCTGAGCTGGCGGCGTACGGGCGGCCCGTTCTTCGGCAACCAGCTCATGACGCTCGCGCTGTCGGGGCGCTCCGCACGGCTGCGCCTGGACCAGGCCCGCAAGGGCCCCCGCCTGGTGACGGTGCTGGACCGCGACCTCACACCACCCCACTGACGCGCGGCGGGGCGGACCCGTCACGCCGGAGCACGGCCCCGGGCGTCCGGTCCGTGGACACCCGGCGTACGCTGTTCCGCTGTCAGCCGCCCCTGCCGCTCCCCGCGACGTCGCGGCGCCTCACGCCGAGGCACGTCAACCGGACTGGGGAGTCCCGTTTTGCTTGAGACTCTGGGCTCGCTGACTTCGAGTCCGTGGATCTACGCCCTCGTGGCGCTGTCCATCCTGCTCGACGTGTTCCTGCCGGTGCTGCCGAGCGGGGTGCTTGTGGTCACCGCCGCGGCTGCCGCGGCGGCCGCGGGTCCCGTGCCCGTGCAGTCCCAGGTGCCGGACATCCTGGCCCTCCTGGCGACGGCCGTCACCGCCTCGGTACTGGGCGACATGGCCGCGTACCGCCTGGCCCGGCGGGGCGGGGCCCGGCTCGACCGGGCCATCGCCCGGTCCCGCCGGCTCACCCGGGCCCACGAGCGCCTCGGCACCGCCCTCGCGCGCGGCGGCGGCGCCCTGGTCGTGGTCGCCCGCTTCGCCCCGGCCGGCCGCTCGGTGGTCTCCCTCGGCGCGGGCAAGACCCACCGCAAGGTCCGGGAGTTCCTGCCCTGGTCGCTCCTGGCCGCCATCGCCTGGGCCGGCTACAGCATCGCCCTCGGCTACTTCGGCACCCAATGGCTGGGCACCACCTGGCTCGGCAGCGCCATCTCCCTCATCGCCCTCTTCGCCGCCGGCTCCCTGGCAGCCTTCGTGGTCCGCCGCCCCACCCCCGCGCCCACCCCCGCCGCCTGACTCCGCCCGCACGGGCTGATGGACCAACATCCCGGCCCGGCCGCCCACCTTCCCCCGGCCCCGGCCGCTCGATAGCCCCACGCCGACCCCACCCACCCCGCCGACCCGGCCCACCCCCTCGCCACTCCGCCCCGGATGTCCCGTACCCAAGGCCGACCCGGCCGCTCGATAGCCCCGCGGCGGCCCCACCCACCCACGGCCCGGCCCATTCCCTCGGCACTCCGCCTCGGATGTCCCGCACCAAGGCCGGCCCCGGCCGCCCGATAGCCCCGCGCCGGCCCCACCGCGCCATCCCGGCCCGCTCGCTCGGCACTCCGCCCCAGATGTCCCGTACCCAGGGCCAGCCCCGGCGCTCGATAGCCCCCGTGCCGGCCCCACCCACCCAGCCGGACCGGCACGCTGCTCGGCACTCCGCCTCGGATGTCCCGTACCCAGGGCCAGCCCCGGCGCTCGAAAGCCCCCGCGCCGGCCCCACCCACCCCGCCGGCCCGGCACGCTCCCTCGGCACTCCACCTCGGATGTCCCGCACCCGGGGCGGCCCCGGCCCCGGCCCCGCTCCCCCGCCGCCGCCCCGCGCGGATCGCGGGCTCAGCCGTTCGCCCCCGCAGCAATCGCCGCGGCCACCCACCCTCCGCCAGCCCCTCCACCCGGCCCCTCCCCCGGCCCCGCGGTCGGCCCCGCGCCGATCCCCCGGCCTCCCCACCCGCAACCAGCGCCCGGTCCCAGTCCCACCCGCCCCACTCGTCCCACCCGCCACACCCGCACCGCCCGGCTCCCCCGGGCGGAGCAGTCGCTCACCCGTTCACCCGGCAGCGATCGCCGCGGCCGCGCCGGGCTCCTAGCGTCCAGAGAACGGTGCATACCCGAATCCGCGCCGCGCCGTTCCCGGAGCCCGAGGAGTCCTCTCCATGCCCGCCACCCCCCGCAGCCCGCACAGCCCCCGCCCCCGCCGCCACCGCCCCCTCCCCCGCCTGCTGGCCGTCGCCGCCGCGACCGTCGCCTTCGCCGCGGCCGCGCCCCCGACCCTCGCCCAGGCCCAGCCCTCCGGCAGCGTCTCCCCGACCAACGTCGCCCCCGGAGGCCGGGTCAGCCTCAACGTCACCGGCTGCGGCACCCGCACCGGCAAGGCCACCTCCCGCGCCTTCGGCGACGTCTGGCTGACCCCCGGCAACGCCGAGGCCACCAACCTCTTCGGCTCCGCCACCACCTCCCGGAACATCAGCGCCGGCTCGCACCCCGTCACCTTCGAGTGCGGCGGCCCCGGCGGCGAGCGCGTCACGGTGGCGCTGAACATCACCCCGGGCGCCGCCCGCGGTGGACTCGGCGGCAGCGTCGGCTCCATGAGCCCGGGCCAGATCGCCATCGGCGGCGCCCTCGTGGCCGGCGCGCTGGGCGCCGGTGCCTGGATCCTGCGCCGCCGCACGGGCCACGCCTCCTGAGGCGACCCGGCGCCCCGCCCGCTCCGAGCCGCCGGCACGGGAGTGGCCGATGGTCCCGCCCCACTCGGGACTTTCCCCACTCCCGCCGGGCACTCCCTCCCGCAAGGCTGAGTCCACGCACCGCTGCCCCCGAGGAGCCCGCCATGGACCAGAGCCCGCGCCCCGTGATCGCCGCCGTCGACGGTTCCGCGAACGGCAACCGGGCCCTGGAATGGGCTGTCTCCCAGGCCCTGATGACCTCAGCCCCGCTGCGGATCGTGCACGCCCGCCTCTACATGAACACCATCGGCGCAGCCCTGTCCGGCGGCTTCGCCGAGCCGGGCCTCGACGACGACCCCGTACTGATCCGTGTCCGCGAGGCCCTCGACGGCCGCGCCGGCCTCCCCCCGATCGAGTACGCCTCGTACCCCGGCGCCCCCGACCGGGTACTGCCCCAGCTCGGCGAGGACGCCCAGGTGATGGTCCTCGGCTCGCGCGGCCGCGGCGGCTTCGCCAGCCTGCTCCTCGGCTCGAACGGCATCGCCTGCGCCGGCCAGGCCGCCTGCCCCGTGGTGGTCGTCCCGCGCGCCGAGCCGCCGCTGCACGACCCGTACGGGCAGGTCGTACTCGGCCTCAACAGCGCGGCCCCCGACGCGAGCACCACCTACTTCGCCTTCCGCGAGGCGGCCCTGCGCGGGGCCCGGCTCCAGGTCGTCGTGGCGCACGCCTGGCCCGGCCGGACCTTCACCGCGGCCGGCGCCATCGGCTCGGCGGCCGCGCACGGGGAGACCGCCAACGCCCACGAGGTCGCGGCCCTGGCAGCCGTACACCTGCGTCCGTACGCCGAACGGTTCCCGGAGGTGGAGATCGAGCAGTTGTCGGCGCCCGGCGACGCGGCCGGCCACCTGGTCGCCGCTTCCCAGGCCGCGGACCTGATGGTCATCGGCCGCCACCGCAAGCGCCCGCTCTCCCCGCGCCTGGGCTCCGTCACCAACGCGGTACTGCTCCACACCGGCTGCCCGGTCGCGGTGGTCCCCCTGGAGGAGAGCGCCGTCCCGGCCGCCGCCTGACCGCCCGCCGGGCCCTCACCCGGCGGACACGGCCGCTCCCGCTCCCCTGACGTGCAGCCCCTCCAGCAGGTCCCTCGTAGCCTCCGCGACCGCGTCGACGGCGGCGTCGAAGACCTCCTGGTTGTGCGCGGCGGGCGCCCTGAACCCGGACACCTTCCGCACGTACTGCAGGGCGGCGGCCCGGATCTCCTCCTCGGTCGCCTTCTCCGGAATGGCGGGCGGACGCAACGTCTTAATCGATCGGCACATACCCCCACTATCCCGCGCCCCGCACACCCGGAGCCGAGGGTCCGCCCCCGCGTCGATGTCGGCCATGGACCTCAGCGGCCGCTCACCACCAGCCCCATTTCTTCTTCCGCAGCTCCTGCATCCTGGCCTTGGCTTGCTTTGCCTCTGCCTGAGCGTTCCCTTGTCGGGTCCAGCGCCCTTGGTGCTTGGCGCACTGGCCGCTCCCGACGATCGCCTTGTTCCGGCACCGGCCTCCGCGCTTGGTCACCGCGCCGCACCTCGGTTGCGCCACCCCGCCCCTCCCGCTCCCGCCCGCTCACCCGACGTGAGCACCCCTTGCACCGTGCCCGAAGCCTCGAGGAGCAGAAAGGGCGCACAGCGACGCACCGGGAGCTCAAGACGTCCTCAACGGTGGACGCCGTCTCGCGGGGCGGGGGGCTTGCGCAGGTCAGGGGGCCAGCGCGGCGGCCACCCGGGACAGTCGGCCGGCCGGCAGCGCAAAGTGGTTGGCGGGGTTGCGGCTGGAGTACTCACCGTCGTTGACGGAGCAGCCGCGGCCGTCCGTCGTCCAGCGCGCGGGGCCCGGCGCCCCCTGGCCATCCAGGAGGACGACTCCGAGGGCCTCGGGGTCGTCCACACCCGTGCAAGCACGCAGCGCGGCCGTCAGCCGGCCCACGGCATCGTCGGGCAGTTCGTCGTCGCCCAGCGTGGGAAGCAGGAGCAGCCGAGCGTGCGGGTCGGTGGTGCTCCCGCCGGGCAGTGCGTTGTCCGCAGCAGCCACCAGCTCGGGCCAGGACAGGCCCGGCCCCATGAAGTGCCCGTCGTCCTGGGCGAGGTGCTCGGCCTCCTCCCAATCGAGATGGTGGAGGAGGTAGTCCGTGCCGGCCTCGCCCGTGAAGGTGCGATAGACGATGTGGAGCCGGTGATCGTTGGCAAGGGGGATGGTGAACGTCGGCCACTTGGCCTGCTCCCACAACCGCCGCTGGAACTCGCCCGCCGCGTCGTAGTCAGCACCGAAGAGCAGTTCCGCGGCTTCCTCGGAATGGACACACGAGGAGACGTGCCCAAGCCAGAACAACGGCTCGTCCAGGAACCCGGCCTCATGCGTGAGGGGGCCACCGTCGTACCCCGGTATCCGGTCAGGATGCAGGTCTCCGCTGTTCGTCACGGGGGACATCATGCCGCCCGTGACCAGAGCCACGATCCGAAACCACCCACACCCCTCCCGCCGGCCCCCACCATGCCGGTCGGCGCTGCTCGCATTGGTGTCAGATGCGGACGCAAAAGACCCCCTGCCATGATCGGCAGGGGGTCTTTTCGCTGGTGGGCGCGGACGGTTTCGAACCGCCGACATCTGCTTTGTAAGAGCAGCGCTCTACCCCTGAGCTACGCACCCGTGGATGAGTGGACAGCCTACATGGAGTGCGCACCCCCCACGCAAACCCGTTCCCGTGGGGGAGAATGGACCGGGGCAGGGGAATTGCGGACGGACCGGGTACGGGAGAGGCGACTGTGACGACGGCACCCCGGCGGTGGTTCGGCGGCGGGCGGGACGAGAGTCGGCGAGCGGATGCTCAGGCGGCGAAGGACGCCGCGGCGGCGGCGTTCTACGAGCTGGACACCGCGCAGCGGGATCTGCGGATCTCGATCGAGACGATCGCGGCCGCGGACGGCTCGCCGGAGGCGCGCCGGGTGGGTGAGGGGTTCGCCGCGCTCGGGCAGCGCATCGACCAGGTGAGTCATGTCTACATCGACGCCGTCGACGCGCACGATCTCGATCGGGTGGAGCTGGAGGCGTCCGCCGCGACGCGGGCACGGGAGGAGCTGACGCGGGCCAAGGAGGAGCTGGTCCGGGTCAAGGGCGAGCTCGACCGGTTCGCGCTCGGGCTGCAGCCGCTGCTGGACCGGGCCGAGACGCAGCTGGCGCGGGTGGCGCCCGCCCGGGAGCGGGCCAGGGCCGCGCTGCTCGCGGCGAGCACGGCGCTGGACGAGGTGCGCGGGAAGGGCTTGCAGGCCGATGACCTGGCCGCCCGGCTGGCCGCGCTCGGGCCGGAGCTGACCAAGCTGAACCAGGGCGCCGCGCAGCACGGTGTGCAGGAGACCGTGCAGCGGGCGGAGCGGATCCTGCGGGATGCCGAGGCGATACGGGCCGAGGCGGCGCGGCTCCCGGAGCGGGCCGCGGAGATCGACCGGCGGCTGGTGAGCCTGCGGACCCGGGCGCAGGCGCTGCGCAACCGGGCGGACCGGGTGGATCCGGTGCTCAGCGAGCTGCGCCGGCGGTTCAGCGCGGCCTGCTGGCAGGACCTCCAGCACGTCCCGGAGCAGGCGGTACGGGACGTGGCGCAGGCCGAGGAGCGGCTCGCGGAGGCCGGCCGGGCGCGCGACCAGCAGCAGTGGGCCGTCGTAGCTGCCCTGGTCGAGGCGGTACGGGCTGCGCTGGACGCCACCGACGAGGCGGTGTCGGCGGCGCAGGACCGGCTGACGCGGCTGGAGGCGGTGGCACGGGATCCGCAGGCGGAGGTGCAGCGGACCCGGTTCGCGATCCGGGACGCGCAGCGACTGGTGATGGAGGGCCGTACGGTTCCCGAGGACCGGCACGCGCGTCCGCTGGACGACGCGGTGGCGCGGGTGGCGCGGGCGCTGGCCGCGCTGGAGGACCGCCACCCCGACTACTGGGCCTTCCTCCAGGAGATGGAGGCCGTACGGTCGTCCGTGCAGCGGGTCGTGACGGACATCCGGACCGAGCGCGGCCACGGCTGAGCGGACGGGGCTGAGCGGACGGGGCGACGGGGCCGGACTTGTCCGGGTGGGGGCATCGGCGGATGCTGGAAGGGCCAACCGGAGCAGAGGAGGGCGCCATGGCCGCCCAGCCTTCACACGCGCCGCAAGAGTCGCAGGAGCCGCACGCGCCCCACGCGCTCTACGGGTGTCACGAGTCCCATGAGCACTACGCGCCCTACGTGGCCCACGAGCCGTACGGGACCGCGCCGGCGCCCCGGAGCTCGCCGGGGATCCTGCACCGCATGATGCGCCCCGTGAACGCGAGCCTCGACGAGCACCTGCCCAGCGATCACCGGCTCAGCAAGGTCTACCGGGTCGGGGCAGGCCTGACCGGACTGCTGCTGGTGGTCTTCGGGATCCTGGGGCTCATCGACCGGATCGGCTTCTTCGACACCGGCGGGGACACGGTGCTGGCGCTGAACACCAACGGCGCGCTGAGCGTGCTGTCGATCTGCATCGGGCTGCTGCTGTTCGCCGGGATGGTCATCGGCGGCACCTTCGCCTCGACGCTCAACATCGTGCTGGGCGTGCTGTTCATCGCGAGCGGGTTCGTGAACCTCGCGCTGCTCGACACGAAGATGAACTTCCTGGCCTTCCACATCCCCAACGTGCTGTTCAGCTTCGTGGTCGGCGTGATGCTGATGTGGTTCGGGATGTACGGGAGGGTGGGCAGCGCCCTGCCGCACGACAACCCGTACTGGCGTGCCCGCCACCCCGAGCAGGCGGCTCGGGAGCAGCGGGCACGGGCGGCCCGTCCGGGCGGGAGGCCCGTCGGCAGGCCGGCGTAAGAGAGCGGCCAACGGCGGCCGAAGGCGGCCTACGCCTCGATGCGTTCGACCCGTCCAGTCGGACCGACTGCCGCCGCACAGCACGCCCACGAGGGCGGCGACGAAGGGCAGGGCTCCGGTCGGTCCGCCCTTGTCGTCGCCTCGTCCTCAGTGATGTGGACGAGTTCGTACTCGCCGACCTTGAGGTGCTGTTCGGGGCGGTTGCGGATGACCTTCACCCACACCAGCGCCCAGGCGATGCCCATGCCGCCGAGGATCCAGAACACGTGGGGCCAGCCGAGGCCGATGAACTGCCCCGAGGTGGAGACGGCGACCGCCCGGCCGCGTTCCGCGCGTGGGAACCAGGAGGCGGTGAGGCGCCCGTCCCAGGGGAAGGCGGGGGCTTCGAAGAGGCCCAGGCCGGCCCATGCGGCTGGCGAAGAGGAAGCCGAAGCCCTTGGCGAGCGAGTTGAGGGCGGTCATGACCGACCAGCCGATCAGCGCCCAGGCGTAGACGGGGCGCGGCCCGAACCTGTCGACGAGGCGGCCGCCGGGATGTCCCGGGAGACGTCGGGCGCCACGATCGACAGGATGCTGCGGTCCAGGTAGCTGATGGCGGTGCTGACGAAGAGCACGGCGAGGATCGCGAAGCGGTACGTGCCGATCCGGCGCTTCGGCAGGCCGGAGGGGCCGGTGCCGGTGCCCGGCCGCGTGGTCGCGGCGGCCGGGTCGTGGCTGAGTGAGATCGGTGTCTCCCGGGGGGGCGTGTGAGGAGCGTGGAGCAGCGCCTGGCGGTGCGATGCCCTGCCGACCTGCCGGAATCAGGGGTTCCGGTAACACGACGTAATAATTGCTAATTAACGATTACTTGTGCAAATGTTTGCCTTGTCGGGGCGGCAAGTAGGGGCGAAAGCCTGGTGGGGAGAGGGGAAACCGGAATGAGCAGCAGCGAAGCCGCCTACGCCGGCCGCGGGATCCACAAGGCCGCCGTCGAGGAACTGGCCCGCAGGATCTTCGACGGCTCCTACGACGAGGAATCCACGCTCGACCTCCCCCGCCTCATGGAGGAGCTCGACGTCAGCCAGACGGTGCTCCGCGAGTCCATCAAGGTGCTCATGGCCAAGGGGCTGCTCGACGCACGCCAGAAGCGCGGCACCTTCGTGCGCCCGCGCGCCGACTGGAACCTCTTCGACGCCGACGTGCTGCGCTGGAAGCTCGCGGCCGGCGCGCCCGACTGCTTCTTCTCGGACCTGCTCGAACTGCGCCGCTCGATCGAGCCGGCCGCCGCCGCGCTGGCCGCCGTACGGGCCACCGAGCGGGACCTGGCCGCGCTGGACGCGGCTCTGACCGCGATGGCGGCGAGCGACTCCGACCCGGTGCTGCACGTACGGGCGGACGCCTCGTTCCACCTGGCGCTGCTGACCGCCTCGCACAACCTGTTCTTCGCGCAGATGCACCGCGTGATCATCCCAGCCCTCGTGGAACGCGACCGCGCGGTGCACAAGGGGGACTTCGAGCACCCGCACGCGATCCACCGGGCCGTGGTCGACCGGGTCCGGGCCGGGGATCCGGACGGGGCGCACCGGGCCGTGCTCGACCTCCTCGACATGGCGCAGCGCGACCATCCGTAGAACCCATAGAGCACGTAGAACCCGCAGACCAACCCCACAGGCCGCCCCGCAGACCGGCCCGTAGCCCCCATGGCCCCCATAGCCCCGCAGACACCGTCCTGCCGCCCCCCCACCAGGAGAGGACACCGTCAGCCGTGAAGATCACCCGCATCGAAACGTTCATGGCCCCACCGCGCCGGATGTTCCTGCGCGCAGAAACCGACGAGGGCGTCGTCGGCTGGGGCGAACCGGTGGTCGAGGGGCGTGCCGAGGCGGTGCGCGCGGCCGCGGAGGTGCTGTCCGAGTACCTGATCGGCCAGGACCCGATGCGGATCGAGGACCACTGGCAGGTCATGACCAAGGGCGGCTTCCACCGCGGCGGCCCCGCCCTGTCCTCCGCCGTCGCCGGGCTCGACCAGGCGCTGTGGGACATCAAGGGCAAGGCGTACGGGAAGCCCGTGCACCAGCTCCTCGGCGGGCCGGTCCGCGACCGGATCCTCGCGACCCGCTCCGAGGTCCGCGACTGCCTCCGGCGTGCCGAGACGGCCCTCGAGGTGCTCGGCGACGACCGCGACTTCGGACTCGACTTCCACGGCCGGGTCTCCCCCGCCAACGCCCACCAACGCCCGCAGATCCTGCCCCTGCCGGCCCCGTACGACCCGATGTTCGTCGAGGAGCCGGTCCTCTCCGAGTACGCGCAGGCCGTCCCCGATCTGGTGAAGGCCTCCAGCATCCCCATCGCGCTGGGCGAACGGCTCCTCCCCCGGCGGGAGTTCCTCGAGCCACTGCAGGCCGGCGTCGCGATCCTGCAGCCCGACGCGGGCTCCCTGGTCCGCACCGAGCGGCCGGGCCTCGGCGTCGAGGTCGACGAGGTCGACGAGGTCGACGAGGTCGACGAGGCGGCCGTCCGGGCCGCCGACAAGAAGGGCCACGCCTGGCGCAACCCGGTGTGGTGCCACGAAGACGGTTCCTTCGCCGAGTGGTGAGCCCCCACCACCACCCGGCGACATCCCCTCCCCCCACCCCCTCACCTCAGAAGGCAGGCATTCCCATGGAGTTCGGCGCAGCGCTGCGACAGGAGCGGCTCGTCGCCATCGTCCGCGGACGGGACGCGGAGGCGTCCTTCCGTACCGTCATGGCCCTCGTCGAGGAGGGCGTCCCGCTCATCGAGGTCTCCCTCAGCGGGACCGACGCGCTGGACGTCATCGGCCGGGCCCGCAAGGAGCTCGGCGACGAGGCCTGGCTGGGGGCCGGTGCGGTCCTCACCGCCGAGGACGCCCAGCGGGCCGCCGAGGCCGGCGCCAACCTGATGGTCACCCCGGGCCTCGGCGCCGGCGTGGACGAGTCCGTCCGGCAGGGCTTGCCGGTACTGGCCGGGGTCATCACCCCGACCGAGGTCATGGCGGCCGACGCGGCGGGGGCTGCCGCGCTCAAGCTGTTCCCGGGCTCGATCGGCGGACCGGCGTACCTGCGGGCCCTGCGCGCCCCCTTCCCCGACCTGCCGTTCGTGCCCGTCGGCGGGGTGGACGCGGCGGCCGCGGCCGAGTACCTGTCCTCCGGCGCGGTGGCGGTCGGCGTCGGCTCCCCGCTGATCGGGGACGCGGCCGACGGCGGCGACCTGCTCGCGCTGCGGCGCCGGGCGGCGGAGTTCAAGGCGGCCTGCGCGTGACCGGAACCGACACCGCCCCCGAAGCCGCCCCCGCCACCGCCCCCGAGGTGCTCACCTTCGGGGAGACGATGCTCGCCCTGCGCGGCAGCGGCCCGCTGCGCCTGGGCGGGAGCATGGACGTCTCCGTCGCGGGCGCCGAGTCGAACGTCGCGATCGGCCTGGCCCGCCTGGGGCACGCGGTCCGCTGGGCGGGTGCGGTCGGCGCGGACGAAGCCGGTGAGCTGGTCCTACGGACCCCGCGCGCCGAGGGCGTCGACGTCTCCGGAGCCTCCCGCGACGACGGCGGGGCCCCGACCGGCCTGATGCTCGCGGAGCCCAGGCTGCCGGACGTCACGCGGGTGCACTACTACCGCGCGGACTCGGCGGGCTCCCGCCTCGAGGCGTGTTCCCTGGAGCGGGCCTTCACCGCGGCCCCGCCGAAGGTCCTGCACCTGACGGGGATCACCCCCGCCCTCTCCCGCTCCGCCCGCTCGGCCTGCGCCCTCGCGCTGCGCCTCGCCGCCGAGCACTCGGCGCTGGTCTGCCTGGACGTGAACTTCCGGTCCCGGCTGTGGTCCTCCGAGGAGGCGGCGGCGGTGCTCCGCGCGTGGATGCCTTCGGTGGACGTCCTCATCGCCTCGGAAGACGAGCTCCCCCTGTGCCTGCCGTCCGGCGCCCCGGCCGACACGGCCCTGCGGGCGAAGGAACTGCTCGCCCTCGGGGTCGGCGAGGTCATGGTCAAGCTCGGCGCGGCCGGCGCGACGGCCTACGGGGACGACGGCCGGACCCTCCACGCCCCGGCCCGGCCGGTCCGCGCGGTCGACACGGTCGGCGCGGGTGACGCCTTCGTGGCGGGCTACCTCTCGGCGTTCCTAGACGGGTCGACAGCGGAGGCCCGCCTGGACCGCGCGGTCACCACGGGCGCCTTCGCGGTCGCCTCACGGGGCGACTGGGAAGGCGCCCCGACCCGAGCCGAACTCGGCCTCCTGTCCGCCCCGGCGGACACGGTGGTCCGCTGAGCCCCGGCGGGGCCAGGCCGACACGGGGGTGCGGCCCGGCTCCGCCGGTTCCGGGGGCCCTGCGGGCGAAGTCCCCTCCCCGTCCTTCCACCGTTCCCCGGGCTGCGCCCGGACCCCGCTCCTCGAACGCCGGCGGGGCTCGAATTGCCCCGCGGACAATCCAGCCCCGGCCGGGCAGCATCCCGCCCCTCCGGCGTTCGAGGAGCGGAGGCCCGAGGCCCGGCCCCCAGTGACGGCGCCGCGCGGGGGCGGGTCCGGGCAGAGCCCGGGGAACGGGCGAAGCGCGGGGAACGGGCGAAGCGCGGGGAACGGGCGAAGCGCGGGGAGGGGACCTCGCCCGCAGGGCCGACCCAGGCGCACCCGACCAGCCCGCATCCCGGATCCGACGCGCGGGGGCTCCCGAGGCCGGTCGGCACTGCGTAGCCTGTCCGCATGCCCCGTTACGAATTCCGCTGCCGGACCTGCGAAGACACCTTCGAGGTCAGCCGGCCCATGGCCGAGTCCTCCGCGCCCGCCGACTGCCCCGCCGGGCACGCCGATACCGTCAGGCTGCTCTCCGCCGTCGCCGTCGGCGGGACCAGTTCGGCCCCCGCCGCGCCCATGGGCGGTGGCGGAGGCTGCTGTGGTGGGGGCGGCTGCGGGTAGGCCGTCCCTTTCGGATCTTGCCGGGCCCGCGACGCCCGGCAGCGCGCCCGGCCGCACTGCCGAGGCGCCCCCGTACACCCCGTACGCGAGCGCCCCGACAGCACGCCCGGGCACGGCACCAGACGCCGCGAGCTCGGCCGACAAGATCCGAAAGAGACGACCTGGCGGTCAGCGCTTGCGGGACAGGGTGATGCCGTCGGAGATCGCCAGGAGCACCGATTCCATGCGGGGGTCCGCGGCGACGTGCTCGTTGTAGGCCTGGACCCCCGCCGCCCCACCGGTCGCCGCCGGGTCCAGCACCGAGCCGTGGAACAGCGTGTTGTCCGTGACGAGCAGCGCGCCCGGGCGCAGCCGGGGCACGAGCTCCTCCCAGTAGGCGATCTGGCTCTGCTTGTCCGCGTCCATGTACGCCATGTCGATGTGCGGCTCGGCCGGCATCGCGCGCAGCGTCTCGATCGCGGGCGCGATCCGCAGGTCGATGCGGTCCGCGACCCCGGCCTTGGCCCAGGCCTCGCGCGCGTACGCCGTCCACTCCTCCGAGACGTCGCACGCGATGAGACGTCCGTCCGCCGGCAGGGCCTGCGCCATCGACAGGGACGAGAAGCCCGTGAAGGTGCCGATCTCCACGATGTGCCGGGCGCCGGTCAGCCGGACCAGGAAGGCCAGCAGCGGCCCCTGCTCCTGCGCCGACTGCATTCCGGCCGAGTCCGGGAACACCCTGTACGTGGTCTCCACCAGCCCCCGCTGGACCTCGTCCAGCGGGGGGTTGTGCGCGAGCACGTACTGGTAGAGCTCGTCTGTGATCTTCGTGCTGTTGCCCTTGGTCATGGGGCCAGTGTGCCCAAGGTCAGGCGGCGGGCGGGGCCAGTCGCGCGACTTCGCGGGTGAACGCGCGCACGATCTCCTCGCCGGCCAGGACGCCCGCCTGGGTCAGCGCGGTCACGTGCGGCGCCGTCCAGCCGGCATCGGCCAGCTCTCCGTGGCCCGGCCGCCAGGCCGTGTCCGCCGCGAGCAGCAGGTCCGCGTCCAGCAGCGAGTCGCCGGCGGCCAGGGTGCTCGTGGCCCCCGTGCGCCGGGCCACCTCGTGCATGGCCGCGCTCTTGGTCAGCGGCCGCGGGACGGCGTAGATCTTCCGGCCCTGGAGCGAGACCGTCCAGCCGCGCGCCTCGGACCATTCCGTCAGCGCCTTGATCCACTCGGCGGGGACCAGCGCCCGCTCCACGACCAGGTACGCGAACAGGTCCTCGGCCACCCGCGCCTTGCGCAGCCACGCCGGGTCGGTGACCGACATCAGGTGGGCGTGCATCTCCTCCAGCGGGACGGACTCCGCGGCGAGCCGCGCCGCGACCTGGCGGCGCCAGTCCCGGTCCGGGACCCCGTCCACCAGCAGCTGGCCGCCGTTGGCGCAGATCGCGTACTTCGCCGGCCGTCCGGGGAAGCGGATGCGCTGGTACTGCTTGCGGGTCCGGGTGGTGGTCGGCACGAACACCGCGCCCGGGTCGGCGGACAGCTCCGCCAGCAGCCCCGCCGCCGTCTCCGTCATGTACGACAGCGGCTTGCTCTCGTGCACCTCCACGCACAGCAGCCGCGGGGCCACCGGGTCGGGCATGGTCAGGCCGAGAGCGGCCGCCGAGTAGATGAGCGTACGGTCGAGGTCACTGGCTACGAGAACGGTCACTTGGTGGCCACAGCCTTTCCGTCGGCGCCCGTGGCGCCGCGCGTGAATCGGGGATGAATGAGTCCTACGCAGCTGTACGGCAGGCCGTCGACCTCTTCCACCGGCACCCCCCGCTGCTCCGCGAGGAGGCGTACGTGGTCCAGGTCGGCCCCGGCGCCGCGCTGCGCGAGGATCTTCCACGGCACCCGGCGCAGCAGCACCCGCGTCGTCTCGCCGACGCCGGGCTTCACCAGGTTCACGTCGTGGATCCCGTACTCCTCGCTGATCCGCTCGACGGCCTCCCAGCCGACCCACGTCGGCGTGCGGTCGGCGGCGAGGAGCTCCTTGACCTCGGCGTCCACGGCCTCGGCCACCTCCTCGAAGTGCGCGGAGACGGTGTCGACGAACGCGACGGAGACATCGGCCCCGGCGAGCTCGCGGTAGAACTTCGCGCCGTGGAAATCGGCGGGCCCGACCAGGTCGGACCTGAGAACCGTACGCGAGACCAGCCCGGAAACGGTGGAATTGAGACAGGCGGAGGGGATCAGGAAGTCCTCGCGGGTGCCGTACGTCTCCACGCACGAGCCGGGGTCGGCGAGGACCACGATCTCCGGGTTGAAGCCCTCGAACTCGCCCAGGGCCTCGCGCAGTTCGCGGGTGATGGCGCCCTTGCCGGTCCAGCCGTCGACGAAGACGATGTCGGCCGGGTCGTGGTGGGCGGCCAGCCAGCGCAGCGCGTTGGCGTCGATGCCTCGGCCGCGCACGATGGAGACGGCGTAGTGCGGCAGGTCCAGGCCGTGCCGGGCCTGCGCCCAGCGCCGCATCAGCACGCCCACGGGGGTGCCGGCGCGGGCCAGCGAGACCAGGACAGGGGAAGGCGAGCGCTCGGCGAGGACCGTCTCGGTGACGGTGCCGACGGCGCGGGCCATGCGGGCGGCGGAGGCGGTCAGCGCGCTCTGGTAGAGCTGCTGGTACTCCGGGGACGGCTGGAACTCCACCGGCAGGGATTCCGCGTAGTGCGCGCCGCCCGCCTGGATGGCCTCCTCGCGCTCCTCGGTCGGGGCCTCCAGCTCGACGTCGGAGAGGTCCTGGAGCAGCCAGCCGACGTCCTCGGCGGCGTAGGAGGAGAAGGCGGGCCCGCGCAGCGGCTCACCCAGCGGTCCGCCCGGCGCTTCGCGCGGGGGCTCGGTCATGATCGGCTCCTGCCGGTCGGGTACGTACGAAGGTATGACCGCCAGCACGACCCGGCCGGTGTGCGGCGCGAGGGCGGCGAGCAGGCCGGTACGGAGCTCCGCGGTGTCCCCGGCCGAGTCCACGACGGCGACCACGGCGTCGAAGCCGGCGCCGACCGTGCCCGCGGCGACGTTGTACGCGTACCGGTCTCCGGGGCCGTCGGCGGGGTCGTCGTGGGCGGGGAAGACGAGCCGGGTGCGGATCGCGTAGCCGGGGTCGTCCACGGCGAGCACCGGCGAGCGGGTGGTGGTGGAGAAGCGCACCTCGACCGCCGCAGCGGCGGCGGACGCCTCCAGGGCCTGCGCGAGGCGCAGCGGGGCGTACATCAGCTCCTCGTTGCCGAGTACGAGGACCCGCGCGGGGCCGTCGCCGAGCGCGGCCTTGAGCCGGTCCGCCATGGCCGGCAGCGCGGCGTCCAGTGCCGCGCGGTGCGCGGGGGTGAAACCGTGGCGTCCGCCGTCGGGTATGCGGGCCGGCCAGCCGAGCTCCACGGTGGTCACCTGCGGGACGTCTGCCGGGGCGCCGCCCGTGGCAGGGGCATCGTCCGGGGCGGAGGCCGCAGCGGAGGCCGCGGCCTCCGCCTCGTACCGCTCGACCAAGGCCCGGCCCTTCTCCAGCACCCCCTCCGGGAGGGAGACCGTGCCCGAGGCCAGGGATATGAGGTCCACGCGGGCGCCCAGCCGCTCCGCGAACGCGACGAGGCGGTCGCGGTCGGCCGGGGAGCGCATGTCGACCAGGGCGACGACCACGTAGTGATCGCGCGGGTGGCGGGCGTGGAGGTCGGCGATGGTGTTCAGGACGGTGTTGCCGGTGGAGAACTCGTCGTCGACGAGGACCAGCGGGCCGGGGCCCGCCAGCAGCTTCGGGTCCTCGGGCAGCAGCAGGTGCGAGGTGGCGTGCGAATGTGCCTCCTCGAAGCCCCCGGCGGCCTCCACGCCGCGCACGGGGCGGCGGGTGGAGTGCAGGTACGGGGCGCTGCCCAGGCCGTCGGCCACGCAGTGGCCCAGCCCGGTCGCGGTCTCCGCGTACCCCAGGACCACCGCCGAGGCCGCCTCCGCGTCGCCCAGCAGCTCCCGGACCCGCTCACCGAGCCCGTACCCGGCCGCGTAGACGGCCGCCGGGGACTGCGGGACGTGCTTGCCCAGCACCCGCGAGACCAGCAGGTGCGCCCGCTTGGGGTTGCGCCGCAGCGCCAGCCCCAGCAGTTCGTCCAGTCGCGGGCCGTCGCCCGTCCCGTCCGCCAGGCTCACGCCCAGCCGGTCCGCGACCCACGTTCCCGACCACACCGCTTCGATCTTCTTGCCCTTCTTCGCAGTCAACGGCCCGCTCACACCTGGAGCCCGGCCGTGAGGAGATCGACGAAGCCGACCTCCTCCTTCGCCACACCGAAGACCTCGGCGCGCAGCATGGTGCGCTCGGCCCAGGCCCGGTGGGGCTTCACTTCGTTCATCTTGTTCGTGTAGGCGGAACGCATCACTCCGCCGCCTCCCCGCTCGGGGCGCAGGATGTCTTGAGCATCGCTGAACTCCTCGTGCGACACCACCGAGAGCGCGTGGACCGGCGTGACGTGGGCGGGGTGGATGCAGGTCTTGCCCAGCAGCCCGTTGGCCCGGTCGAGCTCGATCTCGCGCAGCAGCCCGTCCAGGTCGTGCTCGATCAGCGCGGTGCGCAGCTCCTCGACGCCCTCCTCCAGGAAGGGGCTGCGGCGCAGCTGCGGCTTGAAGAGGCGCTGCTGGCTGCGGAAGTACTCCCACACGGGGCCGGTGACGGTGAAGCCGGTGCCGTCGGCGCGGCTGAGGACGTTGACCACGTCGGCGATCACCCCGGCGACGATCTGGACGTCGTAGGCCGTCATGTCGGGGGTGCGGCGCAGCCCGTACGCGGAGCAGAAGTCGGTCACGCCCAGGCGCAGCGCCAGGACCCGCTCGCGGTACTTGTTGACCGTGCGCGAGATCCCGGCGAGGGCCTCGACCCGGGTCTCCAGGTGGAGCAGCTCGGGGGTCTCCAGGACGGGCATCGCGTACAGGCGGGACAGTCCGCTCGCGGCTTCCGCCTGCGCGACGGCGTCGAGGAAGGCGATCCCCCGGCTCTCGCTGAACTTGGGAAGGACGAATCCGGCCAGTCGCGCCGCCGAGCCGCCGAGCCGGTGCACGAGGTCGGGAATCTGCTCGGGCTCCCGGACGCGGATGAAGAGCAGCGGGAGCTCCGCCGGATCCTCGTGGAGGGCGGCGAACTGCCGGACGAGGTTCTCCTCGCCCCCGACGACGTCCGCGTCGCTGATGGAATCCTCCAGGCAGAGGACCATCGAGACGACCCCGAGGCCGGCCTGCTTGCGGATGTCACGGGCGAGCTGGGGCCGGGTGGCCGGGCTGTAGAGCGTGGCTCCCAGCGCGGCCGCGAGCGTGGCGGCGGGGGAGGCGGCGGTGAACTCTGCCGGCTCCTGGTGGAAGAGGTCCTTGCGGACGGTGGGCGAAATATGCCCGAAGTGACGCATGTGCTTCCCCCGTACAGGCTCGGCGGCCGATCTGGCGTGGCCGGTAATAGTACGTACGAACGTGAGTCAAAAATTCCTCAAGCACATGAAATCCAGGTAACCCTCTTGCACCATGCCCAGGTCTCGCGATCCGGACAAGGTCTACGGGGGGCCGCATTGTCCCGCTCCCGCCCGGGAGGGCAGGATGACCGCCATGACGCACGCGATGCAGAAGGGCTCCAACATCCCCGTGGCCGCCTTGGCGGTCCGCGCGGTGCTGCGCTGGACCGGGGGGCCCGACGTGCCCGACGTGGACGCCTCCGCGCTGCTCGTCGGCGCGGACGGGCGCGTGCGCTCGGACGAGGACTTCGTCTTCTACAACCAGCCCCGGCACCCCTCGGGGGCCGTCTGGCGGCTCGGGAAGAAGCAGCTCGGCGACGGGATCACCGACGCCGTACAGGCGGACCTGCGGGCCGTCACACCGGCGGTGGACCGGATCCTGGTCGTCGCCTCCGCCGAGGACGTCCCCTTCGAGCGGGTCCACGACCTGCGGATCCTGCTCTACGACGCCACCGCGACCGGCGGCGCCGAACCGCTGGCCTACTTCGACGTACGGCCGGAGACGGGCGCCGAGACGGCCCTGATCTGCGGCGAGCTGTACCGGCGGGCCGACGCGTGGAAGTTCCGCGCGCTGGGCGAGGGGTACTCCAACGGGCTCGTCGGCCTGGCCACGGACCACGGGATCTCCGTGGACGAGAACGCCGCCGAGGCCCAGGAACAGGCGCAGGGACAGGCCCAGAGCCAGCCCCAGGCGCAGGCCGCCACGACGGCCCTGGCGCCGCCCACCCAGGCTCCGCCGGTCGCCCAGCCCGCCTACGGCTACCCGCAGCCGGTGGCCCCCGTGCCGGTGCCGGCTCCGGGCGGGGACCCGTCCTTCCGGCTGCCCGCACAGGGCCCGCAGTTCATCCGCCGGTGACCGGCGGCCGGGCGGGGCGGCCCGGGCCGCCCCGGCGGCCCCGGCCGCCCCGTCAGGTCTTGGTCTTGTAGCCCCGGCCCCACTGGAGCCCCCACCCGTACAGCCGGTCGAGCTCGGCCTGGAACCCGTACACGAAGGTGACCTCACGCCGCACGATCAGCTCCCCCTTGACGTTCTCCAGGGAGACGACGGCGCACGAGCGGGCGTGCGGGTGGCGCTCCTCCAGCGGGATCTCGATGCGCGGCCCGGTGATCGGGTAGAGGGTGACCAGGGCGTGCGTCCGGTCGAAGGCCGGGGTCTGGTCGTAGATGTACACGAAGACCAGCAGCCGCTTGATCTCCTCGGCGTGGTCGAGATTGACGAAGATCGTCTCGCCGGAGGGCGCCCCGAACCGGTCGTCCCCGCTGAGCTTCACGTACGGCGGGCTGTTGATGTCCCCGTGCAGGTTCCCGAGCGGCTGGACGACGCCCCGGGTGCCGTCGGTCAGCTCGTAGAGGCAGCCGATGTCGAGGTCGACATTGACCATGCCCTGGGTGTGCGCCTGCACCATGTCCGGCTTGAACAGCTTGAACGGATGCCGGAAGAGCTGCCCGCTCTGGCCGGTGCTGCGGCCGCCTATGTCCGAGGTGCGCATCCGCCAGGAGAGGTTCACGCGCAGATTGCCGTGCACCGCCCCCTGTTTGGTCAGCGATACCGTCGGATGGCGTTTGGTCAGCTCGATCGCGTTCGACGAGGCACTGCCCGACTGGAACTGCGTGCCGCGGCTGCCCCTGATGCCGTCGAAGAATCCCATCCCCACAACCCCCCTGCTCCCTTGGCCCGCTTGGCCCCCTGCAGGCATGCCGGCGTCCGGTCCCGGCATGCGGACGGGGCGGCCCGGTGGGTCCGTGGACCCGCCGGACCGCCCCGCACTTGAGCGTTCCGCATTACCGCCGCGATCATGCCTCGGCGGTGGAACCCTCCAGCTCCAGGCGCTTGTTGCGGCGCACCGAGGACCAGAAGGACCATCCGATCAGCACGACGCCGACGAGGCCGGTGATGACCTCGTTGATCTCGTACTGGATGGTGACGAGCAGGATCACGGCGAGCGCGCCGATGGCGTAGTGCGCGCCGTGCTCCAGGTAGACGTAGTCGTCGAGGGTGCCCTGGCGGACCAGGTAGACCGTCAGCGACCGGACGTACATGGCGCCGATGCCGAGGCCGAGCGCCATGATCACGATGTCGCTGGTGATGGCGAAGGCGCCGATGACCCCGTCGAAGGAGAAGGAGGCGTCGAGGACTTCGAGGTAGAGGAACATGAAGAACGCGGCCTTGCCGGCCATGGCGACGACCGAGACGGGTTTGCCGCTCTTCTTCGCCTCTTCCTCCAGCTCGTGTTCGTGCTCCTCCTCTTCCTCCAGCTTGTTCTCGAAGTAGCCGGAGAGGCCGCCGACGATCATGTAGGTGATCAGGCCGAGGATGCCGGAGATCAGGACCGTCTGCGCCTTGTCCACGTGCACGCCGCCGTGCTGGTGGGCGTTGACGGCGAAGGTCATCGCGGTGATGACCAGGACGATCAGCGCGATGCACGCCGACAGCATGTCGATCTTGCCGAGCTTGGCGAGCGGACGCTCCAGCCAGGCGAGCCACTTGATGTCCCGGTCCTCGAAAATGAAGTCCAGGAAGATCATCAGCAGGAACATTCCGCCGAAGGCGGCAATGGACGGGTGGGCGTCCGTGACGAGCTGCTTGTACCTGTCCTGGTCGCGCACCGCGAGTTCGACGGCGTCGATCGGCCCGATCTTGGCACTGATCGCCACGATCACGATCGGGAAGACCAGGCGCATGCCGAACACGGCGATGAGAACACCGACGGTGAGGAAGATCTTCTGCCAGAAGGCATTCATCTTCTTCAGGATTCCGGCGTTGACCACCGCGTTGTCGAAGGACAGCGAGATCTCAAGGATGGTCAGGATCGCAACGACCCCGAAGGCCTCCCACCCCCCGTAGAGCACCGCTGCGACCAGTCCGAGCGCAGTGACTGCGAACGACCAGCCGAAGGTTTTCAGAACCACTGGCATCCCATCGTGTTGTACGGCTTTACGAAACGTTGACCCCGAAGTCTAGAGCGATGCCGCGGAGCCCCGACGCGTACCCCTGCCCCACCGCACGGAACTTCCATTCGCCGCCGTACCGGTAGACCTCGCCGAAGATCATCGCGGTCTCGCTGGAGGCGTCCTCGGAGAGGTCGTAGCGGGCGAGTTCCTGACCGTCCGCCTCGTTCACCACGCGGATGAAGGCATTGCTGACCTGGCCGAAGCTCTGCCGGCGGGCCTCGGCCTCGTGAATGGAGACCGGGAAGACGATCTTGTCCACGCCGGCCGGGACCTTGCTCAGGTCGATGATGATCGACTCGTCGTCGCCTTCACCCTCGCCGGTGAGATTGTCCCCCGTGTGTTCGACGGAGCCCTCGGGGCTCTTCAGGTTGTTGTAGAAGACGAAGTACTCGTCCCCGAGCACCCGGCCGTTGCTGCACAGGAGTGCGCTGGCATCGAGGTCGAAGTCCGCGCCCGTGGTCGAGCGCGCGTCCCATCCGAGGCCCACCAGAACCCGGGTGAGGTTCGGTGCGGCTTTGGAGAGGGAGACATTGCCCCCCTTGGCGAGTGTGACGCCCATGTTGTGGTCCTCCCCGGACGACGATGGCGGTGTGGCGAAGTGACGGTACGGCGGTGAGGCGGTGTGACCGTACGGCGGTAGAGCGGTGTGACGGTAAGGCGGTACGGCCGTAAAGCCGGTCCGGCGCCGTACACACGAGTGCACGGCGCCGGACGGACGATGGAACGACTGCTCTCGTCGAGCAGGCTCAGACGTTGACGCCGAAGTCCTGCGCGATGCCGCGCAGGCCCGAGGCGTAGCCCTGGCCGATGGCGCGGAACTTCCACTCCGCGCCGTTGCGGTAGAGCTCGCCGAAGACCATGGCGGTCTCCGTCGAGGCGTCCTCCGACAGGTCGTAGCGGGCGAGCTCGGCGTTGTCGGCCTGGTTCACGACGCGGATGTACGCGTTGCGGACCTGGCCGAAGCTCTGCTGGCGGCTCTCGGCCTCGTAGATCGAGACCGGGAAGACGATCTTGGCCACGTCGGCGGGCACGCCGGCGAGGTTGACCTTGATCGCCTCGTCGTCGCCCTCGCCCTCACCGGTGGTGTTGTCACCGGTGTGCTCGACCGAGCCGTCAGGGCTCTTCAGGTTGTTGAAGAAGACGAAGTTCGCGTCGCTGGCGACCTTGCCCTGGTCGTTGGTCAGGATCGCGCTGGCGTCCAGGTCGAAGTCGACACCGGTGGTGGTGCGAGCGTCCCAGCCCAGACCGACGATGACCGCGGTCAGGTTCGGCGCGGCCTTGGACAGCGAGACGTTGCCGCCCTTGCTGAGGCTGACTCCCACGGGTCCTCCATAAGGTTTTGTGTGGGGCGGGGCCCCGTCGTGCGATTGCTATCGGATCAACGTTTCGATCCTAGTGACGGGTTCCCGCCTGTACGGGCTTATTCCAGGCGAACGGGCCCGCGTGCCTGTCGGCACCGCGCCCACGAGCCTGCGGTACCGACTCAGAGGCTGTCGAGGGCCTTGATGTACTCGTTCAGGTCACGCGCGTCGGGCAGCCCGTTGACGACGCTCCAGCGCACGATGCCGTCCCGGTCGATGACGAAGGTGCCGCGCACCGCGCAGCCCTTCTCCTCGTCGAAGACGCCGTAGGCGCGGGAGGCCTCCCCGTGCGGCCAGAAGTCCGACAGCAGCGGGTACTCCAGCCCCTCCTGCTCGCCGAAGACGCGCAGGGTCGGTACGGAGTCGTTGGAGACGGCGAGGAGCTGCACGTCGTCGTTCTGGAAGCGCGGCAGCTGATCGCGCAGCTCACAGAGCTCGCCGGTGCAGACGCCGGTGAAGGCGAAGGGGTAGAAGAGCAGCACGACGGCCTTCTCCCCCCGGAAGTCGGAGAGCCGCACGACCCTGCCGTGGTTGTCCTTGAGCTCGAAGTCCGGGGCCTTGCTGCCGACCTCGATCGCCATCTGTCGCATCCCTTCGTCCCGCGTTCGTCCCGCATCCCTGCGTTGGGCTGTTCGGGTGATCTCAGCTTATGGGTCCGCCGCGGATCCGGCCCCGCCCGGCCCGCCGCGAAACGCACACACCCCGCCCACCGGGAAGCTTCCGGCGGGCGGGGTGCGTGTGTCCGCATGACTGCGGGGCGCGGCTCAGCGCTTGGACTTGGCCGTCTTCGGAGTCGCCAGCTTGGTGGCGGTCCACTCCTTGCCGACGGGGAGACCCTTCGCCAGCGAGAGGCCGGCGGTCTCGGCGGCCTCGCTGATGTCGCTGGCCTCCACGAAACCGTCCTTGCCGGTCTTGGGAGTGACCAGCAGGATCAGTGCGCCTTCCTCGACCAGCTCGGTCGCGTCGACCAGGGCGTCCGTCAGGTCGCCGTCGTCCTCCCGGAACCACAGCAGAACCGCGTCTGCGACATCGTCGTAGTCCTCATCGACGAGTTCGGTGACGTGACCCTCTACGGCATCACGGAATTCCTGATCGACGTCGTCGTCGAAGCCGATTTCCTGGACCACCTGTTCGGACTGGAAACCCAGCCTGGCGGCCAGGTTCTCCGCGTGGTCCGCGGTCGCGCTCACGGGGTGCCTCCTGCTCATGTTCGGTGAATGTTCTTCGGCGGCGCGCGTACGCGCAGCATGGGCGTAGTCCACACGGGCGCGGCGGATCGCGCAAGTACCCGGCCGCCGAGACCGTCGAAACGGTGACGATTGCGGCCGTCTCGCCGCAACTTTCAGCCCTTCGGCATGTACCCCTGGTGATTCATCCCACACCATTCCACCTCATTCGGCACGGTCCCGGGACTTTCGCACCTGTTTGAGGGACGAACGGCCATGCGAAGGGGGTGATCGACATGGGCGTAAGGTTGCGGTTTGGGCGTTGTCGTCAGCGCGGCAGGCACAATCCCCCCACACTCCAGGGATTACCCAGCGGTAAAGATGACGATTTCTTCCGAGCGTAAGACCATGGGAGGCGGCGAGACTCAAGGCACGACTCCCCCGACAGCGAAGGAACAGCGTGGCTTCCGCATCCGATCGCAATCCGATCATCATTGGTGGCCTGCCGAGTCAGGTACCGGACTTCGATCCGGAAGAGACGCAAGAATGGCTCGACTCCCTGGACGCCGCGGTCGACGAGCGGGGCCGTGAGCGCGCCCGCTACCTCATGCTGCGGCTGATGGAGCGGGCCCGCGAGAAGCGCGTGGCCGTGCCCGAGATGCGCTCCACGGATTACGTCAACACGATCGCCACCAAGGACGAGCCCTTCTTCCCCGGCAACGAGGAGATCGAGCGCAAGGTCCTCAACGCCACCCGGTGGAACGCGGCCGTCATGGTGTCGCGCGCCCAGCGCCCGGGCATCGGCGTCGGCGGTCACATCGCCACCTTCGCCTCCTCCGCCTCCCTCTACGACGTGGGCTTCAACCACTTCTTCCGGGGCAAGGACGAGGGCGACGGCGGCGACCAGATCTTCTTCCAGGGCCATGCCTCACCCGGCATCTACGCCCGCGCCTACCTCCTGGACCGGCTCTCCGAGCAGCAGCTCGACGCGTTCCGCCAGGAGAAGTCGAAGGCCCCGTACGGGCTCTCCAGCTACCCGCACCCGCGGCTCATGCCGGACTTCTGGGAGTTCCCGACCGTCTCGATGGGCCTCGGTCCGCTCGGTGCGATCTACCAGGCCCGGATGAACCGGTACATGGAGGCCCGCGGGATCGCGGACACGTCCAAGTCACACGTTTGGGCGTACCTGGGCGACGGCGAGATGGACGAGCCCGAGTCGCTCGGCCAGCTCTCCATCGCGGCCCGCGAGCACCTCGACAACCTGACCTTCGTCGTCAACTGCAACCTGCAGCGCCTCGACGGCCCGGTCCGCGGCAACGGCAAGATCATGCAGGAGCTGGAGTCGCAGTTCCGCGGCGCCGGCTGGAACGTCATCAAGCTGATCTGGGACCGCTCCTGGGACCCGCTGCTGGCCCAGGACCGCGACGGCATCCTGGTCAACAAGCTGAACACGACCCCGGACGGCCAGTTCCAGACGTACGCCACCGAGACGGGCGCGTACATCCGCGACCACTTCTTCGGCGGCGACCACCGGCTGCGGGCCATGGTCGAGAACATGACCGACCAGCAGATCCAGCACCTGGGCCGCGGCGGTCACGACCACAAGAAGGTCTACGCGGCCTACGCGGCGGCCAAGGCCCACAAGGGCCAGCCGACGGTGATCCTGGCGCAGACAGTCAAGGGCTGGACGCTCGGCCCGAACTTCGAGGGCCGCAACGCGACCCACCAGATGAAGAAGCTGACGGCCGACGACCTCAAGCGCTTCCGCGACCGCCTGCACATCCCGATCACGGACGCCCAGCTGGAGGACGGCGCGCCGCCGTACTACCACCCGGGCCGCAACTCCCCCGAGATCCAGTACATGCACGACCGCCGCAGCGCGCTCGGCGGCTACGTGCCGACCCGCGTGGTGCGCGCGAAGCCGCTCCAGCTGCCGGGCGACGCCACCTACGCGGCGGCCAAGAAGGGCTCGGGACAGCAGTCGATCGCCACCACCATGGCCTTCGTCCGCATCCTGAAGGACCTCATGCGGGACAAGGAGATCGGCAAGCGCTTCGTGCTGATCGCCCCCGACGAGTACCGCACCTTCGGCATGGACGCGTTCTTCCCGAGCGCCAAGATCTACAACCCGCTGGGCCAGCAGTACGAGGCGGTCGACCGCGACCTGCTGCTCGCGTACAAGGAGTCGCCGACCGGCCAGATGCTGCACGACGGCATCTCGGAGGCGGGCTGCACGGCCTCGCTGATCGCCGCGGGTTCGGCGTACGCGACGCACGGCGAGCCGCTGATCCCTGTCTACGTCTTCTACTCGATGTTCGGTTTCCAGCGCACGGGTGACCAGTTCTGGCAGATGGCGGACCAGCTGGCCCGTGGTTTCGTCCTCGGCGCGACCGCCGGCCGGACCACCCTCACGGGTGAGGGCCTGCAGCACGCCGACGGCCACTCCCAGCTGCTGGCCTCGACCAACCCGGGCTGTGTGGCGTACGACCCGGCGTACGGGTACGAGATCGCGCACATCGTCAGGGACGGTCTGCGGCGCATGTACGGCCCCGACGCCGAGGACGTCTTCTACTACCTGACGGTCTACAACGAGCCCATCCAGCACCCGGCCGAGCCGGCCGGCGTGGACGTGGACGGGATCCTCAAGGGCATCCACCGGATCTCCGAGGGCACCACGGGAGCGATCGGGGCGCAGATCATGGCCTCGGGCGTGGCCGTGCCGTGGGCGCTGGAGGCGCAGCGGATCCTCGCCGCCGAGTGGAACGTCAAGGCGGACGTCTGGTCGGCGACCTCCTGGAACGAGCTGCGCCGCGACGCGGTCGCCGTGGAGGAGCACAACCTGCTCCACCCGGAGGAGGAGCAGCGCGTCCCGTACGTGACGAGCAAGCTGTCCGGCGCGGAGGGTCCGTTCGTGGCGGTCTCCGACTGGATGCGGGCGGTCCCGGACCAGATCTCGCGCTGGGTCCCGGGCCCGTACACCTCGCTGGGCGCGGACGGCTTCGGCTTCGCGGACACGCGGGGCGCGGCCCGGCGCTTCTTCCACATCGACGCTCAGTCGGTGGTCCTCTCGGTGCTGACCGAGCTGGCCAAGGAAGGCAAGATCGACCGTTCGGCGCTGAAGCAGGCGATCGACCGGTACCAGCTGCTGGACGTCCGGGCGGCCGACCCGGGCGCGGCCGGGGGCGACGCGTAGCCGTCACTTTTCCGTAGGGGCGCCGGGACACCTGTCCCGGCGCCCCTTACGCGTTCTTTACGATGCTCCGCATGAAGCAACCCTCCCCCCAGGCCCGGTGGGAACGCCGGACGCAGATGCCACTGCTGGTGCTCGCCCTGGGATTCGCCGTGGCCTACGCGGTGCCCATCGTGCTGCCCGACGCGAGCCCGGCGGTGCACGCCGCCTGCAAGCACGCCGAGTGGGGGGTGTGGGCCGCCTTCGCCGCCGACTACCTGGTGCGGCTGGGTCTGGCGCGGTCGAAGAGGGCCTTCGTACGGACCCACTGGCTGGACCTGATGGCGGTGGTGCTGCCGATGATCCAGCCGCTGCGGCTGCTGCGGGTGGTCTCCACCCTGATGCTGGTGGGGCGGCGGGCCCGGATGGCCCCGCAGATCCGGCTGACCACCTACGTGGCGGGCTCGGTGGTCGGGCTGCTGATGTTCGGCTCGCTGGCGGTGCTGAGCGTGGAGCGGGACGCCCCCGACGGCAACATCAAGAACCTCGGGGACGCGCTGTGGTGGTCGGTGACCACGATGACGACGGTCGGCTACGGGGACCACTCCCCCACCACGGGCCTCGGACGGCTGCTGGCGGTCGGGCTGATGCTGTCCGGGATCGCGCTGCTGGGTGTGGTGACCGCCAACATCGCGGCCTGGTTCATCTCCCGCTTCGAACGCGACGACCTGGTCGAGCGCGCCCAGACGGCGGCGATCTCCGAACTGACGGCGGAGGTACGGGCGCTGCGTGCGGAGGTCGCGCTGCTCGGCGGGGGCCCGGGGGCGGGCCGGGCCGCGGGTGCCGCCGGGGCCGCGGAGGCTCCCGGTGCCGCCCGGGACCCCGGGCCCGCCCCGGAGCCGGCCCCGGTCGCCGGGGTCGGCGCCCAGGGCGGGCCGGTCCAGGCGGGTGACGGCGCCGCCGTCAGCGCTCCCACACCTTGAACGCCCTGACCTGGTAGGGCGACTGGGGCAGCCACACCCCGTCGCCCGGGTAGGTCTGGAACTCGCCGGTCTCGGCGCATTCGGCGGACTGGTAGGTGGTGACCGGGCGGCCGGTCCGGTTCGTGAGGGACTGGGCGGTGGTCCCGGCGGGCAGGGCGGTGCAGCTGTTGATGTCGAGGGTGCTGAGCTCGTGGGTCGTGCGGGCGCCCTTGAACTCCGGCTTCGCCCACAGGCACAACTGCCCGGTGGCGCAGGCCCCGAGCGTCGGCGGCCCGGCGGCCCGCCCCCGCGGCCGACCGGAACCCCGGGTGGCGGCCGGACCATCGGCACGGACCGGGGCCAGGACCTGCGCCTGACCCTGCGTCTGGCCCTGCGCCTGCGCCGGCGTGAGGCTCGGGGCGCGGGCCGCCGCGTGGGCGGATTCCGCCGTGCCGGGGATCAGCAGGGTGGCGGCGAGTGCGGTGGCCGTGACGGCGGGGAAGCCGGAGAAACCGAAGAAACCGGAGAAACTGGTGCTCCACGTACGCATGACGGGTCAACTCCTGGTGGACGTACGGGCCCCGGACCGTTTCCGAAGGCTCCGTCGGCACCACGCTGACCTGCGAGGACGTCCCGGCGGAAGGGGCCGCGAGCGGGTCCACCCGGATAGGCGACAGCCCCGCCGGAACCGTCCGGCGGGGCTGTCGCGGCCCCGGAGTTGACGCCCGCGCGGCCTCCGGGACCTCCGCCATCGCGCGGCCCCCCGGCACGGTGCCAGCGGGACACCGTGCACGGGCGGGCCGCCGGGGCGGGGCGAAGGGGCTGGATGCGGGCCGCGACCACGCCCGCGACGGTGAAGGCGGTGCCCACCCCTGACACGAACGTGTCGTGGCCGACCCCCGCGATGGTCGCCGCGAGCCGCTCCGGCGCCTCCGGCGAGAGTGCGCCCCCGCCGTCGACGGTGATCCGACCGATCACGCCGACAGAATAGTGTCAGCGGCTGACACTTCACAGGGCGGTTCGTCAGACAGCGCTGTCAGGTCGGTCACAGGTACCCTGACGGCCGTGACGACCGATCAGCGGCCCGCGTCCGCACCGCCGGCCGGACTGCGCGAGCGCAAGAAACAGCGCACGCGCGACGCACTGCTGCGCGCGGCCCTCCTCCTCTTCATCGCCCAGGGGTACGAGGAGACGACCGTCGACGAGATCACCGACGCCGTGGACGTCTCCCAGCGCACCTTCTTCCGGTACTTCGCCAACAAGGAAGAGGTCGCCTTCGCCGTCCAGGACCTGGTCGAATCGCACTTCGTCGCGGCGCTGGACTCCCGCCCGCCCGCCGAGGGCCCCTTCGAGGCGATGCGCTCGGCCGTGCTCGCCGCCTGGGACACCGTCGACGAGGCCATTTCGGACCTGGTCCCCATCGACCTGTACATGCGCAGCTACCGGCTGATCGAGTCCACCCCGGCCCTGCTCGCCGTGCACCTGCGCCGCTCCACCGAGCTGGAGGAGCGGATCGCCCGGCTGCTGGCCGAGCGCGAGGGCCTGGACGTGGACGCCGACCCGCGCCCGCGGGTGGCCGTCGCCGCGTTCACGGGGGTGATGCGCGTCACCGGCCGGCTCTGGGGGCAGGGCGAGGACACCAGCGTGGCCGCCATCCGGCGGATGACCGAGGTCTACCTCGACCAGATCGGCCCGGCGCTGGCCTCCGACTGGCGCCGGCCCGCCTGACCTGCGCGGTTCGCACCCGGCCGGGCGAAGACCCGGAGGGGTGCGGCGAAGACCCGTACGGGCCCGGTCGCCCGCGCGCGCCGATCCGTACGGGAGCACCCGCCGGCGGGTGTCCCACGATCGGCCGTGACTCCCGTCACCCGGCGCGCAGCCACCCGCGACGGTCTCCTAGGCTGGAGGCAGTGAACCTGCCCGGCCCCGCCCACGCCCTCTCCGCCGACGCCCCCGCGCGCCCGGCCGCCCTGCGCGCGCTGCTCGCCCTGACGGTGGTCTTCCTGATGCTCGCGACCACCGGCTGGACGGCCGTCTACCGGACCGCGGACGACCCGTCCCCGCGCCAGGCCGCGCTCGCGTCCTGGGCGCATGCGCACTTCGAAGGCCGGGCCCTGCCCGCCGCGGACGCCCCGGCGCCCGTGGTGGCACGTTTCTTCAGGAGTCTCGACGGCGCCCAGCGCGCCCGGCTCACCGAGGGCCATCCGCTGGTGGTCGGCAATCTCGACGGCGTGCCGCCCGACGTCCGCTACCGGGCCAACCGGATGGCCCTGAAGCAGGCCGCGCGGGTCGAAGGCACCCGTGCCCGCGACATCACGCTGGCCCCCTCCGACCGTGCCGTCGCCGCCCGGCGCTCCCACCGCTTCGAGTCCCTCGCCGAGCCCGGCCGGCAGATCCTCGTCTTCGACCCCACCGGCGGCGCCCTCGTCGCGGAGGTCTTCGGCGACCTCGACGAGGCCCGCCGGGTCTCGGTGGTCGTCCCCGGCGTCGACACCGACGCGCTCACCTTCGAGCGCTCGGTGCGCCGGCTGACCGCACCGGTCGGCATGGCCGAGTCCCTGTACGAGGCCGAGCGCGCGGCCGCCCCCGACAGCCGGACCGCGGTCATCGCCTGGGCCGGCTACACCGCCCCGACCGGCGTCGGCATGGACGCGGCGACCGGGCGACTGGCCGTGGACGGCGCGGCCAGGCTGCGCGCACTGACCTCCGGGCTGCCGGGACGGGCGAGCGTGGCGCTGTTCTGCCACAGCTACGGCTCGGTGGTGTGCGGGGTGGCGGCGCACGAACTGCCGTCCCGGGTCACGGACATCGTGGTGGCCGGGAGCCCCGGCATGCGCGCCGGGAACGCCGCCGAGCTGGGCACCTCCGCGCGGGTGTGGGCGATGCGCGATGCCGGCGACTGGATCGCCGACGTGCCCCACCTGGAGTTCGGCGGCCTGGGCCACGGCGTGGATCCGGTCTCCGGGGAGTTCGGCGCGCGGGTCCTGTCGGCGGCCGGAGCCAAGAGCCACACCGGCTACTTCGAGCCAGGGACCGAATCTCTGGACAACTTCGCCAAAATCGGAACCGGTGCGTTCGGTTCCACCGTGTGCGCCGCCGGGGACGACTCCTGCCGACGCGGAACTTCCGGTTCGGACGGCGCCTGACCGCTCGGCCGACCCGAAATCGGACCGCGCAGCAGGGGGACGCACGGGGGTGCGCCCCTTTACGATGTCCCGCATGGGTGACGTACTGGCCGGAAACCATGCCGTCTGGGAGTTCGACCGCACCACGAACTCGCTCATCATCCGCTTCGCACGGGGGATACGAACGCCCAGACTCTGGCACGCCCTGGGGGAACGCCGGATTCCCCTGGAAGCGTTGTCCGGGGTGGACCTGACCGTGGGGCGGCGGGACACCCTGGTGCTGCACGCCCGCGTACGGGTGGGAGCGGACCCGCTGATGGAAGCCGCGGCGGGGCAGCTGCGGGAGGTCTGCGATCCGTACCGGCTGGTGTTGCCGGGTGGCGGGGGCGAGGCCGGCCGTGCCGCCGCCTTCACCGAGACCCTGCGCGAACGGCTGGGGCCCGCCGAGCCGGCCGAGCGGTTCCTCGTCCGCGTCCCGGAGCCGCCGGCCACGCTGAAGGCGTACGACGCCCGGCTCTCCTTCGACGGCGGCGCCGTCACCTTGCGCTGGTCGCGCACCGGGGCCACGAGCGCCAAGTGGAAGGCGGGCGACCAGCGGTATCCACTGGTCGCCCTGGCCGGGCTGGTCTGGCACTCCCCGGAACGGCCCGGCGGCCACCTACGGCTGTTGCCCCGCGAGGGCGCCGGTGATCCGCGGCCCGACCACGATCTCGCCTCCGCGGTGTTCGGTGTGGGGTACGGGGGCGTCCACGAGTCGCTGCCCTTCGCGGCGGCCGTGCTGGTGGCCCTGCGGGCGCGGGCCGTCGTCGCCTCCGGCGCGGGGGTGTCCGGGCCGCGGGCCTGGGAGCGGATCCAGCACCTCGCCGAGCTGCACGGTGCGGGGCTCCTCACGGACGCGGAGTACCGGGCCCTGCGGGACCGGTTCACGGCCGGGGCCTGACCACGAGGCTGGATGAGGCCGGATCCAGCCGACGCGGGACCTACCCCTCGCGCGCCGCCGACGTGGAGCTCATGTCCGGGTAGCGATCGCCTGCGACCTGGGCCGCGATCGGCTCCAGCAGGGCGAGTTCCGCCGTCGTCAGGGTGATGCGGGTCGCCGCCGTGTTCTCCGTGAGGCGGGAGGGCTTGCGGGTGCCCGGGATCGGGACGACCGTCAGGCCGTGCACCGCCGCCCGCTGCTGCACCCACGCCAGGGCGATCTGCGCCGGCGTGGCCCCGCGGGCCGCCGCGATCTCCCGTACGGGGGTCAGGAGCTCCCCGTTCGTCTTCGCGTTGTCACCGGTGAACCGGGGCTGGTACTTGCGGAAGTCGTCGGCCGTCAGATCCGCCGACGCGTCCGCGAAGGCCCCGGTCAGGAAGCCGCGCCCGAGCGGGGAGTACGGCACGAAGGCCACGCCCAGCTCCGCCGCCGCGCCCACCGCGCTGCGCTCCACGTCCCGGCTGAACAGCGACCACTCCGACTGGAGCGCCGCGATCGGGTGCACCGCGTGCGCCTCGCGCAGCTCGGCGCCGGTCACCTCGCTGAGCCCGAGGTGGCGCACCTTGCCCTCCTTCACCAGCTCCGCCATCGCGCCCACCGACTCGGCGAACGGAACGGCCGGGTCCCGCCGGTGCATGTAGTAGAGGTCGATCACCTCGGTGCCCAGCCTGCGCAGGCTGTCCTCCACCGCGCCGCGGATGTACGCGCGGTCGTTGCGGACCGCCCGGTACTGCGGGTCGTCCGTCCGCTCTATGGCGAACTTCGTGGCGAGGGTGATCCGGTCGCGGTGCGCGGCCACGAACGGTGCGAGGAACTCCTCGTTGGCGCCCCGCCCGTAGATGTCGGCGGTGTCGAAGAGCGTGACCCCGGCGTCCAGCGCCGCGTCCAGGGTCTGCCGGGCCGCCGCCTCGTCCGTCTCCCCGTAGAACTCGCTCATGCCCATGCAGCCGAGCCCCTGGACGCCCACCAGCGGTCCGCCCGCGCCCAGTTCGACCTGCTCGATCCGTGCCGTGTCGCCTGCCGTGTTTCCGGTCATGTCCGGTCTGCCTCTCCCGCGACGGTGGTGCACATCGCATATGTGTCGATCTTGTAGTCCAGTACGGCGAGCGCGTCGGTCAGTTCCGCGATCCGCGTCCGCACCTCGTCGCGCGTGCGCTCCAGCAGCTCCCGCCGGTCGTCGGCGGTGTGCGGGCCCTCGCGGACGAGTTCCGCGTACCGGACCATGTCCGCCACCGACATTCCGGTGGTGCGCAACTTCCCGACGAAGCCCAGCCATTCGAGGTCCTTGTCGGTGAACCGCCGCTGCCCCGAGTGCGAGCGGTCCACGTGCGGCATCAGGCCGATCCGCTCGTACCAGCGCAAGGTGTGCTGGGTCAGACCGGTCCGTGCCTCGACCTCGCTGATCGTGTACCGCGTCCGCGTCTGCAGGGGGGTCTGGGTCAGGCTCATGGCTCCACGCTAAATCCTTGGAGTGCACTCCAAGCAAGTACCCTCGGCCGCATGGAGAGCTTGCAGAGTCTGCGCATCATCGAGAACTGGCCGGTTCCGACCGCGGCCGCGGCCGTGGTCGACTCCGACGGGACCGTGCTCGGCACGCACGGCCCGGTGGACCACCGCTTCCCGCTGGCCTCCGTCACCAAGCCGCTCACCGCCTACGCCGCCCTCGTCGCCTACGAGGAGGGCGCGATCGAGCTGGACGAACCGGCAGGGCCCGCGGGCTCCACCGTGCGCCACCTGCTCGCCCACACCAGCGGCCTGGCCTTCGACGAGCACCGGGTGACGGCCCCTCCCGGGGAGCGCCGGCTGTACTCGAACGCCGGTTTCGAGGAGCTCGGCGACCACATCGCGAAGGCCACCGGGATCCCCTTCGCCGCGTACCTGGCCGAGGCCGTCTTCGAGCCGCTGGGCATGGAGTCGAGCAGCCTGGAGGGCTCGCCCGCCAAGGACGGCGTCTCCACCGTCTCCGACCTGCTGCGCTTCGCCGCCGAGCTCCAGCAGCCCCGGCTGCTGGACGTCCGCACCGTCGCGGAGGCCACCTCCGTGGTCCACCCCGGGCTCAAGGGCGTGCTGCCCGGCTACGGCCACCAGTCCCCCAACGACTGGGGTCTCGGCCTGGAGATCCGCGACGGGAAGGCCCCGCACTGGACGGGCGCCGGGTCCTCGCCGCGCACCTTCGGGCACTTCGGGCAGTCCGGGACCTTCCTGTGGGTGGACCCGGACGCCCGCGCCGCCTGCGTGGCGCTGACCGACCGCGCCTTCGGGCCCTGGGCGGTCGAGGCCTGGCCGCCGTTCACCGACGCGGTGCTCGCCGAGCTCAGGACCCGCTGAGACCCCCGCGGGACCCGCGCCCGCGGGTCCCGCCTAGGCGAACTCCCAGATCAGCACCTCGGCCGGCGAGCCGGCGACCAGTTCCAGCTCCGGCTCGCCGGTGATCCGCACCGAGTCCCCGGGGCTGAGCTCCTCGGCGCCGTCCGCGGATCCGCCGTGCAGCCGCAGGTCGCCCCGTACGACGTGCAGGTACACCCGCCCGGCGGCCGGTACGGCCACCCGCTCGCCCGCGCCCGGACGCCGTACGTGCAGGACGGCCCCGGCGGCCGGCACGGCGTAGGGCGTGCCGTCGGCGATCCCCCGGACCAGCGCGTACGAGGGTTCCCCGGCCGGATCGGCCGGGGCCAGCCACATCTGGACGAACCGCAGCGGGCCGGAGCCGTCGTTGCGCTCCGCGTGCCGGGTCCCGGACGCCGCGCCCAGGTGCTGTACGTCACCGGGCCGCACCAGGGTGGTGGCGCCCTCGGCGTCCCGGTGGGTGAGCTCGCCCTCGGCCACCCAGGTCACGATCTCGGTGTGGCTGTGGGGGTGCTCGTCGAAGCCCGCACCGGGGGCGAGGCTCTCCTCGTTGCACGCCAGGACCGGGCCGAACCGCAGGTTGTCGGGGTCGTAGTGCGCGCCGAAGGAGAAGGCGTGCCGGGTCGTGATCCCGGAATCCGGGTCCCCGCCCTCGAACCGGTCGGGGTCTCGGCGTACATCAATCATGGGGGCCACCGTAGCCCCGGAGGGCGGCCCGGGACGGGACCGGACTCCGCGCAGCGGTTCCGATAAGGCAGTCTTGTCACGTGCCCCAACCCGAACGTGAGCATTCACCCGCGGCCCATCCCGCACATCCGGCTCCGGCCCATCCGCACGCGGCGACGCTGCGACGACTGGAGAAGTCCTCCGGCCGGCTCGCCGCCAACGCCATCGCGCGCATGGACGAGACGCTGTCGTGGTACCGGGCGATGCCGCCGGAGAACCGGTCCTGGATCGGCCTGGTCGCCCAGGCCGGCATCGCCGCGTTCACCGAGTGGTTCCGGCATCCGGAGACCCCCCAGGCGATCTCCACCGATGTCTTCGGGACGGCTCCGCGCGAGCTGACCCGGGCGATCACCCTGCGCCAGACCGTCGAGATGGTGCGGACCACGATCGAGGTCATGGAGACCGCGATCGACGAGGTCGCCGCGCCCGGCGACGAGTCGATCCTGCGCGAGGCCCTGCTCGTGTACGCCCGGGAGATCGCCTTCGCGACGGCCCAGGTGTACGCCCAGGCCGCCGAGGCACGCGGTGCGTGGGACGCCCGGCTGGAGTCCCTGGTGGTCAACGCGGTGCTGTCCGGGGAGGCCGACGAGGGCGCGCTGTCCCGGGCCGCGGCGCTCGGCTGGAACTCCCCCGAGCACGTGTGCGTGGTGCTGGGCACGGCACCGGAGGGCGACAGCGAGCTGACGGTCGAGGCGATCCGGCGCGCGGCCCGCCACCACAAGCTGCAGGTCCTCACCGGTGTGCTGGGTGACCGGCTCGTGGTGATCGCGGGCGGCAGCGACAATCCGATGCAGGTGGCGAAGTCGCTGATCGGGCCGTTCGCGGCGGGTGCGGTGGTCGCCGGACCGGTGGTCCCGGACCTGCTGAACGCCACGAAATCGGCGCAGGCCGCCGTGGCCGGACTCAAGGCCTGTACGGCGTGGCAGGACGCGCCGAGGCCGGTCCTCGCGGATGATCTCCTGCCCGAACGCGCGATCGCCTCCGACCCTGCGGCCCGCGAGCAGTTGGTGGAGGAGATCTACAGACCGCTCGAAGAGGCGGGCTCGGCCCTCCTGGAAACGCTGAGTGTTTATCTGGAGCAGGCGAGCAGCCTGGAAGGTGCGGCCCGGATGCTGTTCGTACACCCGAACACCGTGCGCTACCGGCTGCGACGTGTGACAGACGTCACCGGCTGGTCGCCCTCGGATGTCCGCTCCGCGTTCACGCTGCGAATCGCCCTGATCCTCGGACGTCTGGCCGACGGCGATCCTCAGTCCTAAGCTTTTGTCGGACATCAACAATTACCCCGATGGTTCTTCGTCCCTGTCCCCACGGGCGGCGCGGACCGAACACAAGAGAGAGTGTGAGGGTGCTCGTACTCGTCGCTCCCGGCCAAGGCGCACAGACGCCCGGCTTCCTGACTCCCTGGCTCGAACTGCCCGGCGCCGCTGACCGCGTCGCCGGCTGGTCGGACGCCATCGGGCTCGACCTTGCCCACTACGGCACCAAGGCCGACGCGGACGAGATCCGCGACACGGCCGTCGCACAGCCCCTGCTGGTGGCCGCCGGCCTGCTCGCCGCGGCCGAGCTGACCACCAAGGCCGGCCCCGGCGCCTTCGGCGCGGTGGCGGGCCACAGCGTCGGCGAGATCACCGCCGCCGCGTACGCGGGGGTGCTGTCCGACGCGGACGCGCTGTCCTTCGTACGCACCCGCGGGCTCGCCATGGCCGAGGCCGCGGCGACCACCGCGACGGGCATGGCCGCCGTGCTCGGCGGGGACCCGGACGTCGTCGTCGCCCACCTCGAGAAGCTGGGTCTGACCGCGGCGAACGTCAACGGCGCGGGCCAGATCGTCGCCGCGGGGACCGTGGAGCAGATCGCGGCCCTGGAGGCCGAGAAGCCCGAGGGTTCCATGAAGGTCGTCGCCCTCAAGGTCGCGGGCGCCTTCCACACGCACCACATGGCTCCGGCGGTCGCCGGTCTGGAGAAGGCCGCCACGGCCCTCTCCCCGGCCGACCCGGTGCTGACGTACGTATCGAACAAGGATGGTCAGGTCGTGACCACGGGCGCCGACGTCGTCGCCCGGCTGGTCGGCCAGGTGGCCAACCCGGTCCGCTGGGACCTGTGCATGGAGACGTTCGCCGCACTGGGCGTCACCGGGATCGTCGAGCTTTCCCCCGGTGGCACCCTGGCGGGTCTGGCCAAGCGCGCGCTGAAGGGCGTACCGAGCGTGGCGCTGAAGACCCCGGACGATCTCGACAAGGCCGCGGCTCTCGTCACCGAGCACGCGGTCTGAGAGAAGGAGCCCACTCAGCATGTCGAAGATCAAGCCTGCCAAGGGCTCCCCGTACGCCCGCATCCTCGGTGTCGGCGGCTACCGTCCGATCCGCGTGGTGCCGAACGAGGTCATCCTCGAAACCATCGACTCCTCCGACGAGTGGATCCGGTCCCGCTCCGGCATCGCCACGCGGCACTGGGCCTCCCCCCAGGAGACCGTCGCCGCGATGTCGGTGGAGGCCTCGGGCAAGGCCCTGGCCGCCGCCGGGATCGCCCCGGAGAAGATCGGCGCCGTGATCGTCTCGACGGTGTCGCACTTCAAGCAGACCCCGGCCGTGGCGACCGAGATCGCGCACCGCATCGGCGCGGGCAAGCCCGCCGCCTTCGACATCTCCGCGGGCTGCGCCGGGTTCGGCTACGGCCTGACCCTGGCCAAGGGGCTCGTCGTCGAGGGTTCCGCGGAGTACGTCCTCGTCATCGGCGTGGAGCGGCTCTCGGACCTGACCGACCTGGAGGACCGCGCGACGGCCTTCCTGTTCGGTGACGGCGCGGGCGCCGTGGTCGTCGGCCCCTCGGACGAGCCGGCCATCGGCCCCACCGTGTGGGGTTCGGAGGGCGACAAGTCGGAGACCATCAAGCAGACCGTGCCGTGGGACGAGTACCTCGGCAAGGACGGCGGCAACAAGTTTCCCGCCATCACCCAGGAAGGCCAGGCGGTGTTCCGCTGGGCCGTCTTCGAGATGGCGAAGGTGGCCCAGCAGGCGCTCGACGCAGCCGGGATCACCGCCGATGACCTGGACGTCTTCATTCCGCACCAGGCGAACATGCGGATCATCGACTCGATGGTGAAGACTTTGAAGCTGCCGGAGCACGTCACGGTCGCCCGTGACATCGAAACCACCGGCAACACCTCGGCCGCCTCGATCCCGCTCGCAATGGAGCGGCTCCTGGCGACCGGAGCGGCGAAGAGCGGCGACACCGCGCTCGTCATCGGCTTCGGGGCGGGGCTCGTCTACGCCGCCACGGTCGTTACCCTCCCCTAGGGCCCGGGATCCACATCCCGGACTCCGTTCGACCCCAGCTAGCTATATAGAAGGAGCGCCAACATGGCCTTCACCCAGGAAGAAATCGTCGAAGGTCTCGCGGAGATCGTCAACGAGATCGCCGGCATCCCGACCGAGGACGTCCAGCTCGAGAAGTCCTTCACCGACGACCTGGACGTCGACTCCCTGTCCATGGTCGAGGTCGTCGTCGCCGCCGAAGAGCGCTTCGAGGTGAAGATCCCGGACGAGGACGTCAAGGGTCTCAAGACCGTCGGCGACGCCGCGAGCTACATCCTCAAGCACCAGGCCTGAGCCTGACGAGCGTTTGTCGCCACCTGGCGGTGGCGCCGTGACAATTCACCCCCTGAAACGTGGAGAAAGAATTCCTGTGAGCCCGACCAATCGCACCGTGGTCGTCACCGGTATCGGCGCAACCACTCCGCTGGGTGGCGACAGCGCTTCGACCTGGGAAGGTCTACTTGCCGGCCGTTCCGGCGTAAGGCCCCTCGAAGGTGAGCGCTTCGCCGAACTCCCGGTCCGTATCGCCGCCACCGCCGCCGTGGACCCGAGTGAGGTCCTCCCCCGGCCGCTGGCCCGCAAGCTGGACCGCTCGGCCCAGTTCGCGATCATCGCGGCCCGCGAGGCGTGGGCCGACGCCGGTTACACCGGCCCGGCGGGCGAGGACGCGTCCATCGCGCCCGAGCGCCTGGGCACCGTCATCGCTTCCGGCATCGGCGGCGTGACCACCCTGCTCGACCAGTACGACGTACTGAAGGAAAAGGGTGTGCGCCGGGTCTCCCCGCACACCGTCCCCATGCTCATGCCCAACGGCCCGTCGGCCAACGTCGGCCTGGAGGTCAACGCCCGCGCGGGCGTGCACACTCCGGTCAGCGCCTGCGCCTCCGGAGCCGAGGCCATCGGCTACGCCGTCGAGATGATCCGTACCGGCCGTGCCGACGTGGTCGTCGCCGGCGGTACCGAGGCGGCCATCCACCCGCTGCCGATCGCGGCGTTCGCCAACATGATGGCGATGTCCAAGAACAACGAGAACCCGACCACGGCCTCCCGTCCGTACGACAAGGCCCGTGACGGCTTCGTCCTCGGCGAGGGCGCGGGCGTCGTGGTCCTGGAGTCCGCCGAGCACGCCGCCGCGCGCGGCGCCCGCGTCTACTGCGAGGTGCTGGGCCAGGGTCTGTCCGCGGACAGCCACCACATCGCGCAGCCGGAGCCCACCGGCCGCGGCGTCTCGGCCGCGCTGCAGAACCTGCTCGACAACACGGGCCTGGACCCGGCCGAGCTGGTCCACGTGAACGCGCACGCCACGTCCACCCCGCAGGGTGACACGGCCGAGCTGAAGGCCCTGCGCAAGGTGCTGGGCGAGGACCTCGACCACATCGCGATCTCGGCCACGAAGTCGATGACCGGTCACCTCCTCGGTGGCGCGGGCGGCATCGAGACGGTCGCGACGGTGCTGGCGCTGTACCACCGCCTCGCCCCGCCGACGATCAACCTCGACGACATCGACGACGACATCGACGCGGACATCGTGCGCGACGAGCCCCGCAAGCTCCCCGCCGACGGCCCGATCTCCGCGATCAACAACTCCTTCGGCTTCGGCGGCCACAACGTCTCGCTGGCCTTCCGCACCATCTGAGTTACCGCACGCGTGAAGGGCCCCGCTCGGCATCTGCCGGGCGGGGCCTTCTGCGTGCCGGCTGCGGTGTCCGAACGACGACCACCGCGACCATCAATTGAGGAACCCCAACGGCGAGCAACCAGGTCCGCGAGAGCGGCGCCGGTTTAGGCGCAAAGAGGTGCCTAGACCACCTGGTGGAGCCAGCGCACCGGGGCGCCCTCGCCCGCGTAGCGGAAGGGTTCGAGCTCGTCGTCCCAGGGTTTGCCGAGCAGTTTGGCGATCTCCTCCTCCAGGTCCGTCTCGCCGTGCGCGGACCGGGCGAGGGCGGCGCGCAGCCGGTCCTCGGGGATCAGGATGTCGCCGTGCATACCGGTGACGGCGTGGAAGATGCCCAGGTGCGGGGTGGAGCTGTAGCGCTCGCCCTCGGCGGTCGGACAGGGTTCCGCGGTCACTTCGAAGCGGAGCAGATGCCATCCGCGCAGTGCGGAGGCGAGTTTCGAGGCGGTGCCCGCCTCGGCCTGCCAGGAGAACTCGGCTCTCCAGGTGCCCGGGGAGGCGGGCTGACGGATCCAGTCGAGGTTCACCCGCACCCCGAGCACCCCCGCAACAGCCCATTCCACGTGCGGGCAGAGCGCGCGCGGTGCGGAGTGCACGTACAGGACTCCACGTGTCGTCACCGGGACCTCCAGTGTGGGACGAGGTCGGGAATAAACTCCAGAAAACGGACAGTATGTGACGTGATGTAATGTAACGGAAATTATTTGACATTGCGTCGCGGGACTTGCGGCCGAAACGCCACGGGAAAAAGCTACCGTGCGCCGGGGGTCATGGTGTGACGTACGGTCGCTCCGAGGCCCGTAAACACAGAGCATTCACTCAGCAGGACGCCGCCGAATGACGCGGGGGCGACGAGGAGGGACCTTCCGCATGCGCACCACCGCCCCACGCCGCCGCGCGCGTCGGACTTCCGCGGGTGCGGGCGCGGGCGCGGCGGCCGCCCTGATGGTCCTGACCGCGGCCGCGCTGACCGGGTGTTCGGCGGACGCGGTGAAGCCCGGGGGCGAGCGCGGGGCGCAGGCGGCCCCGCGGTGGAACACCGCACCCGCCTCGGTCGCCGCCGTGGGCGACTCCATCACGCGCGGTTTCGACGCCTGTTCGGTGCTGGCCGACTGCCCCGAGGCCTCCTGGGCCACCGGCGACGACCCCGAGGTGCGCTCGCTGGCCGCCCGGCTGCTCGGCGAGGCCGAGGCGCCCGCGCGCAGCTGGAACTACGCGGTGACCGGCTCCCGGATGGCGGACCTGCCGGGTCAGCTCGCCTCGGCCGCCGCGCACAAGCCCGGCCTGGTCACGGTGATGGTGGGCTCCAACGACGCCTGCCGGCCGTCCGCGTCGTCGATGACCCCGCTGGCCGCCTTCCGCTCCGGATTCGAGAAGGCGCTGGCCGGTCTGCGGGCGGCCTCGCCGGCCTCGCAGGTGTACGTCTCCAGCGTCCCGGACCTCCAGCGGCTGTGGGAGCAGGGCAAGGACGACCCGATGGTGCGGCGGATCTGGAAGCTGGGCATCTGCCAGTCGATGCTCGCCGATCCGACCTCGGCGACCGCCGGTGCGACGGCCCGGCGGGAGCAGGTGCGGGCGCGCGTGGTCGAGTACAACGAGGCGCTGCGCGAGGTCTGCGCGAAGGACGAGCTGTGCCGCTACGACGGCGGCGCGGTCTTCCAGTACCCCTTCGCGGCGGAGCAGTTGAGCCGCTGGGACTGGTTCCATCCGGGCAAGGACGGGCAGGCGCGGCTCGCGGAACTGGCGCACCGACAGGTGACGTCCGCCGAGCCTCCGCGTTGACGCGACAGGTGGATCGGACCGGGGGCGGGTGTCAGGGCCCGCCCCCGGTCCAGCTCTTTTAATCGCCCCGATAGGGGTGATTTCCGGCCATTACAGGTCGAGGGCCGCCGTCAGCCGCGTGTCGCCGTGCGAACGGCTCGCGCGGACCTCGTAGCCGCCGCCGATCCGCCGCCAGGACAGGGACGGCTGGTCCCAGATCTCGAAGGCGCGCTCCGGCAGCGGGATCTCCACGTCGACGCTCTCGCCGGGGCCGGCGGTCACGCTCGCGAAGCCCGCCAGCCAGCTCGCCGGGCGCTCCACGCCGTCCGCGACGGGCGCCAGGTAGACCTGTACGGTCTCGCGGCCCGGCCGGGTGCCGGTGTTGGTGACGCGGACCTTCGCCAGCGTGGGGGTGGCCTCCAGGGACTCGTACGCCCAGTCCGTGTAGCCGAGGCCGTGCCCGAAGGGGAACGCCGGGGCGATCCCGTGCTTCTCGTAGGCCCGGTAGCCGATGAAGAGGCCCTCGGTGTACTCCAGGCGCCCCTCGGTGGGGGTGACTTCGGTGACCGGCGCGTCGGCGAACTCGGCGGGCCAGGTGGTGGGCAGCCGGCCGCCCGGCTCGGCCTCGCCGAGGAGTACGTCGGCCAGCGCGGCCCCGCCCTCCTGCCCGGGGAACCAGGTCAGCAGGACGGCGGCGACCTCCTCGCGCCACGGGAGCTCCACCGGGGAGCCCGCGTTGACGACGACCACGGTGTTCGGGTTGACCGCGGCGACGGCGCGCACCAGGTCGTTCTGGCGGCCCGGGAGGGTGAGGTCCTTGCGGTCGAAGCCCTCGGACTCCACCCGCTCGGTGGTGGCGACGACCACGACGGCGGTGTCGGCGGCGCGCGCGGCCTCCACGGCCTCGGCGATGAGCTCGTCGGCGGCGCGCTGCGGGCCGAGGTGGAGGAAGGAGAACATGATCGCCTTGAGCGGCAGGGCGGACACGTCGGGGACCTGGTAGGTCAGGGAGACCTCGACGGCCTCGCCCTCGGTGAGACCGAGGCGGGTCCGCACCTGGGGAGCGCCGAAGAAGGCCTCGAAGGGGTCGGCCTCGTCACCCATCGGCTGGACCCCGTCGAAGCGGACCTCTCCGCCGACGGCGAGGGTGAAGGCGCCGAGTCCCCGGGTGCCGAAGGCGTGCTCGCCGCTCTCGCGCGGGACGAAGGTACCGGTGACCTCGATGCTGGCCATCGTCTCGTACGTGGCGCCCTCGGGCAGGTCGTCGCCGATCCACTGGACCTGGCCGGTGGGCAGCGAGCCGGTGCCGATGACCGCGCCGGAGGCGTCCCGGCAGACCGCGCGGAGCTGGAAGCCCTTGTCGGCGGGGGTCAGTTCGTCACTGGGGTCGGCGCCGACGGTGAAGGTCAGCGCGCCGCCGGGCAGGGCATCGGTGAGTCCGTCGAGCGGGGAGACGATCCGCTCGGGGAAGACGGTGGCGCTGCCGCCGCCGAGGACGCGGGCGTCGCGGGCGGCGGCGCCGATGAGGGCCACGGTGCGGCCGGGGGCCGTGTCGAGCGGGAGCACGGGCTTCCCGTCGGCGGCGGCCTCGTTGCGTACGAGGACGAAGCCGCGGGCGGCCAGCTCGCGGGCCAGCGCCTGGCCGTCGATGGCGGCCGGGACCTCGCCGACCTCGGCGGGGGCGCCCTCCAGGATGCCGACGCGGGCGGCGAGGCGCAGGACGTTGCGGACGGCGTCGTCGACGGCGGACTCGGGGACCTCGCCCGAGCGGACGGCTTCGGCGAGCGGGGCGCCGTAGACGGAGACGGGGCCGGGCATGACCACGTCGAGGCCGCCGAGGATGTCGCCGGTGGTGGAGCGGGCGGCCATCCAGTCGGAGACGTTGGCGCCGTCGAAGCCCCATTCGGCGCGCAGGACCTCGTTGACGAGGTGGGTGTTCTCGCTCATGAACACGCCGTTGACCCGGTTGTAGGCCGTCATGATGCCCCACGGGTGGGCGTTCTCGACGATCGCCTCGAAGGGCGCCAGGTACAGCTCGCGCAGCGGGCGCGGGGCGATCACGCTGTCGACGGTGAACCGCTCGGTCTCCGCGTCGTTGCCGACGAAGTGCTTGACGGTGGTGCCGACGCCGCCGTCCTGGACGCCGTTCACGTAGCCGCTGCCGACGGCGCCGGTGAGGTACGGGTCCTCGGAGTAGCACTCGAAGTGCCGGCCGCCGAGCGGGGAGCGGTGCAGGTTGACGGTGGGCGCGAGCAGGACGTGGACGCCCTTGCGGCGGGCCTCCTGGGCGAGGAGCCGGCCGGCCCGGCGGGCCAGCTCGGGGTCCCACGCGGCGGCGAGCGCGGTCGGGGAGGGCAGGGCGATCGACGGGTCGTCGGCGGTCCAGCGCACGCCGCGCACCCCGATGGGGCCGTCGGAGAAGACCAGGGACTTCAGCCCGATCTGCGGGAGCGCGGGCAGCGACCACATGTCCTGGCCGGCCAGCAGCCGGGCCTTGGTGTCGAGGTCCAGCTTGCCCAGGGCCGTCTCTACGGCGTCGTTGCGGACCTGATCGGCATCGGTCACGGCCATGCCTCCTCGTTGGGTGCGGGTGCGCGGTGCGGCGCGGTGACCCCATGGTGGACCCGTTACCTGTAGAGCGGTAGGGTTCGTAACCTGTTCGTAATCGATCGATGTCGTACGGTCTGCTGGCAGCTATGGAACGGAAGGGGTGGCGGGCGATGGTCAGGGCCAGGAGCGAGGAACGGCGCGTGGAGATCGTCCGCGCGGCCGTCGAGGTGATCGCCGAACGCGGCTACCGGGGCGCGGCCCTGGGCGCGGTCGCCGAGCGGGTGGGCCTGACCCAGCAGGGACTGCTGCACTACTTCCCGACCAAGGAGGCGCTGCTGGTCGCGGTCTTGGAGGAGCGCGACCGCTGGGACACCGGCGGCGGCACCGCGCTGGCCGAAGCCTGGCGCCCGGACCTGCTGGCCTCGCTGGTGGAGTACAACGCCATGCGCCCCGGCATCGTGCAGACCTTCTCGGCGCTGCTCGGCGAGAGCGTCACCGAGGGCCACCCGGCGCGGGAGTTCTTCGCCGAGCGCTACGCGCAGGTGCGCTCCGCGATGGCGGCGGTCCTGCGCGCGGAGTACGGGGAGCGGCTCCCCTCGGGCCTCACCCCCGAGCAGGCGGCCCCGCTGCTGGCCGCCGTGATGGACGGCCTCCAGTACCAGTGGCTGCTGGCCCCGGAATCCGTGGACATGCCCGGCACCTTCCGCGCCTTCCTGGACCTGATCCAGGGGCCCCGGGCCGAAGACTCGCCCTGATCTCGGGGCTGGCATGCTGGGCCGGGTGAAGATCGCCGCCGCGCAGCTGAGCTGCGTCCCCGCCGACGTGTCCGCCAACGCCGTACGGGCGGCCGCGCTCGCCGTGCGGGCCCGGGAGGAGGGCGCCGCCCTGGTCGTGTTCCCCGAGCTCACGCTGACCGGCTACGAGTTGGCCTCGCTCGGCGCCGACCCCGGTCTGTGGCTGGCCGACGCCGAGGACCCCCGGCTGGACCCCGTCCGTGCCACCGGGATCGCCACCGCCGTCAACGTCGCGCTGCGCACGGACGGCCCCCGGCCCGTCATCGCGACCCTGGTCCACGACGCGGACGGCGCGCACGTGACCACGTACGCCAAGCAGCACCTGTTCCGTCACGAGCAGGAGGTCTTCGCCGCGGGGTCGGTCCCGGGCCGCTTCGAGCTCGGCGGGATCCGCTTCTCCCTGGGGATCTGCTTCGACAACCACTTCGCGGACGTGCCCGCCGCGGGCGCCGCGGCCGGCTGCCGGGTCCACCTGGCGAGCTCGCTCTACGGCACGGGCGACGGCGTCGCCGAGCGGGCGGCGATCCACCCGGGGATCGCACGGGACTTCGGGATGTACGTGGCCCTGGCCAACCACGTCGGACCCGCCGGACCGTGGACCGGCTGCGGGGGCGCGGCGGTGTGGGCGCCGGACGGGACCCCGCTGGCCGAGGCGGACGCGAGCACGCCGTCGGTCGCCGTGGCGGAGGTGCCCGTGGAGGCGCCGGCGGAGGCTTCGACGGAGACCTCGGCGGAGGCGTCGGCCTGACGGGGCGTCCGGCCCGAAGACCCCGGAACTCGTGTGGAAACAGGGCCCGGACCGGCCGGGAAAGGGCCGTGGGGGCGCTGGGCGAGGCCCTGGGGCGCTTGCCCTCCCCACCCGCGGGGGCGGGGACCGGCCCGGCGGCGACAGGGCGCCAGATGGCCCGTCAGACATCTCCCGCACCCCGCCTGACCTGGGCTTTTCTCCGGTTCACCGATAAAATTGGGGACATCTGAAAGGGGCTCGGATGGACCGCAGCATACGCAGTGTCGACGACGTACTCGCCCTCATGGACGGCCTCTTCGCACCGGAGGCCGACCGCTGGACCGCAGGCGGCTCCGCCTGGTGGGACGGCTTCTACGCCGACCGTGAGCGGCCGGTGCCGTTCTTCGCGGCGAAGCCCGACGAGAACCTCGTCTCCGGCCTCGACCGCGGGCTGATCCCCGCCGGCGGCCGCGCGCTGGACCTCGGCTGCGGCCCCGGCCGCAACGCCCTGCACCTGGCCGCCCGGGGCTTCGAGGTGGACGCCGTCGACCTCTCCCCGACGGCGCTGGCCTGGGCCGGGGAGCGGGCCCTCGCCGCCGGAGCCCGGGTGCGCTTCCACCACGGGGACGCCTTCGGCGCGGCCGGCGCCGGGCTCGTGGGCCCGTACGACCTGATCTACGACTCGGGGTGCTTCCACCACCTGCCGCCGCACCGCCGGATCAGCTACCTGGCCCTGCTGGACCGGCTGCTGGCCCCGGGCGGCCGCTTCGCCCTGACCTGCTTCGCCTCGGGCGCGATGGGCTCCGAGCTGCCCGACGCGGAGTTCTACGGCCGGGCCCGCCTCGAAGGCGGGCTCGCCTACACCCCGGAGGCACTGCGCCGGATCTTCGGGGACCTCACCGAGGTGGAGCTGCGCCGGATGCACGACGAGCCCGCGTCCTCCGTTTCCTTCGGCGAGGACTTCCTCTGGACGGCGCTGTTCCGCCGCCCGGAGTGAGCGCCCGGCCCTCCGGGGCGGGGGCCCGGACCCGTCCTCACACGGGGACCGTCTGGGCGGTGCCGGGGATCAGGTGCTTCGTGCCCCACGCTCCGAGGGCCGCCAAGGCCCCGTTCAGCTCCTGGCCGAGCGGGGTCAGCGAGTACTCCACCCGCGGCGGGACCTCCTCGTAGACCTCGCGGTGGACGATGCCGTCCGTCTCCAGCTCGCGCAGCTGGGCCGCGAGCACCTTCTCCGAGACCCCCGGAACCAGGCGGCGCAGTTCGCCGAAGCGTCGCGGGCGCTGCTCCAGCTCCCACAGCACCGACACCTTCCACTTGCCGTCGATCACGGACATCGCCGCGGCGATCCCGCAGTGATCCGCCCCCGGCCGCTGTGTCATTGCCATCGCGCACCCCTCCCCACCTGTTCGCTCACCTCGGGGTAACCACGCACTCCGAAGTGCCTACTTGAGCACCTGACGGCCCTCCACCAGGCTAAACGGCATGACCGACACCAGCACGAAGACCGGCACGAACAACGGCGCGAAGACCCCGCTCACCCTCCTCGGACTCGGTGCGATGGGCACCGCCCTCGCCCGCACCTGGCTCGCCGCCGGGCATCCCCTCACCGTCTGGAACCGCACCCCCGCCAAGGCCGAGGCCCTCGCGGCCGAAGGCGCCGTCGTCGCCGCGACCCCGGCCGAGGCGGTGGCCGCGAACGGCCTGATCGTGGTCTGCCTGCTGGACCACGCCAGCGTCGGCGAGGCGCTGGAGGGCCTGGACCTCACCGCCAAGGACCTGGTCGACCTGACCACCGGCACGCCCGCCGAAGGCCGCGCCCGGGCCGCGTGGGCCCTGGAGCGCGGGGCCCGGTTCCTGGACGCCGGGATCATGGCCACCCCGTCGATGATCGGCGCGCCCGAGGCCGGCGGGTACGTCTTCTACAGCGGCTCCCCCGACCTGTTCGAGGAGCACCGGAGCACGCTGGAGGTACCGGCCGGCGCCCGCTTCGTCGGCCCCGACCCCGGCCACGCGGCCCTGCACGACGTGGCCCTGCTGAGCGCGATGACCGGACTGTTCGCCGGGATCTCGCACGCCTACGCGCTGATCGAGGGCGAGGACGTCTCCCCGAAGGACCTGGCTCCGCTGCTGACCGAGTGGCTGGGGGCGATGGGCTTCTTCGCGGGCGCGGCCGCCGAGCGGCTGGTCTCGGGGGACTTCACCACGGGCGTCGAATCGAACCTGGCCATGCAGGTCACGGCGAGCGCCACCTTGCTGAAGACCGCCGCGGATCAGGGGGTCAGCGCCGAGCTGATCAGTCCGTACCTGGACCTGATGCGCGAACGCCTGGGAGCCGATCCGGCGGCCCACGGCGGCGAGGACACCGCCGGGGCGATCGCCCTGCTCAGGCGCTGAGGCTCTTGCCCTGCGCCGGTCCCTGAGGCCGGCCCTGGCCCTGGGGCTGCCCCTGGCCCTGCGCCTGGCCCTGAGGCTGCCCCTGCGCCGGGCCCTCGCTCTGGTCCCGGTCCTGCTCCTGCCCCCGCTCCGGGTTCTCGCCCACCAGGTCCCGGACCATGAGGGTCGCCCCGGCCACCGCGCCGGGCATCAGGAACACGGCGACGAGCGGCACCAGGAAGGACAGGACGAGCGGCACCCCGAAGCCGAGCGCCAGCATCCGCCGCGCGCGCAGCAGCGCGAGCTGCTCGGTGAGCTGCACCCGGCGGCGCATCAGGGCGACGGAGGTGAGCTCCTGGGCGAGGAAGAAGCCGGAGACGCAGAAGCCGAGGACGGGCACCACGGTCTGCCCGATCACCGGGACGAAGCCGAGCGCGAAGAGCAGGATCCCGAAGAGCAGCACCCGGCCGAGGATCCGCAGGCTGTCCCGGGCGGAGATCCACAGCTCCTGCGCGAGCGTGAGGCCCGACTCCGGGACCTCGCCGCCCTCGGTGCGGTCGACCTGCTCCGAGAGGGACTCGTAGAACGGCTGGCCCACGAGCAGGGTCACGGCGGTGAAGGTGATCACCGCGAGGAAGAGGCCGAGGCTGAAGACCAGGGCGGTCAGGAAGCCGCGGAAGAGCCCGACCCACGGGGAGGACCAGTCGTCGGCGAAGGGGGTCGCCCACGCGGTCAGGTCGTCGGCGCCGTAGCCGAGGCCGATGAGGGCGCCGGCGTACAGCACGAGGGAGACGAGCCCGGGCAGCAGCCCGAAGCCCAGCCAGCGGCCGTGGCCAAGTACCCATCGCTGTCCGGCCAGCAGATAGCCGAATCCCCCCGCAAGATCACGCATGGGTCCAGTTTAGGGCGGGCGCCCGGGCGGGCGGACGCCGGGCATGACGAAGGCCGCACCCCGGTGCCTGGGTGCGGCCTTCGACGTACGGCGCGGACCGGATCAACCGGCCGAACCGGTCGAGCGGGTCGGAGATCAGACCGCGAGCTCGACCGTGATGTTGCCGCGGGTCGCCTTGGAGTACGGGCAGACCTGGTGGGCCTTCTCGATGAGGTCCTTGGCGGTGGCCGCGTCCACGTTCGGGATGGAGGCCGAGATCTTGACGATGATGCCGAAGCCGTCGTCGTTCTTGCCGATGCCGACCTCGGCGGTGACCGTGGAGCCGGAGATGTCCGCGTTCTCGTTGCGGGCGACGACGCCGAGCGCACCCTGGAAGCAGGCGCTGTAGCCGGCGGCGAACAGCTGCTCGGGGTTGGTGCCCTCGCCGCTGCCACCGAGCTCCTTCGGCGGGTTCACGACGACGTCGAGCTTGCCGTCGTTGGTGGCGACGCGACCGTCACGGCCGTTCTCGGCGGTGGCAATGGCGGTGTACGCGACGTCGGACTGCTGGATGGACATGTAAGAAGATCCTCCTGGTAATCGCCGGGACTCGCGCCCACGCGTCACGGCGGTGTGGAGTGAGCCTAACCGGTGAAAGAAACGATCATCTTTCCGGTGTTGTCGCCGCGCAGCATTCCGAGGAAGGCGTCGGCGGCGTTCTCCACTCCGCGGACGACCGTCTCGTCGGCGACGAGCTGTCCGGAACGCAGCCAGCCGGCCACGTCCTGGACGAACTGCGGCTGCAGTCCCGCGTGGTCTCCGACCAGGATGCCCTGCAGGCGCAGCCGCTTGCCGATGACGAGGGCGAGGTTGCGCGGCCCGGGCACCGGCTCCGTGGCGTTGTACTGGGCGATGGCCCCGCACAGGGTGGCCCGGCCGTGCACGTTCAGGGAGGAGATGGCCGCTTCCAGGTGGTCGCCGCCGACGTTGTCGAAGTAGACGTCGATGCCCTCGGGCGCGGCCTCCTTCAGCTGGTCCGCGACGGGGCCGCTCTTGTAGTTGAAGGCGGCGTCGAAACCGTACTTCTCCGTGAGGAGCGTCACCTTCTCGTCGGAGCCGGCGGAGCCGATCACCCGGGAGGCGCCCTTGATCTTCGCGAACTGGCCGACGAGGCTGCCGACCGCTCCGGCGGCGCCGGAGACGAAGACGGAGTCGCCCTCCTTGAAGGAGGCGACCTCGAAGAGGCCGGCGTAGGCGGTCAGGCCCGGCATGCCGAGGACGCCGAGGTACGCGGAGAGCGGGGCGAGGGAGGCGTCCACGGGGGTGGCGTGCTTGGCGTCCACGTCGGCGTACTCGCGCCAGCCCAGACCGTGCAGCACGTGGTCGCCGACGGCGAAGCGCTCGTCGGCCGAGGCCACGACCTCGCCGACCGCGCCGCCGTCCATGGGCTTGTCGAGCTGGAAGGGCGGGATGTACGACTTCACGTCGTTCATCCGGCCGCGCATGTACGGGTCCACGGACATGTGGAGGTTGCGCACCAGGATCCGGCCGGCGGCGGGCTCGGCGTTGAGCGGTACCTCGCGCAGGGCGAAGTCCTCGGCGACGGGCCAGCCCTGCGGACGGCGGACGAGGTGCCACTCACGGCTGACGGCGGGAATCTGGGACATGGCGTCACTCCTGGATGGGGGAAGAGTGCAAAATGCTTCAGGACGTGAAACAACCATGCTCCTGGATATTTCATGTTGTCAAGTAAATGGGTAGGCTGAATGCATGCCCAGCCGTCGCGCAGACCCCCTGACCCTCGAAGTCGTCGAGCTCATCGGCGACGTCGTGACCCGCTACCACCAGGAGTACGAGCACGCGGCCTCCAGCCACCAGCTCACCGGCGCCCAGGCCCGCGTACTGAACCTGCTCTCCCTGGAGCCCATGCCGATGCGCAAGATCGCGCAGCGGCTGCGGTGCGAGCCGTCGAACATCACCGGCATCGTGGACCGCTTGGAGACGCGCGGGCTGGTCGAGCGCCGCCCCGACCCGGCCGACCGCCGGGTGAAGCTCGCCGCGCCCACCGAGGAGGGCCTGCAGACCGCCGACCGGCTCCGCGAGTCGCTGGACTTCGCCCGGGAGCCCCTGGCCGGTCTCACCGCGGCCGAGCGCGCGGTCCTGCGGGACCTGCTCCGGCGGATGCTGGGCTGAGCTACCCGCTCACCAGCACAGCGGGTTCCACCAGTCGTCGCAGTCCGGGGTGGGCGTCGGGGTGGGTGTCGGGGTGCGCGTGGGCGTCGGGGTCGGCTTCTTGCCGGGCTTCCCCTTGGGCCCCTTCGGGCTCGCGCTCTTGCTGGGCGTCGCGGATCCGCTGGACCCCGATGTGCTCGGAGCGGCGGACGTGGGAGTCCGGGAAGCGCTCCGCGACGGCCCCGCCGACCCGGAGGCGGAGCCGGACGACCCGGCGGTCGAGGCCCCGGTGGTCCGTCCGGTCGCGCCCGGCTTCGTGCCCGTGGCCTTCCCCGAGCCGGCGGCCGGCCCCTTCGGCGCGGCGGTCCCCGAGGGCGCGGCCGGCTCGTCCGTCAGACCCGGCAGCGGAGCCGGCTCCGCGGGACCCGCGTCGTCGGTCAGCATCACCGTCTCCGCCCGGTCGGTGCGCTGTCCGTCGACCGTCAGCCGGGCCAGGCCCAGAGCGGCTCCGGCGGCGAGCATCAGCCCGAGCCCCACGGTGAGCGCCGTCCGGCGGCGTCGGCGGTGCCCGGCGCGGCGGCGGTCGGCGGCGCGGTTCCGGGCCCGGCCGCGGCCCTGGCCCTGGCCTTGTACTCCTTCCCCGGACAGCACGACGAGGGAGTCGGCGTACACGTCGGCGAGTACGGCCGGGTCGCTTCCGAAAGCGGCGGCGGAGCCGGGGGCGGGCGCGGCGGGCACGGCCGGCGCGGCGGATGTCAGGTGTTCGGCCGGGGTCCCGCATCCGGCGCACGCCAGCGCGCCGTTGAGGTATCTGCGGCAGGCGATGCAATAGTCCATGGCGCCCCGCAGGCTACGCGTTCGCTCACAACGGCCGTATACCGGGATCGTGAGGATCCTGTGTGGAAGGCTTGGCTCCATGACCAGGACGCCCGGGACACGCCCCCTGACCCCGGGTCCCTTCGGCCCCGCAGGCTTCCAGCTGGTGCTGCTGCGCCGGATGGCGGACTTCCAGCCGGGACTCGCGGAGGAGGCCCGCCGGCGGCTCGGCGCCTCCCTCGCCGAGCAGCGGGAGGCCAACAAGCGCTGGCAGGCCATGGTCCGGTCGCCGCGCTCGCGGGGCGCCCTGGCCCGCTACCGCTCGGTGCTCGGCCCGCCCGAGGCCGCCTCCCCGCGCACGATCGGCGATCTGACGTGCGAGGCCCTGCTGTGGCCGGTGCCCCTGTGGCCCGACCTCCGCTTCGAGGTGCTCGCCGCGCCGGACGGGGCCGTGTGGAACGAGTGGCTGGTGCGGGCCCCGGGCGCGCCCGGTCCCGTACTGGAGTCGCCCGGGGACCTGCTGCCCTGGTCGGCGACGGTCGACGAGGTGGCGCGGGCCTTCGCCCCCGTCCGCCCGATGGAGGGCACCGCGCCGACGCGGTGGCGGCTGGCGTTCACCGCGTCGGGGCGGGCCTGCGTCGCGGAGTTCACGTACGGCCTGCTCCAGGAAGTGTCCGTGGCGGACCTCCCGGAGCAGGGTTAGGACCGCAGGAAGGCCCGTACGCCCGCCGAGGTGGGGTCGTCGCCGAGCAGGTCGTTGTGCTTGAGGCAGCCGACCGGGGTGTTCACCGCCCCGGTGAGCGGGACGCTGTCGTCGGGGTTGATGACCTCGTCGCAGTTCGACCAGAAGGTGGCGTACCGCACCGCGCCGGGGGTCTCGTCCCCGGAGTTCAGGTTCTTCACCACGTACGAGCCGGGGGTCATGTCCCGGCAGGCCTGGTCCCACAGGGCGCAGGCCCAGGCGGTGGAGGTGCCGCGGTTGGGGCCGGCGAGGGAGACCCAGCGCTCCACGTACGGGGCCCCGCCGCCGAACTTCACGTACCAGCGGGTGACCAGCGAGCCGAAGGAGTGCGCGACCAGGTCCACCCGGGCGGCGCCGGTCTGCCGGCGGACCTGGTCCACGTAGGCGGCGAGCCGTCCGGAGAGCACCTCGTTGACCGACTGGTGGGTGTCGTAGCCGAAGGAGAAGAGCTCGGAGTCGGCGTACCCGTCGGCGCGCAGGTCCTCGCGCAGGGAACCCCAGACGCCGGGGTCGGCGTTGTAGCCGTGCACGAAGACCACCGGATTGCGCGCGACGACCGGGGCGGAGGGCGCACCCGATGACCCGCCCGATGACGCGCCGGAAAGTACTCCCGAGGACGCGCCGGAGGCCTGGGCCGGGAGCGCGGGCGCCGCGAGCAGCGCCAGGCAGAGCGTCAGAAGGGCGAGCAGTCGCTGGCGGACCGTCAGCATCGAGTCCCCTTTACCTTGTTACGCACGAGTAGCACGATGGGTGCGGGCATGGTCGCGCCTGGCGTCGCAGAATTCCACCCCCGTGCAGCACTCACCCGCACCCCTCGTGACCCTTCCGTATCTCACGACACCCCCCACCCGGAGCATCAAATCGGGCAATACGGGTAATTCACCCGAGAAGATACGAAGTGTGACCGGCACCCCGCCGGTCTTCTTGCGTCAGTGCTCTCGGGAGGATCTGCCGTGACCGTCAGTCTTGAGCAGTTGCGCCGCTGCCACGTGGCCGTCGACCTCGGAGCGGCCAGGACCCGCGTCTACGTCAAGGGCCTCGGCCTGGTCGTGGACGAGCCCAGTGTCGCCGCCGTGAACACGCGGACCGGCGCACTCATCGCCGTCGGCACCTTCGCCGAGCGGATGACCGGCCGCACGCCCGACTACATCCGCGTCGTCCGCCCCGTCTCCGGCGGCACCGTCGTGGACATCGAGATGGCCCAGCGCATGCTGCGCCACCTCCTCGGCGAGAAGCTGCGGCGCGCCCTGCGCCGCAAGCCCCGGCTGCGGGCCGCCGCCTGCACCCCGCACGACGCCGACCCGCTCGCCCAGCGCGCGGCGGTGGAGACGATGGTCGGGCTCGGAGCCCGGCGCGTCGAACTCGTCGACACCCTGATCGCGGCGGCCGTCGGCTGCGGACTGCCCGTGGAGCAGCCGACCGCGACGATGATCATGGTGTGCGGGGCCGCCGCCACCCAGGTCGCCGTCCTCTCCCTCGGCTCGATCGTCACCGCCGTACGGATCCCGGTCGGCGGCGAGGCCATCGACCACGCCGTCGTCCAGCACCTGCGCCACGCGCACGAGCTGATGCTGCCCAGCCAGGCCGTCCGCCCGCTCCAGCTGGCCCTGCACGGGAACGGCATCACCGCCGAGGGCCCGGCCTCCACCCTCATCCACGGCCGCGACGTGTCCACCGGACTGGCCCGCTCCGTCACCGTGGACACCGCTGCCGTCCGCGACGCCATCTACACCCCGCTGACCGCCGTGCTCGACGGCATCGGCAAGGTGCTGCGCGACTGCCCGCCCGACCTGGTGGCCGATCTGACGGACCGGGGGATCATGATGGTGGGTGGCAGCGCCCTGCTGCCGGGCCTGGACCAGATGCTCCGCGACGCGACCGGCATGCCCGTGGCCATCGCCGAACGGCCGGACGTCTGCGCGGTACTGGGCCTCGGCATGATGATCGAAGGGAAGATCTCCCCCATGGTTCTGAACCCCCTGGCCGAATGACGCACGCCGGTCCACCCCCGCCGCCCCCCGGGGACGGGCAGGGCGTCGCCGCCCGACAGGCGGCCAGCCTGCCCGTCCTCCTGGAGGCGGTCCTCAGCGTCGGTTCCGAACTCGAACTGCGGGCCACCCTCCAGCACATCGTGGATTCGGCGACCGAGCTGTGCGCGGCACGGTACGGAGCGCTCGGGGTCGTCGACCCCGAGCGCCTCCGGCTGACCGAGCTCTTCAGCTCCGGCATGACCGAGGCCGAGAGGGCGGCGATCCCGCACCTGCCGGACGGCCGCTGCGGCCTGCTCGGCTCCCTGATCAGCGATCCGCGCCCGCTCATGCTGGAGGACCTGACCCAGGACCCCCGCGCGGTGGGCTTCCCGCCGGGACACCCCCCGATGAAGGGTTTCCTCGGCGTCCCGATCCGGGTCCACACCGAGGTCTTCGGCAACCTCTACCTCGCCGACAAGCGGGGCGGCGGCCCGTTCACGGACGAGGACCTCGCGCTGGTGCGCGTCCTGGCCTCGCAGGCGGGCATAGCGATCGGCAACGCCCGGCTGTACGAGACCGCGCGCCGCCGGGAGCGCTGGATCGAGGGCGCCGCCGCCGTGACCACGACCCTGCTGGCGGGCCGTCCGGCGGCGGACGCGCTGATGTGCGTGGCCGAACGGGCCCGGCTGCTGGCCGACGCCGCCGCCGGGGTCGTCCTCCAGCCGACCCCCGAGGGAGGCATGGAGATCGTGGCCGCCTCCACGCAGGGGGACCCCGGCGACCTGGTGGGCACGGCCATCGCCCCGGGCTCGGCGGTCCTGAAACAGCTCCTGGGCGGCGAGCCGGTCTTCATAGAGGACTCCGCGACGGACCCCCGGATGACCACGCACGTCCGCGAGCGCTTCGGCCCGAGCATGATGCTGCCCCTCCAGAGCGGCGGCCAGCTCATCGGCACGCTCGCCCTGCCGCGCGTCCGCGGCGGACCCCCCTACGACGCGGTCGACCGGTTGCTGGCCTCGCAGTTCGCCTCCCAGGCCGCGCTGGCCCTGGTCCTGGCGGACGCGCAGCACGACCGGGAGCAGCTGGCGGTCTACGAGGACCGGGACCGCATCGCCCGCGACCTCCACGATCTGGTGGTCCAGCGGCTGTTCGCGACGGAGATGATGCTGGAGAGCACCCGGCGCCGCTCCGCCAAGGCACCCGCCGGGGACACGGTCGGCGAGGAGCTGGGCCGGGCCGTGGACGAGCTCGACTCCACCATCCAGGAGGTCCGCACGGCCATCTTCGCCCTCCAGCAGCCGCCGACGGACGCCCCGACCACCTTCCGGGGCCGGGTCCTGCGGGAGACCGGCGGAGCGGCGGTCCTGCTGGGCTTCCAGCCGTCGGTGCACTTCGCGGGCACGGTGGACGCGCTGCTGACCGAGCCCGTCGCGGGCGACCTCCTCTCCGCCCTGCGCGGAGCCCTGGCCGCGGCGCACCGCCGCGCGGAGGTCACCGCCATCGAAGTCGAGGTCGACGCGGTCCCCAGCCGGGTCCGCCTCACCGTCTCCGACGACGGCCGTACGGACTCGGACACCCGGGGCACGACGCTGACCTGGGAAGCCCAGCTCTGACCCCGGCGGGCCGCCCCGGCCGAATCCGGCCCCTCCGGTGCTCGAGGAGCGGGGGCCGGGGCGGAGCCCCAGGGAACGGGCGGAGGGTGGGGCGGGGACTCCGCCCCGCAGGGCGGCCCGCGCGCACCGCACAAGCGCCCCACCAGGGGCGGCCCGTACGCTGGCGCCGTGACGACCCGCCCCTCGGCCCGCGCCGCCATCGCCTCCGCCACCGACCCCGGCAGCTTCACCGAACTCCCCGCCCCACCAAGGCATTCCGCCCCCGACGGCCCCCTCGGCTGGGCCGGCTACGACGACTCCCGCGCCCGCGCCGCCGCGCGGACCGGCGAGGACGAGTCCGTGGTCACCGGCACCGCCCGCGTCGGCGGCCACGAAGCCACCGTGATCTCCTTCGAGTTCGGCTTCCTCGGCGGGTCCCTCGGCCACCGCACCGGCGACCGGCTCGAGGCGGCCTACACTCACGCCCGCACCCACCGCCTCCCCCTGGTCTCCCTCATCGCCACCGGCGGCTCCCGCATGCAGGAGGGGATGCTCGCGCTGACCCAACTGCAGCGCGTGGCGCGCCAGTCCGCCCTCACCCGGGCCGCCGGCCTCCCGCAGATCGCCGTCCTGCGCGACCCCACCACCGGCGGCGGCTGGGCCACCCTCGGGGCGGGGGCCGACGTGATCCTCGCCCTGCCCGGGGCGCAGGTCGGGTTCGCCGGGTCCCGGGTGCGGCCGCCGGACGCGGATCCGGCCGCCTACACCGCCGAGGGGCAGTACGCCGCCGGGCACGTGGACGCCGTCGTCCCCGCCGCGGAGCTCCCCGCGACCCTGGAGGCATGGCTCCGGGTGCTCGCCGCGCCCCGGTCCGGCGGGGCCGTGGAACCTCCGGCCGCGCTGGCCGACGTAGCGCTGCCGTCCACGGGGTGGGACGCCGTCCGGCAGGCCCGGCACCCCGGCCGGCCGCGCGCCGGGCGGTACCTGGACGCGTACTTCGAGCTCCGCCTCCCCCTCTCGGGCGACCGGGCGGGCGGCACGGACCCCGGGATGCTGTGCGGGTTCGGGCTCCGGGAGGGCCGGGCGGTGGCCTACGCCGCCCAGTGCGGCACCGCCACCCGCCCGGCCGGGTACCGCACGGCGGCCCGCGTCATCCGGCTCGCGGACCGGCTCGGGATCCCGGTGCTCACCCTCGTGGACACCCCCGGCGCGGCCAACGACGCCGCCGCCGAACACGCGGGCGCGGGCGCGGCCATCGCCGACGCCTTCGCGGCGCTCGCCTCGGCCGCGGTCCCCGTCACCACCCTCCTCATCGGCGAGGGCGGCTCGGGCGGCGCGCTCGCCCTGGCGGCGCCGGGGAACACCTGGGTCACCCCGGACAGCTACTTCTCCGTGATCGCCCCCGAACTGGCGGCGGCCATCCTCAAGCGGCCCCCGGAGTCGGCCCCGGCGACGGCGGACCAACTGCGGGTCCGCCCCCAGGACCTGGTCGCCCTGGGCGTCGCGCGCGGCATCGTCTCCCCCGCGAAGCACGCGGAGGGATCGGGACCTGAGGGATCAGGCCCGGAGGGATCAGGAGCGGACCGGGAGCCGACGGATCGGGGCTGAGCCGTCGGCGGGGACGGTGCCGCGCGTCCCCAGCACCTCGCCCGTGTCGGCGAACTCCCAGCTGGTCGCGGGCCGGCCGTCCCCAGACGCCCAATCGGAGCGGACGACGGGTCGGCCCAGCAGGCTCTCGAACCAGTCGGCGCACCGCTCCGCGAGTTCCTCGACCGTGCCGGAGGCCCGGAAGAAGCCGTGCTCGGGCGACTCGTCCAGGTGGAAGAGCTGGTCGCGGACCCTCCCGGCCCGCACCCGGGTGCCGCGGAAGTGCACGGCCCACTCGGCGAGCACGAGCCCGCGGGCCTCGTCGAGAAGCGTGACGTGGACGAGGAACGAGGACTCGTCCTCGGGCCGTCCGACCTGGCTGGGAGCCCACGGCACCCGCCAGCCGGCGGCCCTGGCGCGCAGGGCCGCCAGGAAGGCGAGTTCGGCCTCGTCGAAGTCCCAGGGCTCCTCGCCGCACTCCTGCGGGTCCTCGACCTCGAACCACCCGTTCGCGACGTCCATGGACGGACTCTAGAACCACCGGCTCCGCGCCGGCAGCTTCACGTCCACCCGGTAGAGCCGAGTGATCTGCTGCGGGAACTCGTTGTCGTCGCTGGTCAGCAGCAGCCGCACCCGTCCGTGCTCGTCGTGGTCCGTGACCACCATGCCCTCGACGTTGTCCACCAGCGGGTGGTTCTGCGGCAGCTTCGAGGGCGCGCCCAGCGTCGGGCAGCCGTCGAGGTCGCCGATCGGCGTCTTGCGCGCGGTCCGCAGCTCCGGGCCCTGCGCCAGCGCCGCCACCTTCGAGGTGTCCGTGGCGCCCAGGGGGTCGGCCAGGTACAGCCGCACCGTGATCTTGAACTGCTGCGTGAAGCCGCGCTCCAGCACGATCAGCCGGCCGTCGCGCGTCGGCGCGAGCTCCACCAGCCCGTGTCCGGCGTCCACCGGGTACGCGTACTGCCGCCCGAGCACGAATTCACCGTCGCGGCCGCGGCGTTCCCAGGTCTGGATCCGCTGGAGCGTCCGCCCCTGCGCGTCCTTGCCGTCCCCGGCCAGTGCGCCCTCGACGCCGGCGACGAGGGTGTGCCCGCCGGGCAGCAGGGTCAGCGACTCGAAGGTCTGGTTGACCGTGGCCCGGCCCACGGGCGCGAGCTTGAAGCCGTCCGGGATCGGCAGCGAGCCCAGCACCTCGCCGGTGCGTGCGTGCCGCCGGATGGCCGGGGCGTTCTCGTCCGTCACCAGGTAGGTGCCATCGCGGTCGACGACGATTCCCTCGGAGTCGAGGGCCTTGCCCGCGCCGTCGGTCAGCGGCAGCCGCGCGGCGGCCGTCGCCGTCGGGGTGTCGCCGCGGCCCACCTTCAGCTTGTACAGCGCCGACTTGTCGGAGATCGCGGCGATCGTGCCGTCCCGGTCCACCGAGAGCCCGGAGAGCCCGCCGACCAGCTTCCCGTCGATGAGGGTCTTGTCGAGGGAGTCCGAGTAGCCGGCGATCGAGAGGTACGGCGAGCAGGAACGGTCCTCCTTCGGTGCCCGCGGAGCCGCGGGGGCCTGGGCCTGGGCCTGCGGAACGAGTGCTCCGGCGAGCGCGGCGGTGGCCACGGCGGTGGTGACGAGCGTACGAAGGCGCATGAAGGCCTTCCTCCTGGGTTCGACTGGGGCGGGGGTGGAGTGCGGTGGAGCGGAGCGGGGTGGGTGGAGCTGGGAGCGGGGAATGGACTTCCGAACTGTCATATGACGAATCGAAAGAAAATGGAAGGCCCGGCAACGCGATGACAACGAACCCGCCAACTTCCCTTCACACTCCCCCGGATCGGGCGAACCTCCCCGGACTGATCCCCACGTGCCGCCCGAAGTGCCGGGTCAGGTGCGCCTGGTCGTAGAACCCCGCCGCCACCGCCGCCTCGGCCGGCCGCATCCCCGCCAGCAGCAGCCGGCGCGCCTTCGCGACCCGCAGTCCGGTGAGGTAGGCGTGCGGCGGGAGCCCGAACGCCTTCCGGAAGCTGCGGATCAGGTGGGTGGGATGGGGGTGTCCCAGAAGCGCGGAAGCCTCCTCCAAGGTGATCCCGCCGAGGACCCGCGCGTCGAGGAGCTCGCGCAGTCGTACGGCCGTATCCGGGCCCGGAACCCCGTACGGAACCACCGGACGGCCCTCCAGCCACGAGCGCAGCCGCTCCTGGACGAAGGCGAGCCGCGACTGCGCCTCCAGCCGCTCGACCGCGCCGGCCGGCAACCCCCGCGCGCCCAGCGCGCGGTGCAGTCCGTGCACCCGCTCGCGCAGGGCGGCGTCGAGCAGCAGCGGCGCGTCGACGGCGGCCCCGGTCAGCGACTGGGGCAGCACCGACCCGTCGAGGTACAGCACGCGCTTGCGGAAGCCCGCCTCGGTGACGGTCCGCCCGTCGTGCACCACCCCGGGCGGCAGCAGGGCCACCGTGTCCGAGCCGCCGACGCCGTGCCGTTCGCGGTCCAGCCCGAAGTCGACGCGGCCGCCGTCGAGGATCATCAGCGTCCAGGTGTCGTGGACGTGCGCGGGGTAGGCGTGGTCGGTGAACCGGGCGTGGAACACCTCGGCGATCCCCGGTACCGGCGGCTGCCAGGCCGAGACCGTGCTGTGCGGACGCATCGCGGCTGCCATGTCAGGAACGTACAAGACCGGGTGGGGCGCACCCGGGCAGCCTGCACCCATGACGACAACCGAGAGCAGGCACGAGAGCACGCACGAGAACGGCCACCCGGCGGACACGGCAGACACGGCAGACACGGCAGACACGGCGAGCGTGGTGAACATCGCGGAGAAGCTGGCCGGTTTCACCGAGCAGTGGGCGCCGCACCGGATCGCCCGGGTCAACGACTACGAGGTCAAGATCGCCAAGATCCAGGGCGAGTTCATCTGGCACACCCACGAGGACACCGACGAACTCTTCCTCGTCGTCAGCGGCACCCTGACGATCCGGCTGCGCACCGGGGACGTCGTCCTGAACCCCGGGGAGATCTACGTGGTCCCGCGCGGGGTGGAGCACTGCCCGCAGGCCGACGGGGAGACGGCGATCCTGCTGTTCGAGCCCGCCGGCACCGCGAACACCGGCGGGGAGGTCAGCGACCGCACCCGCGAGCCGGTGGACGCGTAAGGGGCCGCCGGGCGGGAACCCCGGAAACCCCCTTCGCCGTCTCAGGCCTGCGGCGAGCGGGCGTCGTACCGGGCGAACCCGCGCCACCGCGCGGCCAGCAGCGCCAGTACGAGTACGCAGCCCAGCCCGCCTCCCGTGATCGCGATGGTCGGGGAGGTGAGCTCGGCGGCGGCCCCGGCGAGGAAGTCCCCGAGCCGGGGCCCGCCCGCCACGACCACGATGAAGACGCCCTGCAGGCGGCCCCGCATCCCGTCCGGGGTCGCGGCCTGCAGCATGGTGGTGCGGAACACCATCGAGATGCTGTCGGCGCATCCGGCCAGTGCCAGGAAGAGCAGCCCGAGCCACAGGTCGCGGGTCAGCCCGAAGACGGCGATGGCCAGCCCCCACGCGGCGACGGAGAGCAGGATGGCCACCCCGTGCCGGCGGATCCGCCCCTGCCAGCCGGAGAGCAGCCCCCCGAGCAGCGCCCCGACGGCGGGGGCGGCCACGAGCAGTCCGACCGTCTTGGCGTCGCCGCCGTACCAGAGCACGGCGACGGCCGGGAACAGCGCCTTCGGCTGGGCCAGCACCATGGCGGCCAGGTCGGAGAAGAAGGTCATCCGGATGTTCGGCCGGGTCCCCAGGAAGCGCAGGCCGTCGAGTACGGAGGCCCGCCCGGTGCGGCCGCCCGACCCCTCGGGCTTCATCGGCGGCAGCCGCCACGTCGCGTAGAGGGCGGCGCCGAAGGTGAGGGCGTCGATCAGGTACGCGGCCTGGTAGCCCCACCAGCCGACGATGACCCCGCCCAGCGCCGGGCCGGCCGTCATGCCGAAGGTCATGACCACGGAGTTCAGGGCGTTGGCGGCGGGCAGCTGCTCGGCCGGCAGCAGCCGCGGGATCATCGCGGACCGGGCGGGCCCGTTGAGGGCCCCGCAGAGGGACTGGAGCGCGACGACGGAGTACAGCAGCCAGACCCGGTGGTAGTCCAGGAGCGCGGCGCCGGCCAGGGCGAAGGACAGGGCGGCCAGGCCGAGCGCGCTGACGAGGCCGAGCTTGCGGCGGTCGACGGTGTCGGCGATGGCCCCGCCGTAGAGCCCGAAGGCGACCAGCGGGACGAGCGAGCAGAGCCCGACGAGTCCGACGGAGAAGCTGGAGCCGGTGATCTCGTAGACCTGGAGCGAAATGGCCAGGGCCGTCATCGCCTGGCCCAGCCAGGAAACGATTCCGCCGAACCAGAGCCGGCGGAAGTCCGGGGAGGTTCTCAGCGGGGTGAGGTCGGCCCAGATGCGGCGGCGGGGGCGGAGGGGCGGGGGTGGAGCAGTCGTACGAGTCACAACGGATGATAAGCAGCTGCCACCGGGGGCCCGGCTGCGCGGACCGCGCATTCACGCACGCGCAACATTCACCCCACCCGGAACCGGCGCCCCGCCGCGGCGCATTCCTTGCCGGTAACTCGCCACTATCACCGGACATTTGACCGAATAGACGTGCGCTCCTCGCCTGAAGTTCAGCTCATGATGAAAAGACTCGTATGTCCAGGGAGGCGCAGTGATCGAACCTGGCACCAGCACCACGAGCACCGGCACCAAGAGCACCGGCACCACGAAGACCGGAGCACCCCGCGCGACCGCGACCGATCCGGTCTTCCCCCTCACCCTGGGCGTCGAGGAGGAGTTCCTCCTCGTCGACGCCCGCACCCTGCGGGTGGTCCCGGCCGCCCCGCTCGTCCTGTCCACCGCCGCGGGGCTCCCCCACGAACTGCACCCCGAAGGCACCCGCTACCAGGTGGAGATCTCCACCCCCGTCGCCGACTCGGCCGCGATGCTGCGGAGCGAGCTCGCCGGCCTGCGGCGCACCCTCGCGCGGGCCGCCCGCGCCCACGGCTGCCGGCTGCTGGCCGCGCCCTCGCCGGTGGTCGCCCTGGAGGGCCCGCTCCACCTGACGGACGACGAGCCGCGCCAGCGCGAGCAGGCCCGGCGGTTCGGCGCGCTCACCGACACCCTGGTCAGCTGCGGCCGGCACATCCACATCGGCACCCTCGACGTGGACACGGCGGTGGCCGTCTCCAACCGGGTCCGGCCCTGGCTGCCCACGCTGATCGCACTGGCGGCCAACTCGCCCTTCTGGGGCGGCCGCGACACCGGCCACGCCAGCTGGCGGGCGATGGCCTGGGCGGGCTGGCCCTCGGCGGGCCTGCCCCCGCACTTCGACTCGACGGCCCACTTCCGGCGCTCGGTGCAGACCCTGCTCGGCTCCGGGGCCGCCCTGGACACCAAGATGGTCTATTGGGACCTCCGGCCCTCGGGGAACTGGCCGACGCTCGAACTGCGGGCCCCCGACATGTCACCGGACATCGACTCGGCCATCCTCCAGGCCGAACTGGCCCGCGCCCTCGTCGCGACGGCCCTGCGCGAGATCGCCGAGCAACGGCCCGATCCACCCGTACGGGAGGACGTACTGCGCCTCGCGCGCTGGCGGGCGGCCCACGACGGCCTGGAGGGCTTCGGCCTGGACCCGTACACGGGCGTCGAGCTCCCGGCGGCGGACCTGGCGGAGGCCCTGCTCGACCTGGTGGCCCCCGAACTGGCCGCGTCCGGCGACCTCGACCACGCGGCGAGGACCATGGCCGGCCTCCTGCGCGACGGCTCGGGCGCCCACCGCCAGCGCACGGCCTTCGCCCGCCGCGGCGACCTGAAGGACGTCCTGCGCCACCTGGCGGACGAAACGGAGGCCTCCTGAGCGCAGGGCCGCCTGAGCGGAGGGCCGGCGGACCGGAGGTGGCAGCACCGAGCCGGGGCCGGCCCGCCCCCGCGGCCCCGCGGAGCGTCCCGGACGGACACCCTGGAAAACGGGACAGGATCCTGACCGCCGCCCGCGAGGCCCCCCGGGCACGGACGACGGCGGTGGCACCTCCCTGACCGCCATCACCAAGCGAGCGGGCGGGCGGCCGTGGGTATCGGGACGCTCTACCGGCACTTCCCCACCCGGGAGGCGCTCGTCATGGAGCTCCACCACCACGACGCCAGGGCGACGCCCGTCCCAGGCCGCCGCTCCCCCTCACGCGGGCGGCTCCGCCCGCCGCAGGGAGCGGACCGCCGGGACCGAGAGCAGCACCGCGAAGGTCACGACGGCGACCAGGGTGGACACGTACAACAGCGTGCGCGCGCCGATGAGTCCGGCGACCGGGCCGGCCAGGGCCTGGCCCGCGGGGAAGGCGATGAGGGAGCCGGCGACGTCGTAGGCGTAGACCCGGTTCAGCACCGCCGACGGGACCTGGGACTGGACGCTCGTGGCCCACATGACGCTCCAGAACGCCCAGGCGGCGCCGCCGACCACGAAGCACGCGCACGTCGACCACAGGGGAAGCCCGACGGCGTTGGACAGGGGGAGGAGCACCCAGGCGAACATCGCGACCGCTCCGGCGACCAGCGGCCTCCGGGGGCGCAGCCGCATGCCGACCAGACCGCCCAGGACGTTGCCCGCCCCGAACGCCGTCCAGACCAGGCCGAGGCCGGTCGCCCCGTGCTCGCTCGCGACCAGGAGCGTGGTGAGGGGGCGCAGCGGGCCGAAGGTCGTGATGCCGTTGACGGCCCAGGCCAGGATGACGACCCAGAGCCAGGTGCGGGAGCGGAACTCGTGCCAGCCTTCGAGGAGGTTGCGCCAGGTCGACGTCTTGCGGTCCGGGGCGGGAGTGGGGGCGAGCCGCAGCAGCAGGAGACAGAGGCCGCTGGCGGCGAAGGTCGCCGCGTCGACGGCGAGCACCAGGGCCACGTCGAACACCGCGACCAGGAGGGCGGCGACGGTCGGCCCGGCCATCGAGGCGATGGCCTCGGCGACGCGGATGGTGGCGTTGGCCCGCTGAAGGTCCTTCGCCACCTGGGGAACCATGCTGGCGACACCCGGCTGGAACGCGGCGGACGCGGTACCGCTGCCCGCCGCGAGGAGGAGCAGCAGCCAGAGCGGGGCGTTCCCGGAGGCGAACGCGGTAGCGGCGGCGATCTGCAGGCAGCACCGCGCGGCATCCGCGCCGATCATCATGCGGCGGGGCGTGAACCGGTCGGCGAGCACCCCGCCGAACAGGATGAGCACGGCGAACGGCAGCATCTGCGCGGCCAGGACGAAGCCCACCCCGGAGGCCCCGTAGCCGAGCTGCACGACGCCGTACATGAGCGCCACCGGCAGCATGGCGTCACCGAGGAGCGAGACCAGGCGGGCGGTGAAGTACAGCCGGAAGTTCTTGGTCCACAGCGGTGGCGGCGCCGCCACCTCCCCGGCGGCATCGGCGGTCAGGGTGCGAGCGGGCTCCATACGAATCCCCCGTACATCTGGAATTGTCCCCCTTGAGCCCGTTCACTTCGTGACCGTGTTTGCGTCATTGCATCCAGATGGCCGTGCGGAGAACCATCACTTTCGAGTCGCCCCAGAGGCTAGGGGGCCCCGAACGCGCGAAGCAAGGCAGATTCCGATCAGCGCGCCCGGCCGCAATTCCCCCGAAAGGCCTTCTCCCCCGACGCCCTTCACCACGCGAGCACGGAGCCCCCCACCACCGCCGACACGGGCCCGCCGGGCACGCCCCCACGCACCGGACCAGCCGTCACGACCCGCCGCACAAGGCCCTGGCGGCCTCCCGGCCGGGAGGCACGGGCGGTCCGTCCGGAGCTCCGAGGCCGACCGGGCGCCGACGGGCAGGAAAGAATCCGCCTTTTTGGAGGAGAACTGGTCCGCTCCGAGACATCTCCGGAAAACGCTCGCCCATATCCCCCGAGACGGGCATCACGCCGCCACCACAAAAACCGCTGGGCTCCGGATCCGCCGGCACGGTTCACGCCATTCCGTGCCGCGCACGGCCACGAGGGCAGCAACACGTCCGCCAAGGCGGCCGCGTTGTGCGACGTGTTGGAGGACCGGCAGAGGCCGAAGGAGTTCTCGCACGGGCGGGCGGGATCGGCCGCGCTCTCGCGATCGTCATCGCCGTCCTCATCGCGGCGGCCGGCGGATGCGAGGGCAGTGGCGGCGGCCCGCTCCGAAGGCGGACGGCCGCGCGGGCACCATCACCCCCCGACAGCCGCACCGTCTGAGGCCATACGGGTCCACAGGGCGCGGCAGAACCGGGACGCCGGACCGGCCGGAAACGAGAAGGTGCCCCGACCCAGGAAGTTCGGGCGAGGCACCAAGGTTGCCGGTCGCAACGTTTCTGCGAGCCAGCTGCGTGGTGGGGCGGGTGGGACTCGAACCCACGGCCGACGGATTATGAGTCCGCTGCTCTAACCGGCTGAGCTACCGCCCCTTCACGGCGTGGCGCGTACATGTGTGCGCGCCGTCTGCCGCAGCATAGCCGCTCATACGATCTCCTGCCTCGGATGCCTCGCATGATCGGCTTCGCCTGCCCAGAGAGACCGCGCAGGGCCCTGCGCGGTTGCGCGTGGCGGGCAGGAAAAAGAAAAAAGGACCCACCTGGGGTCCTCGTTCCTTCTTGCTCCCCCGACTGGACTCGAACCAGTAACCTGCCGATTAACAGTCGGCTGCTCTGCCAATTGAGCTACAGGGGACCGCGCTCCCCCGACTGGACTCGAACCAGTAACCTGCCGATTAACAGTCGGCTGCTCTGCCAATTGAGCTACAGGGGATTGCTGCGTTGCACCGAACAGCCCACCTCTGGCCTTGGCCAGGGGGCGAGCGCCCGTTGCGAGTCATAGATTAGCGCAAGCAGGGGGGTGCTCCGCCAATCGGTATCGCCAGCGGGCCGGGCACCACACGACGAAGGGTGACAGGCATGCGGTACAAGGTCACGTTCGCGGTCGGGCTGGCCCTCGGGTACGTGCTCGGGACCCGGGCCGGACGCGAGCGGTATGAACAGTTGAAGAAGTCCGCGCGCGGGTTCGCGCAGAACCCGGCCGTCCGAAACGCCGCCGAGAGCGCAGGTCAGAGCGGCCGGGAGTTCGCCGGCAAGGCCTTCGCCGCGGTGAGCGAGAAGGTGGGCGACGCGGTGCCCGACTCCCTCTCCGGGCGGGTACGGGGCCTGCGGGCACGGGTCGGTGGCAACGGCGCGGGCGAGGACGACTGGGGCACCAGCAACACCTGAACGGGTTCGGTCCGGCGCGGGGTCCTCTGGCGGGGACCCCGCGCCGGGGTCCCCGCCAGCGGACCCCTCGGGGTTCCACATATGGGACGGGGCCCGTTCCGGGCGCTCCGGGACGGTCGAGCCCGTCCCCGCGTGCGGCAGAATTCTCCGCATGGGGATAGTCGCCGGGCTGGACAGCTCTTCCACGTTCACACGCATCGTCGTCTGTGACACCGAGACGGGCGCCGTGCTGCGCCAGGGGTACGCCCCTCATCCGCAGCCCACCGGCGAGGCGGTGCCGCACGAGACCGATCCACAGGCCTGGCTGCTCTCGCTCGGCGAGGCCGCCGGCGGCGGGCTCCTCGAAGGGGTGCAGGCCATCGGGGTCTCGGCGCAGCAGCACGGCGTGCTGCCGCTGGACGCGCAGGGCGGCCTCGTGCGTCCCGCCCTGATCGGCAACGACAAGCGCGGCCAGGCGGCCGCCGCCGAGCTGATCGAGTCCTTCGGCGGCCGGCAGGCCTGGGTCGAGGCCGTCGGATCCGTCCCCCATGCGGCGCAGCCCGTCGCGAAGCTCGCCTGGCTGGCCCGTACCGAGCCGGAAGCGGCCCGGCGGGTGGCCGTGCTGATGTCCCCGCACGACTGGCTGGTGTGGCAGCTGCTGGGCCGCCCGGCCCGGCGGACCACCGACCGCGGTGGTGCCTCCGGCACCGGCTACTGGTCGGCGGCCGCCGGCGCCTACCGCCCCGACCTGGTCGAGCTCGCGCTGGGGCACCGCGCGCTGCTCCCCGAGGTGCTCGGCCCGGCCGAAGCCGCCGGGACCACGCCCGAGGGGCTGCTGATATCCGCCGGCACCGGCGAGACCATGGCGGCCGCGCTCGGGCTGGGCATGGGACCCGGCGACGCCGTGGTCTCGCTGGGCGCGTCCGGATCGGTGATGGCGGTGCACCACGAGGCGCTGTCGGAGCCGGGCGGGCTGATCACCTCCCTCGCGGACGCCACCGGGCTGCACCTGCCGGTGGTGAACACGCTGAACGCCGTACGGGCCCTGCGCGGCACCGCCGAACTGCTCGGCACCGATCTGGAGGGGCTGAGCGAGCTCGCGCTGAAGTCGACGCCGGGCGCGCACGGACTCGTACTCCTGCCGTACCTGGAGGGTGAGCGGACGCCGAACCTGCCGCACACCGCCGGGACCCTGTCGGGGCTGCGCCGGGATTCCATGAAGCCGGAGCACCTCGCGCGGGCCGCCTTCGAGGGCATGCTCTGCGGGCTGGTGGACGCCATCGACGTGCTGCGCAGCCGCGGGGTGGAGATCCGCCGGGTGTTCCTGCTCGGCGCCGCCGCCGAGCTGCCGGCCGTACAGGCCTTCGCGCCGGGGCTGTTCGGCACGCAGGTCCTCGTCCCGGCGCCGGCGGACTACGCGGCCCTGGGCGCGGCCCGGCAGGCCGCGTGGGCCCTCGGCCTGGCGCAGGGCGGCGCGGCCTCGAAGACCCCGCCGGTGTGGCCGGCGCCCGCGGCGCAGCTGTTCGAGCCGGACGAGGAGTACCCGGCCTGGCAGGGCGCGCGCCAGCAGTACATCGCGACCCGGGACCAGATCCACCCGGGGGCGTTCTAGACGTCGGCCGGGGTCAGCCCAGCTGCGCCTTCACGTGTGCGACGACCGCCCGGAATTCCTCCGTCGGCGAGAAGTCGAGGTACTCGGTGTCTTCAAGAGCCTCCGGCGCGTGCCCGGGCGCCCAGTAGCAGGCTTCCCCGGCCGAGTAGACCTCGTCCCCGCCTTTCGTGTGCATCGCGATCCGGCCCTTGATCACGTAGGCGTAGTGCGGGCACGGACACAGGTCGTCGGGCAGGCCCTTGAACGCCGGGGTCATGTCGACGCCCTTGTCGAAGCGCCCGAAGGCGACGGAGAAACCGCCGCCGAGCTCCAGCACGCGCAGTTCGGCACCGTTGCCCTCGAAGAGGACGGGGATCTGCTCCCGTGTGGCTGCCGTCATGGTTCCTCCACGGCTGATCCGTCCCGAGACTTCCCCTCCTCCATCGTCCTCCCGGCACCGGCCGTCGGCGCGGCGGCCGCCCTGCCGCGCCCCGGCCTACGCCCTCCCGCGCCCGGCCTACTCCTTTTGACCGGGCTTTACGAAAAGCGGTGGGTTCCGGCCGCCCGTTGGCAGAAGATGGAGTGAACCCCCTCGATCATGCCGACCGGAGCCTGCGCGTGCTCATACGACTTCTGCGGACCCACCTGGGCCCGTACCGGAAACCGATCGCCGTGCTGGTCCTGCTGCAGCTGCTGCAGACCAGCGCGAGCCTCTACCTGCCCACGCTGAACGCCGACATCATTGACAACGGTGTCGTCAACGGCGACACCGGCTACATCCTGCGCTTCGGCGCCCTCATGCTCGGCGTCTCGCTCGTGCAGCTCGTCTGCAACGCCGGCGCCGTCTACTACGGGGCCCGCACCGCCGCGGCCTTCGGCCGGGACGTCCGGGCCGGCGTCTTCGACCGCGTGCAGAGCTTCTCCGCGCGTGAGCTCGGCCACTTCGGCGCCCCGTCGCTGATCACCCGTACGACGAACGACGTGCAGCAGATCCAGATGCTCGTGCTGATGACCTTCACCCTGATGGTCTCCGCGCCGATCATGTGCGTCGGCGGCATCTTCATGGCGCTCTCGCTGGACGTGAAGCTCTCGGGCGTCCTGCTCGCCGTCGTCCCGATCCTCGGCCTGTCGGTCGGCGCGATCGTGCTGAAGACCCGCCCGCTGTTCCGCATGATGCAGACGCGTCTGGACACGGTCAACCGGGTCCTGCGCGAGCAGATCACCGGCAACCGGGTGATCCGCGCCTTCATCCGCGACGACTACGAGAAGGAGCGCTTCCGCGAGGCCAACGCCGACCTCACCGGCGTCTCGCTGGCGGCCGGCAAGCTGCTCGCGCTGATGTTCCCGACCGTGATCGTGGTCGTGAACATCTCCAGCGTCGCCGTCGTCTGGTTCGGCGCGATGCGCATCGACTCCGGCGACATGGAGATCGGCCAGCTGACGGCCTTCCTCGCCTACCTGATGCAGATCGTCATGTCCGTGATGATGGCCACCTTCATGTTCATGATGGTGCCGCGCGCCGAGGTCTGCGCCGAGCGCGTCCAGGAAGTCCTGGACACCGAATCCAGCGTGATCCCGCCCACCGACCCGGTCCGCAAGCTGCTCCACCACGGCCGTCTGGAACTGCGCGGCGCCGACTTCCGCTACCCGGGCGCCGAGGCCCCCGTGCTGCGCGGGGTCGACCTCGTGGCCCGGGCCGGCGAGACCACCGCGGTGATCGGCTCGACCGGCAGCGGCAAGTCCACGCTGCTGGGGCTGATCCCCCGGCTCTTCGACGCGACCGGCGGCGACGTGCTCGTCGACGGCGAGGACGTACGCCGCCTCGCCCCGGACCTGCTCGCCAGGACGGTCGGCATGGTGCCGCAGAAGCCGTACCTCTTCTCCGGGACGGTCGCCAGCAACCTGCGCTACGGGCGCCCCGACGCCACCGACGAGGAGCTCTGGCACGCGCTGGACGTCGCGCAGGCCAAGGGCTTCGTGTCCGAGCTGGAGGGCGGGCTCGACGCGCCGATCGCCCAGGGCGGCACCAACGTCTCCGGCGGCCAGCGCCAGCGGCTCGCGATCGCGCGCACGCTCGTACAGCGCCCGGAGATCTACCTGTTCGACGACTCCTTCTCGGCCTTGGACTACGCCACGGACGCGGCGCTGCGCTCCGCGCTCGCCCGGGAGACCGAGGAGGCGACCGTGGTCATCGTCGCCCAGCGGGTCTCCACGATCCGCGACGCGGACCGGATCATCGTCCTCGACGAGGGGCAGGTGGTGGGCGAGGGGCGCCACCACGAGCTGATGGCCGGCAATGAGACCTACCGGGAGATCGTGCTCTCCCAGCTGACGGAAGCGGAGGCGGCGTGAGCGGGCCCGGAGGACGGATGATGATGGGACCGCCGACGACGCGGTCCATGGACTTCAAGGGCTCGGGCAAGCGGCTGCTGAGCGCGCTGGCGCGGGACCGGGCCAAGCTGTGGGGCATGATCCTCGCGGTCGTCGGCAGCGTCGCCGCGTCGGTGACCGGGCCCAAGATCCTCGGCGAGGCCACCGACCTCGTGTTCGCGGGGATCGTCGGCCGGAGCATGAAGGAGGGCCTCACCAAGCAGCAGGCGCTGGACGGTCTGCGCGCCAGGGGCGAGGGCGGGATGGCGGACATGCTGTCCGGCACCGACTTCACCCCGGGCAAGGGCATCGACTTCGGTGCGGTCGGGGTGGTGGCGCTGTGGGCGCTGGCCGTCTTCACGGTCGCCGGCCTGCTGATGCTGGTCGCCACCCGGCTGTCGAACCACATCATGAACGGCACCGTGTACCGGATGCGCGAGGAGCTGCAGGCGAAGCTGTCGCGGCTGCCGCTGTCGTACTTCGACCAGCAGAAGCGCGGCGAGGTGCTCAGCCGGGCCACGAACGACATCGACAACATCGGCCAGACGATCCAGCAGACGATGGGTCAGCTGCTCAACTCGATCCTGACGATCGTCGGCGTGCTGGCGATGATGTTCTGGATCTCGCCGCTGCTGGCGCTCGTCGCGCTGGTGACCATCCCGGTGTCCGCGTACGTGGCCGCGAAGATCGGCAAGAAGTCGCAGCCTCAGTTCGTGGCGCAGTGGAAGTCCACGGGCGCACTGAACGCGCACGTCGAGGAGATGTACTCGGGCCACACCCTGGTCAAGGTCTTCGGCCGGCAGAAGGAGTCGGCGGCCCTGTTCGCCGAGCAGAACGAGGCGCTGTACCGGGCCTCCTTCAAGGCGCAGCTGGTCAGCGGGATCATGCAGCCGGTGATGCTGTTCATCTCGAACATCAACTACGTGCTCGTCGCGGTCGTCGGCGGTCTGCGGGTGGCCTCGGGCACCCTGTCGATCGGTGACGTCCAGGCCTTCATCCAGTACACGCGCCAGTTCTCGATGCCGCTCACGCAGGTCGCCTCCATGGCGAACCTGGTGCAGTCCGGCGTCGCCTCCGCGGAGCGGGTCTACGAGCTGCTGGACGCCCCCGAGCAGGAGGCGGACGCGGAGGTTCCGGAGCGTCCGGAGAACCTGCGCGGGCAGGTCACCTTCGACAAGGTCGCCTTCCGCTACGAGCCGGACAAGCCGCTGATCGAGAACCTCTCGCTGAGCGTCGACCCCGGACAGACGGTCGCGATCGTCGGCCCGACCGGCGCCGGCAAGACCACGCTGGTCAACCTGCTGATGCGGTTCTACGAGGTCACGGGCGGGGAGATCGCCCTCGACGGGGTGGACATCGCGAAGATGACCCGCGAGGAACTGCGCAGCGGCATCGGCATGGTGCTCCAGGACACCTGGCTGTTCGGCGGCACCATCGCCGAGAACATCGCCTACGGGGCCACGCGCGAGGTCACGCGCGCCGAGGTCGAGGAGGCCGCGCGGGCGGCCCACGCCGACCGGTTCGTCCGCACCCTGCCCGAGGGCTACGACACGGTGCTGGACGACGAGGGCGCCGGCGTCAGCGCGGGCGAGAAGCAGCTGATCACCATCGCGCGGGCGTTCCTGTCCGACCCGGTGATCCTGGTGCTCGACGAGGCGACGAGCTCGGTGGACACCCGCACCGAGGTGCTGATCCAGAAGGCGATGGCGCGCCTCGCGCACGGCCGTACGTCCTTCGTGATCGCGCACCGCCTGTCCACGATCCGCGACGCCGACCTGATCCTGGTGATGGAGAGCGGCTCGATCGTGGAACAGGGCACGCACGAGGAGCTGCTGCTCTCGGACGGCGCGTACGCGCGGCTGTACGCGGCGCAGTTCGCGCAGGCGGTGGCCGAGGTCGACTAGCACGGCCGGTACCGGGAGGGGCGCCCTGCGGGGCGCCCCTTTTCCGTACCCGCCCGCGTGCGCGCTCAGTCCAGATATCCGCGCAGCTGGTCCGCGAAGGCGTGGTCGCGGAGCTTGTTGAGGGTCTTGGACTCGATCTGCCGGATCCGCTCCCGGGTCACCCCGAAGATCCGCCCGATCTCCTCCAGGGTGCGCGGCCGCCCGTCGGCGAGTCCGTAGCGGAGCTGGACGACTTTGCGCTCCCGCTCGCCGAGGGTCGAGAGCACCGCTTCCAGGTGCTCGCGGAGCAGGAAGAACGCGGCCGATTCGACCGGTGAGGCGGCGTCCCCGTCCTCGATGAGGTCGCCGAGCGCGACATCGTCCTCCTCGCCCACGGGTGCGTGCAGCGAGACCGGCTCCTGTGCGAGGCGCAGGACCTCCAGCACCCGCTCGGGGGTCAGCTCGAGGTGGACGGCGACCTCCTCGGCGGTGGGTTCGTACCCCCGCTCCTGGAGCATGCGGCGCTGGACGCGCACGACGCGGTTGATCAGTTCGACGACGTGGACGGGGACGCGGATGGTCCGGGCCTGGTCGGCCAGCGCCCGGGACATGGCCTGGCGGATCCACCAGGTGGCGTAGGTGGAGAACTTGTAGCCGCGGGCGTAGTCGAACTTCTCGACGGCGCGGATCAGTCCGAGGTTCCCCTCCTGGACCAGGTCGAGCATGGTGAGTCCGCGGCCGACGTAGCGCTTGGCGACGGAGACGACGAGCCTCAGGTTCGACTCGATGAGGCGGCGTTTGGCCATGCGGCCCATGACGACGAGCTTGTCCAGGTCGAGCGTGAGCTGCAGGTCGAGGGTGGCTCCGCTGCCGAGCTTCTCCTCCGCGAACAGTCCCGCTTCCACGCGCCGCGCGAGCTCGACCTCCTCGACGGCGCTGAGCAGCGGGATCCTGCCTATCTCGCGCAGGTACTGCCGGAACAGGTCGGCGGACGGTCCCGCTCCGCCGGAGCCTTCCGCCGGGCGCTTGCGCGGCGGGGGCACCTTCTCCATGAGTTCCGGGACCCCCAACTCCTCGGCCTCTTCGGCCTCTTCGGCCTCCTCCTCGTGCACGGCGTCGGCCTCGGCCTCGGGCTCGGGCTCTTCGGCCGCGGGCACTTCGGCGGGCGGGCTGACGGTGACGGTCAGGCTCTGGGTCTGCACGGGGGCGACCTCCACAGGGCTCCGAGGACGGGTGCACCGCACCTCAGTGTGGGGTACGACACATCTCTGCCACGAGGGGCGTGCGACCACTTTCTGGGTCCGGCGCGTGACCCATGGTTACCCCCGGACCAGAACCCCGATGCGGATCGGACGCATGTCCGAGATGATCGCTGCCATGCCCGAGTACGAATCCCACATCACCGTCCGCTGCCCGCACCCCGCGGAACTGGCACGACTCGAATCATGGTCGGCGGAAAGGGAGTTGAAGGTGACCCACATCGTGCTGGCCCGGGGCCGGATGACCTCGCAGCCGATGCTGACGCTGCCCGACCGGGACGGGCACGAGGTCTTGGTGCCCCGGCTGCGCGCGGCCGGCTTCGACCCGGTCCGGGTCAAGGTGGAGACGGTCCCGTGGACCACGGAGCCCCCGGGGCCGGGCGGCGGGTACTTCGAGCATCACGTGAAACTGCGGCTCCCGGCCGACTGGGACCGGGCCGCTCTGGAGGCCTTGGTGGTCCCGCACGCGGCGCACGTGTCCTGGAACGCCCGCCGGGTCCTGCCGGGGGCCCGGCAGGAACGTTTCGTGACCCAGCGGTGCCGGGGCACGGCGACGGGGGCGGGGGCTGCTTGCGACGCGCTGGTCGCCGCGTTGGCCGGGGCCGGGTATGAAATCCGCTCGGAGGAGCGGGAGTTCGTGCTGTACGACAGCGACCTGTCGGTGGACGACGGGTGGATCGAGGAGGGGACGTCCGATGACGTGGGAGAAGTTCGGATGGCAGTCCGAGGAGCTGCCCAAGGGGCCGCTGGACGAGGAGACGCGCAGGGAGCGTGACCTGCCCAGGACGCTGCGGGCGGTGGCCGGGGACGACGTCCGCCAGCGGTCGGTCTTCGACCCGTCGCTGAAGCAGTTCCAGAACGCGTACCGGGCCGGAGACCCGGTCTTCGACGCCCCGGAGCGCACCGCCGCCTGGCGGACGGCACGGCGGGCCGCGCTGGACGCCGTACTCCTGGCGGTGTCGGAGTCCCGGTGGGGGGACTCGCTGGTGCTGCGCGGGAGCGTGCTGCTCGCCGACTGGTTCGGGGACGCGGCGCGGGAACCGGGAGACCTGGACTTCGTGGTCGTACCGCGGAGCTGGAACATCGACGACGGCCGGACGGCGCGGATGCTGGAGGAGATCGCCGCGGGTGCGGCCGGCCGGGCCGGGATCAAGGACTCGGGCGCGGTCTGCGAGGGCATCTGGACGTACGAACGGGTGCCGGGGATGCGGATGATGCTGCCCTGGCAGGTACCGGGGCTGCCGGCCGGCCAGGTCCAGCTCGACTTCGTGTTCAACGAGCGACTGCCCGAGGAGCCCGAGCCGGTCGAACTCGGCTGCGGCGCCGTGGTCCTGGCCGCGTCACCCGCCCTGTCCCTGGCATGGAAGCTGCTGTGGCTGGTGAGCGACTCCTACCCGCAGGGGAAGGACCTCTACGACGCGGTCCTGCTGGCCGAGGCGTTCGCCTTGCCGTACGAGCTGCTGGACCAGGTGTTCCGGCTGGCGCCCGAACAGCCGCTGCCCAACCCGGGGGTGACCCTGGGGGACATCGTCGCGTACGGGAACGTCGGCGGCGAGTGGGATCACTTCACGGCCGAGTACCCGCAGCTCTCCGGTTCGGAGGAGGAGTACGCCCGGCGGCTGGCCGCGGCGGTGGCGCCGACCTTCGCCGGGGCTCCGGAGAACCGCTAGGCCGGCTCGACGCGGACCGCGCAGACCTTGAACTCCGGCATCCGGGACACCGGGTCGAGCGCCGGGTTGGTCAGGGTGTTCGCGCGGCCCTCGCCCGGCCAGTGGAAGGGCATGAAGACGGTGTCCGCCCGGATGGTGTCCGTGATCCGGGCCGGGGCGACCGCGCGGCCGCGGCGGGAGGTGACCGCGAGGGGGGCTCCGTCGACCGCGCCGATGCGGGCCGCGAGGCGGGGGTGGAGTTCCACGAAGGGGCCGGGGGCGGCTTCGTTGAGCTCGTCCACCCGGCGGGTCTGCGCGCCCGACTGGTACTGGGCGACGACCCGGCCGGTGGTGAGGACGAGCGGGTACTCCGCGTCCGGCATCTCGGCGGCGTCGCGGTGGGAGACGGGCACGAAGCGGGCCCGGCCGTCCTCGGTGGCGAAGCGGTCCAGGAAGAGGCGCGGGGTGCCGGGGTGGGGTTCCGGTGCGGCGGCGGGGCCGGTCTCTGCCGTCCGTGAGGGGGCGGGGCACGGCCAGAAGACGCCCTGCTCCGCCTCGATGCGGGCGTAGGTGATGCCCGAGTAGTCCGCCGGGCCGCCCGCCGAGGCGCGGCGCAGCTCCTCGAAGACCTCCTCGGCGTCGGTCGGGAAGGCCTTCGGCATGCCGAGGCGGGTGGCCAGCCCGTGCAGGACCTCCAGGTCGGAGCGGACCCCGGGCGGCGGGGTCAGGGCCCGGCGGCGGAGCAGGACGCGGCCCTCCAGGTTGGTGGTGGTGCCGGTCTCCTCCGCCCACTGGGTGACCGGGAGGACCACGTCGGCCAGGGCCGCCGTCTCGGACAGGACCACGTCGGCCACGGCCAGGAAGTCCAGGGAGCGGATGCGCTCCTCGACGTGGGCGGCGCGGGGGGCCGAGACCACAGGGTTGGAGCCCATCAGGAGGAGGGCCTTGACGTCGGAGCCGAGCGCGTCGAGGAGTTCGTACGCGCTGCGGCCCGGTCCGGGGAGGGTGTCGGGGTCGATGCCCCAGACCCCGGCGACGTGGGCGCGGGCCGCCGGGTCGGTCAGCTTGCGGTAGCCGGGGAGCTGGTCGGCCTTCTGGCCGTGCTCGCGGCCGCCCTGGCCGTTGCCCTGGCCGGTGAGGCACCCGTAGCCGGAGAGCGGGCGGCCGGCCCGGCCGGTGGCGAGGCAGAGGTTGATCCAGGCTCCGACCGTGTCGGTGCCCTTGGACTGCTGCTCGGGGCCGCGTGCGGTGAGCACCATCGCGGAGTCCGGGGCGCAGAACATCGCCACCGCTTCGCGGAGCTTGGGGACGGGCACGCCGGTGATCCGCTCCACCAGCTCCGGCCAGTGCGCCATCGCGCCGGCCCGGGCCTCCTCCCAGCCCGTGGTGCGCCCGGCGATGAACTCCTCGTCGGTGTGCCCGCCCGCCACCACCAGGTGCAGCAGGCCGAGCGCCAGCGCCAGGTCCGTGCCGGGGCGCGGGGCCAGGTGCAGGTCGGCCTGTTCGGCGGTGCGCGTGCGGCGCGGGTCCACCACGATCAGCGTGCCGCCGTTCTCGCGGAGTTCCCGGAAGAAGCGGAGTGCGGGCGGCATGGTGTCGGCGGGGTTGGAGCCGACGAGGATGACGCAGCCGGTCCGGGGGATGTCCTCCAGCGGGAAGGGCAGCCCCCGGTCGAGCCCGAAGGCCCGCTGGTGCGCGGCGGCGGCCGAGGACATGCAGAACCGGCCGTTGTAGTCGATCTGCGAGGTCCCCAGGGCGATGCGGGCGAACTTCCCGAGGGCGTACGCCTTCTCGTTGGTCAGCCCGCCGCCGCCGAACACCCCGACCGCGTCGGCCCCGTGCGACCGCCGCGTGCGGGCGAGGCCCTCGGCGACGGCGTCCAGGGCCTCCTCCCAGGTGGCCGGCTCCAGCCGCCCTGCGTGGGTGCGGACGAGAGGCTCGGTGAGGCGCACCCGGGAGGAGAGCACGGCGGGGGCGGTGCGGCCCTTGCCGCACAGCGCGCCCCGGTTCACGGGGAAGTCGGTCCGCTCCTCCACCGTCACGCCCGCGCCGCCGGGCTCGGGGCGCAGGTTCATGCCGCACTGCAGCGCGCAGTACGGGCAGTGCGTGGCGGTGACGGAATCCGAGGTGTGCATGGAGCCCAGCGTGCGACGGAGGTGTTACGCGGACCGCCGCCCCGCGTTACAAGCCGGGATGCTCCGCCTCAGCGCCGCCCGCCGGCCCCGGTGAGGCCCTGCGCGGCGGGGGGGCGGTCGAGGATCTCCACGTACACGATCCGCGGCGGGCACCCCCCATGCCCTCCGGGCCGCCGGGGCCGGGTTCACCGCCGCCGGGTCACTGGCCCGTCAGGTACTTCACCGTGAGGCCCGCCGTCCAGCCGCCGTCGACCGCGAGTTCGGCGCCGGTCATGTAGCCCGCGGCGTCCGAGAGGAGGAAGGCGACGGCGGCGGCGATCTCTTCGGGGAGGCCGACGCGGCCGAGGGGGGCGCCGGGGTAGTTGCCCTCGCCCGCCTGGATGCCGACCGGGGCCGTCATCGGGGTGAGCGTCATGCCGGGGTGGACGGAGTTGACGCGGATCCGGGACTCCGCGAGCTCGACCGCGCCGATCTTCGACAGTCCGCGCACGCCCCACTTGGAGGCTCCGTAGCCGGCGGTCAGGGCGAGGCCGGTGAGGCCGGCGGCGGAGGAGATGTTGACGATGGAGCCGCCGCCGTTCTCCCGCATCAGCGGGATCGCGGCCTTGATGCCGATGAAGACGCCGACCAGGTTGATCTCGACGACCTTGCGGAAGTGCTCGACGCTCTCGTGCTCCAGGAACTGGCCGGTGGCGATGCCCGCGTTGTTGACCAGTCCGTCGATCCGGCCGAATTCGGCGACCGCGAAGGCGAGGGCCGCGTCCCAGTCGGATTCGCTGGTCACGTCGTGGCGCAGGAAGCGCGCCGCGTCGCCGAGCTTGGCCGCCGTTTCGGCGCCCTCGGTCTCCAGGACGTCGGTGATCAGCACCTTGCCGCCGCCGTCCACGACGGCCTGTGCCGCCGCCGCGCCGAGGCCGCGGGCCCCACCGGTGACGACGACGACCTTGCCGCTCAGATCCACAACAGCCACGGTTCCACACCCCTGACGCACGAGACAGATCGGTATATGACTAATCGGCATACGCCGATCGCGGCGTCAGTCTGCCAGAGAGGCCAGCGCCCGCGACACCCCCTCCTCCTTCGGACCCAGGAAGCGCGGCTCCGGCTCGAAGACCGCGTCCAGTGCCGCCTTGCCCGCCGCGAAGACCTCCCGGGCCCCGCCGTAGTACCAGGTCGCGTCGTGCACGTCGGACACCCCGACCCCGTACGAGTCCACGCCCGCCGCCCGGCACAGCGCGACGGCCCGGCGGATGTGGAAGCCCTGGCTGATCAGCACCGCCCGGTGCACGCCGAAGACCTCCCGGGCCCGGACGCAGGAGTCCCACGAGTCGAAACCGGCGTAGTCGCTGACGACACGGGCGTCGGGCACCCCGTGGCCCGTCAGGTAGGCGCGCATCGCGTCGGGCTCGTCGTAGTCGGTACGGCTGTTGTCGCCGGTGACCAGGACGACCTTGACCTTCCCCGCGCGGTAGAGCTCGACGGCGGCGTCGAGGCGGCGCGCGAGGTACGGGGTGGGCCGTCCCTTCCAGAGCCCGGCGCCGAACACCACGGCCACCTCGGCGGCGGGCGCGTCGGCGGTGGTCCGCAGCCGGGGCCCGGCGGACGCGTGCGTCCACGCCGAGGGCAGCAGCGCCAGCACGCAGCCCGCCATCACCACCCGCACGGCCCGCCGCCGGGCGCGCACGGTCCGGGGCACGGTGATCCGTACGGCCCTCAGCCGCTCCCACGCCGCCCCCGGCAGACCTCGTAGTGCTGCGCGCCTCAATGCGATCCCCTTGCTGGTGGTGCCGGTGGTCCTGCTGTTGCCGGTCCTGTCGTCTACGGACGCGGGTACGGTCCCGGCGGTTGCCCGGTGGCCCCTGCCCCGGGCCTCACGACAGGGACCGCACCACGGCGTACGCCGCTCCCCGGCCCAGCGCCGGCAGCAGGAAGGAGACCCACGCCACCGCGCCCCCCACCGGGTGCGGGTGCCCGTACAGGGCGGGCAGGTGCAGGGCGAAGGCGAGCAGCAGCGAGCCGGTCCAGCAGAGCTGGGCCCGTCCGGACCACGGGAGGGCCCTCAGCCCGTCCGTGTCCGTCATCGCCGTGCCGCCCAGCCCGGCCACCAGCAGGAACAGTGTGAGGAACGCGGCCAGGAGGCTCGCCTTGCGCGCCTCGTCCGCCTGCGGGAACGCGTCCCAGGAGGCCGGCCCGGTCACGGACCGCAGGTCCTTGCGCTCGTCGACCCGCCCCTCCAGGGCGGGCTCCGAGGGCGCCCACAGCAGCTGTACGCGGTCTCCCGCCTTGGGCTCCCGGTAGGTGTAGGCCGATGCCCGCACCCGCTGCGCCCCCGCTCCGGCTCGGGCTCCGGCTCCCGCTCCCGCTCCCGCTCCCGGAACGGTCAGTTCCAGCCGGGCTGTCCACCCCAGGACCCGGCCCTCGCTCGTGTGCGCGTGCACTCCCGTCGGCTCGCCCGCGACCACGGCGGTCGCCACCTCCGCGCCGGCCCGCCGCAGTTCGGGCTCCGCCTCACGGTGGTGCTGCTGGAACAGCGCGACGAGCAGCGCCGCGGACATCAGGGCGGTGAGCAGCCAGACCGCCGCCTCCCGTGTGCGCACCCAGAGATCCCCGGAGCCGGGTCCGGCCGTTCCGGGCCGGAGCCGGGGCTTCCGGCCCGTCTCTCTCTCTCTCTCCCCCCCCCACGCGTCCAGCGCCCGCGCCCGGGCCTCCCGCGCGTCCAGGGCCGTCACCAGGGCCGTCCGCACGACGGCGGCGCCGGCCGCCACCCCGCCCCAGAGGGCGACCCGGCCGAGCAGGTCGCCCGTCCCCCAGGCACCGAGCGACAGCACGCAGCAGACGGCGGCCGCGCCGCCGGACAGCCACGCGCATCCGCGGACCGCCCACAGGAAGAACCCACTCATGTGTCCCCCACGCATCCCCGCACCCCACACGTCCCGGCGCCCGCGCACATCCCGGCGCCCATGCCCCCGTGCCACGCGCACAGCGAAGCACGCCGCGACCCCACCCCCGCCGTCCACCCCCCTGTGAGCAGGTCGCAAACACCCGTCACGCCCGCGCAACGCACCGGCAACCTGCCGCGCGCAGGATCGGTTCATGACGGAGCCGGCGCATCCTTCCGAGTCCCTGCCCCAGCCCCTCTCCCTCCCCCCACACCAGCCCCCGCCGTTCCTCCCCCCGCTTCCGCCCGCGACCACGGCGGAGCTGCTGACCCGGATCACCGCCCAGCTCGGTACGCAGCTCAGCGGTCTGCGTCCCCGACACCACGCAGGAGTCCTCCCATGCAGCAGCCCGCCCTCGTCGCCGTGGCCCACGGCAGCCGCGATCCGCGCGCCCTCCACACCGTCGAAGCCCTGCTCGAACGGGTTCGTGAGCTCCGGCCCCGCCTCGACGTCCGGCTCGGTCACATCGAGCTGAACCACCCCCTGCTGGACCACACCCTCGACCGGACCTCCGGCGACGCCGTCCTGGTGCCGCTGCTGCTCGGCCGCGGCACCCACGTCAAGCGGGACCTGCCGGCCGCCGCCGCCCGCGCCGGGCATCTGCGGACCCGGGTCGCCGCCCCGCTGGGCCCGCATCCGCTGCTCGTCGAGGCCCTGTACGAGCGGCTCGTGGAGGCCGGCTGGAGCGCCGGGTCGGCGGTGGTGCTGGCCGCCGCCGGGTCCCGCGACCCCGACTCCGCCGCCGATGTGCGGGCCGGCGCCGACCTGCTCTCGGAACGGCTCGGCGGGGTGCCCGTGGTGGCCGCCTACGCCTCGGGCACCGCGCCCTCGGTGCCCGCCGCCGTACGGGCCCTGGCCGCGCGGGGTCTCCACCGGGTCGCGGTCGCCTCCTATTTCACCGCCCCGGGCCGCTTCGCCGCCGCGAGCGCCGCCGCCGCCCCGGGCCCGGCCGCCGCCCCGCTGGGCGACCATCCGGCGCTGGCCCGGCTGGTGCTCCAGCGCTACGACGAGGCCGCCGCCGCGCTCGCGGCGCCCGTAGGCCGGGAGCAGCCGCTCGAACTGGCCACCGTGTAGCGACCGGGTTGGGCGGCAATCGATCGGATTGCTCCTCTTGACTCGTCTTGTCGGCCCGGGCGGTTACCGTTTGGGCCATGGAAGGCATGGAAGGCACCACCGCACCTGTCCGACCCGCCCTCGACCTGCCCGGCGAGCCGTACGATCCCGCCGATACCGAGCGCTGGGCCGCCGAGCCCGACAAACGGCCCGGGCGGACCGCCTTCCAGCGCGACCGCGCCCGCGTGCTGCACTCCGCGGCCCTGCGCCGGCTCGCCGGGAAGACGCAGGTGGTGACCCCGGGGACGCGTTCGTACGACTGGGACGCCAGTCCTCGTACGCGGCTGACGCACTCCCTCGAATGCGCCCAGGTCGGGCGCGAGCTCGGCGCGGCCCTCGGCTGCGATCCCGATCTGGTCGAAGCCGCCTGCCTGTCGCACGACATGGGGCACCCGCCCTTCGGCCACAACGGCGAGGAGGCGCTCAACGAGTTCGCCAAGGACTGCGGCGGTTTCGAGGGCAACGCCCAGTCGCTGCGCCTGCTGACCCGGCTGGAGCCCAAGCGGTTCGTCCCCGATCCGGTGAGCGGCGAGCTGGTCAGCGTCGGCCTCAATCTCACCCGGGCCTGCCTGGACGCCGCCACCAAGTACCCCTGGGCGCGCGGGGACCACCCCACCGACCCGGGCTCGGTGAAGTTCGGCGCCTACGAGGACGACCTGCCGGTCTTCGAGTGGCTGCGCCGCGGTGCGCCCGCGGACCGCAAGTGCTTCGAGGCGCAGGTCATGGACTGGTCCGACGACGTGGCGTACTCCGTCCACGATTTCGAAGACGGCCTGCACGCCGGCCACCTCGACCCGAACATGCTCTTCGCCGAACCCGAGCGCGCCGAGATCTGGCGGGTGGCCATCGGCCGGTACGTGCCCGCCGACACCGCACCGGAGGAACTCCGCGAGGCGCTGGACCGGTTGATGGAGCAGGACTGGTGGCCGCACGGGTACGACGGCTCGGCGGTGGCCCAGGCCCGGCTGAAGGACGCGACCAGCCAGCTGATCGGCCGGTTCTGCCTGGCCGCCGAGGGCGCCACCCGACAGGCCTACGGGACCGGCCGGCTGACCCGGTACGCGGCGGAGCTGGTGGTGCCGCGCGAGGCACGCAACGAGTGCGCGGTACTGAAGGCGGTCGCCGACCTGTACGTCATACAGCGCGACGAGCAGGAGCGGATCCGAGCCGATCAGCGGATCGTCCTGGCCGAGCTGGCGGAGGCCGTCAGCGCCCGCGCGCCCGAGGGTCTGGACCCGCAGTTCCGCGCGATCTTCGACGCTGCCCCGGACGACCGGACCAGGAAGCGGGCGGTCGTGGACCAGATCGCGGCCCTCACGGACGCCTCCGCCCGCTCCCTGCACGCCCGCCTCACGCAGCGCGCGCGACGCGCCGAACGGTGAGCCGATCGGGCCACTCCCCCTTCACGCGGCAGGCTCGTTGCGGGACGCTCGCATGTGGTCGCATGTGGCGCAGAGGTTATGAGGAGGCATCAGGTGGTCGACGCACACCGGACGTTCGTCATCGTCGGCGCAGGGCTCGCCGGGGCTAAGGCGGCCGAAACGCTGAGGTCCGAGGGGTTCACGGGGCGGGTGATCCTGATCGGCGACGAGCGCGAGCATCCCTACGAGCGGCCGCCGCTCTCCAAGGGGTACCTGGCGGGCAAGGAGGAGCGCGAGAGCGTCTTCGTGCACGAGGCGTCCTGGTACGCGGCCTCCGACATCGAGCTGCACCTCGGCCAGCCCGCGGTCCAGCTCGACCGGGAGGCCAAGAAGGTGGTGCTCGGTGACGGCACGGCGCTGCCCTACGACAAACTGCTGCTCGCCACCGGCGCCGAACCGCGCCGGCTCGACATCCCGGGCACCGAGCTGGTCGGGGTGCACCACCTGCGCCGGCTCTCGCACGCGGAGCGGCTGCGCAAGGCCCTGGCGGGGCTGGGCCGCGACAACGGGCACCTGCTGATCGCGGGCGCCGGCTGGATCGGTCTGGAGGTCGCGGCGGCGGCCCGCGGGTACGGGGCCGAGGTCACCGTGATCGAACCGGCACCGACCCCGCTGCACGCGGTGCTCGGTCCGGAGGTCGGCCGGCTCTTCGCCGACCTGCACACCGAGCACGGGGTCCGCTTCCACTTCGGCTCCCACCTGACGGAGATCGTCGGGCACGACGGCATGGTGCTGGCGGCCCGTACGGACGACGGGGAGGAGCACCCGGCGCACGCGGTCCTCGCGGCGATCGGGGCCGCCCCGCGGACCGCGCTGGCGGAGACCTCGGGCCTGGCCCTGGTGGACCGGGAGCACGGGGGCGGGATCGCGGTGGACGCCTCGCTGCGCACCTCCGACCCGGACGTCTACGCGGTCGGGGACGTGGCGGCCGCCCACCACCCGGTGCTGGGGGCCCGGCTGCGGGTGGAGCACTGGGCGAACGCACTGAACGGCGGGCCGGCCGCCGCGCGGGCGATGCTGGGGCAGGAGGTCTCGTACGACCGGGTTCCGTACTTCTTCTCCGACCAGTACGACGTGGGTCTGGAGTACTCGGGGTACGCCCCGGCGGGTGGCTACGACCAGGTGCTGATCCGCGGGGACGCGGGCAAGCGGGAGTTCATCGCCTTCTGGCTCTCGGACGGCCGGGTGCTGGCCGGAATGAACGTGAACGTGTGGGACGTCACCGAGGACATCCAGGCCCTGATCAGGTCGAAGGCGCCGGTGGACCGCGAGAAACTGGCGGATCCCTCGATTCCGCTTTCGGCCCTGGTGCGGGCGGAAGGGGCCTGACGGGATTGTCTCCGCCCGGCCGTAGACTGGCGCGGTGGCAGGACGGATCAACGACGACGACGTGAAGGCGGTACGGGACGCGGTCCCGATCGACGCCGTGGTCTCGGAGTACCTCCAGCTGCGCAACGCCGGCGGCGGCAACCTCAAGGGCCTCTGCCCCTTCCACGACGAGAAGTCCCCGTCCTTCCAGGTCAGCCCGAGCAAGGGCTTCTACCACTGCTTCGGCTGCCAGGCGGGCGGGGACACCCTCGACTTCGTCATGAAGATCGACCACCTCTCCTTCTCGGAGGCGGTGGAACGGCTCGCCGGCCTGGCCGGCATCACCCTGCGGTACGAAGAGGGCGGCTACACCGCCGGCAGCAGCGGGCGCGGCGAGCGGATCCGGCTGGTCGAGGCGAACAAGGCCGCGGCCGAGTTCTACACGGACCAGCTCGGCAGCGCCGAGGCGGAGATCGGCCGCAAGTTCCTGGCCGAGCGCGGCTTCGACCAGGCCGCCGCCCAGCACTTCAGCGTCGGCTACAGCCCGGCCGGCTGGGACCACCTGACCCGCTTCCTGCGCGGCAAGGGCTTCAGCGACAAGGAACTGATCACCTCGGGCCTGTCTCAGGACAGCCGCAGCGGAAAGCCCATCGACCGCTTCCGCGGCCGGCTGATGTGGCCCATCCGCGACATCAGCGGCGAGGTCGTCGGCTTCGGCGCGCGCAAACTGCGCGACGACGACAACGGCCCCAAGTACCTGAACACCCCCGAGACGGCGATCTACAAGAAGTCCCAGGTGCTGTACGGCATCGACCTGGCCAAGAAGGAGATCGCCAAGACCTCCCGGGCCGTCGTGGTCGAGGGCTACACCGACGTCATGGCCTGCCACATGGCCGGGGTCACCACCGCGATCGCCACCTGTGGCACCGCCTTCGGCGGCGACCACATCAAGATCCTGCGCCGGCTGCTCATGGACAACGCGACCGCCGAGGTGATCTTCACCTTCGACGGGGACGCGGCCGGGCAGAAGGCCGCGCTGCGCGCCTTCGAGGACGACCAGAAGTTCGCCGCGGAGACCTCCATCACCATCGCCCCGGGCGGCATGGACCCCTGTGACCTGCGCCTGGCCAAGGGCGACGCGGCCGTGGCGGGGCTGGTCGAGGCACGCACCCCGCTGTTCGAGTTCGCCCTGAAGCACATCGTGGCCCGGCACAACCTGGAGAACCCGGCGGGGCGGGCGGCCGCGCTGGAGGAAGCCGCCCCGATCATCAAGAAGATCAAGAACGTCGCGATCCAGCACGAGTCGGCGGTCCAGCTGGCGGGCATGCTCGGCATGCGCGACGAGCAGTTCGTGGTCAAGCGGATCGCCCAGCTCGACCGCTGGGCCCGGGAGCGCGGCAACCAGCCCCAGCAGCAGCGCCGGGGGCAGTCCTCCGGCGGCTCGGGTCACTCCGGCCACTCGTACGAGGACATCCCGGCGCCCTCCGCGAGCCCCACGGGTCCCGCGCTGAACCTGCGCAGCCCCGCGCACATCACCGAGCGCGAGCTGCTCAAGCTGGCGCTCCAGCGCCCGGCACTGGTCTCCCCCGCCTTCGACGCGTACGGGATGGACGAGTTCACCGCCCCGCCCTACGCGGCCGTCCGCCAGGCCATCCTGGACGCCGGCGGCGCTTCGCTCGGCACCGAGGACTACGTGACCCGGGTCCGGGACGCCGCGCCGAACGACACCGTCCGCGCGCTGGTCACCGAGCTCGTCGTGGAGGCGATCCGCGCGAAGACCGTGGACGAGGTCTACGCCGGGGTCCAGCTGGTCCAGGTCAGGCTCCGCGCGGTGGACCGCCGGGTGCGCGAGATCCAGGGCACGATGGCCCGCCTCGGTCACCAGGGGTCGCCCGAGCAGCTGGCGGCCGTCCAGGAGGAGCTGTGGGTCCTCCAGCAGTACGAGCAGCGCCTGCGCAACCGCGGCGCGGAAGGCCTGTGACCCGCCGTCCGGCCTGCCCGGCCTAGCCGAGCCTGCCCGGCCTAGCCGCGGCGCAGCCAGTCGCCGCCCGGGATGGGGGTGCCCGAGCGGGCGAGGCGGCGGGCCAGGGACGGGGCGGCCAGGTAGACCCAGGCGCGGACCGGGGTGCCGTCGGGGCGCAGGGCCTCGCGGGCGGTGCGGTCGTAGACGTTCGCGGGGTGTCCGGGGCCCGCGTACTCCTCCAGCAGGTCCAGCGCCACGAGGAGTTCCCCGTACGCCCCCGGGGCCGGGGTGATCAGCTCCCCGGCTATGGCGGAGCCGGGGCGGTCCACGGCGTACGGGTATCCGGGGCCCTCGTACAGGGCCGCGTCCGGGAGGCGGGCGGGTTCCTCGACTGCGGTGCGGCCGCGCAGGAAGAGGTCGTGGTTGACCTCTCCGGGGCGCAGGGTCCCGTAGACGAAGAACGGGAGCTCCTCCTGCCGCGGAAGCGTTCCCTGCGGGGCCGTTCCCTGCGGGGCCGTTCCCTGCGGCAGCACCTCCTGCGGCGGCACCCTCCGCGGAACCGTTCTTTCGGCGTGGCCTTCCGGCCGATCGGCCGATGTCATGCGGTCCTCCCTCGATTCAGACTGAGCTGCTGACCGGACTCCCGCCGGCCGCGGTGCGGGCCGAAGGTCCCGAGTTCGGCCCCGGGAGTCGGCGTACGCACCGCTGTTACACGTCCTCCCGGTCCCCGTGACCGACGCCTCATACCGTCAGTCTGCCTCCGCGCACCCAGCCCCCATGCTCCGCCTCCCCCACCAACGACGGTTCCGCCTTCCATGACTCGACCGAGCTACCGCCGCCTCGCCGCTGCCGCCCTGCTCTGCATCGGCCTCGGCGGCTGCGGCACGCCCGGGGGCCTCGGATCCGGCGAGGTCGCGCCCCCCGTTTCCTCCCAGCCGCGGCCGAAACCGCTGTGGCCCTCGTGGACCGATTCGCCGAGCTCCAGCGGTACGGCGGTGGCCGGCGGGGAGGCGCCGCCGAAGCCGCTCGAAGGCGCCCCGCCGGTGGGGCCGCAGGGGATCGAGGAGGTCGACGTGATGGCCGTGGTGCGCGCGGACAAGAACATGAAGCGCTTCGGCCGGGAGAAGCAGATCCAGGGGCCGGGCAAGGCCGGGGTACGGCCGGCCCGGTACGTGGACCTCACGGGCAACGGGAAGCACGAGCTGATCGTCGCCGCCGACACCCAGACCGGGCGCTCGGTGCTCAGCGTCTACACCGCCGCCGGTGGGAAGATCGTGCCGATCCTGTACACCAGCGGCCGGCGGATGAGCGTCGAGACCCTCGGCACCGACCTGCTGGTCCGCACCACCGACGAGGACGGGTCCTCGCACGACATCCGCTACCACTGGGACGGCCAGCGGATGAGCGTCCTCAGCGACGACCACAAGTTCGGCAACGCCATCTCCGCGCCGCGCGCCGGCACCTGCCCGGCCCCGCAGCCGTCCTCCGCCCAGTCCCCCGCACCCGCGAACCGGGTGGCCGGATGAAGCGCGTCCTGCTCCGCTGCCGCCGCCTCGTGCACTCCCTCGGGCTGCGCTGGAAGATCGCCGTCCTGCTCGCCGTCGGCTGCTCGCTCGTCGCGCTCACCATCGGCATCCTGATCCACGAGGCCCGCGCGGACCAGGTGGCCGACGCGGCGCGCAAGAGCGCCCTCGCGCAGCTCGTCCGGGTGCGGCAGGTGTACGAGCTCACGGGCCAGCTCGACTTCGACAAGGTCGGGGAGGCCGACGCGCGCCTCGACTGCCCGGGCCTGCCGGAACCCCTGCGGCAGGCCGCCCTGGCCGGAGAGCGCACCACCTACCTCGACCTGCACGGCCCCCACCCGGCGGTGTGGGCCGCCCGGCCGGTCGGCGGCGCCCAAGTGCTCTCCGTACGCCAGCCGCTGGCCGCAGAGCAGGCGGAACTGTGGGAACTGGACCAGAAGTTGATGGCCTTCGGCGTGGTCGTCGTGACCCTCGCGGCGATCGGCGGGGCGGCGCTGGCCAGCCGGCTGAGCAAGGACCTGCGGTCCGCGGCCGAGACGGCCCGGCGGATCAGCACGGGCGAACTCGACGCACGGATCGGCCCGTCGGGCGTGCCCGGGACGCGGAACGAGGTGGCCGAACTGTCGGCGGCGGTGGACACGATGGCGGCGAGCCTGCAGCGACGGCTGGTGGCGGAGCAGCGGTTCACGGCGGACGTGGCGCACGAGCTGCGGACCCCGCTGACCGGCCTGCTCACCGCGGCCGAGCTGCTCCCGCCGGGGCGGCCCACGGAGCTGGTGCGCGACCGGGTCGCGGCGTTGTGCGGTCTGACGGAGGACCTTCTGGAGGTGGCCCGGCTGGACGGGGACCGGGAGGTGGCCCAGCTGGACGTCCACCTCCTGGGGCCGCTGGTCGAGGCCGTCACCCGGCGTTCGGGGGTGGAGGCGCGGGTGCTGGGCGCCTCCGAGGACGCGGCCGGCGTCCGCACCGACGTCCGGCGGCTGGAGCGGATCCTGACGAACCTGCTGCTCAACGCCCGCAAGCACGGCGGGGACCCGATCACCGTGACGGTGGCCGGGAACACGGTCACCGTCCGGGACCACGGCCCGGGCTTCCCCGAGACGCTGCTGCGGGACGGCCCGCAGCGGTTCCTGACGGGCGCGACCGAGCGCGGCCAGGGCACGGGCCTGGGCCTGACCATCGCCCTCGGTCAGGCCCAGGTCATCGGCGCCCGGATCACGCTCGCCAACCCTCCCCCCTCGGGCGCCTCGGCCACGCTCACCCTCCCCCCGGCATAGCCCCGCCGAGCCACCGTCACCCGGACGGGGTGGTGCCCTACGGATACCCCTCCACCCCTCCCCACCTGCGCGAACGCTCCCCCGCCCTATCCCCCGGCCCGAATCTGACACCACATCAGCAGGCGCGGCCGCCCGCACCCGGGTTACCTCGGAGACACGACCCCGTGTCCACAGGAGACCCCTCATGCGCCGACGCACCGCCCACGTGCTCACCGCCACCGCGCTGACCGCCGTCGCGTTCGCCGGCCCGGTGGCCGGCGCGGTCGCCGCCGCGGACCTGGGCATGCCGGGCTTCGGCAAGACGGGCTTCGACATGACGGGCTTCGCGGCCGGCGACTTCGCCCCGCTGGAGGTGTGGCCCACGTCCGCCGCCCCCGGCACCACCGTCACGGTGAACACGAAGGCCTGCGGCCCGGGCAGTCATGCCGAGGGCGATGCCACCACCGTGGGAGGCGGCCGCTTCAAGCTGACTCCGGGCACCCACAAGGAGGTGGTCGTGGGACAGTTCCAGGTCGCCCGCGGAACCCACCCCGGCACCCACGCGATCGGCGCCACCTGCGCGAACGGCAAGTTCGCCACCGGCGACCTGATCGTCACCGAGCACGACCGCGCCCCCCAGGGCCACGTGCGCACCGGGGTGGGCGGTGGCACGACCACCACCACCGACCCCGCCAAGATCGCGGCGGGAGCGGCAGTGCTGGCCGCGACCGCCGTCGGCGGTACCTGGTTCCTGCGTCGCCGGGCGAGCGGCACGCGGAACTGACGGACGCCCACCGCGGCTCCGGCCGCGGTCCGACCGGTACCGTCCCCCGTCGCCCGCCCCGCGAGGTCCCCCCCGTTCGCGGGGCCGGGCGACGGCCACACCACACCACGTCACCAAGCCGAGGGGGCCGCATGGAGGCAGAGGCACGCCGCGCCCGCGCCCGCGCCGGCGGGCTCGTCGCACTCGCCACCTGCATCGGCGTCTGGCTCATCGGCAGCGGCTCCGGCGAGTCCGTCCGGCCGCCGCTGCCCTCCCCCGCTGAAGCGCTGAGCGCCCAGGCCCGGTTCCCCGGCGCCATCGCCGCGCTCCCCGGCTCCCCGCCCACCCGGATCCGGATCCCCTCCATCCGGGTGGACGCCCCGCTCACCGGGCTCGGGCTGCAGGCCGACGGCAGTCTCGAAGTACCGCCGCCCGCCCGCCGGGACCTGGCGGGCTGGTACCGGGAGGGCACCACCCCCGGCGCGACCGGCACCGCGGTGGTCGCCGGGCATGTGGACGACGCCACCGGGCCCGCGGTCTTCTACCACCTCGGCGCGCTGCGCCGGGGCGCCCTGATCGAGATCGCCCGCGCCGACGGACGTACGGCCGTGTTCACCGTCCACGCGGTGGAGGTCTACGACGCCAAGGCCTTCCCCGACACCCGCGTGTACGGGTCGGCGCCTCGCGCCGAGCTGCGCGTCATCACCTGCGGCGGGGGCTTCTCCCAGCGCACCGGCTACCAGGGCAACGTGGTCGTCTTCGCCCACCTGACGGCCACGTACTAGTCCGTCCCCGGAGTCCCCGCCGTCCTCGTCCCCGCCGTCCCCGCCGTCCCTCCGGTGCGGACCACCGCCTGGTCGCCGTGGGGTCCGAACAGGTGCAGGATCTCCACCACCTCGCCTTCGCCGGGGCCGAACCAGTGCGGTTCACCGGTGTCGAACTCGGCGACCTCGCCGGGGCGCAGGGTGAGGGTCCGCTCCCCGATGACGAGGCGGAGCTCGCCGGCGAGCACGTAGAGCCATTCGTAGCCGGCGTGGGTCACCCGTCTCGGTTCCCGGTACGCGAGCACCTGCTTGAAGACCTGGACCCGGCCCGGGTACGTCGTCAGGGGGACCAGGACGCTCCCGTCCCTGCGGCGGGGCTTCAGGTGGACGCGCGGGTCGCCGGTGACCGGGGCGGCCACGAGCTGGTCCAGGGGCACGCGGTGGGTCCGCGCGAGCGGGATGAGCAGTTCGAGCGTGGGGCGCCGCTTGCCCGACTCCAGGCGGGAGAGCGTGCTCACGGAGATCCCGGTGACCTGCGCGAGCGCCTCCAGGGTGAGGCCGCGCTCGCGCCGCAGCGCCCGCAGGCGCGGGCCGATGGCGTCGAGGGTCCGCGCGAGTTCGGCGTTCTCCGCCTGCTCGGCGCCCTCCGTGTGTGCGGCGCGTTCGGCGTATTCGGCGTCCCTGTCCATGGGGCCATTTTGCGGTATCGGCAAATTTTCTGGGCCGCGGCCACCGCCCGGTCCGAGCATGGTCCGACATCCGAAACCGGTGGCCGACAGGCCGTCGCGGAGCGAAGGCGGCCCCTCATGACCACGACCACGACGATCCCGGCCGGGGCGGCCGCGGGGCCCGCCCCCGGAGCACGCCGCCGGTGGACGGTACTGGCCGTCTGCGCGCTGAGCATGTTCCTCATCGGAGTGGACACCACCATCGTCAACGTGGGCCTGCCCGCGATCGGGCGGGGCCTGGGGGTGGGCACCCGCGGCCTGGAGTGGGTCGTGGACGCCTACACCCTGGTCCTGGCCGGCCTCCTCATCACCTCCGGCGCCCTCGCGGACCGCTTCGGACGCCGTCGCGTGTTCCGGTGCGGGCTGGTGGTGTTCGCTCTCGCCTCCCTCGCCTGCGCCCTCGCCCCGTCGCTCGGCCTCCTCGTCGCGGCGCGGGCCGTCCAGGGGGTCGGGGCCTCGATGCTGAGCCCGGTGGCCCTGGCGATCGTGGTCAACGCGATGCCCGACCCGCGGGAGCGGGCCCGGGCCATCGGCATCTGGGCCTCGGTCTTCGGGCTCAGCATGGCGGCGGGCCCGGTCATCGGCGGGGCCCTCATCGCGGCCTTCGGCTGGCGGTCGGTGTTCTGGATCAACGCCCCGGTGGTCGCCGGCGCGCTCGTCCTGGTCGCGGTGTTCGTGCCGGAGTCCCGCGGACAGCGGGCCCGGCGGCTCGACCTGCCCGGCCAGCTGCTCCTGACGACGGCACTGTTCGTCTCGGTCGGCGTCCTGATCGAGGGCCCCCGCATCGGCTGGGCCTCCCCCGCCGCGCTGGCCTGCTACGCGGCCGGCGCGGCGGCCACGACGGCCTTCGTCCGGGTCGAACTCCGCCGGACCGAGCCCCTGATCGACCTCCGCCTGTTCCGGCGGCCGCCCTTCGCCTCGGCGGTACTGGGCGCGGTGGCGGTGTTCGCCGCGCTGAGCGTGAGCCTGCTGCTCACCACCCTGTACCTGCAGAACGCCCGCGGCTGGACCCCGCTCGCGGCCGGCGCCGCGACCCTGCCCATGGCCCTCGGGGCCACCGTGTGCGCGCCCTGGTCCGGCAGCCTGACCGGGCGGCTCGGACCCCGGCGTCCGCTGCTCCTCGCGGGCGGGTTCACCGCCGCGGGCGGGTTCTGCATGGCCGCCTTGGGCCAGGACCCGGGCGTACCGCCGCTCTTGGCGGCCTACCTGCTCATCGGCATCGGCTTCGGCTTCGCCAACGCCCCGCTCACCCACACCGCGGTCGGCGGACTGCCGCCGTCCCGCGCCGGTGTGGCCGGGGCCGTCACCTCCACGGCCCGCCAGGTCGGATCGGCGGTCGGCATCGCCGTGGCGGGGGCCCTGGCCGCGGGCGTCGCCCCGGAGGGCCTGTCCCGGGCGTCCCGGCCGGGCTGGCTGCTCGTCACGGCCTGCGGCCTGCTCCTCCTCGGGGTGGCCCGGGCCTCCCGCAGGGAGACGGCGTAGGCCGCCCTACACCGGGAACGCGTACCAGCGGCGGTGGACGTACGGCTCCACGCACAGGGCCGCGGCGCCCGCCACGGCTCCCACCAGGAGGGAGGTCCAGCCGCCCCCGACGAGCGCGCCCGCGCAGGCCCCGGCCACGAACAGCGGCCTGGCCAGCGTCAGCGGGCCCGGGCGTCGGCGAGGACCTCGTACGCCCGGTCCGGGTCCTCGGCGAGCAGCAGCACGGCGCCGGCCGTGAGGGCGGGGGCCGGCAGCAGGACGGAGCCGACGGCCAGTCCGCGCAGGGCCGCACGGACGACGGCACGGCGCCTGCGGATCCGGGCGTCCCGCCCGGCGTAGGCGCGGTAGCCGCTTAAGGCGGCGTCGACGAGGCCGAGGACGGCGAGCGGGAGGGCCGGGTTCATCGCACGGTGCCGGACCCGGAGACGGCCCCGGAGGCGGACCCTGCCTCCGCGCCCGACCGGGAAGCGGCGCCGGGCCGCTGCCGTCCGCCGCGGGTCAGGTGCTCGGCGCCCACGAGCCGGCGGGAGTCGCGGCCGAGGGCCTGGCGCAGCGGGTCCTCCAGGTAGGGGCGGATGCCGATGATCGGGCGCAGGGTGGTGCTGAAGGGGTTGGACAGCCGCCGGGGTTCGTAGAGCAGCGGCCGGATGCCCGGTACGGTCGCGGCGCTCAGCAGGGTCTCGTCCGAGTGGGCGCGCCGGGCGGAAACGACCCCGTCGTGGCGGCCGAGCGGATGGCGCATCCGGGCGCGGTGGAACATCCAGGCGCCCATGGGTGCCAGCCGGGTGGCGGCTATGTCGAAGTGGCAGAAGGCGAGTGCCTGGGAGTCGGCCTGGGCCTCGAAGAACTCCGCGAGCGCGGGGCCGCGGAAGTGGTGCAGCACCCCGGTGGAGACGTAGACGGTGGCGACCTCCGGCAGGTCGAAGGCGTTGCCGTGGACGAACCGGCAGTCGAGCCCCTCGGCGCGGGCCAGCCGGTCGGCCTCGGCGACGAGGGCGGCGTCGAGGTCGACGCCGATCAGCTCGACGTTGCTTCCCAGGGCGCCGGTGGAGGCCAGCCAGCGGATGAGGTGGCCGAGCCCGCACCCGATGTCGACCAGGCGGAACCGGCCGTTGCGGCCGGCGATCTCCCGGATGGTCTCGAACAGCGGGTCCAGCAGGTGCACCAGCCGCTCCCCGGTGCGCAGCTCCTCGCTGAGCCGCTGCAGCTCGGTGTGGACGGCGATCATCAGCCGGTCCACGGCGACCGGGTCGAGGACGTCGTCGGGGCCGACGGGAAGCCCCGCGACGATCCGGGCGGCGCGCCGGTCCCCGGCCTCGTCGAGTCGGCGGACCACGTCACTCCGGCGCACGGGCAGTCGCGCCCCGCTGAGCGGATCGGTGACGGTGATCAGGTCGGATATCTCGAGGTGGGGCACGACGGAAACCTTATCCCCCGGGCAGGCCGGTGGGCGGGCGATCGCAGCAGGTCAGCCCCACTGTTCGAGGCCCAGTTTGACCACCAGGGCTCCGACGACCGTCAGAAGCACGCCGCGGACGAAACCGCTGCCCTTCTTCAGCGCCATCCGGGCACCGATCATGGCGCCCGCCAGGTTGAAAACGGCCATCAGGGCGGCCAGTTGCCACAGCACCATGCCCTGGTAGGCGAACATGGCGAGCGCTCCGGCGTTGGTGCACACGTTGACGATCTTCGCCGTGGCGGAGGCCGTGACCAGGTCGAGGTGGAGCAGGGCCGTCAGCGCCAGGACCAGGAAGGTGCCGGTGCCGGGGCCGATGAGCCCGTCGTAGAAGCCGATGCCGAGGCCGGCCAGCGCGATGGTGAGCAGGACGCGCCGACGGCCGGCCGGAGCCGCTCCGGGAGCGGCGCCGAAGGCGGGCCGGAAGAGGACGAAGGCCGCGACCACCACCAGGACCGCCATGATCAGCGGGCGCAGCGCGTCCTTGCTGATGCCGCCGGCCAGGGCGGCCCCGCCCATCGAGCCGACGAGCGCGGCCAGGCCGATGCGGACGGCGAGCTTCACGTCCACCGAGGTCTTGCGCAGGTAGGAAACGGCCGCGCCCGAGGTGCCGACGATGGCCACGGCCTTGTTCGTTCCGAGCACGGTGGCGGGGTGGGCGTTCGGCAGGCCGAGGAGCAGAGCGGGCAGGAGCAGCAGTCCGCCACCGCCGACGACGGCGTCGATCCAGCCGGCCGCGGCCGCCGCCACGCACAGCACGATGATCATGGTTGTCGATATGTCAGGCACGGCCCGACCTTATGGAGCGGGTGGGTGCAGTGGCCATCAATCCCCGGAAACTTGCGCAAAGGTTGAGCTTCGCCCGGCCGGAGCCCGGTCCGGGGCCACGGGAGCCGACGGGTCCACCGCCACCGTCAGCACGCTCGCGGCCAGCACACTGACCAGCCCGAGCCCGGCCGCGAGCCGCCTGGCCGGCGGTACGGAACCCAGCACGGCCAGCGCCGCCCGCGCCGGGGAGGTGCGCGGCCGGCGGTGCCGCGCCGCGGCCGCGGGCACGCCCGACGGACCCGCCGGCCCGGGCGCGGCCAAACCCGGCCCCTCCGGCGCTTGAGGCCCGGATCCGGGCGCAGCCGAACCCAGCCCCTCCGGCGTTTGAGGAGCGGGGTCTGGGGCGGAGCCCCAGGGAACGGGGGAAGGGCGGGTAGGGGACGAGCCCCGCGCAGCGGCCAGGGACACGGGCAGGGTGACGTGCAACGGGTGACGCACGGGGCGGCGACCTCTCGGGAAGCGGAAGCAGAAGCGGTCTCGGCCGCGGAGACGGGCGGGCTCGGCGGCGGAAGCGAGGGCGGGACCGGCCGCGGCGGCCGACCAGGCGCGGGCTCAGTGGCCGAAGCACTCCGCGTGGATCCGCCCCACCGGCACCCCGGCCCGCACCAGCGCGGCCATCGTGGCGTCCGCCATCCCGGGCGGCCCGCACAGGTACACGTCGTGCTCGGCCAGCTCCGGGACCAGCTCGGCCAGCGCCTGCGGAGCCAGCGGGTCGAAGGCGGCCCCCGACGGCCCGAGCAGGTAGTGCAGCCCGGCCTGCCGTTCGGCGGCGATGGCCTCCAGTTCGGAGCGCAGGACGAGGTGCTCCTCGGCGCCCGCCCGGTAGAGCAGGGTGATGTCCCCCGGCCCGCCGGGCAGCGTCTCGAACAGGGCCCGCATCGGGGTGATCCCGACCCCGCCGGCGATCAGCAGCACCTTGGTCCGGGTCCGCCGGGCCGCGGTGAGCGCCCCGAAGGGCCCGGTGGCGAGGACCCGGGTGCCGGGCCGCAGCCGGCGGATCCGGCGGGAGTGGCCGCCGAGGGCCTTCACGGTGATGCGCAGGGTGTTCCCGCGGACCGGCGCTGACAGCGAGAACGGCAGCGCGGTGTGCCACAGCCTGCGCTGGAGGAACCGCCAGCGCAGGAACTGCCCCGGCTCCGCGCGCAGCTCCGCGAGGTGCTCCCCGTAGACGAGGACGGAGACCACCCCGGGCCCCTCCGCGCGGACCTCGGCGACGCGCAGCGCGTGCCGCAGGGCCTGGCGTACGGGCACCACGGCGCGGTACCAGAGCAGCAGGACGGCGACCACGGCATGGGCGAGGGCCCAGAACCAGACGACGAGGGCCAGGTCGGGCCCGGCGAGCTGGTGCCCGAAGGCGAGGGCGGCGGCGAGGTACACCAGGAGGTGGACCCCGCGCCAGGTTTCGTGGCTGACCCGGCGGCGTACGGAGCGGGCGGAGGTGATGCCGACGGCGATCAGGAGGACGGTCCCGATCGCCGCGGCGGCCAGGGCCGGGTATCCGAGCAGCTCCCGAACCGCCGAGAGCACGTCGGCCCCCTCGTGCACGGCGTAGCCGCAGAGCGCGAAGGCCGCGTGCCCGAAGCAGAGCAGCAGGACGTGGCGGCCGCCCAGCGCGTGCCAGCGGGCGAGCCGGGCCGCGCCCACCCCGTGCTCGACGGCGGGGACCCGGGCCATGAGGAACAGCAGGACGAGCACCCCGTACCCGGCGAGCAGGCCGGACAGGTGCGCGGCGGTCGCGAACAGCGCGTCCAGCCGGGCCGAGGGCCGCACCTGGACGGCCCACAGCAGGGCGACGGTCCCCGCCCCGCCGAGCATCCCGCCCTTGACCCGAACCGCCATGTCCCGCTCTCGCATACGGCCACGCTACGGGCGCTCCGGCGCTCTACCGGGCCCTCCCGGTGATCCTTAAGGCGGCCTTGAGGAACGCCTCACGGACCCTTAACCCGCACGCTGAGGTCGAGGTTCCGTCAGGGAAACAACGGCGATGCCGTGGGGAAACAGCGGCCGCGCACTCTCGTGTCATGACCTCGGAACAGCAACGCGTGGTGGTGATCGGCGGCGGCCTCGCCGGCCTGCGGCTCGCCGCCCGGCTGGGCGGGGACGTCCGCGTCCTCGGCGAGGAGGAGCACGCCCCCTACAACCGGGTCCTCCTCGCGGAGGTCCTGGCCGGCCGGTACGCGCCGGAGGTGACGGCCCTCCCGGCCCCCGGCCCGGCGCTGCGCCGGGGCGTGCGGGCGGTACGGATCGACCGGGCGGAGCGGGTCGTCCACTGCGACGACGGCTCGGTCGAGCGGTACGGCACCCTCGTGCTGGCCACGGGATCGAACCCGGTGCTCCCTCCGCTGCGCGGCCTGTTCGAACCCGAGGGCCGGGAGCTCCCCGCGGGTGTCCACGCGTTCCGCACCATGGACGACTGCCTGGCCCTGTCGGCGGCCGTACGCCCCGGCGTGCGCGCGGTGGTGATCGGCGGCGGCCTCCTCGGCGTCTCGGCAGCCCGCGCCCTGGCCGAGCGGGGCGCCCAGGTGGTCCTGGCGCAGCAGGGCGAACGCCTGATGGAACGCCAGCTGGACGCCGAGGCCTCGGAGCTCCTGCACGAGCACCTGACCACCCTCGGCGTCGAGATCCACACGGAATGCCGGGTCCGCGGCCTGTCGACGGCGTTCGAGGAGCGGTCCGGGGCAGAGCCCGCGGCGCCCCGCCGGGTGACCGGCGTCGACCTCGCCGTCGGCTACCGCCTCGACGCCGACCTCGTCGTACTGGCCTGCGGCGTCCGCCCCCGCACGGGACTGGCCCTCGCCGCCGGCCTGGACGTCCGCACCGGCGTCCTCGTCGACGACGAGCTCCGCACCAGCGACCCCCGCATCCACGCCGTCGGCGACTGCGCCGAGCACGCGGGCCGGGTGTACGGCCTGGCCGGCCCCGCCCTCGAACAGGCCGACGCGCTCGCCGGGGTCCTCCTCGGGACCGGCCGGGGACTGGCCGCGGACCCCGCCTACGGCGGCACCCGCGCCCTGACCCGCCTCACCCTCACCGCCGGCGGCGACCGGCCCCTCGATCTCGCCGCCTTCGGCGAGACCACCCCGCTCCCCGGCGACGACGTGGTCCGGCTCACCGACGCCACCCGCCGCACCTACCGCAAGGTCGTCATCCGCGGCGACCGCCTCGTCGGCGGGGTCCTGCTCGGCGAACTCTCCAGCGTGGGCGCCCTCGCCCGCAGCTGGGAGGACGGCGCGCCCCTCACCGACCAGCACGGTCCCACCGACCTGCACCACCTGCTCACCGACGACGGAGGCTCCTGATCATGGCCGCAGCCACGCCCCATCCCGCCCCGGCCACCGCCCAGGCCACCGCCCCCGCCACCGCGCCCGCCCTCGTGCTCATCGGTCACGGCATGGTCGGCCAGCGCTACCTGGAGTCGCTCGCCGAACTCGGCGCCACCTCCACGCACCGGATCACCGTGCTCTGCGAGGAGCCGCGGCCCGCCTACGACCGCGTGCACCTGACCTCGTACTTCTCCGGCAGCACCCCCGAGGACCTCTCCCTCACTCCCGCCTCCTTCATGGCGGAGCACGGGATCGCCCTGCACCTCGACGACCCCGCCGAGAGCATCGACCGCGAGGCCCGGACCGTCACCTCCCGCTCGGGGCAGGTGTTCCCGTACGACGTGCTCGTGCTCGCGACCGGCAGCTACCCCTTCGTGCCGCCCGTCCCCGGCAAGGACGCCCCGGGCTGTTTCGTGTACCGCACCATCGAGGACCTCCTCGCGATCGAGGAGTACGCCAAGACGCGGACCACCGGCGCCGTGGTCGGCGGCGGCCTGCTCGGGCTGGAGGCCGCCGGCGCGCTCAAGGGCCTCGGCCTCGCCACCCGCGTCGTGGAGTTCGCCCCCCGGCTGATGCCCGTCCAGGTCGACGAGGGCGGCGGCGCGGCCCTGCTGCGCACCATCGAGAACATGGGACTCACCGTCCACACGGGCGTCGGCACCCAGGAGGTCCTGACCGGCGAGGACGGCTCGGTCAGCGGCATGAAGCTGTCCGACGGCTCCAGCGTCGACACCGACCTGGTCGTCTTCTCCGCCGGTGTCCGCCCCCGCGACCAGCTCGCCCGCGACAGCGGCCTGACCGTCGGCGAACGCGGCGGCATCTCCGTCGACGCCCACTGCCGCACCTCCGACCCGCACGTCTACGCCATCGGCGAGTGCGCGCTGGCCTCCGACGGCCGCGTCTACGGCCTGGTCGGCCCCGGCTACGAGATGGCCGAGACGGCCGCCGCGGACCTGCTGGGCCGCGAGAAGGAGTTCACCGGCGCCGATCTGTCCACCAAGCTCAAGCTCCTCGGCGTGGACGTGGCCTCCTTCGGCGACGCCCACGGCGCCACCGCCGGCAGCCTCGACGTCGTCTACTCCGACTCCCGCTCCGGCGTCTACAAGAAGGTGGTCGTCTCCTCCGAGGGCGTGCTGCTCGGCGGCGTCCTGGTCGGCGACGCCGACTCCTACGGGCTGCTCCGCCCGCTCACCGGCTCCGTACCGCCCGTCACCCCCGAGCAGCTGGTGCTGCCCGCCGGCGCCGGCGCACCCGTCGTCCTCGGCCCGGCCTCGCTCCCGGACGGTGCGGTGATCTGCTCCTGCCACAACGTCACCAAGAAGGCGATCACCGCCCACACGACGGTGCCCGAGGTGAAGAAGTGCACCAAGGCGGGCACCGGCTGCGGGAGCTGCCTCAAGGTGATCGGCCAGCTGATGCCGCCGGCCGCCGACAAGGGGCTCTGCGAGTGCTTCTCCTTCACCCGCGCGGAGCTCTACGAGATCGTCCGCACCCTGCGCGTGACCTCGTACGAGAAGCTCCTCGACAGCCACGGCCGCGAGAAGGCGCGCGGCGGCGACGGCTGCGAGGTCTGCAAGCCCACCGTCGGTTCGATCATCGCCTCGCTCGCCCCCACCCTCGGCGCGAGCGGCTACGTCCTGGACGGGGAGCAGGCCGCCCTCCAGGACACCAACGACCACTTCCTCGCCAACCTGCAGCGCAACGGCTCGTACTCGGTCGTCCCGCGCATCCCCGGCGGCGAGATCACCCCCGACAAGCTCATCGTGATCGGCGAGGTGGCCCGCGACTTCGGCCTCTACACGAAGATCACCGGCGGGCAGCGCATCGACCTCTTCGGCGCCGCCATCGACCAGCTCCCCCTCATCTGGGCCCGGCTCGTCGAGGCCGGCTTCGAGTCCGGGCACGCGTACGGCAAGGCCCTGCGGACGGTGAAGTCCTGTGTGGGCCAGACCTGGTGCCGCTACGGGGTCCAGGACTCCGTACGGATGGCCATCGACCTGGAGCTGCGCTACCGGGGCCTGCGCGCCCCGCACAAGCTCAAGTCGGCGGTCTCCGGCTGCGCCCGCGAGTGCGCGGAGGCGCAGAGCAAGGACTTCGGGATCATCGCGACGGCGAGCGGCTGGAACCTCTACGTCGGCGGCAACGGCGGGGCCACCCCGCGCCACGCCGACCTCCTGGCCCAGGACCTGTCCGACGCCGAACTGGTCCGGCTCATCGACCGGTTCCTGATGTTCTACATCCGCACCGCCGACCGGCTGGAGCGCACCTCCACCTGGCTGGACCGGCTGGAGGGCGGCCTCGACCACCTGCGGGACGTGATCGTGCACGACTCGCTCGGGCTGTGCGCGGAGCTGGAGTCGCTGATGGCCGACCACGTGGCGCACTACCGCGACGAATGGGCCGAGACCCTGGACGACCCGGAACGGCTGCGCCGGTTCGTGTCCTTCGTCAACGCGCCCGGCGCCCCCGACCCCAGCGTGAAGTTCGTCCCCGAACGCGGCCAGGTCAAGCCCGACCTGACCATCCTGACCCTGGAGCCCCTGGGAGGCACCCGATGACCGTGGAACTGCAGGTGGCGGAAGGATGGCTCACCGTGTGCGAGCTGTCGGCGCTGATCCCCGGGCGCGGGGTGGCCGCGCTGCTGCCCGACGGGAGCCAGGCCGCCGTGTTCGTCGACCGTGCGGGACGCCCGTACGCCATCGGCAACCGGGACCCCTTCACCGGGGCGCAGGTGCTCTCGCGCGGGCTGATCGGCTCGGCCTCGGGGCGGCTCTTCGTGGCCTCGCCGCTGCTCAAGCAGCGCTTCGACCTGGAGTCGGGGCACTGCCTGGACGACGAGGAGGTGGCGGTCCGGACGTATCCGGTACGGACCGCCGCGACCTCCGTCTGAGACTCAGCCCTGGATCATCGACGGGTCCATCCACATGATCTCCCAGGTGTGACCGGAGAGGTCGTCGAAGGCGCGGCCGTACATGACCCCGTGGTCCTGTGCGGGACGGGGCTCGGTGGCGCCCGCCGCCAGGGCCCCGTCGACGAGCTCGTCGACGGCGTCGCGGCTCTCGGCGCTCAGACACAGCAGCACTTCGGAGGTCTTGGTCGCGTCCGCGATGTCCTTGTGGGTGAAGTCCTTGTACCGGGCCTCGGTCAGGAACATGGCCACGATCGAGTCGGTGATGGGCATCGAGGCGCAGTTCTCGTCGGTGAACTGGGCGTTGAAGGTGTAACCGAGCTTGCCCCAGAAGGTCTTGGTGGCCTCCAGGTCCTTGACCGGCAGGTTGACGAAGATCATGGTGGAGGACATCGGGGTCTCTCTTCTCTCGGTGCGTTCCGTTGCTTTCGAGAGGTAGACCGCGGGGCCTCGGGGAACTCATCGCTCCCGGCGAAGTTTTTTCGAGATTTCCTCGACGCGCCACGAACGTGCAGGTCAGGACGTCATCGAGCGCAGTCCCAGAGCCGCCAGCGGTACGAAGCCCAGCCCGTCGGCGCTCTCCAGCGAGGCGTCGGCGCCGGCCAGCCGCTTGTGCAGGGTCAGCGCGATCCGCTCGCCCTGGGCTTTGGCCCGCTCCGCGTTCGGCCCCCGGTGCAGTCCGTCGATCGTGGCCCGCCACAGCTGCACCCAGCGGCCGAAGTCCGCGGCGGTCATCGCGCGGGCCGACTGGAGCGCCGCGTGCGGGGCGAAGACGTCGCGCCGGTATTCGGCGCTGCGGAAGAGGGCCCGCTCCCAGAAGTCGGTGATCCGGGGCAGGTGCACGTCGAGGTCGGTACCGGCGATCTCGGTGAAGAAGGGCCCGATGCGCGGATCGGCGAAGGCCGCCGTGTAGAAGCGGCGCAGGACGACGTCGAGGTCGGCGCGGCCGGTGATGTCGGTGACGGCGGCATGGGGGTTCATCACTCCACCATCCTCCCGCGCCCGGCCCCTCCCCAGGGCAGAAAGTCCCGCATCAAGCCGTCCGGAGCCGCTTCGATACCGCTTCGGCGGCTCTCTTCCGCCCTCTCCGATGTCCGGCCTCTCCGATGTCCGGCCTCTCCGATGTCCGGAAATCCCCCGGGCGCATTGACCTCGCGCCGGTCGCTCCCGCGTCATGTGGAATTGATGTGGCGTCAACTCCACGCTCCTAGGTTCCTCCACGCGTGCGTGACTCCCGCCCGACCGGGCGCGGAGCCCCTCCTCCACAGGAGTGACCGTGGAACGTCGTACCTTCCTTCGCGGGGCCGTCATCGGCTCCTCCGCCGCCGCCTTCGGCGGCACGCTGATGCACGGCGCGGCCTACGCGGCCCCCGCCCAGCCCGGCGCCGGACCCTACGGAGCTCTCGGCGCCGCCGACGCCAACGGCATCATGCTGCCCGCGGGCTTCAGCAGCCGGGTGATAGCCCGCTCCGGCCAGACGGTCCCCGGCACCTCGTACAGCTGGCACAGCGCCCCCGACGGCGGCGCCTGTTTCGCGGACGGCACGGGCTGGATCTACGTGTCGAACTCGGAGATCAACCCCTCCGGCGGGGCGAGCGCGGTGAGGTTCGACTCCTCCGCCACCGTCACCGGCGCCTACCGGATCCTCTCCAACACCCGGCAGAACTGCGCGGGCGGCAAGACCCCGTGGAACACCTGGCTGTCCTGCGAGGAGGTCGACCGCGGCTTCGTCTACGAGACCGACCCCTACGGGGTGAACGCCTCCGTGCAGCGCCCCGCGATGGGCCGCTTCAAGCACGAGGCCGCCGCCGCCGACCCGGTCCGCCAGGTCGTCTACCTGACCGAGGACGAGACCAGCGGCTGCTTCTACCGCTTCATCCCCACCACCTGGGGCAACCTCTCCTCCGGCACCCTCCAGGTCCTCAAGGCCGGCACCGCCACCTCCGGCTCCTTCACCTGGGCCAACGTCCCCGACCCGGACGGCTCGCCGACCAGCACGCGCACCCAGGTCTCGGGGTCGAAGAAGTTCAACGGCGGCGAGGGCTGCCACTACGCCAACGACACGGTGTGGTTCACGACCAAGGGCGACAACCGGGTCTGGCAGCTCAACCTCGCGAACAGCACCTACGAGCTGGCCTACGACGACTCCCTGGTCCCCGGCGGCAACGCCCCCCTGACGGGCGTCGACAACGTCACGGGCTCCTCGTACGGCGACCTGTACGTCGCCGAGGACGGCGGCAACCTGGAGATCTGCGTGATCACCCCGGACGACGTGGTCGCGCCGTTCCTGCGGGTCACCGGCCAGTCCTCCTCGGAGATCACCGGCCCGGCCTTTTCTCCCGCCGGCAACCGCCTCTACTTCAGCAGCCAGCGCGGCACGAGCGGCAGCTCCTCGGGCGGCATCACGTACGAGGTGACGGGCCCCTTCCGCACCTGATCCCGACGGCCCCGCGTCCGGCCGCGCCCCGGCGGGGTCACGAACCCGCCGGGGCGCGGCCGGTCACGACATCACGGCCCCGCCCTTGAGCAGCGCGGCGCCGAGCGGCGTCACCGTGTGCAGCACCGCGTTGCCGCGCCGCAGCGTGGTGACCAGCCCGGCCTCCCGCATCACCCCGGCGTGCTGGCTCGCCGAGGCCAGTGACACCCCGGCCCGGCGCGCCAGCTCGCTCGTGGTGGCCCCGTCACCGATCGCCTGGAGCACCACCGACCGGGTGTGCCCGACGAGCTTGCCCAGGGTGAGCTGGCGGTGCCTGCGCCGCTCCTCCGCGGGCCGGGCCGCCTCGCCGCCGGGCTGCGCGGAGGAGAGCTCGGCCGCCGCCGGATACACCAGCACGGGCGCCAGCTCCGGATCGTGCAGGGTCACGGCCGTGCGCCGGCAGAAGAAGGAGGGCTGGAGCAGCAGCCCGCGCCCGCGGAGCCGTACGTCCCGGTCCACCGGGTAGTCGCACTCCAGCACCGGCGCCCGCCAGCGCAGCATCGGCGGCAGCGAGGCCAGCAGCTCGTCCGCTCCCCCGTCGAGCAGCGCCCGCCCCCGCATGGCACGCTCGGCCTCGATCTGCGCCTGGATGTGGCTCCAGTACGGCTCCACGGCCGCCCGGTGGTACCCGCGCAGCTCCCCCAGCAGCCGGGGCAGGTGCGCGGTGTCGCCCTCCATGAAGTCCCGCAGCCGCCTGGGCACCGGGCTCTCGGAGCCGCGGTGCGCACCCCCGTCGGCCGTCCCCGGCATCCCGAAGGCCGCGGCCATGCCCGAGCCGGCCTCCACGCCCCGCCCGAGCAGGGTGAGCTCGCGGCGCAGCCGCTCGGGGCGGATCCCGCGCAGCGCGTCGAGGCCCACGTCCCACCCGTACTGCCCCTCCGTGGGGGTCAGGAAATCGGGGAAATACCCGCGGCTCGGTATCAGCGCGCCGAGAAGTCGTGTTTCACCATTCAACCTGGTGCGTGTTTCCGCACGCCAATCGCCGAAGAGCCGGGTATCGCGCCGGTCCCGTAAGCGGTGAAAACTCAAGATGGTTTCCCACAACGCATCCGGACGCCCTGCCATCCTTACGCGCGCGAGGTCCACTCCAGTGAAATGGATACGCAGCACCCGAACCCCCACCTGTGCAACCGCAATCCCCCCGCCCCTTGAGTATGCATGCCGTCACACGTGGTCACCATGGCCTTTCAGCCACAGTTGAAACCCCTTTCGGCGAAGGTGTGACAACCGAAATCCTGTACTCCGCCGGGCACACTCCGGCGCGACCGAAACGCTCCGCGAAGGCCGTGGGGGGCTTTGCGGGGCCTGGCGGTCGGTCGCACCGGGAAGCGCCGACGTGTCCGGCGGATTGGCGGCAGGCGGTGGACGGGTGGGGATCCGTCCACCGCCTGTTGCTGTTAAGGCATCTGGAACAACATTGAACCAATACTGGGCCGGAGGAACGCCGGGGAACAGCGGCGAACACCGTCCCCGAACGCACCGGAAGGCCGGGGAAATAGACGCGCCTGCCACCGGACGTCAGGGAACCCGGGGGCAGGCGCGGTCAATGGGGGCCCCGGCATCGGGGCCGCGGAGGGTCAGCGGCTGTCGCTGCCCTTCGCCTCGGCGGCGGCGCGGCCGGCCTCCAGGCGCGCGACCGGAATCCGGAACGGCGAGCAGGAGACGTAGTCCAGGCCGACCTCGTGGAAGAAGTGGACGGACTCGGGGTCGCCGCCGTGCTCTCCGCAGACACCGAGCTTGAGGTCGGGGCGGGTGGCCCGGCCGGCCTCGACGGCGCTGCGGACCAGCGTGCCGACGCCGTCGCGGTCGATGGTCTCGAAGGGCGAGACCCCGAAGATGCCCTTCTCCAGGTAGGCGGTGAAGAAGCTGGCCTCGACGTCGTCGCGGGAGAAGCCCCACACGGTCTGGGTCAGGTCGTTCGTGCCGAAGGAGAAGAACTGCGCGGCCTCGGCGATCTGGCCGGCGGTCAGGGCGGCGCGGGGCAGCTCGATCATGGTGCCGATGGTCAGCTTGAGGTCGGTGCCGGTGGCGGCCTCGACCTCGGCGATGACCTGGTCGGCCTCCTCGCGGACGATCTCCAGCTCCTGGACGGTGCCGACGAGCGGGACCATGATCTCGGCGCGCGGGTCGCCCTTGGCGTTCTTGCGCTCGGCCGCGGCCTCGGCGATCGCCCGGACCTGCATCTTGAACAGGCCGGGGATGACCAGGCCCAGGCGGACGCCGCGCAGGCCCAGCATCGGGTTCTGCTCGTGCAGCTTGTGCACGGCCTGGAGCAGGCGCAGGTCGTTCTCGTTGGCGTCCTTGCGGGACTCGGCGAGGGCGACGCGCACCGACAGCTCGGTGATGTCGGGCAGGAACTCGTGCAGCGGCGGGTCGAGCAGGCGGACGGTGACGGGCAGCCCGTCCATCGCCTCGAACAGCTCGACGAAGTCCTTCTTCTGGAGCGGCAGGAGGGCACTGAGTGCCTCCTCGCGCTCGTCGTCGGTGTCCGCGAGGATCAGCCGCTCCACCAGTTCGCGGCGCTCACCGAGGAACATGTGCTCGGTGCGGCACAGGCCGATGCCCTGGGCGCCGAAGCGGCGGGCGCGCAGCGCGTCCTCGGCGTTGTCGGCGTTGGCGCGCACCCGCAGGCGGCGTACGCGGTCCGCGTAGGCCATGATCCGGTGCACCGCGGCGACGAGCTCGTCGGCGTCGTCGGCGCCGGCGTGCATGCGGCCCTCGAAGTACTCGACGACCGGGGACGGTACGACGGGTACCTCACCGAGGTACACCTTGCCGGTGGAGCCGTCGATGGAGACGACGTCCCCCTCTTCGACGACCGTCCCGCCGACCGTCATGCGGCGGCGCTTGGTGTCGACCTCGAGGTCCTCGGCGCCGCAGACGCAGGTCTTGCCCATGCCGCGGGCCACGACGGCCGCGTGCGAGGTCTTGCCGCCGCGCGAGGTCAGGATGCCCTCGGAGGCGATCATGCCGTCGAGGTCGTCGGGGTTGGTCTCGCGGCGGATCAGGATGACCTTCTCGCCGGAGCGGGACCACTTGACGGCCGTGTAGGAGTCGAAGACGGCCTTGCCGACGGCCGCGCCCGGGGAGGCGGCGATGCCGCGGCCCAGCAGCTGGGTCTTGGCCCCCTCGTCGAAGCGCGGGAACATCAGCTGCGCGAGCTGGGCGCCGTTGACGCGCTGGAGGGCCTCGGCCTCGTCGATCAGGCCCTGGTCCACGAGCTGGGTGGCGATGCGGAAGGCGGCGCCGGCGGTGCGCTTGCCGACACGGGTCTGGAGCATCCACAGCTGGCCGCGCTCGATGGTGAACTCGATGTCGCAGAGATCCTTGTAGTGGTTCTCCAGCGTCGTCATGATCGTCATGAGCTGGTCGTACGAGACCTTGTCGATGGTCTCCAGGTCCGCGAGCGGCACGGTGTTGCGGATGCCCGCGACCACGTCCTCGCCCTGGGCGTTCTGCAGGTAGTCGCCGTAGACGCCCGCGTGGCCGGTGGCCGGGTCGCGGGTGAAGGCGACGCCGGTGCCCGAGTCGGGGCCGAGGTTGCCGAAGACCATGGAGCAGATGTTGACCGCGGTGCCCAGGTCGCTCGGGATGCGCTCCTGGCGGCGGTAGAGCTTGGCGCGGTCGGTGTTCCAGGAGTTGAAGACCGCTTCGACGGCGAGGTCGAGCTGCTCGCGGGCGTCCTGCGGGAACTCGCGGCCGGCCTGCTTGGCGACGATCTTCTTGAAGCGGGTGACCAGCTTCTTGAGGTCGGCGGCGTCGAGGTCGGTGTCGACGGTGACCTTCTTGGCGGCCTTGGCCTCGTCGAGGGCTTCCTCGAACAGCTCGCCGTCCACGTCCAGGACGGTCTTGCCGAACATCTGGATCAGGCGGCGGTACGAGTCCCACGCGAAGCGCTCGTTGCCGGCCTGGGTGGCGAGACCGGCGACGGACTCGTCGGAGAGGCCGATGTTGAGGACCGTGTCCATCATGCCGGGCATCGAGAACTTGGCGCCGGAACGCACGGAGACCAGCAGCGGGTCGTCCGACTGGCCGAGCTTCTTGCCCATCTTCGCCTCGAGGGCGGCGAGGTGCGCGCTGACCTCTTCGCGCAGCTCGGCCGGGGCCTCGCCGCTGTCGAGGTAGACCTTGCAGGCCTCGGTGGTGATGGTGAAGCCGGGAGGGACCGGCAGACCCAGGTTGGTCATCTCGGCGAGGTTGGCACCCTTGCCACCGAGAAGGTCCTTGAGGTCGCGGTTGCCCTCCGTGAAGTCGTAGACGAACTTCTGATCTTTGTTTTCCGACACGGGTCTCGACTCCTCGAGGCTCGGTGGCTGCCCTGACGGCCAGGAACATACCCAGATCGAAGGCTTATGGGTACGTCTACTTGACGGACATGCGGACTTAACCACCTGGGTGCCAGCCAATCGAATGTAACTGAAGAGTAGCCAAAACCTACGAAGACCCTTCAGATCCCGAAGGGTGAGGCGTTCACCACGGCCTGTTTGCGCTCGGATGAGCGATCATCGATCCATTTGCGTTCAAGAGTTGAACGAACAAAGGGTGGCACCCAGTGCCACCCTTTGAAAGTCTTATCCGTGACCACAGTGCTCATCTGAGCGAAACCTCACCCATGCGTGGCGTATGTCACGCCACCGACGGCACGTTTTGCCACCCGATTCTCAGCCTCCGGACGTGTCCAGTTCGGCGTCCTCGCTCACGCCCGCGCAGTCGTACGGATCGTTCAGCCATCCCTCAGGCAGGACAACTCGGTTGTTTCCGGACGTACGGCCCCTGGGGCCGTCCGCGCTGTCGGGCCAGGGCTGGTCCAAGTCCAGCTCGCTCAGATGAGCGTCCAGCTCCGCCAGGGACGAGGTCACGGCGAGCTTCTGCCGCATCTCCGAGCCGACCGAGAAGCCCTTGGTGTACCAGGCCACGTGCTTACGGAAGTCGATCACCCCGCGGGCCTCGTCGCCGATCCACTCCCCCAGCAGCTCGGCATGGCGCAGCATCGTCCGCGCGACCTCGCGCAGGGTCGGCTTGTGGAAGTCCTCGGGGCGGCCTTCGAAGGCCGCGACCAGGTCGTTGAACAGCCACGGGCGCCCCAGGCAGCCGCGTCCCACGACCACGCCGTCGCAGCCCGTCTCGCGGACCATCCGCAGCGCGTCCTCGGCACACCAGATGTCTCCGTTGCCGAGCACCGGGATCTCCGGCACGTGCTCCTTGAGCCGTGCGATGGCCTCCCAGTCGGCGGTGCCGCCGTAGTGCTGGGCGGTGGTGCGGCCGTGCAGGGCTATGGCGGTGACGCCCTCCTCGACGGCGATCCGGCCGGCGTCGAGGTAGGTGAGGTGGTCGTCGTTGATGCCCTTGCGCATCTTCATGGTCACCGGCAGGTCGCCGGCGCCCGCGACGGCCTCGCGCAGGATCGCGCGCAGCAGGTTCCGCTTGTACGGAAGGGCCGAGCCGCCACCCTTGCGGGTGACCTTGGGCACCGGGCAGCCGAAGTTGAGGTCGATGTGGTCGGCGCGGTCCTCTTCGACGATCATGCGGACCGCCTTGCCGACCGTCGCGGGGTCGACTCCGTACAGCTGGATCGAGCGGGGCTTCTCGGTCTCGTCGAAGTGGATCAGCTGCATGGTCTTCTCGTTGCGCTCGACCAGGGCCCGGGTCGTGATCATCTCGCTCACGAACAGCCCCTTGCCGCCCGAGAACTCGCGGCACAGCGTACGGAACGGGGCATTGGTGATGCCGGCCATGGGCGCGAGCACCACCGGGGGCTGCACGGTGTGCGGGCCGATCGCGAGAGGCGGGGGGAGCGTGGTCATCCCCCCATTGTGGCTCAGCCGCGCCGTTGATCGCATGTCGTTAGTTAGGCGTACTATCGGCCCCATGGACGAGCTGACCCAGCGGCGACGCCTGCTGATCCTGACGATCTGCTGCATGAGCCTGCTCATCGTCAGCCTGGACAACACCGTCCTGAACGTCGCCCTCCCCTCCATGCGCCGCGATCTGCACGCCTCCGTGGCCGGCATGCAGTGGACGATCGACGCGTACACGCTGGTCCTGGCCTCGCTCCTGATGCTGGCCGGCTCCACCGCGGACCGGATCGGCCGCCGCAAGGTCTTCACGGCCGGCGTCGTGCTCTTCACCGCCGGCTCGGTGCTCTGCTCGCTCGCGCCCAGCCTGGGCTGGCTGATCGCCTTCCGGATGATCCAGGCCGTCGGCGGCTCGATGCTCAACCCGGTCGCCATGTCGATCATCACCAACACGTTCACCGACCCGAAGGAGCGCGCCCGCGCCATCGGCGTCTGGGGCGCGGTCGTCGGCCTGTCCATGGCCGCGGGCCCGCTGATCGGCGGCCTGCTCGTGGACTCGGTCGGCTGGCGGTCCATCTTCTGGATCAACCTGCCCGTCGGCATCCTCGCCCTCGTCCTGACCCTGCGCTACATCCCGGAGTCCCGGGCCGACCACCCGCGCCGCCCGGACCCGGTCGGGCAGCTGCTGGTCGCGGGGCTGCTCGGCTCGGTGACGTTCGGGATCATCGAGGCCCCCTCCGCCGGACTGCGCTCCCCGCTGATCCTGGGCTGCGCGCTCGTCGCCGTCCTGTCCCTGGTCGGGCTGCTGGCCTACGAGTCACGGCGGGCGGAGCCCCTGATCGACCCGCGCTTCTTCCGTAGCGCCCCCTTCAGCGGGGCCACCGTCATCGCGGTCAGCGCCTTCGCCGCGCTGTCCGGGTTCCTGTTCCTGAACACCCTCTACCTCCAGGACGTACGGGGCCTGGACGCCCTGGACGCCGGCCTGTACATGCTGCCGATGGCGGCCTTCGCCTTCCTCTGCGCCCCCGTGTCGGGACGGCTCGTCGCCGCCCGGGGACCGCGGCTGCCGCTGCTGGTCGCGGGCGTGACGATGGGGGCGAGCGGGCTGCTGTTCGCCGCCTTCTCGGCCGAGAGCTCGACGCCGACGCTGTTCTGCGGGTACGTGCTCTTCGGCATCGGGTTCGGCCTGGTGAACGCGCCGATCACCAACACCGCGGTCTCCGGGATGCCGCGCGCCCAGGCCGGCGTGGCCGCGGCGGTGGCCTCCACCAGCCGGCAGACCGGCGGGGCGCTGGGCGTGGCGATCGTGGGCGCCGTCCTGGCCGCCGGGATGGCCGGCGGGTCCGGCTCCGCCGCCGACTTCGTGTCCGCGGCCCGGCCGGCCTGGTGGATCATCACGGTGTGCGGACTGCTCGTCCTGTGCGTGGGCTTCGCCACCAGCGGCAGCTGGGCCCGGGAGACGGCCCTGCGCACGGCCCGCGCGCTGGAGCCGCAGGCCGGCCCCGCGCGCACGGGCGCCTCGCCGCGGCACTGAGCCGGGGCCGGGCGGCTGCTCGCGCGCCCGCCTGAACGCCCGGCGGCCTCACTCCCCGCAGGCGAAGTCCTCGCTGTTCGAGTCGATCCGGTCCAGCAGGCCGCGCAGCGCCTCCTGGTCCCGGTCCGAGAGGCGGGCGAACAGGCCGAGTTCCACCGCGTCGAGCGCCGCGTTCGTCTTCGCGAGGGCCTCGGTGCCGGCGTCGGTGATGGCGACGTTGTGGCGGCGGCGGTCGGCCGGGTCCCGGCGGCGCTCGACGAGCCCGTCGCCCTCCAGGTCGTTGAGGATCCCGACGAGCACGCTGGGGTCCACCTCCAGTCGCTCGGCCAGCGCGCGCTGGCCGATGGGCCCGCCGTCCAGGTGCGTGAGGGCCATCGCGTGGCGCGGGGTGAGTCCGGCGGCGCTGAGCGCCTGCTTCATGCGGGTCTGGGTGATCGATCCGTGCCAGGCCAGCAGCATGCCCAGCCGCTGCGGCGGGTGCGTGGGGTCCTGAAGCGCCGTCATGTCCACATCGTAACAACCGGGAAATGATTGCGCCGGGACAATCGTTGATGGTATTCAATGGTTCTACATCGCCGATCGTTGGAGCCCATCATGTTCATCGCCTATGCCGTCGTCGCCGGCCTGCTCGCCCTCACGCTCGCCGCGTCCGCGACCTTCACCCTCCAGCGCAACCCCGCGATCACGGAGAACATGGTGAAGGTCGGAGTGCCGGACTCCTGGCTCCCCCGACTGGCCACCCTCAAGGCGGCCGGGGCGATAGGCCTGGTCGCGGGCCTGTGGCTGACCCCGCTGGGCATCGCCGCCGCCGTCGGCGTGACCCTCTACTTCATCGGCGCGGTCGTCTTCCACCTGCGCGCGAAGGACTACGCCCTCGCCCCCGCGGCCGTCCTCCTGCTGATCGCGGCGGCCGCCGTGATCCTGCGCGCGGCGGCCTGACCCCCCTGCGCCGCACCCGCGCCGCACCCGCCGAGACCCCGGGCGCGACCCGGCCGCGATCCGCGCACCGGCCTCCTGGACAGTTAGTCTGCGCGCAGATAGTCTGCGCGAAGAACATCTACCAGGAGGCCCCCATGTGGGAGTACGAGCACGGCATCGAGACCAGCGCCGCACCCGAGGCGATCTGGGCCCTGTGGGCCGACGTCGAGAACTGGGGCGCCTGGAACGCCGACATCGAGAAGATCGAGCTCCGCGGCACCTTCGCGGCGGGCGCGGAGATCACCATGACCCCGGCCGGCCAGGACCCGGTGGAACTGCTCGTCGCCGAGGCCGCCGAGGGTGAGATGTTCGTCGACGAGGCGCGCTTCGGCGGCCTGGTCCTGCGGACCACCCACCGGATCGACCGGCTCGAGCCGGCGCTCAGCCGGGTGGTGTACCGGATGGAGATCAGCGGCGAGGGCGCGGCCGAGGCGGGCCCGCAGATCGGCCCGGGCATCACGGCCGACTGGCCCGACACCCTGGCGGCACTGGTCCGGGCGGCCCGGGGCTGATGGCCCTGACCCCGGGCGAGAGCCCCGGCTTCCTGCTCTGGCACGCCACCTTGCGCTGGCAGCGGGGCATCGCCGCGGCGCTGGGGCCCCTGGACCTGACCCACGTGCAGTTCGTCCTCCTCGCCTGCGCCTGGTGGCTCAACGAACAGGGCGAGCACCCCAACCAGCAGGCGCTCGCGCGCCAGGCGGGCACCGACGTGAAGATGACCTCGCAGGTGGTGCGCACCCTGGAACAGAAGGGGCTGCTCGCCCGCGAGGTCGATCCGGCGGACACCCGCGCCAAGCGGCTGCGCGTCACCGCGGCCGGGGCCGAGCTGGCCCCGCGGGCGATCGCCGCCGTCGAGGGAGTGGACGAGGAGTTCTTCCGGCCGGTCCCGCGCGGGGACGCCGTCACCCTGCTGAGCCGCCTGGCCCACCCCAAGTCCTGACGCTCCCCGGCCCCCGACCCACAGCCCCGTCCGCCTTGCGGGCGGGGCTTTCTCGCACGAACGAGTGACAGATATTGAAATCTGTCAGCCGTCATGCCATTCTCGTTCCATGACGACGAACCAGAGCACCTCCCACGGCACCTCAGACGGCACCTCACCGACCGGCACCCGCACCCTCGGCAGGACCGGACCCAGCGTCTTCCCCTTGGGCCTGGGCTGCATGGGGATGTCCGCCCTGTACGGCGAGGCCGACCGGGCGGAGTCCCTCGCCACCATCCACGCCGCCCTGGACGCCGGGGTCACCCTGCTCGACACGGGCGACTTCTACGGCATGGGGCACAACGAGCTCCTCATCAACGAAGCCCTGCGCACCGCCCCCGCCGCGGCCCGCGAGAAGGCGCTGACCAGCGTGAAGTTCGGCGCCCTGCGCACGGTCGAGGGTGGCTTCACCGGGTACGACGGGCGGCCGGAGGCCGTCAAGAACTTCCTGGCCTACTCGCTCCAGCGGCTCGGCCGGGACCACATCGACGTCTACCGCATCGCCCGCGTGGACCCCGACGTGCCGATCGAGGAGACCGTCGGCGCCATCGCGGAGGCCGTCACGGCCGGGCACGTCCGGCACATCGGGCTCTCCGAGGTCGGCGCGGACACCCTGCGCCGGGCCGCGGCCGTGGCACCGATCGCCGACCTCCAGATCGAGTACTCCCTGATCTCGCGCGGGATCGAGGAGGAGATCCTGCCGACCGCCCGCGAGCTCGGCATTGGCGTCACGGCGTACGGCGTGCTGTCCCGCGGCCTGATCAGCGGCCACTTCACCCGCGACCGGTCACTGGCTCCGGGCGATTTCCGCGGGATGAGCCCGCGCTTCCAGGGCGACAACCTCGACCAGAACCTCGACCTGGTCGACGCCCTGCGCAAGGTCGCCGACGAGAAGGGCGTGAGCGTCGCCCAGACGGCCATCGCCTGGGTGCTCTCACGGGGCGAGGACATCGTGCCGCTGGTCGGCGCCCGCAGCCGGGAGCGGCTCGGCGAGGCCCTGGGCGCCCTTCAGGTCACCCTGACCGCCGCCGACCTGGCCGCCATCGAGGACGCGGTTCCGGCCGGTGCGGCAGCGGGCGATCGATACCCCGCGGCCCAGATGGCCCACCTGGACAGCGAGCACTGATCCGGCTGTACGGTCGTACTCATGCCACCCGCAGCAGCCGAGCCCCTCACCCCCGAGCGCATCCTCGAAACCACCGAGGAGGTGCTGCGCCGCTTCGGTCCGACCAAGGCGACCGTGGTGGACGTGGCGCGCGCCCTGGGTGTCAGCCACGGCAGCGTGTACCGGCACTTCCCCTCGAAGGCCGCGCTGCGCGAGGCCGTCACGGAGCGCTGGCTCACCAAGAGCGTGGTCATGCTGGAGGAGATCGTCTCGGCGCCGGCCGAGCCGGGCCCCTCCAAGCTGGAGTCATGGCTGGGGGCGCTGTTCGAGGCCAAGCGCCACAAGGCCGGTGACGACCCGGAGCTGTTCGCGACGTACATCGTGCTGCTCGGCGAGAGCAGCGGCGTGGTGGAGCACCACATCACCGAGCTGATCGGGCAGCTCTCCCGGATCATCGGCGAGGGGGTCGCGGCGGGATCGCTCAGCGCGCCCGACGTACCGGCCGCCGCGCGCGCGGTGTTCGATGCCACCGGCCGCTTCCACGATCCGCAGTACGCGGCGGACTGGCTGGAGCCGACCATCACCGCCGAGTTCGAGGCGGTCACCGCCCTGGTCGTCCGGGGCCTGCGCGCCTGACGTCCGGAACCGGCCAGCCCGGAATCGGTCAGTCCGGACAGCTTGATCAGCATTTGGAGCGGCGGGCCCTTGCCGCGCGGCTTTCCGTATTCCTACGTTCCCCTTACCGCACATCATCAGGTCCGTTCCAGGGGGAACACTTTGTCCGCTCAGCAAGAACCGGCAGCGCGGTCCGGGCCGCCGGCCAGGTCCGGATCGGCCGCCGCGATCGGCTGGGTCCTGACCATCGCCTTCAACGTGGTCGCGCCCATCCTCACGTACAACACGCTGACCGACCGGGGCTGGAGCGATTTCGCCGCGCTCCTGGTCAGCGGCGTCTGGCCGGTGGTCGACTCCATCGTCCACCTCGCCTGGCGCCGCAAGATCGACGAGTTCGCCGTGGTCACCCTGTTCTTCCTGGTGATCACCGCTCTCGTCACGCTGATCGGCACGCACTCGGCGCGTGCCCTGCTCATCAAGGACTCGGGGGTGACGGGGCTGTTCGGCGTGCTCTGCGTCGCCACCCTGTTCGCTCCCCGGCCGCTGATGTTCTACTTCGGCCGAAAGTTCGGGACCGACGGGACCACGGAGGGCGTGGCGTACTTCAACGGGCTCTGGCAGTACCCGGACTTCCGCAAGGCGATGCGGCGGATGACCATCGTCTGGGGCGTCGCCTACCTCATCGAGGCCGCGCTGCGGCTGGTGCTGGCGTACACGCTGAGCGTCGACACGATGGTCTGGGTCAGCCCCCTCCTGATCTACGGCTTCCTGGTTTCGCTGATCGTCTGGACCATCCGGTTCTCGAAGCGCACCCAGGCCGAGGGCCAGGCCAGGGCCGCGGCAGCGGCGGAGGCAGCAGCAGCCGCGGAGGCCGGCAGCCCGGCCCCGGCGTAACCGGCCCGGAAGACGGCAGTGGCCCGGTGCGCGATGCGCACCGGGCCACTGCCGCATCCGCGGCGGAACCTAGCAGCCGAGCAGGCGGCTGCCGAGGTAGCTCTGGATCTGGTCCAGGGAGACGCGCTCCTGCTTCATGGTGTCGCGCTCGCGCACGGTCACCGCGTTGTCGTCGAGGGTGTCGAAGTCGACGGTGACGCAGAACGGCGTGCCGATCTCGTCCTGGCGACGGTAGCGGCGGCCGATGGCGCCCGCGTCGTCGAACTCGATGTTCCAGTGCTTGCGCAGGTCGGCGGCGAGGCCCTTCGCCTTCGGCGACAGCTGCGCGTTGCGGGACAGCGGCAGGACGGCGACCTTGACCGGAGCCAGGCGCGGGTCGAAGCGCATCACGGTGCGCTTCTCCATGACGCCCTTGGCGTTCGGAGCCTCGTCCTCGTTGAACGCGTCGAGCATGAAGGCGAGCATCGCGCGGTTGACACCGGCGGCCGGCTCGATGACGTACGGGGTGTACTTCTCCTTGGTCTCCTGGTCGAAGTACACGAGCTCCGAGCCGGAGGCGGCGGAGTGCGCCTTGAGGTCGAAGTCGGTGCGGTTGGCGACGCCTTCGAGCTCGGAGAACTCATTGCCACCGAAGTTGAAGCGGTACTCGATGTCGGCGGTGCGCTTCGAGTAGTGGGACAGCTTGTCCTTCGGGTGGTCGTACCAGCGGATGTTCTCCTCGCGGATGCCGAGGTCGCGGTACCAGTTCCACCGCTCCTGCATCCAGTACTCCTGCCACTGCTCGTCCTCGCCCGGCTTGACGAAGAACTCCATCTCCATCTGCTCGAACTCGCGGGTGCGGAAGATGAAGTTGCCGGGGGTGATCTCGTTGCGGAAGGACTTGCCCATCTGCGCGATGCCGAAGGGGGGCTTCTTGCGCGAGGAGGTCATCACGTGGGCGAAGTTGGTGAAGATGCCCTGGGCGGTCTCGGGGCGCAGGTACGCCTTGGAGCCGGTGTCCTGGGTCGGGCCGAGGTGGGTCTCCAGCATGCCGGAGAACTGCTTGGGCTCGGTGAACTGGCCCTTCGTGCCGCAGTTGGGGCAGTTGATGTCGGCGAGACCGTTGGCGGGCACGCGGCCGTGCTTGGCCTCGTACGCCTCTTCCAGGTGGTCGGCGCGGTGGCGCTTGTGACAGGAGGTGCACTCGGTCAGCGGGTCCGAGAAGGTGCCGACGTGACCGGAGGCCACCCAGACCTCGGGCGCCAGGATCACGGAGGAGTCGAGGCCGACGATGTCCTCACGCCCGGTGACCATGGCCTTCCACCACTGGCGCTTGATGTTTTCCTTGAGCTCGACACCGAGCGGACCGTAATCCCAGGCGGCCTTGGAGCCGCCGTAGATGTCACTGCACGGGAAAACGAAGCCACGGCGCTTGCTCAGGCTGACGATGGTTTCGATCTTGTCGGCGGCCACGGTGCTCTCTTCATTTACGAGGACGAACGGCGAAGCCTCAAGGTTACCGGCGCCCGCACCCCCCCTTTCAAATCGGGACCCCCCTCCTCCGGTCCCGCGCACCCCTCCCACCAGGGTTTTTGACAATCGTTTCCATCTTTGATGAAAATGGATGTCATGAACGTACGACGACGCCTCATACCCACCGCCGCCCTCGCCGGAGCCGTTGCCCTCGCCGCCACCGCCCTGACCGCCTGCTCGGGCGCCGCGGGAGCCGCCGAGGGCAAGGACGGCAAGCTCGACGTGATGGCGTCGTTCTATCCGATGCAGTTCCTCGCCGAGCAGATCGGCAAGGACCACGTGAAGGTCGACACCCTCACCAAGCCCGGGGTCGAGCCGCACGACCTGGAGATCACCCCGAAGCAGACCGCGCAGCTCGGCGAGGCCGATGTCGTCCTCTACCTCAAGACGCTGCAGCCCGCCGTCGACAAGGCCGTCGCCCAGTCCGGCGTGAAGAACGTCGTCGACGCCGCCACCCTCACCAAGCTGGAGGTGCACGGCACCTCCGGCCACGACCACGCCGCCGAGGGCGACGGCCACGACCACAGCCACGGGGAAGCCGGCGAGGACCCGCACGTCTGGCTCGACCCGGTCAAGTACGCGGAGATCGCCAAGGGCGTCGGCGCGGCCCTGGAGAAGTCCGACCCCGACCACGCGGCGGACTACAAGAAGAACACCGCCGACCTCGTCGCCAAACTGGGCGCGCTCGACACCGAGTTCAAGGACGGCCTGAAGAACACGGCCTCCAAGACCTTCATCACCACCCACTCCGCCTTCGGCTACCTCGCCGAGCGCTACGGCCTCGACCAGGAGGGCATCTCCGGCGTCGACCCCGAGTCCGAGCCCAGCCCGGCCCGGATGAAGGACCTGCAGACCCTCGCGAAGCAGGACAATGTGTCGACGGTGTTCTTCGAGACCCTGGCCAGCGACAAGACGGCCAAGACCCTCGCGACGGACACCGGCCTGAAGACCGACGTCCTGGATCCCCTGGAGGGAATCACGGACAAGTCCCAGGGCGCTGACTACTTCGAGGTCATGCGGGCCAACCTGAAGAACCTCCAGAAGGCACTCGGCACCAAGTAATGGCGACAGCAGTAGCGGCATCGGAGGCGCGAGCCATGGAGTCCACGCCCACACAGGCCCTGGACCAGCCCGTCATATCCCTGCGCGGGGCCACGGCCTCGCTCGGCTCGCGCCCCGTGCTGCGCGGCATCGACCTCACCGTGCGCAGCGGTGAGGTCGTCGCCCTGCTCGGCGCCAACGGTTCCGGCAAGTCCACGGCCGTCCGCGCCGTGGTCGGTCAGGTCCCGCTGAGCGACGGCGCCCTCTCCCTCTTCGGCACCGACTTCAAGCGCTTCCGCGACTGGTCGCGCATCGGGTACGTCCCGCAGCGCACCACCGCCGCCAGCGGCGTGCCCGCCACCGTCCGCGAGGTCGTCTCCGCCGGCCGGCTCGCCCGGACCCGCTTCGGGTTCCTGCGCAAGGCCGACAAGGCCGCCGTGGAGCGCGCGCTGGACCTGGTCGACATGGGCTCCCACGCCGACGCCTCCGTGAACGCCCTCTCCGGCGGCCAGCACCAGCGGGTGCTCATCGCCCGCGCGCTCGCCGGCGAGCCGGAACTGCTGATCATGGACGAGCCGATGGCCGGCGTGGACCTGGCCAACCAGGAGGTCCTCGCGAACGCCCTGCGCACCCAGGTCGCCGCCGGCACCACCGTGCTGCTGGTCCTGCACGAGCTGGGCCCGCTGGAGCCTCTCATCGACCGCGCCGTCGTCCTGCGCGACGGCTGCGTCACGCACGACGGCCCGCCCCCGGAGGCCCTGGGCCAGCACGCGCTGCCCGGCCACGACCACGTACACCCGCACTCCGCGCACGACGCCGAGCCCCTCCGGACGGGACTGCTGAGCTGATGGACCTCCTCGACTACGCCTTCATGCAGCGGGCCCTCATCGCCGCCGCCCTGGTCGGCATCACGGCCCCCGCGATCGGCACGTACCTCGTGCAGCGCCGCCAGGCCGTCATGGGCGACGGCATCGGGCACGTGGCCATGACCGGTGTCGCCCTCGGCTTCTTGCTCAACACGAGCCCGGTGTGGATGGCCACCCTCGTCGCGGTCATCGGCGCGGTCGGCATGGAGCTGATCCGCTCCCGCGGCAAGACCAGCGGGGACATCGCGTTGGCCATGCTCTTCTACGGCGGCCTGGCCGGTGGCGTCATGATCATCAACCTGGCTCCGGGCGGCTCGACGGCCAATCTGACCAGCTACCTGTTCGGCTCCATCACCACGGTCTCGGCCGAGGACATCACCGCGGTCGTGATCCTCGCCCTGTTCGTCGTCGCCGTCACCCTGGGCCTGCGCCGCCAGCTCTTCGCGGTCTGCCAGGACGAGGAGTTCGCCCGGGTCACCGGCCTGCCGGTGCGCTTCCTGAACCTGCTGATGGCCGTCACCGCGGCCGTCACCGTCACCGTCGCGATGCGCATCGTCGGCCTGCTGCTGGTCAGCGCCATGATGGTGATCCCGGTCGCGGCCGCCCAGCGCGTCACCCGCGGGTTCACCGCCACCCTGACGGTGGCCATGGTCATCGGCGTGCTGGTCTCCCTGTCCGGCACGGCCGCCACCTACTACATCGACGCACCGTCCGGCGGCACGATCGTGCTGCTCGCCATCGCCGTCTTCATGGTGATGACGGCCGTGTCCACCCCCCTGGCCCGGCGCCGGGCCAGGGCCGCCCGCGCCGCCGAGGAAGTCTGTACGCGGGACGACGTAAAGGTGTGACGGGTTCGGGCAGTCGGCCGCCTGGCACAATGGGCCGAGACCGAAACGAGGAGGAACCGGTGGCGACTGCGCCTGGCGAGATGAATACCGCGCCAGTACGAGGACGATCCACCCGACAGCGGGCCGCCGTCGCGGCGGCGCTGGACCAGGTGGACGAGTTCCGCAGTGCCCAGGAACTCCACGACATGCTCAAGCACCGCGGTGATTCCGTGGGCCTGACCACGGTCTACCGCACCCTGCAGTCCCTCGCGGACGCCGGCGAGGTCGACGTGCTGCGCACCAGCGACGGCGAGTCCGTCTACCGGCGCTGCTCCACCGGGGACCACCACCACCACCTGGTCTGCCGCAAGTGCGGCAAGGCCGTCGAGGTGGAGGGCCCGGCGGTGGAGAAGTGGGCAGAGACCATCGCGGCGGAGCACGGCTTCGTGAACGTCGCCCACACCGTGGAGATCTTCGGCACCTGCGCGGACTGCGCCGCCAAGCCCGCCTAGAGCCTGCGCAGGTTCCGGTCCAGGATCGCCCGCAGGGCGTCGGTGTCCGCCGGGGGCAGGATGCCCCGCTTGGGCAGGACCGTGAGGGCCACCGCCGACTTGTCGTCGCTGAGCATGACGAACGAGCCCGGTGTCTCCAGGTACGTGGGCTGCGCGCTCCACCCGACGCGCGCCTCGCTGTCGGCCGTCGTCACCCGGACTCCGGAGTCGTCGACGAGGACCCGAGCCTCCCCCGCCTTCTCCACGTAGCCGGCGAACGACCGCGCCAGCAGCCAGGGCGTCAGACGGGGAACGAGCGGCGAGAGCGCCCACAGCACCGCCCCGGCGACGGCCACGCCAACAGCCCGGGCACCAACGGTCCCGTCCAATACCACGGTCAGCGCCCCGAACAGGACCAGCAGCGTCCCGAGCACGGGGTACATCCAGCGCAGGCGCCGCCCCGCGGCCGTCGAGGCGGACCGGGCCCGGAGCGCCTCGGCGAGCTCCGGCCTGGTCGTCAGATACACCAGTTCGACCGCCCGGCCGCCTGGCGCCGCCACCTGCTCCGCATGCATGTTCGTATCCATGACAGCGGAGCCTACGGTCAGGGGCGGTCGGCGCTGCCCTCGGCCTGGTTCGGGACGGCGCCGCCGAAGCGGCGGTCGCGCTGGGCGTACTCGTAGCAGGCCGCCCAGAGGTCCCGGCGGTCGAAGTCGGGCCACAGGGTGTCCTGGAAGACCATCTCGGCGTACGCGCTCTGCCAGAGCAGGTAGTTGGAGGTGCGCTGTTCGCCGCTCGGGCGCAGGAAGAGGTCCACGTCCGGCATGTCCGGGTAGTAGATGTACTTCGCGAAGGTCTTCTCGTTGACCTTCGACGGGTCCAGCTTCCCCGCCGCGACATCGCGGGCGATGGCCTGCGCCGCGTCCGCGATCTCGGCGCGGCCGCCGTAGTTGACGCAGAAGTAGAGGGTCATCGCGTCGTTGTCGACGGTCTGTTCCTGCGCGACCTGGAGCTCCTGGACGACCGACTTCCACATCTTCGGCATGCGGCCGACCCAGCGGATGCGGATGCCCAGCTCGTTCATCTCGTCGCGGCGGCGCCGGATGACGTCGCGGTTGAAGTTCATGAGGAAGCGCACCTCGTCGGGCGAGCGCTTCCAGTTCTCCGTCGAGAAGGCGTACAGGGAGAGGTTCTTGACGCCCATCTCCAGGCAGCCCTTGAGCACGTCGAGCACGACGCCCTCGCCCACCTTGTGGCCCTCGGTGCGCGGCAGTCCGCGCTCCTTGGCCCAGCGGCCGTTGCCGTCCATGACGATCGCGACGTGGTTCGGGACGAGCTCGCCGGGGATCTTCGGCGGGCGCTCACCCGAGGGATGCGGCTCGGGAACCTTGTACTCGCGGCGAGAGCGTCCCAGAATCCCGCGTCGTGCCATGTGCCCAGCTCCTATTTCTCGACGTACCGAAGCGAGCGTAGCCCGCGCTCCAGATGCCAGTGCAAGTAGGCCGAGACCAGCCCGCTGCCCTCCCGCACGTGACGCGCCTCGCACGCGTCGGCATGTCCCCAGTCGCCCGTCAGCAGGGCGCTGAGCAGGGCGATGGCCTCCGACGAGGGTACGACGCTGCCGGGGACGCGGCAGTCGCCGCATATGACTCCGCCCGCGGCGACGGAGAAGTGCCGGTTGGGGCCGTGGATCCCGCACTTCGCGCAGTCGTCGAAGCTGGGCGCGTAGCCGTTGACGGCGAGGGAACGCAGCAGGAAGGCGTCGAGGATCAGGTTGGGGGCGTGTTCGCCGCGCGAGAGGGTGCGCAGGGCGCCGACGAGCAGCAGGTACTGCTGGACGGCGGGCTCGCCCTCGTGGTCGGTGAACCGCTCGGCGGTCTCCAGCATCGCGGTGCCGGCGGTGTAGCGGGCGTAGTCGGTGGCGATGCCGTTGCCGTACGGGGCGATGATCTGGGTCTGCGTGCAGAGCGGCAGGCCGCGGCCGATCAGTTCGCCGGTGCGCGAGAAGAACTGCACGTCGGCGTGGGAGAAGGGTTCCAGACCGGCGCCGAACTTGGACTTGGTGCGCCGGACGCCGCGGGCGACGGCCCGGACCCGGCCGTGGCCCCGGGTCAGGAGCGTGATGATGCGGTCCGCCTCACCCAGCTTCTGGGTGCGCAGCACGATGCCGTCGTCGCGGAACAGGCTCATGGGCCCATTGTCCCGTACGCCACCGACAGGACGGCCGCCCCGGACGGCAGCGGCCTCCCGGACGGCAGCGACCCCCGCCGGGCACGAGGCCCGGCGGGGGACACCCCTTGGGAGGATCAGGCGGTCGGTGCCGGGGCGGGTTCGCCCTCGCCCGACTGGGCCGGGATGGCTGCCGCGGGCTCGTCGTCCGCCGCCGGGGAGGCGTCCGCAGGGGCGTCGGCCAGCAGGGAGTCGGCGAGCGGGGCGTCAGCGACCGAGGCGTCGTGCGCACCGTCCTTGCCCAGACCGTTGAAGATCAGGTTCAGGACGATCGCGGCCGTGGCACCGAGCGTCACACCGCTGTTGAGGAGCGAGGAGAGGTCCGCGTTCATGTGGTCCTTGAAGAGGACCGGGACGGTGGCGGGGAGCAGCGCGAAGGCCAGGGAGACACCCACGACGAGGGCGTTCTTCTCCTCCTTGAGGTCGACCTTGGCGAGGGTCTGGATGCCCGCCAGGGCGACCATCGCGAACATCACGGTCGCGGCGCCGCCGAGCACTCCGTGCGGAACGGCGGCGACGATCGCGGCGGCCTTGGGGATCATGCCGAGCACGATCATGAAGACACCCGCGGCGACCACGACGAAGCGGCTCTTGACCTTCGTCATGCGGACCAAGCCGACGTTCTCGGCGAAGGCCACGTAGGGGAAGGAGTTCAGGACACCGCCGAGGGCGGTCGCGGCGCCGTCGGCACGCAGGGCGCGGGCCACGGTCTCGCTGTCGATCTCCTTGCCGACGATGTCACCGACGGCGTAGGTGTCACCGGTGGTCTCGACCATGGTGATCAGCATGACGATGAGCATCAGCACGATCGGGAACCACTCGAACTTCGGCGCGCCGTAGTAGAACGGCGTGGTGATGCCGATCCAGTCCGAGTTGCTGACGTTGCCGAACTTGGCGTCGCCGAGCAGGAAGGCGACGGCGGTGCCGCCGACGAGGCCGAGGAGGATGGAGATGCTGTTGAGGAAGGGCTTGCCGAGCTTCATCAGGATGAGGATGAAGAGCATCGTGCCGCCGGCGTAGGCGAAGTTCTTCGGGTCACCGAAGTCGGGGCTGCCCAGGCCGCCCGCGGCGTCGTTGAGGCCGACCGGGATCAGCACGATGCCGAGGACGGTGATCACCGTGCCGGTGACGACCGGCGGGAAGAGCCGCATGATCGTGCGGAAGGCCTTGGGAGGCAGCCAGGCGAAGGCGAAGGTGGCGATGCCGGCCGTGATGACCGCGCCGTAGATGACGAGGAGGCCCGCCGTCCCGCCGCCCGCGCCGAGACCGATGGCGATCATCGGGGACACCGCGGTGAAGGTGACGCCCTGGATCAGGGGCAGCCGCGCGCCGACCCTGCCGATGCCCCACGCCTGGATGATCGAGGCGATACCGCAGGTGAAGAGGTCGGCATTGATCAGGTAGACCAGCTGCTCGGTGGTGAGCCCGAGGGCGCCACCGACGATGATCGGAACGATCACCGCACCGGCGTAGAACGCGAGTACGTGCTGGAAGCCGTACAGCGCGAGCTTGGGGAGGGGGAGCACCTCGTCGACCGGGTGCGTGCTCTGCTTTCCGGTGGCGGAAAGCGGTGCGGCGACACGTGCCATCTCTGCCTTGCCCTTCAATGAGGTAGGTAACTGAGAAGAAGCTGGAGGGAGCTGGTTGTCCCTGGCCGAAGTGGGTCGTTAACCCGTTGATCCGGCAGGGTGATCAGTACGTCCACGTGAATCGAAGCTCCGCGGTGTTACCGGCGGCGTCTCCTCGTGTGACCGGAATTGAACGCCTGTGGGGCCGCTCACAGATATCGTCAACTTCTACAAAATGTTGACCCGGCGGGGTGCAGGATCTGGAGGTTTCTCCAGTGGTGGAGACCCCCGGTGTCGACTATGGCCAACGCTTCGGCGAACGGCCGCTTCCTCCTGCGCGAACGCGAAGGCCGTGCGCCGTGACGTGGGGGTTAGCGCACCGAGGGCCGTTCGGCCACGCAAAGATGAAGCCCCGGCTCCGCCCGTCCACCTGGTGGAAACACCCCGTACGGATGGCGAGCCTCCGCGGTTCACGGCACGCGGAAGGATCTCCGAATCGGGCCCGCGAGGCCCGATCGTTACCTCTGAATGTGCCGTTTTCGACCACACCGTGAGACGCGGCCGCGTCCGAAACCGTCAGCGCGGCCGAAACGATGGCCCGCGCCGCCGTCGCCGCGTCGAGCACCGGCTCGGTCCGGCGGTGCGTGCGGCCCCGACCAGGGGGAACCGCACGCTCGTCATCGCGCGCAGCTCCGGCACCATCGGGCACACCGACACCGACACCGATGCCTACGCCGATGTCTACGCCGCCGACACCGGCCCCGGTACCGGCACGCCCCGCCCCCGTGGCGCGGGGCGCCGGCTGAGGGGCGTACGGGCCGCCCGAGGCCCGTGGCGGGACCCTACGGCGCCCGGACCGCCGACAGCAGCCGGGCGACCTCGTCGGCGTCGATCCGCAGCGCCGCGCCCACGGTCGCCAGCACCTCGCGCTCCGCGGGGATGTACGGGCCGTCGGCCAGCGCCACGCGCGCACCCTGCAGCAGGAGCGATTCGCGGCCCGGGCCGGCCAGGTGCGGGGCCAGCGGCTCCAGGGCCTCGTGCAGTTCGATCGAGAGCGCGGCGCCGTAGCAGTCGGGGCCGTCGTAGAGCCCGAGCCTGCCCTCCTCGGCGGCCAGTCCCTCGACCAGGGACTCCAGCTGCTCCTCGGAGCAGTCCTGGAACCCGGCGGACCGTACGGCGCCCACGGCGGCCTCCAGCGCGCTGCGCGAGGCCGTCCCCCCGGCGGCCAGCACGGCCAGGGTCACGGTGTGCACGGCGTCGCGCAGCAGCGCGGTGAAGCGGGTGGTGGTGAGGTGGTCCAGGACCTCGGTGCCGAAGCGCTCGCGGCAGCCCTGGCACTCGACGACGGGACCCGCCTGCCCGCGGGGCAGCAGCGGCACGCCCAGGACGGTGAACCGGCGGCGCCCCGTGCGCCGGCGGTAATTGCGGTCGCCACCGCAGTCGGGGCAGAAGAACTCCCCGTCACCCACGGTGCTCCAGGTGGTGCGGATACCCCAGACCGTCAGCTTCCGGCCGTCCCCACCCCGAACTGGCAGCACGTCGCACCTCCGTAACCTTCCGGCAACATCGCCGGGTTGGCGTGATGTTAGCCACATCGGTGAGGATGCGTCAGCCGTGTGACAAGACAACATCGTCCGGCCCCCGTACTTGGCCGATCTGCGCCCCTGCCCGCATCCGGCCCCGCACCCGGCCCCACCTGCGCGCCCGTCCCCCACGGCGGCCCCCCGGCTTCCCGGCGCCCGGCCGCGTGAACGAGAAGTTTGCCGGTGGACGGCGGCGACCCGGCCCGCTGACGGGGCCGCTCGCCCCGGGAACGGCGGAACCCCGCCCCTCCGGAAGGAGGAGCGGGGTCCACGGACGAGCGGGTCGGTCAGCGGCCCGCGCGGTTGACGGCGGAGATGACCGCCTTCAGGGAGGCGCGGGTGGTGTTCGCGTCGATGCCGATGCCCCACAGGACGCGGCCGTCGATCGCGCACTCGATGTACGAGGCGGCGACGGCGGAGGCGCCCTCGCTCATCGTGTGCTCGGTGTAGTCCAGCAGGCGGGCGTCGATGCCGATAGCGGCCAGCGCGTCGAAGAAAGCGGAGATCGGGCCGTTGCCGGTGCCGTTCAGCACGGCCTCGACGCCGTCCACGACCGCCTCGACGGTCAGCGTGTCGGTGCCGTCCTTGTCGGTGGCGGTCGAACCGGAGCGCAGCTGGATGCGGCCCCACGGGTTCTCGGGGTTGGGCAGGTACTCGTCCTGGAAGACGTTCCAGATCGCGGTCGGGGTGACCTCGCCGCCCTCGGAGTCGGTCTTGGCCTGGATGATCCGCGAGAACTCGATCTGCATGCGGCGCGGCAGGTCCAGCTTGTGGTCGTTCTTCAGGACGTACGCGATGCCGCCCTTGCCGGACTGCGAGTTGACCCGGATGACCGCCTCGTAGGAGCGGCCGACGTCCTTCGGGTCGATCGGCAGGTACGGCACGGCCCACTCGATGTCGTCGACGGTGACGCCCTTGGCGGCCGCGTCGGCCTCCATCGCGTCGAAGCCCTTCTTGATGGCGTCCTGGTGGGAGCCGGAGAAGGCGGTGTACACGAGGTCGCCCGCGTAGGGGTGGCGCGGGTGGACTTCCATCTGGTTGCAGTACTCGCTGGTGCGACGGATCTCGTCGATCTGCGAGAAGTCGATCTGCGGGTCGATGCCCTGCGAGAACAGGTTCATGCCCAGCGTGATCAGGTCGACGTTGCCGGTGCGCTCGCCCTGGCCGAACAGGCAGCCCTCGATGCGGTCGGCGCCGGCCATCAGGGCCAGCTCGGCGGCCGCCACGGCGGTGCCCCGGTCGTTGTGCGGGTGCACGGAGATGCAGATGTGCGCGCGGCGGGTCAGGTTGCGGGCCATCCACTCGAAGCGGTCCGCGTGGGTGGAGGGCGTCGAGCGCTCCACGGTGGCGGGCAGGTTGAGGATGATCTCGCGGCCCTCGGACGGCTGCCACACGTCGCAGACGGCCTCGCAGACCTCCAGGGCGAAGTCCAGCTCGGTGTCGGTGAAGATCTCCGGGCTGTACTGGTAGCCGAAGACGGTGTCGGCGCCCAGCAGCTTGTCGGCGTACTCCATGACCAGGCGGGTGCCGTCGACGGCGATCTGCTTGATCTGCTCCTTGGAGCCGCGGAAGACGACCCGGCGGAAGGTGGGTGCGGTCGCGTTGTACAGGTGCACGGTGGCGCGCTTGGCGCCGACCAGCGACTCGACGGTCCGCTCGATCAGGTCCTCGCGGGCCTGGGTCAGTACGGAGATGGTCACGTCGTCCGGGATCGCGCCCTCTTCGATGATGGAGCGCACGAAGTTGAAGTCGGTCTCACCGGAGGACGGGAAGCCGACCTCGATCTCCTTGTAGCCCATGCGCACCAGCAGGTCGAACATCTCGCGCTTGCGTGCGGGGGTCATCGGGTCGATCAGCGACTGGTTGCCGTCGCGCAGGTCCGTGGAGAGCCAGCGGGGCGCCTTGGTGACGCGGGCCTCGGGCCAGGTGCGGTCGGGGATGTCCACCTGCTCGTACGAGCCGTACTTGTGGATCGGCATCCCGGAGGGCTTCTGGGTGTGGGTCGCGTTCGTGATGGGCGTGGGGCGACCGACAAAAGTGTGCTGGCTCATGACGTAGGGCTCCTCGCGTGTCCGCGTGTAGTTCGCTGGGACGGCCGACGGACGGTCGCAAAACCGCAACACCAAACTCCGCGGGGAGGGGGTCGGCCTACGACTACAGGCCCTCGCCGCGGCAGCTAAGGAGGAGCAGCCCGAAACGCATGATGGGCCGAGCCTAACCGAGCCGCCCCGTAATGCGGGACCTGTTTCAGTATGCAAGACCGGCAGGTCCGTTTTGCACCCTTTGTGAGCTAAGCCTCTTTACCTCTTGCCGGCTCGGCCCGATGTCCGGTTGATCCGTCAATGCGGCGCCGCCGCTTTCAGACGAGCGAATGAATCATGGTCGCAGCTAGTGACAGCGGCATCACCCGCTGCCACATTGCCGGGCATGGATGCCTTCCTCACGCCCCGTCGCCCCGTCTTCTGCACCGTGGTGCCACCGCACCTCCTGGACAAGATCGCCCGGTCCGAGGACCCCGCCCGGGCCGCCGCCGCGCGGCGGACCCTCGAACTGGACGCCTCGCACCGGGTGCGACGCCTGATGGCGGTGCTCCCGCCCGCCGGGGAGACTCCCTCCGAGACCCCCGAGCGGACCGTCTACGACGCCGAGCACCGGACCCGGCTGCCCGGGAAGAAGGTCCGCGGCGAAGGCGAGGACGCCGGCCAGGACGCCAGCGTCAACCGCGCCTACGCCGGGCTCGGAGCCACCTTCGAGCTCTTCTTCAAGGCCTTCGGCCGGCACTCCATCGACGACGCCGGCCTGCCGCTGAACGCCAGCGTCCACTACGACCGGCTGTACAACAACGCCTTCTGGGACGGCAGCCAGATGGTGTTCGGCGACGGCGACGGCGATCTCTTCCTCGACTTCACCGTGTCCGTGGACGTCATCGGGCACGAGCTCGCCCACGGGGTCACCCAGCACACCGCCGACCTGGAGTACTACGGCCAGTCCGGCGCCCTCAACGAGTCCATGTCCGACGTCTTCGGCTCCCTCATCAAGCAGTACACGCTGGGCCAGACCGCCGGGGACGCCGACTGGCTGATCGGCGCCGGGCTGCTCGGCCCCTCCGTGGACAGCGGCTTCGCCCTGCGGTCGATGAAGGCGCCCGGGACGGCGTACGAGGACGACGAGCTCGGCAAGGACCCGCAGCCCGCCACGATGGACGACTACGTCCGCACCTCCCGCGACAACGGCGGGGTGCACATCAACTCCGGCATCCCCAACCACGCCTTCTACCTGGTGGCCACCGAGCTCGGCGGCAAGGCCTGGGAGCGGGCCGGGCGGATCTGGTACGACACCCTGACCGGCGGAGAGCTGGGCCCGAAGGCGGACTTCGCCCGGTTCGCCGCCCTCACGACCGCCGCGGCCGTCACCCGGTACGGCGACGGCGGCGCGGAGCACCAGGCCCTGCAGAAGGCTTGGTCGGCGGTCGGCTTGGGGTAGCGGGCGCGGGGTAGGAGGGCCGTCATGCGGATTCAGGTGGTGCGGACGGGCGGCTTCGCGGGGATCGAGCGCCGCGGCGAGGTGGACACCTCGGGCCTGCCCGACGAGGACGAGTGGCAGGACCTGGCCCGGCTGGCCCTGCGGGACGGTCCGCCGGGGGAACCGGCGGACCGGATCCGGGACGGTTTCTCGTACACGATCACGGTCGACGGGCGGACGGTGCTCTGCCAGGATCCGAACCTTTCGGACGCGCAGCGCTCGTTGATCTCGCGCGTCCTCAAAGAAGGTGCCTGAGCAGCGCGCACTTGCTTGGATAGCCGGATGATCACGCCTTCCGACCGTCTGCCCGAGCTCGAACGCTATTACGACACCGCGCCCCGGGCCGGTGGGGCGCGGGCCGAGGACTTCGGCCCGCTGACCCTGTTCGTCCAAGAGGGCGACGGCTGGCCCTACTACGCGCGGCCCGCGCTCGGCGCCGCCTCCGCCGATGGTGTCACCGTGGCCGACGTCGAGCGGGTGCTGGCCCGGCAGCGGGAGCTGAAGGTTCCCGAGGCCTTCGAGTGGGTGGCCGAAACCACCCCCTCCCTGCGCGCCGCCGCGGAGGCCGCCGGGCTGACCGTGCACGCGCATCCGCTGATGGTGCTCGACCCGGCGGCGCCGCGGCCCCCCGCGCATCCGGACGTACGCGTCCTCGGCGCGGCCGACCCGCTGCTGCGCCCGGCCGTGACGGTGCCGATGCTGGCCTTCGCCGCTCCCGGCACGGCGGTGGGCGAGGCGGGCCCGGCGGAGCTGGCGGTCGCGGAGCGAGAGCCGGCCTCCGAGGGCCGCCGGATCCGGGTCGCGGGGATGATCGAGTCGGGCCGCACCGCCCTGGCCGCGGCCGTGCGCGACGGCGCCGTCCTGTGCTCCGGCCAGTACATCCCGGTCGGCGACGTTTCCGAGGTGGTCGGTGTCGGCACCCTGCCCTCGGCCCGCCGCCAGGGCCTGGCCCTCGCGGTGACGGCCGCCCTGGTCGCCGACGCTCTGGACCGCGGAGCCCGCACGGTCTTCCTGTCGGCGGGCGACGAGGACGTGGCCCGCCTCTACGCCCGCCTCGGCTTCCGCTCGGTCGGCACGGCCCTGATCGCGGACCGGCCGCTGTGATCGGCCGGGTGCTGTGATCGGCCGGCTGCTGGGCCGCCGCCGCGAGTGGCCCCAGGACCCGGCCGCCGGACGGCCCGCCGCGCCATCGCCGCTGACCGGAGCCGAGGTGGAACAGGCGGAGGCGGAGCTCGGCATCCGCTTCCCTCCCGCGTACCGCTCGTACCTCCTCGACGTCGGCGCGGGCGGCCCGCTGCACCGGCTGGAGCGGGGCCCGGACGGCTGGTGGTGGGCGGGGAACCCGGACACGCGGCGCGATCTGCTGCCCCTGCCCTTCCCGCACCCCGATTCCTACGTCGAGGCGGACGCGGCGCTGTGGGAGCGGTTCCCCCGCGAGGAGGACTTCCCCGACGAGGCCGCCCTCCGGGCCGCCCGGCAGGCCTGGGACGAGGCCGAGGGCGACGAGTTCGAGGACCGCAAGACGGCCGGCTGCGTGGTGCTGCGGGACGACGGCTGCGGCTTCGCCACCCTGCTCGCGCTCACGGGACAGCTGGCCGGGACGGTCTGGTGGGACGGCCGGGCCACCTGCGACCTGATCGTGCCGCTGTCCCTGGACCACCCGGGCGGCGCGGCCCCGCTGACCTTCGGGCAGTGGCGGGAGCGCGGCCTGGGCGACCTCTCGGACCTGCTGCCGCCGGACTGGGGGCGTCCCGCGCAATCCTGAGCCCGTTCTTTTGCGGGAACGGCAAGACCGCTTGGCCGGGCCCGCCGTCCGGGCGGAGCATCGGAGGCACGGGCATCCGTACCCGTACCGACCGGAAAGAGGCCGAAATGGCGCACGCGCACGACCACGCCCCGCAGTCCCCGGACGCTCCCGAGACCGGCTTCGCGGGCGAGGAGTTCTGGGACTCCCGCTACCGCGAGAGCGACAGGATCTGGAGCGGCGACGCCAACGTCGTGCTGGCCCGGGAGACCGCCCCGCTCGCTCCCGGCCGGGCCCTGGACCTCGGCTGCGGAGAGGGCGGCGACGCCGTGTGGCTCGCGCGGCAGGGCTGGCACGTCACCGGGACGGACATCTCCGGGGTCGCCCTGGAGCGGGCCGCGGCCCACGCCGCCGAGGCCGAGGTCGCGGACCGCACCGCCTGGGAGCGGCACGACCTCGCGGAGTCCTTCCCGGCGGGCGAGTACGACCTGGTCTCCGCGTGCTTCCTGCACACCTTCGGGGAGTTCCCGCGCGACCGGATCCTGCGCCGGGCCGCCGCGGCCGTGGCCCCCGGCGGGATCCTGCTCGTCGTCGGCCACGCGGGATGGCCGTCCTGGCAGGAGGACCGCCCGGAGGTGGACTTCCCGACCCCGGACGACGTCCTCGCCCAGCTGGAACTGGAGGCCGGCGCCTGGGAGGTCCTGCTGGCGGAGGAACACGTACGGGTCCAGAACCAGCCTGACGGCCGGCCCGGGACCCGTACGGACAACGCGGTGAAGGTGCGGCGGCTCCCGTAGGAGCCGGCCGCTAGAAGCCGAGCTTGCGGAGCTGCTTGGGGTCGCGCTGCCAGTCCTTGGCGACCTTCACGTGCAGGTCGAGGAAGACCGGGGTGCCGAGCAGCGCCTCGATGTGCTTGCGCGACTTCATCCCGACCTCCTTCAGGCGGGCGCCCTTCGGGCCGATGATGATGCCCTTCTGGCTCGGGCGCTCGATGTAGAGGTTGGCGTGGATGTCCAGCAGGGGGCGGTCCGCCGGGCGGTTCTCCCGGGGGATCATCTCCTCGACGACCACGGCGATGGAGTGCGGGAGCTCGTCCCGTACGCCCTCCAGCGCGGCCTCGCGGATCAGTTCCGCGACCATCACCATCTCGGGCTCGTCGGTGAGGTCGCCCTCCGGGTACAGCGGCGGGCTCTTCGGCAGCATGGGCGCGATCAGGTCCGCCAGCAGCTGGACCTGGGTGTCGCCGACCGCCGAGACGGGGACGATCTCGGCCCACTCGAAGCCGAGCTCCTCGGCGAGCTGGTGCACGGCGATGAGCTGCTCGCCCACCACCTTCGACTCGACGAGGTCGGTCTTGGTGATGATGGCGATCTTGGGGGTCTTCTTGATCCCCGCGAGCTCCTTGACGATGAACTTGTCACCGGGGCCGAGCTTCTGGTCCGCGGGCAGGCAGAAGCCGATCACGTCGACCTCGGACCAGGTCGCGCGCACGACGTCGTTCAGCCGCTCGCCGAGCAGCGTGCGCGGCTTGTGGAGGCCGGGCGTGTCGACCAGGACGAGCTGGGCGTCGGGGCGGTGCACGATGCCGCGGACCGTGTGGCGGGTGGTCTGCGGCCGGTTGGAGGTGATCGCGACCTTGGTACCCACGAGCGCGTTGGTCAGGGTCGACTTCCCCGCGTTGGGACGGCCGACGAAGCATGCGAAGCCCGCACGGTGCGGGCTGGTGGTCTCGGGGGAACGATCGCTCATACGGGCCATTCTCCCCGATGCGGCTCCCAGCGCCGACCAGGCCGCCGCCAGGAGGGCCAGAGCGGTCGCGAGCAGGCCGTTCAGGGCGGGGTGCGCGGCGAGTCCGGCGGTGGCCCGGGCTGCCGTGCCGTCGGCCCGCGCCACCACCGCGACCTCGGCCCATTCCAGGGCGGGCGGGTCCGCCCAGTGCGCGGTGAGCCGGACCCGCTGGCCGGGCAGCAGCTCGGCGGGCAGGCCTGTGAGGGGGCGGGAGATCAGTTTCCGGCCCAGCGCCCCGGAGGCGGTCAGGGTGGCGCGGGGGCGCAGGGTGACGTTGCCGAGGTTGTGGAGCGTGTACGAGATCTCCGCGCTGGCGCCTCCGCCGCGGCGGGCGGTGGCGGTGCGGAGGTCCTCGACGGCCAGGGCGGGGGCGGTGGGACCGGTGACCCGGAGGTAGACGCGGGCGGCGACGGCCTGCTGGACCCCTATCCCCTGTCCGGCGATCCCCCGCACCGAGGCGTCGGCCGGCCGGTCCTCCAGGGCGACGACGGCTCCGGGATGGTCCCCGGGTTCGGCCCGGTCGGGGACGGTGAGGGTGAAGCCGACGTCGACCGCCGTCTTCGCCGGGACGGTGATCCGCTCCCGGGCCAGTGCCGTCCAGGCGCCCGTGGCGGTGCGCGGCTCCTCGGGCCCGCGCAGGGCGAAGCCGCCGTCTCGGGCGGTGTTGTAGGCGTCGGCGGCGTAGAGGCGGAAGGTGCGGGGGCGGTCCGTGCGGTTGGCGATGGTGACGGAGTCGGTGACGCTCTGGCCGGGGCCGGCGGCGAGATAGAAGTACGGCCGCTGCCCGATCGTGTTGGCGGCGGGCAGAACGGACCACTGCCCGTTGTCCGCGGCGGCGACGGATCCGGCTCCGGCGAGCAGCCCGACCCCTGCCGACAAGGCGGCGACCGCGGCCGTGGCCAGGCGCCGCCGCACCCGCCCGGCCAGTGCCGCCGCGCGGGGCCGAGTCCCTCGCAGCGGCACAGGGGCGGCCGAGAGGCCGGGTCGGGTCACGACAACGTCAGGGTCAGCACCGCCGTGTACGCGCCCGGCGGGGTGTACGGGGGGACCTGAAGGGTGACGGCGGCGTCGACGGTGAAGGTGCCGCCGACGAGGGTGGCGTCACCGGTCGAGGCCAGGACCGCGCCGTCGGGCCCGACCGTGCCCGCGCTGCCCGGCGTACACGCGCTGGGGCTGCCGGGCGCGGCCGCGCACGTCGGGGTCCAGCTCAGGGAGGCACCCGGGATGCGGAGCCCGCCGGCCCCCGTGAAATCGGTGACCTTGCCGATCAGGGACCACCCGGCCGGTCCGCCGCGGGCGTCCTTGACCGTGACGGTGCCGATCCGGCCGGCCGCCGCGCCGCCGTCCCCGTACGGGACCGCGGCCAGGGTCACGGCGTCGCCCTCCTGGGTCATGCCGAGCTCGCCCGGCTCCACGACCGCCGTCACCGTCTGGCTCCCCGGCGGCAGCGGGACGGCGACGATCACCGTGTACGCGGCCGGGCCGGAGCCCCGCTCCGGAGTCCAGGCCGCGCCCTCGTACGCCACGACGGCGGTGGTCGCCCGGTCCGTGACCGGCAGCTCCGCGAGGACCACCCCGAGCTCGTCGGCCTTGGCGGTGACCCGGTCGGCGGTCTCCGCCGTACCCGCCCGGCCCGCCACGGTGACCTCCGCGCCGGGCACGAAGCCGGCTCCGGTGACCTTGACCTTGGCGCCCGGGCCGCCCGCGGCCGTGCCGAGCGCGACGGCGCGCACGTTGGCCGTCGGCAGCGGGCTCGCGGTGATGCGCTGCGCCACCGGAGCCCTGCCCGGGAGCGGCGCCGGGGCCGGCAGCGGCAGCGGACCCGGAGACGACGGGGCCGACGGGGACGGGACCGGCGGCGACGGCACCGCAGACGCCGATGCCGACGCCGATGCCGACGCGGAAGGCTCCGGTCCCGGCTCCGCGCCCCCGGCGACCGCGCACACGGTGTCCAGTTCGAGGAGATGCCCGGTGTGCAGGGTGTAGCCGCCCGGGGCCAGGGTGATCTCGCCGGGAGCCGTGACGGTGAAGGTGCCGGTCATGGTGACGGCGGGCAGCGCCCCGCCCACCGCGACGGGATCGTTGCGCTTGGCTCCGACGACCGTGACCTCGCCCTGCTGCGCGCCTCCGAGGACGATCCGCCCGGTCGGGGTGAGGACGTCGCCGGGCAGCGCGACGGAGAGGGGGTTCACGGCGGGGGTCCGGGCCACCTGGTAGGTGACGGTGACGGTGTCGCCCACGCGCGGCGTCACGTCGTCCACGGTGACCCGGGCGGTGGTGGGCCCGTCGGCCGGCGGCAGTCCGGCTTCCTGGGGCGGCAGGCAGTGCGTCGGGAACTCGACCTGCCCGGGAGGCGTCTCCCCCTCCGCCGCCGCGGGGGTGCTCAGCGCGCCCCCGGTCGCCGCGGCCAGTACCGCCATGCCGACGGCCGCCGACCAACCTCTGTGCCGCGCCGTCGTTCGCGCCGAAGTCCGCACTGACCGCCCCCTGGGATCCCGTACCCCGCCAGGGGGCCATTCACGAGCGGGCGGGGGGATAAGTCAATGCACGGACTCCGCAGGAACTGATGTCCCATCAGGAGATGGCAGGGTGCCGCCGAACGCGGTATCCGGCGCGGCCGCCCTGAAGGTCCGCCGGTAGGCCGTCGGGCTCACGCCGAGCGCCGCCTGCACGTGCTTGCGCAGGGACTGCGCGGTCCCGAAGCCCGCCTCCCGGGCCACGTGTTCCATCGGCAGCTCGGTCTGCTCCAGCAGGGCCCGGGCCCGCTCGACCCGCTGCCCGGTGATCCATTCGCCCGGGCTGAGCCCCGATTCCTCGCGGAACCGGCGCGTGAAGGTCCGTACCGACATGGCCTCCTGCCGGGCCAGGTCACTCAGCCGCAGCGGTTCGTGCAGCCGGTCCAGTACCCAGGCGCGGGCCGCGGTGGTGCTCGCCTGCTGCGTCTCGGGCACCGGGCGGTCGATGAACTGCGCCTGCCCGCCGTCGCGGTGCGGCGGTACGACGGTGTACCGGGCGGTCTGGTTGGCGACGGCCGCGCCGTGGTCGCGGCGCACGATGTGGAGGCACAGGTCGATCCCGGCGGCGACTCCGGCGGAGGTGAGCACGTCCCCGTCGTCGGTGTAGAGCACGTCCGGGTCGACCAGGACGGCCGGGAAGGTCCGCTGGAAGTGCCCGGCGGAGGACCAGTGGGTGGTGGCCCGGCGGCCGTCCAGGTACCCGGCGGCGGCGAGCACGTAGCCACCCGTGCAGATGGAGACGAGCCGGGTGCCGGGCCTGATGTGCGCGAGGGCGGCGGCCAGTTCGGGGGTGAGCCGGCCCTCCGCGTGGACCGGGCCCAGCTCGTAGGAGGCGGGGACCACCACGGTGTCGGCCGTGGCCAGCAGTTCGGGGCCGTGCTCCACGTGGATGTCGAAGTCGGCGTCCGTGGGCACCCGGCCGGGGGCGAGCCCGCAGGTGAGGATCTCGTAGAGCGGCCGCCCGGTCGCGGGCTCCTTCGCCCGCCCGAAGATCCGGTGGGGGATCCCGAGCTCGAAGGGCAGCAGCCCGGCGAGGGCGAGTACGACGACACGGTGAACCCGGTGGACCCGGTGCGCGCGAGGCTCCATGGCCCGATCATATCGAAGCATGTCGGTCAGGCCACTGTCGTACGGGCACCCGGCGGCCGGAAACTGTCGTCGTGACGCAGACAGAACCGGGCCCCGGCCCCGCCCCCGGCGCTTCCACCGGCCCCTCCCCCGCACCGACGCCCACCTCCGGTACCGCCACCGGCACCGGCGCCGCCGCCGACGCACCGCTGCCCCGTCAGCACCGCGTCCACCGTGCCTGGTTCGTCGCGGCCGTCGCCTTCGTGACGATCATCGGCGCCGCCGGCTTCGCCTCGCTCCCCGGTCTGCTCATCGAGCCGCTGCACGAGGAGTTCGACTGGTCGCGGGGCACGATCGGCCTCGCCGTCTCCGTGAACCTCGCCCTGTACGGGCTCACCGCGCCGTTCGCCGCCGCCCTGATGGACCGCTTCGGCATCCGCCGGGTCGTCGCGATCGCGCTGACCGTCATAGCCGGCGGCACGGTGGCCACCGTGTGGATGACCGCCTCCTGGCAACTGGTCCTCTACTGGGGCGTCCTCGTCGGGCTCGGCAGCGGCTCGATGGCCCTGGCCTTCGCGGCGACGGTGACCAACCGCTGGTTCACCGCCCGGCGCGGCCTGGTCACCGGCATCCTGACCGCCGCCGGGGCCTCCGGCCAGCTGGTGTTCCTGCCGCTGCTGGCCTGGCTGGTCGAGAACCACGGCTGGCGCCCCGCGGCGGTCACCGTCTCCTTGGCGGCCCTGGCCGTCGTGCCCTTCGTCTGGCTGCTGCTGCGCGACCACCCGGCGGACATCGGGACCACCCCGTACGGGGGTCCGTACACGCCCAAGCCCGCGCCCGTCCCCGGCGCCGCCCGCCGGGCCGTGGGCGTCCTGCTCAAGGCGGCCCGGACCGGCCCCTTCTGGCTGCTGGCGGGCACCTTCGCGATCTGCGGGGCCTCCACCAACGGGCTGGTGAAGACCCACTTCGTGCCCTCGGCCCACGACCACGGCATGCCGGTGACCGCGGCGGCCGGACTGCTCGCCGTGATCGGCGTCTTCGACGTCATCGGCACGGTGTTCTCCGGCTGGCTGACGGACCGCTTCGAATCGCGCCGCCTGCTGGCCGTCTACTACGCCCTGCGCGGGATCTCCCTGCTCTTCCTCCCGATGCTGCTGGCCCCGACCGTGCACCCGCCGATGGTGTTCTTCATCGTCTTCTACGGCCTGGACTGGGTCGCGACGGTCCCGCCGACGATCGCGCTGTGCCGCGAGCACTACGGGGAGGACGGTGCCATCGTCTTCGGCTGGGTCCTGGCCTCGCACCAGGTCGGCGCCGCACTGGTGGCCTTCCTCGGCGGCCTGGCCCGCGACGCCTTCGGCTCGTACGACCCCGTCTGGTACGCCTCGGGCGCCCTGTGCGCGATGGCCGCCCTGATGGCGATGGTCATCCGCCGCCGGAGCGCGGCCGACGCCGTCACGGCCTGAGGGCCGCCCGGTCCGGGCTGCGATCATGCCCCCATGGACGACGGGGGCGGGACGGCGGCGGCGGACGAACTGGTCCGGGCGGCGCGGGCCGGGGACGGGGCGACGGTCTCGCGGCTGCTGAGCCGGGGTGTCGCCGTGGACGCGCGGGACGCCGACGGGTGCACGGGGCTGGACAGCGCCGTGCGGGAGGGCCGGGAGGGCGTGGTGCTCGTACTGCTCGCCGCCGGCGCCGACCCCGAGCAGGCCATGGGCCCGTACAACGAGGAACTGCCCCTGGTGCAGGCGGCGACCAGGGGGCACACCGGCATCGTGCGGCAGCTGCTCGCCGCCGGCGCCGACCCCGACCGTGCCAATGGGCTGCGCGCCACCCCACTGGGCCGTGCGGGGGCCGAGGGCCACACGGACACGGCCCGGGTCCTGCTGGAGCACGGGGCCGATCCGGGCATCCGTTGGAAGGCGCTGACCCCCGCCGAGTGGGCGACCCGCTTCGGCCACACCGGGACGGCGGAGTTCCTGCGCACCCGGGCCGCCAGGCCGGAAGGGTCGGACGGGCCGTCCGACCCGGCGGCTCCGGCGGCTCCGGCGGCTCCGGCCTAAGCTCCGGCCGCGGTCGTCGACTTCAGGGTGCCGTCCGGGCCCGCCAGGAGGACCGGGGTGTCCGGGCCGCCGAGGTCGCGGACCGCCGCGCGGTCGGCGTCGGAGGGGGCCTCGGCGGCGCTGACGACGGCCGCCGCCTCCAGGGACTGGGCGCCGCTGGCCACGGCCATCGCGACGGCCGTCTGGAGCGCGCTCAGCTTCAGGGAGTCCAGCGCCACGGTTCCGGCGACGTACGTACGGCCGGTCTCGTCCCGGACCGCCGCCCCCTCGGGCACGCCGTTGCGGGCCCGGGCGCTGCGCGCCAACGTGATGATCTTGGTGTCTTCGGGGTCGATCCCGGTGCTGTCGGTCATAGCCCGAAGCATATGGAGCGCGTCGGCGGGGCCGCACGACGACCCCGCCGACGCGCTCTCCCCTCCACCCCCGGTGTCCCCCCGGGATCTTGGTGGCGCAGGGATAAAACTAAGCGCTGCGTAAGCGCACGCGCGGCCCCGAAGGTCCCGTGATCGATGACCTTGGGCCCTTCTCCGATTCCACTGCGGGGAACGCGGTCCCGGCCCGATCGGCAGGAGGTCCCTACGCCAGGACGCCACCACCGCAGGACGTCCCCTACGCCAGGACGCCCCACGGCAGGACGCCGCTACGGCCGGTCGAGCCGCAGCCGCTCCGCCCTCGGCAGGCCCGCGACCACGAGGTCGTACGAGTCCTCGACCAGCTCCCGCACCAGCGCGTCGGACAGGGCCCCCGGTCCGCCCGCGGTGACGGTGTTCCAGTGCCGCTTGTTCATGTGCCAGCCCGGCGCGATCGCCTCGTGCTCCGCCCGCAGCGCCACCGCCCGCTCCGGATCGCACTTGAGGTTGACCTTCAGCGGCTCGGCGTCCAGCGCGCTGAGCGCGAACATCTTCCCCAGCACCTTGAACACCGAGGTCTCCGGGGTGAAGGGGAACTCCTCCACGGCCGCGTTGAACCCCAGGCAGAAGTCGCGCAGCTCCGCCGGCGTCACTCCGACTCCCCGTCCGCGTCCTCCGCCGGAGCCATCGGCTCCACCAGCACGGTCACGATCTTGTTCCGCCGTCCCGCCGGGGACTCCGCCGTCAGCCGCAGCGGCCGCCCGTCGGGCAGGTCCACCACCGCCGAGGCGCCGGCGATCGGGACCCGGCCCAGCGCCTTGGCGAGCAGTCCGCCGACCGTCTCCACGTCCTCGTCGTCGAAGGAGTCCACCTTGAACAGCTCACCGAGATCGGTGATGTCGAGGCGCGCGGTGACCCGGTAGCGGTCCCCGCCCAGCTCCTCCACCGGGGGGATCTCCCGGTCGTACTCGTCGGTGATCTCACCGACGATCTCCTCGAGGATGTCCTCGATGGTGACGATGCCGGCGGTGCCGCCGTACTCGTCGATGACGACCGCCACGTGGTTGCGCACCGACTGCATCTCGCGCAGCAGGTCGCCGGCGTTCTTGGTGTCCGGCACGAACACCGCGGGCCTTATCGCGGTGGAGACGAGGTCGCTCTCCGCGTCCCGGCTGATGTGCGTCTTGCGGACCAGGTCCTTCAGGTACACGATGCCGACGATGTCGTCCTCGTTCTCCCCGGTCACCGGGATCCGCGAGAAGCCGGACCGCAGCGCGAGCGTGGTCGCCTGACGGACCGTCTTGTACCGCTCGATGCAGACCAGGTCGGTGCGCGGCACCATGACCTCGCGCACGAGGGTGTCGCCCAGCTCGAAGACCTGGTGCACCATGCGGCGCTCGTCGTCCTCGATCAGCGACTCCTTCTCCGCGAGGTCGACCATCGCGCGCAGCTCCGCCTCGGAGGCGAAGGGCCCCTTGCGGAAGCCCTTTCCGGGCGTGAGCGCGTTGCCGAGGAGGATCAGCAGTTGCGGGATCGGCCCCATGATCCGGGCGAGCGGCACGAGGACGTACGAGGCCGCCGTCGCCGTGTTCAGCGGGTGCTGCCGGCCGATGGTGCGCGGGGACACGCCGACCGCCACGTAGGACACGAGCACCATCACGGCGATGGCCACGAGCAGTGCGGTCCAGTTCTCCCCGAACTCGTCGAGGCAGACGTACGTGACGAGCACGCCCGCCGCCATCTCGCAGGTGACCCGGACCAGCAGGGCGACATTGACGTAGCGGGTGGGGTCGCCGGCGACCTGTGCCAGCTTCGCGCTGCCGCGCCGGCCCTCCCGTACGGCCTGCTCGGCGCGGAAGGCGGAGATCCGGGCGATCCCGGACTCGGCGCACGCGGCGAACCAGGCCACCACCACCAGCAGGACGGCCCCGGTGATCAGCTGAAGATCACCGGTCATGAGACGGTCGGGGCCGGGGACGGGCCGGTCACGCCGTTCTCGTCGCGCCATCCGTCGACGATGGCCGCCTGAAGGCCGAACATCTCGGCCTTCTCGTCCGGCTCCTCGTGGTCGTACCCGAGCAGGTGCAGCACCCCGTGGACGGTCAGGAGCTGGAGCTCCTCGTCCATGGAGTGCTTCGTCGGGGCGTCCTCGCCCTGCTTCTTGGCGACTTCGGGGCAGAGCACGATGTCACCGAGGAGCCCCTGCGGGGGCTCCTCCTCGTCCTTCTTCGGCGGACGCAGCTCGTCCATCGGGAAGGACATGACGTCGGTGGGTCCGGGCAGGTCCATCCACTGGATGTGGAGCTGCTCCATCGCGTCCTCGTCCACGACGATGACGGAGAGCTCCGAGAGCGGGTGGATCCGCATCCGGGCGAGTGCGTAGCGGGCGATGTCGAGGATCGCCCGCTCGTCGACATCGGTTCCGGACTCGTTGTTGACGTCGATCGACATGGTGCGCTTGTGTCTACTTCCGCTGGAAGCCGTTCCGCGACTGCTTCGCGTCCTGGCTGTCGTCGTACTTCTCGTACGCGTCGACGATACGGCCGACCAGCTTGTGCCGGACGACATCCTCGGACGTGAGCCGCGAGAAGGCGATGTCCGGAACGCCTTCGAGGATGTCCTGCACCTGCCGCAGACCGCTCTTGGCGCCACCCGGAAGGTCGACCTGGGTCACGTCGCCGGTGACGACGATCTTCGAGTCGAACCCGAGCCGGGTCAGGAACATCTTCATCTGCTCGGGGGTGGTGTTCTGCGCCTCGTCGAGCACGACGAACGCCTCGTTGAGTGTGCGACCCCTCATGTACGCCAGCGGCGCCACCTCGATCGTGCCCGCCGCCATCAGCCGCGGGATCGAGTCCGGGTCGATCATGTCGTGCAGGGCGTCGTAGAGCGGCCGCAGGTACGGGTCGATCTTGTCGAAGAGGGTGCCGGGGAGGAAGCCGAGGCGCTCGCCGGCCTCCACCGCCGGGCGGGTCAGGATGATCCGGCTGACCTGCTTGGACTGCAGGGCCTGGACCGCCTTGGCCATGGCGAGGTAGGTCTTGCCGGTACCGGCGGGGCCGATGCCGAAGACGATCGTGTGCTTGTCGATCGCGTCGACGTAGCGCTTCTGGTTCAGGGTCTTCGGGCGGATGGTCCGGCCGCGGCTGGAGAGGATGTTCTGGGTGAGCACCTCGGCGGGCGTCTCGTCCGGGCCCCCGCCGTTGCCGCTCGACTTGAGCATGGCGATCGAGCGTTCCACTGCGTCCTCCGTCATCGGCTGCCCGGTGCGGAGCACCAGCATCATCTCGTCGAACAGTCGCTGGATCAGCACGACTTCCGCCGTCGAGCCGATCGCGCTGACCTGATTGCCCCGAACATGGATGTCGGCCTTCGGGAAGGCCTTCTCGATCACGCGCAACAGGGCGTCGCCCGAACCGAGGACGGACACCATCGGATGGGTGGCCGGCACGGAGAAATGGGCTCTTGCCTGCCCCGGCGCGGGGGTCTTGGCTGTCGGTGTCTGAGTCATGGGCCGGCACTGTGGCCTGCGCATACCTCCCACTGAGGGGCCGCGCCGATCGACGGCCACCGGACTTCCAAGCCTACGTCGCCGCCGCGGCATACCCGAGGGGTTTTACGCGGTCCCCTACGGGGGCCGGGCACCGGCCCCGACAACGGCGCCGCACCGGACTGGACAGGCCGTCCCAAACCAGCCCCTCCGGCGTTTGAGGAGCAGGGGTCCGGTGACCGGTCCCCGGCAACGGCGCCGCACCCGACCGGACCGCCGCCGGGCCGGACCGTCCGCGCGGGGGCTCCCGGGGAGGAGTCGCGGCCCGGCCCCCCGTTCCCCCCGCCGGTGTGGCCTAGGCCGACTGCCGGAAGCCGATCGTCGGGACCGCCCGGCGCCGGCTGGCGGGCTCCGCGGCCCGCGGGACGATGTCGTCCAGGAAGCCGTACCGCCCCCGCAGGGCCTCCGGGGCGGTGCGCCACCAGTGGGCGACCTCCGTCCAGCCGGGGGCCGACAGGGAGCCGCCGAACTCCTGCACCGAGAGCGCGGCCGTCAGGCCCGCGAAGGCGAGCCGGTCCGCGAGGGGCCACTCGGCGAGGGTGCCGGTGAGGAACCCCGCCACGTACACGTCGCCCGCCCCGGTCGGATCCAGCGCGTCGACCGCGATCGCGGGCACCTCGGCCGTCTCCCCGGTCCGCCCGTCCACCGCGTACGAGCCCTCGGCGCCCATCGTCACCACCGCGATCGGCACCTTCTCGGCCAGCGCCCGGGCCGCCGCGCGCGGGCAGTCGGTGCGCGTGTAGGCCATCGCCTCCCCCGCGTTGGGCAGGAAGGCCTCGCAGTGCTCCAGGTCGGCCAGCGCCCCCAGGTCCCACCGCCCGCTGTCGTCCCAGCCGACGTCGGCGAAGACCCGGGCCCCGCGCCGGGCCGCCTCGGCGACCCAGGCCTCGCCGCCGCCCGGGCCGAGCGAGGCCACGGCCGCGCGGGCGCGGGGCGGGCACTGGGGGAACGGTCCGGGGCCCGCCGGGGGCGGGGCCTCGTGGCCGTGGGAGACCATCGTGCGCTCGCCCTCGTACGCCATCGAGACGGTGACGGGGCTGTGCCAGCCGGGCACGGTCCGCGACATCGACAGGTCGATGCCCTCGCCCTGTTCGAGCGCGTCCCAGCAGTACTCCCCGTAGTGGTCGTCGCCGAAGGCGGCGGCCAGGGAGGTGCGCAGGCCGAGCCGGGCGAGGGCGGTGGCCATGTTGGCGACGCCGCCGGGGCTCGAACCCATGCCCCGCGCCCAGGACTCCGTGCCGCGCACGGGGGCCGATTCGAGGCCGGTGAAGATGATGTCGAGGAAGACCGTGCCCGTCAGGAAGACGTCGCAGCCGGGTTCATGGGGGTCGCGCAGCGGACCGAGCGGGTCCACGGCGGAGTCGAGGCTGTCCCGGCTGCTGCGACTGGTCACGATGTACTCCCCGTTCGGTCGGTGCGCGTTCTGAGCTTGGCGGGTCGTTTCCTCAGCGGGTCGTTCTTCCCTGGGCTTCCCGATCGGACTTCCTGATGGGACTCCCTGATGGGACTCCCTGATGGGATTCAACCCACGACGGCCGCCGGGCCCTCCCTCCCGGGCCGACCCGGAATACAGTGTGACGCAGATCACCGCCCGAACGCCCTTCTCGGAGGATCGGGCATTTTGATAGATATGAGCCCCGCGGTCTTGCGGAATCTCATGCTCCACCTGCACATCCTGGAACACCCGTGCCCGACCGCACCCCCGCGCCGCCCGCCGCCTGGCCGCTCGTCGCGCTCTTCACCTCCGGTTACGTCGCCCCGTACCTGCTGCCGACCGTCGTCGGCCGGCTCGACGCGCACCTCCCGCTGAGCCCCGCGCAGGCCGGACTGATCGGCTCGGCCCTGCTTCTCGGCTCGGCCACCGCCGGATTCACCCTCGCCTCCCGCATCCCGCGCCTCGGGCCCCGCCCGCTGGCGCGGCTCGGACTGCTGCTCGCCGTCCTCGGGTACGGCACGGCCGCCGCCACCGCGCAGCTGCCCCTCGTCATCGCGGGCGCCGTCCTCGGCGGCTTCGGCTCGGGCACGGCCACGGCCGTCGCCGCCTCCGGGATCGCGGCGCAGCGCGACCCGCACCGGACCTCCTCGCTGGGGCTGCTGTCGGTGTCGGCCACGGCCGGGGCCCTGTACCTGACCCTGCCCCGGCTGGGCGGCGGGCACGGGCTGCCGTTCGCGGCGATCGCCCTGGTCGCGCTGGTGTGCTGGCCGGCGACGGGCCGCCTGCCCGGGGCCGACCGCACGGAGGCCGCGGAGGCGACGGACCTCGCCCCCCGCACCGACCTCGGCGACCTCAGGGACCCGGCCGTACGGGCCTCCGGGCGGCTGCCGTACCCGCGCGCCGGGGTGGTGCTCGCCGGGGCCCTGATGCTGTGGTCGCTGGCCCAGAACGCCCTGTGGGGCGTCAGCGGCCGCATCGGCGCGCAGCAGGCGGGCCTGTCCGAGGTCACCCTCGGCATCGTCTTCGCGGCCGCGCTCGGCGCCGGGCTGCTCGGGTTCACCGGCGCCTCCCTGCTCGGGTCCCGGCTCGGGCGGGCGGTCCCGGTGGGCGTGGGCACGGTGGTCATCGCCTGCTGCGTGGTGCTCGCCTCCCAGGCTCGGGACGTGGGTGCCTTCGCCGCCGGGGAGATCCTGTGGAACGCGGTCTACCCCGTCGTGCTCTCCTACGCCATCGGCCTCGCCGCCGCCCTCGACCCGCGCGGGCGGTGGGCCGTCCTGGTCGGTTCCGCGTCCTCGCTCGGCGTGGCCTGCGGGCCCGTCACCGGAAGCCTGCTCGCGGAGGCCGCGGGGTTCCCCGGCATGGGGCTGGTCCTCGGCATCCTGCTGCTGGCGGTGGCCGGGCCGATGGCCGGGGTCGCCCTGCACGTCGGCGGCCGCCCGCTGACCCCGGGCTCGGTGCGACGCCGCGGCGGGGCACCGGCGGCCGTGCTCGCCGCCGGAGCCGGGACGCCGGCCGGTTCGGTGCCGCGGGTCGGCGCGCAGGAGCTGGAGGTCGTGGAACTCGCGCAGCTCCGCCCCCGCCCCCTGCGCCTGCCGCCGCTCCGGGTCCTGCTGCTCTCCCCCGCGGCAACCCGCCGCGGCCGGGACCGCACCCGCAAGCGGACCCGCGCCGGCGTCTAGGCCGTCTCTTTTGGATCTTGCCGAGTCCGCGACGCCTGGCACCGCGCCTGGCCGCACTGCCGAGGCGCCCCCGTACGCCCAGTACGCGAGCGCCCCGACAGCACGCCCAGGCACGGCACCAGACGACGCGGACTCGGCCGACAAGATCCGAAAGAGACGCCCTAGCCCGTCGGGTACGGGACGGGGACGGCCCCCGCGGGCCGCTCCCCGGGCTATCCGGGCCGCTTCGGCACGGGAACCCGTACGAGGTCCGCGGCGATCGTGAGCTCGCCCTCGAACCCGGCCGCACGGGCCTGGCGTTCGAACTCCGACGGGTCGGTGTAGCGCTGCGAGAAGTGCGTCAGCACGAGGTGCCGCACGCCCCCGTCCCGGGCCGCCCGGGCGGCCTGTCCGGCGGTGAGGTGCCCGTGGTCGGTGGCCAGTCGGACGTCCTCGTCGAGGAAGGTCGACTCGATGACCAGCATGTCGCAGCCCGCCGCGAGCTCCTCCACGCCCTCGCAGAGCCGGGTGTCCATGACGAAGGCGAACCGCTGTCCGGCGCGGGCCTCGCTGACCTCGTCGAGCGTGACTCCGCCGAGGCTGCCCTCGCGCTGGATCCGGCCCACGTCCGGCCCCTTGATGCCGTGGAGCGCGAGCAGTTCGGGCCGCATCCGGCGCCCGTCGGGCTCGGTGAGCCGGTAGCCGAAGGACTCCACCGGGTGCGAGAGCCGTACGGCGTCCAGGGTGTACGCGTCCCCGCGCGCCAGGACCCCGTCCTCGGCCACCGGCTCCTCGGCGAGCCGCACCGTCTCGTGGTAGGCCGTGGCGTACCGCAGCCGGTCGAAGAACTTCTGCCCGGAGGCCGGGTAGTGGGCGGTGACGGGGTGCGGGACCCGGTCCAGGTTGATCCGCTGGATGACGCCGGCGAGACCGAGGCTGTGGTCACCGTGGAAGTGGGTGACGCAGATCCGGTTGATGTCGTGTGCGGCCACCCCGGCGCGGAGCATCTGGCGCTGGGTGCCCTCGCCGGGATCGAAGAGGATGCCCTCGCCGTCCCAGCGCAGCAGGTAGCCGTTGTGGTTGCGGTGGCGGGTGGGCACCTGGCTGGCGGTGCCCAGCACCACGAATTCTCTTGCGGACACGGTTTATCCCGGGGGCCATTCGAAGCCACGGCCGCCGAGGACGTGCGCGTGGGCGTGGAAGACGACCTGGCCGGCCCGGGCGCCGGTGTTGAAGACGAGCCGGTAGGCGTGGTCGGCGAGCCCCTCGTCCACCGCGACCCGGCCGGCCTCGGTCAGCACGTCGGCGGCGATCCCGGGCTCCGCGGCCGCGAGGGAGGCGGCGTCAGGGTAGTGCGCCTTCGGGATGACGAGGACGTGGGTGGGCGCCTGCGGGTTGATGTCGCGGAAGGCGACGGTCGTGTCCGTCTCGCGGACGACCGTGGCGGGGATGGTCCCCGCGACGATCTTGCAGAACAGGCAGTCGGCCTGCGGTTCCCCGGCCATGTGCTGAGCCCTTCGTGACGGGTGATCGATTCCGGCATCGTATCCACCACCGCCCGCCGGCCCCCTCAGGGCCGGCAGCCCGTCACGGCCGTCAGGACCAGCGCCCCGTCCGCGCCAGCAGCACCGCCGCCGCGGCCGTGCCCGCCGTCGAGGTGCGCAGCACCGAGCGGCCCAGCCGGTACGGGTGCGCCCCGGCCGCGGCGAAGGCCGCGAGTTCGTCCGGGGAGACCCCGCCCTCGGGTCCGACGACCAGGACGACGGAGCCGGCGGCGGGCAGTTCCGCGGTCGCCAGCGCGCCCGAGGGTGCGTCCCGGTCCTCGTGGAGGACCATCGCGAGGTCGGCCTCGGCGAGCAGCGCCGCGACCTGCTTGGTCGACAGCGCCTCCTCGACCTCGGGGAAGCGGACCCGGCGGGACTGCTTGCCGGACTCGCGCGCGGTGGCCCGCCACTTGGCGAGGGATTTGGCGCCCCGGTCGCCGCGCCACTGGGTGATGCAGCGCGAGGCCTGCCAGGGCACGATCGCGTCCACGCCGGTCTCCGTCATGGTCTCGACGGCGACCTCGCCCCGGTCCCCCTTGGGCAGGGCCTGGACGACGGTGATCCGGACGGCCGGCTCCGGCTCCTCGAAGATCCCGGACACGGAGACGACGAGGCGGTCCTTGCCCTCGGCGGCCGTCACCACGGCCTCGGCCCAGCCGCCCCGGCCGTCGGTCAGCACGAGCGCCTCGCCGGGAGCCAGCCGCTTCACGGAGACCGCGTGGCGGCCCTCAGAGCCGTCCAGGACGAACTCCGGCCCCGCGGGAACCTTTTCGACCACGAACACCGGGGCGGTCATGACGCACTCCTCATCTGCATTGCCTTCAACGCGTTCTGTGCCGCGCCGAGTTCCGCCGCGAGCACCTCCACCAGTTCCCCGGCCGGCAGGGCCCGCGCCAGCCGGTGCCCCTGGCCCGCCCACAGGGCCATGCCCTGCGGGTCCCCGGCCGCGGCGGCGGCCTTGCGCAGCGGCGCGGTCAGGTGGTGGACCGCCGGGTACGCGGCGGGGGCGTACGGGCCGTGCTCCCGCATGAACCGGTTGACCAGTCCGCGGGCCGGCCGCCCCGAGAAGGCCCGGGTGAGCTCCGTCCGGACGAACAGCGGGTCGGTCAGGGCCTTCTTGTGCAGGGGGTGGGCGCCCGACTCCGGGCAGGCCAGGAAGGCCGTGCCGAGCTGCGCGGCCTCCGCGCCCGCGGCGAGCAGCGCGGCGATCTGCGAGCCGCGCATCAGGCCGCCCGCCGCGATGATCGGGAGGGCCACGGCCTCGCGCACCTGCGCGACGAGCGCGAGCAGGCCGACCCCGGCGGTGCCGTCGCCCTGCGGGTCGTCGCGGTGGGTGCCCTGGTGGCCGCCCGCCTCCACGCCCTGGACGCACACGGCGTCGGCGCCGGCCGCCTGGGCGGCACGGGCCTCCTCGACGGAGGTGACGGTGGCGATCGTGTACGTACCGACCTTGCGCAAACAGGTGAAGGCCGCGGGCGAGGGCAGGCCGAAGGTGAACGAGACCACGGGTACCGGGTCTTCGATGAGAATGGCCAGTTTGGCGTCGTAGCCGTCGTCGCTGGTGCCGATGATGTCCTCGTCCGCGAGGGAGATCTCGTACCAGGACGCCTCGCTGGCGAGGTGCCCGCGGTAGACCTCCAGAGCCGCCGGGTCCACCTGGGAGGTCTGCGGCAGGAAGAGGTTGACGCCGAAGGGCCGGCGGGTGAGCGCGCGCAGCCGCTTGATCTCCTGGTACATGCCGTCGGCGGTCTTGTAACCGCCGGCGAGGAAGCCCAGCCCACCCGCTTCGCACACGGCGGCCGCGAGCGGCGGGCAGGACGCGCCGCCCGCCATGGGCGCCTGCACGATCGGGTACGCGAAGAGACCGTTCGGTGCGGAGGACATGAGCTGCATCGTGCCATGTCCCGCTCACGGGACCGAATCACGGCATTCGCCTGGCATAGTCCCCTTCACCGGGGTGCCCGAATACCGCCGCCGCCCCGCCGCCCCGCATGCCGCGAGCCCGGTCCGGGGCATCCCCGGACCGGGCTCGCAGGTGTTCTCGTACGCTGCCCGCGCGCGGCTCAGCGCCCGTTGAAGGCGTCCTTCAGGCGGCTGAACAGGCCCTGCTGACCCGGCGCGAACTGGCCCATCGGCCGCTCCTCGCCGCGCAGCTTGGCCAGCTGGCGCAGCAGGTCCTCCTGCGCCGGGTCCAGCTTGCCGGGGGTGGTGACCTCGACGTGCACGATCAGGTCGCCGCGCCCGCCACCGCGCAGGTGGGTGACGCCGCGCCCGTGCAGCGGGATCGCCTGCCCGGAGCCGGTGCCGGGCCGGATGTCGATCTCCTCCAGGCCGTCCAGCGTCTCCAGCGGGCACTTGGTGCCCAGGGCCGCCGCGGTCATCGGGATGGTGACCGTGCAGTGCAGGTCGTCCCCGCGCCGCTGGAAGGTCGGGTGCGGCAGCTCGTGGATCTCCACGTACAGGTCGCCGGCGGGGCCGCCGCCGGGGCCGACCTCGCCCTCGCCCGCGAGCTGGATCCGGGTGCCGTTCTCGACGCCGGCCGGGATCTTGACGGTCAGGCTGCGGCGGGAGCGGACCCGGCCGTCGCCCGCGCACTCGGGGCACGGGGTCGGGACCACGGTGCCGAAGCCCTGACACTGCGGGCAGGGGCGCGAGGTCATGACCTGGCCCAGGAAGGACCGGGTGACCTGCGAGACCTCACCGCGGCCGCGGCACATGTCGCAGGTCTGCGCCGAGGTGCCGGGAGCGGCGCCCTCACCGGAGCAGGTGGTGCAGACGACGGCCGTGTCGACCTGGATGTCCTTGGTCGTGCCGAAGGCGGCCTCGTCCAGTTCCAGGTCGAGGCGGATCATGGCGTCCTGGCCGCGGCGGGTCCGCGAGCGCGGTCCGCGCTGCGAGGACTGGCCGAAGAAGGCGTCCATGATGTCGGAGAAGTTGCCGAAGCCACCCGCTCCGAAGCCGCCGGCCCCGCCGCCGCCCGAGGAGGACAGGGGGTCGCCGCCGAGGTCGAAGACCTGCTTCTTCTGCGGGTCCGAGAGGACCTCGTAGGCCGCGTTGATCTCCTTGAAACGCTCTTGCGTCTTGGGATCGGGGTTCACATCCGGGTGCAGCTCGCGTGCGAGCCGCCGGAAGGCCTTCTTGATCTCGTCCTGCGATGCGTCGCGGCGCACGCCGAGAACGGCGTAGTAGTCCGTGGCCACTTACGACTCCGCCAGGATCTGTCCGACGTAACGTGCCACTGCGCGTACCGCTCCCATCGTTCCGGGGTAGTCCATGCGGGTCGGTCCGACCACGCCGAGTTTGGCGACTGCTTCGCCGCCCGAACCGTAGCCGACCGAGACGACGGACGTGGAGTTCAGTCCCTCGTAGGCGTTCTCATGCCCGATCTTTACGGCCATTCCCGACTCACTGGCCTCGCCCAGCAGCTTGAGGAGCACGACCTGCTCCTCCAGCGCTTCGAGCACCGGCCTGATCGTCAGGGGAAAATCGTGTCCGAAGCGGGTGAGGTTGGCGGTGCCGCCGATCATCAGCCGCTCCTCCGCCTCCTCCACCAGCGTTTCGAGGAGGGTGTCGAGGACGGCCTTCACCGTCACCCGGTCCTCGGTCTCGAAGGACTCCGGAAGGTCCTTCACCAGCGGCGGCACATCCGTGAACCGGCGGCCGACGACACGGCTGTTGAGGCGGGCCCGCAGGTCCGCGAGCGAGGTGTCCGCGAAGGGGGTCTGGCAGTCGACGAGCCGCTGCTCGACCCGGCCGGTGTCCGTGATGAGGACGAGCATCAGGCGGGCCGGGGCCAGCGAGAGCAGTTCCACGTGCCGGACGGTGGACCGGGTGAGCGAGGGGTACTGGACGACGGCGACCTGCCGGGTCAGCTGCGCGAGCAGCCGCACCGTACGGCCGACGACGTCGTCGAGGTCGACGGCCCCGTCGAGGAAGTTCTGGATGGCCCGGCGCTCGGGCGTCGACAGGGGCTTGACCCCCGCCAGCTTGTCGACGAAGAGCCGGTAGCCCTTGTCGGTGGGGATCCGGCCCGCGCTGGTGTGGGGCTGCGCGATGTAGCCCTCGTCCTCCAGCACGGCCATGTCGTTGCGCACGGTGGCGGGCGAGACGCCGAGCCGGTGGCGCTCGGTGAGCGCCTTGGAGCCGACCGGCTCCTCCGTCCCGACGTAGTCCTGGACGATGGCGCGCAGCACTTCGAGTCTGCGTTCGCTGAGCATCGCGCGCACACCTCCATCGTTTCCGTCGTTCGCGGCTTCGGCAGGCCTTGCCTGCTGGCACTCTGAGCGTTCGAGTGCCAGAGATCCCCCGGTCAGTGTACGGCGGGGTGGTACACCCCTAGCAAGGGCGGCCCGCCAAGGTAGCGTCGCGGCATGGACGTGCGTTGGGAAGAGGCGGGCTGGGAACGGCTCGCCGAACGGGCCGGCCGCAAGCGCCTGCCGGTGTGGGATTGCACCGTGGGACTGGTGGTGGGCGAGGATTCGGCCCTTCTGATCGACCCCGGATCCTCCCTGCGGGAAGGCGCGCTGGTGCGTGCCGAGGCGGAGCGGCTGGCGGGGCGGCGCGTGACCCATCTCGCATTCACACACGGACATTTCGACCACGTGCTGGGCGGGGCGGCGTTCGCGGGGGCGGAGGTCTACGGCCCGGTCGGGCTGGACGCCCTGCTCTCCGTGAGCCGGGACGAGCTGCGGGCCGACGCGGTCCGGCACGGCCTCGCGGAGACCGAGGCGGCCGAGGCGGCGGACCTGCTGGTGCTCCCCCGGCACCTGGTGTCGGGCGAGTGGACGCTGGACCTGGGCGGGGTGCAAGTCCTGCTGGCGAACGTGGGCCCGGGCCACACCCGGCACGATCTGGCGGCCTTCGTGCCCGGCGCGCGCGAGGTGGTCTTCTGCGGCGACCTCGTCGAGGAGTCGGGCGAGCCGCAGGCGGGCCCGGACGCGGTGCCCCGGCAGTGGCCCGCGGCACTGGACCGGCTGCTCGCCCTGGGCGGGGACGACGCTCTGTACGTGCCGGGTCACGGAGCGGTGGTCGACGCAGCCTTCGTACGTGCCCAACGCGACACACTGGCGGCCCGTTTCGGCGTGTCGGACACGTGAGGGGGCCCGCTCTCCTACCCTCGGCCGGATGCGCGAGTACTCCCCCGACCTGACCCCGCAGTGGAAGCGCTCCAAGCCCGTCCCCGAGGTGCCGGCCGATCCGGACCTGGTGGTCGAGGTGGCCGGTACGGACTTCTGCGGCGCGGTGGTGGCCTGCGAGGCGGGCACGGTGACCCTGGAGGACCGCTTCGGCAAGCGCCGCGTGTTCCCCCTGGAACCCCGCGGCTTCCTCCTGGACGGCGCCGTGGTGACCCTGACCCGTCCGCCCCGGGGACCGGCCGCCCCGGCCCGTACGGCCTCGGGCTCCCTCGCCGTGCCCGGAGCCCGGGCACGGGTGGCCCGGGCGGGCCGGATCTACGTGGAGGGCCGCCACGACGCCGAACTCGTCGAACGGGTCTGGGGTGACGACCTGCGGATCGAGGGCGTCGTGGTCGAGTACCTGGAGGGCATCGACGACCTCCCCTCCGTCGTCGCCGACTTCGCCCCCGCGGCCGACGCCCGGCTGGGCATCCTGGTGGACCACCTGGTCCCGGGCTCCAAGGAGTCCCGCATCGCCGCCGCGGTGACCTCCCCGCACGTCCTGATCGTGGGCCACCCGTACGTGGACGTCTGGCAGGCGGTGAAGCCCTCCGCCCTGGGCATCCGCTCCTGGCCGGTCATCCCGCCCGGCCAGGACTGGAAGACGGGCATCTGCCGCGCCCTGGGCTGGCCGGAGAACACCGGAGCCGCCTGGCAGCACATCCTGTCGCGCGTGACCTCGTACAAGGACCTGGAGCCGACGCTGCTGGGCGCGGTGGAGCACCTCATCGACCACGTGACGGCGTAGCCCACCGCCGTCGGCCGCATCCGGCCCCTCCGGCGTTTGAGGAGCGGGGGTCCGGGGGCCGGCCCCCGGCAACGGCGCCGCACGCGCCAGGGGTCCGGGCGCAGCCCGGGGAACGGTGGAAGGGCGGGTAGGGGACGGCCCCGCAGGGCTCCCCCACCCCGGACTGGCTAGTCGACCAGGTCGCGAACCACCGCGTCGGCCAGCAGCCGCCCCCGCAGCGTCAGAACGGCCCGCCCGGCCGCGTACGGCCCCGCCTCGAGGAGACCGTCGGCCACGGCACGCCGCGAGGCGGCAAGCCCCGCAGGCGCCAGCAGGGACAGCGGCACCCCGTCGACGAGCCGGAGCTCCAGCAGGATCCGCTCGACCCGCCGGTCCTCCTCCGAGAGGAGCTCCCGCCCGGCCCCGGGCGACCGCCCCTCGGCCAGGGCCGCCGCATAGGCGCCCGGATGCTTCACGTTCCACCACCGCACTCCGCCCACGTGCGAGTGCGCCCCGGGCCCGGCCCCCCACCAGTCGGCCCCGCGCCAGTACAGCTCGTTGTGCAGGCACCGCCCGGCCTCGGAGGTGGCCCAGTTCGAGACCTCGTACCAGGAGTACCCCGCCTCGGCCATCACCGAGTCGAGGATCAGGTACCGGTCCGCGTGGACGTCGTCGTCCGTCATCGGGACCTCGCCGCGCCGGATCCGCCGCGCGAGCTGGGTGCCCTCCTCCACGATCAGCGCATAGGCGCTGATGTGATCGGGCCCGGCCCCCAGGGCGGCCGAGAGCGACGCCCGCCAGTCCTCGTCCGATTCCCCGGGCGTCCCGTAGATCAGGTCCAGGTTCACGTGCTCGAAGCCCGCCGCCCGCGCCTCCGCGACGCAGGCCTCGGGCCGGCCGGGGGTGTGCGTACGGTCCAGCACCTTCAGGACGTGCTGCTTCGCGCTCTGCATGCCGAAGGAGATCCGGTTGAAGCCGCCCGCGCGCAGCTCGGCCAGATACTCCGGGTTCACCGACTCCGGATTGGCCTCGGTGGTGACCTCGGCGTCCTCGGCCAGCCCGAATTCCTCGCGGATCGCCGCGAGCATCCGTACGAGGTCGCCGGCGGGCAGCAGCGTGGGCGTACCGCCGCCCACGAACACGGTCCGGACGGCCCTCGGGTCGTCCCCGAGCACCTTCCGGGCCAGCCTGACCTCGTCGATCAGGGTATCGGCGTAGTTCTCCCGGGAGGCGAGCACGCCGCCGGTGCCCCGCAGCTCGGTGGCCGTGTAGGTGTTGAAGTCGCAGTACCCGCAGCGCGTGGCGCAGTACGGAACGTGCAGGTAGAACCCGAGCGGCCGCTCGCCCGCTCCCGCCAGGGCGTGGGGCGGCAGGGAGCCGTCTTCGGGCATGGGTTCACCGTCGGGCAGTGCGGAAGGCATGGCCCCATTGTCCCGCACTGCCCCAAGGTCGTTTACGGTCCCGCGCGGCGACCGTGCGACACCGCTCGCTACGCCTCCCGGGACCCCTCGTACATCTCCTCGATGAGGTGCTTGAACTCGCGCTCGACGACCGGCCGCTTCAGCTTGAGGCTCGGGGTGAGGTCCCCGTGCTCCACGTCCAGGTCGCGCGGCAGGAGGCGGAACTTCTTGACCGTCTGCCAGCGCTGGAGGCCCTCGTTGAGGGTCTGGACGTAGGTCTCGATGAGCCGGTTCGTCTCCGGCGCGGCCAGGACCTGGGAGTACGTCTTGCCCTCCAGGCCGCTCTCGGCGGCCCAGACCAGGATCGAGGGCTCGTCGAGGGCGATGAGGGCGGAGCAGAAGTTCCGGTCGGCGCCGTGGACGACGATGCTGGAGACGTAGGGGCAGAGCGCCTTGAACTGTCCCTCGATCTCCGCCGGGGCGACGTATTTGCCGCCCGAGGTCTTGATCAGGTCCTTCTTGCGGTCGGTGATGCGCAGGTAGCCGTCCGCGGAGAGCTCGCCGATGTCGCCCGTGTGCAGCCAGCCGTCGGCCTCCAGCACCTCCGCGGTCTTCTCGGGCTGCCCGTGATAGCCCTGCATGATGCCGGGGCCGCGCAGCAGCACCTCGCCGTCGTCGGCGATGCGGACCTCGGTGCCGGGGAGCGGCTTGCCGACGGTGCCGGTGCGGTAGGCCTCGCCCGGGTTGACGAAGGAGGCGGCGCTGGACTCGGTCAGTCCGTAGCCCTCCAGGATGTGGATGCCCGCGCCGGAGAAGAAGTAGCCGATCTCGGGGGCGAGGGCGGAGGCGCCGGAGACGGCGGCGCGCAGGTTGCCGCCGAAGGCCTCGCGGAGCTTGGAGAAGACGAGCTTGTCGGCGACCTTGTGCTTGGCGGCGAGGCCCAGGGGGGCGCTCGCGCGGCCGGTGCGGCGGAAGTTGTCCTGGGTGACCTTGGCGTACTCGCGGGCCACGCCGACGGACCACTGGAAGATCTTGTACTTGGCCCCGCCGCCGGCCCGTGCCTTGGCCGCGACCCCGTTGTACACCTTCTCGAAGATGCGCGGGACGGCCGCCATGTAGGTCGGCTGGACGATCGGCAGGTTCTCGATGATCTTGTCGATGCGGCCGTCGACGGCGGTCACGTGACCCACCTCGATCTGGCCGGAGGTCAGCACCTTGCCGAAGACGTGCGCGAGCGGCAGCCAGAGGTACTGGACGTCGTCCTTGGTGATCAGGCCGGTGGCCACGGTGGCCTTGGCCATGTACGACCAGTTGTCGTGCGGCAGCCGCACGCCCTTGGGCCGGCCGGTGGTGCCCGAGGTGTAGATGAGGGTGGCGAGCTGGTCGGCGGTGATGGCCGCGATCCGCTCCTTGACCACCTCGGGGTGCTTGGTCAGGTACTCGCGGCCGCGCGCCTCCAGGTCGGCCAGCGAGAGCACCCAGCCCTCGGGGTCCCCGTCGGCCGCGACGGCGCCGGCGGTCTCCACGACCACGACGTGGGCCAGCTCGGGCAGGTCGGCGCGGCGCTCACGGGCCTTGGCCAGCTGCGCGGCGTCCTCGGCGATCAGGATCCGGCTCTCGGAGTCGGAGAGGATGAACGCCGACTCCTCCGCGTTCGTGCTCGGGTAGATGGTCGTCACGGCGCCGCCGGCGCACATCACGCCGAGGTCCGCGAGGATCCACTCGACCCGGGTGTTGGAAGCCAGCGCGACGCGCTGCTCCGGCTGGATCCCGAGCTCGACGAGTCCGGCCGCGATGGCGAAAACCCGCTCGGCGGCCTGTCCCCAGCTGAGGGACTTCCAGTCGTCCGGGCCGCCCTTGCCGTCCGCGGCGGGGACCGGGTAGCGGTAGGCCTCGGCGTTCGGCGTGGCGGCGACACGCTCCAGGAAGAGGGTCGCCACGGTGGGCGGGCGGTTCTCGATCAAGGTCTGTGTGTCGCTCACGGACATCCTCCGGACCACTCGGCAGGGCCTGTTCGTCACAGGGGCGGACTGACTGGGTGGTGGGTCAGGGTGGGTGGCTGAGTCAGGGCTTGGCCGCATCCGACCAAAAAAACTGGCGAGTAACCAACGAGCTTTGATCAGACTAGGGGCCCTCCGCCTGGCGCGTAAGAGGCCCTGGGGCGCCGATTCATAACGAAACAGGCCCCCGCGCCGGAGCACGGGGGCCTGCTTCTCATCCGGTGACGTTCACCGCGGCTACTTCTTCTTGCCGCCGGACTCGTCGCTGGAGAGGACGGCGATGAAGGCCTCCTGCGGGACCTCCACGGAGCCGACCATCTTCATGCGCTTCTTGCCTTCCTTCTGCTTCTCCAGCAGCTTCCGCTTACGGGAGATGTCACCGCCGTAGCACTTGGCGAGGACGTCCTTGCGGATGGCGCGGATGGTCTCGCGGGCGATGACGCGCGAGCCGACGGCCGCCTGGATCGGGATCTCGAAGGCCTGCCGCGGGATGAGCTCGCGCAGCTTGGCGACCAGGCGCACGCCGTAGGCGTAGGCCGCGTCCTTGTGGCAGACGGCGGAGAAGGCGTCGACCTTGTCGCCGTGCAGCAGGATGTCGACCTTGACCAGGCTGCCCGACTGCTCGCCGGTGGGCTCGTAGTCGAGGGAGGCGTAGCCGCGCGTCTTGGACTTCAGCTGGTCGAAGAAGTCGAAGACGATCTCCGCGAGCGGGAGCGTGTAGCGGATCTCGACCCGGTCCTCGGAGAGGTAGTCCATCCCGAGGAGGGTGCCGCGGCGCTGCTGGCAGAGCTCCATGATCGCGCCGATGAACTCGGAGGGCGCGAGCAGGGTGGCCCGTACGACCGGCTCGAACACGTCCCTGATCTTGCCCTCGGGGAACTCGCTCGGGTTGGTGACGGTGACCTCCTTGCCGTCCTCCATGACGACGCGGTAGACCACGTTGGGCGCGGTGGCGATCAGGTCGAGCCCGAACTCGCGCTCCAGGCGCTCGCGCACCACGTCCAGGTGCAGCAGGCCGAGGAAGCCGACGCGGAAGCCGAAGCCCAGCGCCGCCGAGGTCTCCGGCTCGTAGACCAGCGCGGCGTCGTTGAGCTGGAGCTTGTCCAGGGCCTCGCGCAGGTCCGGGTAGTCCGAGCCGTCGAGCGGGTACAGGCCCGAGAAGACCATCGGGCGCGGGTCCTTGTAGCCGCCGAGGGCCTCGGTCGCGCCGTTGTTCAGGCTGGTGATGGTGTCACCGACCTTGGACTGACGGACGTCCTTCACGCCGGTGATGATGTAGCCCACCTCACCGACGCCGATGCCGTCGGCCGGGGTCATCTCCGGGGAGGAGACACCGATCTCCAGCAGCTCGTGCGTGGCTCCGGTCGACATCATCCGGATGCGCTCGCGCTTGTTGAGCTGGCCGTCGACCACACGCACGTACGTCACGACACCGCGGTACGAGTCGTACACGGAGTCGAAGATCATCGCGCGGGCCGGGGCGTCCTTGGGGCCGACCGGGGCCGGGACCGTGGCGACGATCTTGTCGAGCAGCACGTCCACGCCGAGACCGGTCTTCGCCGAGACGCGCAGGACGTCCTCGGGCTGGCAACCGACCAGGTTCGCGAGCTCCTCGGCGAACTTCTCCGGCTGGGCGGCCGGCAGGTCGATCTTGTTCAGGACCGGGACGATCGCCAGGTCCTTCTCCATCGCCAGGTACAGGTTGGCGAGGGTCTGCGCCTCGATGCCCTGGGCCGCGTCCACCAGGAGGACCGTGCCCTCGCACGCCGCCAGGGAGCGGGAGACCTCGTAGGTGAAGTCGACGTGCCCGGGGGTGTCGATCATGTTGAGGATGTGGGTCTTGCCCAGGTCCTCGCCCGTGTTCGGCGCCCACGGCAGCCGGACGGCCTGGGACTTGATCGTGATGCCGCGCTCACGCTCGATGTCCATGCGGTCGAGGTACTGGGCGCGCATCTGCCGCGAGTCCACCACACCGGTGAGCTGGAGCATCCGGTCGGCAAGGGTCGACTTGCCGTGGTCGATGTGCGCGATGATGCAGAAATTGCGGATCAGCGCCGGGTCGGTACGGCTCGGCTCGGGCACGTGGCTGGGGATCGCGGGCACGCAGTGTCCTGATTCTCGGGTCGCAGTCGGAACGAAGTGTGGGCGTCGGTCTGCGCGAAACGGATCTATACGCAGACTCCCATGGTCCCATGAACCGGAGAGTGCGCTCGGTTTGGGCCGGTCGAACGGCAGCTGGTAGCCTGAGCAGCTGTGTCTCGTGTGCCCTCTAGCTCTACGGGACGCAATCCGAAGATCAAATCTCTGAACCTGCAAAGGCTCTTTCGTGGCGAACATCAAGTCCCAGGTCAAGCGCAACAAGACGAACGAGAAGGCTCGCCTTCGCAACAAGGCCGTCAAGTCCTCGCTCAAGACCGCCATCCGCAAGGCCCGTGAGGCCGTCGTCGCCGGTGACGTCGAGAAGGCCACCGTGGCTTCCCGCGCCGCTTCCCGCGCGCTCGACAAGGCCGTCTCGAAGGGTGTCATCCACAAGAACGCCGCCGCCAACAAGAAGTCGGCGCTGGCGACCAAGGTTGCCTCCCTTCAGGGCTGAGCCCCTGATGTGATCGCCGGGCAAGGATCCAGCGGGCCCTCTCTCCCGCTCCCGACCGGCACTCCGCGCCGCACACGAAGCGTTCGCCACGCGGGTGCGGCGCAACCAGAGAAGTAACCGAAGGCCCCGATCGCCTCCCTTCCCCAGGGCAGCGACCGGGGCCTTCGGCATGCCCGGGGGCACACGGAGCCGCGGGGCTCCTGCACCGCGGGCCCGCACGGAGCCCCCACCGGGGCCCTACGGGGTCACCCCGGCCCGCGCCCGCGCGGAGCTCGGGGGGCTTGGCCCGTACGGACCTCAGGCCCGCGCGGGCGGCCTGGCCCGTACGAGCACCAGGCCGTACGGGGCTCGGGGCGCCGGGGTGCGCCGTGTCGCCGCGGGCGGGCCCCCTCAGACCGACTCCGCAGGCCTCGCGGGCGCGGCGGGGCGGGCCGAGACCGCGGCGAGGACGGTGGCCGTGAGGATCTCCGGCGCCTCGGCCGGGGTCATCCGTCCGGCCTGCACCTCGGCGGCGGCCGCGTGGACCAGGCTGTAGACGACCGTGACCAGCCAGTCCGCGGACAGGTCGGCGCGCAGCTCACCGCTCTCCCGGCCACGGCCGATCAGGCGGCGGACGGGAGCGAGGATCCGGTCGTGGCGCTCGCGCAACCGCTCGGGCGGCAGCGCCGCGGAGACGGCCGCGAACACCGCGGAGTGCCGGTCGAGGACCCGCCACGAGCTGCGAATGAGCACCCCCAGGGCCTCCTCCGCGCCCCCCTCCCCGGCGGCGCCTCCCCCGGCCGCCTCCTCCTCGCCGCCGAGCCCCTCCAGCGTGGCCGCGGCCTCACCGACGGCCCGGTCGAGGGCGGCGTCGAGGAGCGCTTCCCGGGTCGGGAAGTGCGAGTAGAGCGTGACGCGGCTGACGCCGGCGGCGCGAGCGATCGCGGCCATGCTCGCCTGCGGATCGGCCAGGAAACAGTCGAGGCCCGCGTCGACGATCGCGGCGGTGTTGCGCTCGGCGTCTGCGCGGCGGGGGCGGGGTGCGTCGGAGACCATGCCGACAAACTTAACACCGCTGTTCACATTCTCCGGGCACGCCTGCATACTCAATCCCTAACACCCTTGTTAACTTTAGGAGCGGCTTCGCCATGCCCCCGCACACGCAGGACCGGAACCAGGACGAGCACGCACACCCCCACCCGAGCCCCCACCAGGGTCCCCACCCGAGCGATGGCCCACCGCCCCACCCGCGCCGTCGCCTCCTCCTCGTCCTCCTCTGCCTGGCCCAGTTCATGCTCATCGCCGACGTCACCGTCGTGAACGTCGCCCTCCCCGCCATCGGCGCCGACCTCTCCCTCTCCGGCACCGGGCTGACCTGGATCGTCACGGCGTACACCCTGTTCTTCGGCGCCCTCCTGCTGGCCGGCGGCCGGATCGCGGACCGGTTCGGTGCGGTGCGGACGTTCCTGACCGGGCTGGCCCTCTTCACCGCCGCCTCCGCGGCCTCCGGGCTCGCGGGGGACGCCGCCACACTGATCACGGCCCGCTCCGCGCAGGGCGTCGGCGCGGCCCTGCTCTCGCCGGCCGCCCTGTCGCTGGTCACGACCCTGTTCCAGGGCCCGGCCCGGCACCGCGCCCTCGGCGCATGGGCGGCGATCGGCGGCACCGGCGCGGCCCTCGGGGTCCTGCTCGGCGGGATCCTCACCGACGGGCCCGGCTGGCGTTGGATCTTCTACCTCAACCTGCCCGTCGGCGCCCTCGCCCTCATCGGAGTACCGCTCCTGCTCGGCCGCCCGCTCCCCGCCACGGCGGACCCGGCCCGCCGAACCGCTCCGCTGAACGTGCCGGCGATCCTCCTGCCGACCCTGGCCGCGGGCGCACTCGTCTACGGCCTCACCGAACGCTCCTGGCTCCCCGCCATCGCCGCCCTGGCCGTACTGGCCCTCCTGATCGCGACACAACGCCGCTCCGCCAACCCCCTGATGCCCCCGGCCATGCCGGGCCGACGCGCCCTCCTGGGCGGCAGCGCGGTGATGCTGGGGGCGGCGGGCCTGCTCGTGACCGGGTTCTACCTGAGCTCCCTGCACATCCAGCAGTCCCTCGGGCGCAGCCCCCTGATCACCGGGCTGGCCTTCCTCCCCGCGGCGGTGGCCGCCACCGCCGGCGCACACCTGGGCTCCCGGCTGCTCCCCCGCTTCGGCTGGCGCCCGGTGGGCGCGGCGGCGTTCACCGTGGCCGCCGCGGGCGCGGCCCTCACCTCCCTGGGCGGCCTCTGGTCGGGCCTGGTCCCCGGCTTCGCCCTGCTGGCCCTCGGACTCGGCGCGGCATTCGTGTGCGCCACGACCTCGGCCCTGTCCGAAGTGCCCCCGGCCCACACCGGCCTGGCCTCCGGCCTGGTCGGCACCTCGCACGAACTGGGGGCGGCCATCGCCATCGCCGCCCTGGCCACAGCCGACTTCACCACCCTCGCCTACCCGGCCCTCGCCCTGGCCCTGGCCACCCCCTTGCTCCTCCCCAAGGGCCACCCCGACCCCAACGCCACCCAAGCCATGGCCCACTGACCCACCCCAGGAGCGGAGTTCCGGAACCAGCACCGCACACGGCACCGACTCCGAGCCGAAGAGAGGGGCAACGCCCCAAACAACGCCGCGCCCGCCAGCGGATCCAAGTCTCGGCAGCCCACCATCAGGCCCCGGGCCGAGAAAACAGCCCCACCGGCCCGGTACCACCCGCGCAGCAGCGCCCCGCACGGCAACGGGTCCGATTCTCAGCAGCCCACCATCAGGCTCCGGGCCGAGGAACCGGCCCCACCGGCCCGGCACCACCCGGGCAACCACGACGCGCAGCAGCGCCCCGCACGGCAACGGGTCCGATTCTCAGCAGCCCACCATCAGGCTCCGGGCCGAGGAACCGGCCCTGCACCACCCGGGCAACGGCGACGCGCAGCAGCGCCGTGCACGGCAGGGGCACCGCCGGGCGGTGGCCGGAGAAGGGTCCGGGGCGCAGCCCCGGGGAACGGGCGAAGGGCGGGTAGGGGACTTGGCCCCGCAGGGCCCACCACCCGCACCCGCCCCCCGACGTCGAGCGACCGACCCGCATCACAGCCGGGGGAAAGCGGTCAGAGGGCGGCGGTCAGGCAGGGGGCTCAGGCCCCAGAGGGCCAAGCGCCCAGGGGCCCGGGGGCCAGCGCCCAGGGGGCCCGGCTCCGGGGCCCGGGCGGGCCCAGGGGCTAGGTCGTCTCTTTCGGATCTTGTCGGCCGAGTCCGCGGCGTCTGGTGCCGTGCCTGGGCGTGCTGTCGGGGCGCTCGCGTACTGGGTGTACGGCGGCGCCTCGGCAGTGCGGCCAGGCACGGTGCCAGGCGTCGCGGGCCCGGCAAGATCCGAAAGAGACGCCCTAGCCCCGCCGGGTCCGCGCCGCTCGGGCGACCGCGACGACCGCCTTCTCCAAGGCGTACTCCGGGTCGTCACCCCCGCCCTTGACCCCCGCATCCGCATCCGCCACCGCACGCAGCGCGTCCGCGACACCATCCGCCGACCATCCCCGCATCTGCTGCCGCACCCGGTCGATCTTCCACGGCGGCATGCCGAGGTCCCGTGCGAGGTCTCCGGGACGGGCCCCCCGCGGGGCCGAGGCCAGCTTCCCGATCGCCCGTACCGCCTGGGCCAGCGCGCTGGTGATCAGGACCGGAGCCACACCCGTGGACAGCGACCAGCGCAAGGCCTCCAGGGCCTCCGCGGCACGCCCTTCCACCGCCCGGTCCGCGACGGTGAAGCTCGAAGCCTCGGCCCGCCCGGTGTAGTAGCGGCCGACCACGGCCTCGTCGATCGTGCCCTCGACGTCCGCGCACAACTGCGCCGCCGCACTCGCCAGCTCCCGCAGGTCGCTGCCGATGGCGTCGACCAGCGTCTGGCAGGCCTCGGGCGTGGCCGAACGGCCCAGCGTCCGGAACTCCCCCCGCACGAACGCCAGCCGGTCCGCCGGCTTCGTCATCTTCGGGCAGGCGATCTCGCGGGCACCCGCCTTCCGCGCCGCGTCCAGCAGGCCCTTGCCCTTGACGCCGCCCGCGTGGAGCAGGACGAGGGCGATCTCCTCGAACGGCGCGGCGAGGTACGCCTTGACCTCCTTGACCGTGTCGGCCGAGAGGTCCTGCGCATTGCGTACGACGAGCACCTTGCGCTCCGAGAAGAGCGAGGGGCTGGTCAACTCGGCCAGGGTGCCGGGCTGGAGCTGTTCGGAGGCGAGGTCACGCACGTCCGTGTCGGCATCGGCGGCGCGTGCCGCCGTCACGATCTCCCGCACGGCGCGGTCGAGCAGCAGGTCCTCCTGCCCCACCGCGAGGGTGATCGGGGCGAGCGGATCGTCGGTGGAATTCTTCCTGGTGGCCATCGCCTCCAGCATCCCACGCCGTACTGACAGAGCCTCGCGGCCCGGCCCCTCACCGCCCCCTCCCGGCCCCCTTCCACGGCTCCCTCCCCCATGCCCGAGAATGTCCGGGTGAACGTGCGACATGTACTGGTCCTGCCCGACCGCGACGCCGCCGAGGAGGTGGCGCGAGAGCTGTCCGACCGCTTCGGCCTCCCGGAGGAACCGCAGCTGGTCCGCGACGCCCTCGCCGGCGAGGACGACGCCGAGGACGCCCAGTGGCTGGTGGTCGTCGAGGACCCGAGCGAACGGCTGGACGCCACGGCCCTGGACGAACTCGCCGCCGAGTACGACGGCTGGCTCGAAGCCCCGTAACCGCCGGCCGGGCGTCGAACGCGGAGAAGTACCGGAGCCACCACAACCCCCGCCTACCGGAAGTCGGTGCCGAGCAGTGCGGCGTCCAACCCCAACGCGATCTGCGACGCGCTCCGCACGTGCCGGATCGGTACGCGTCCTCGTCCTCCTGATGAGCGCGCTCTGTGCCGCGCTGCTCTCCGGATGCGGCGGCGGCCACGGATCCGGCGGCGAGCCCGACCTCGCGGATCAGGACCGTTTCCTCCGGGAGTACGTCCGTGTGCTCAACGACTCCGACCAGGACGGCCTGGCCCGGCTGCTCGATGCCCATCCGGCGGGTGCTCAGGACGCGAAGGCCCGGATCGCCGCGTACGGCGGGAAGGACTGGGACGTGAGCTGGAGCCGCGTGTCGGAGTTCAGCGGCATGTGGAGGGTGACGCTCAGCGGCACGGCCGGTACGGACCGGGCGCCCGTCCGGGTGACCGAGACGGTGACCTGGGAGGACGAGCACTGGGTGATGACCCCGCTGGACGGGGTCGTACCCCCACCCTCCGGCGCGGCGGACACGACACCACCCGGCAGCTGACCGAGCGCCTCGGCACCTGGCGTTCCCCGCCGCGGCGGTCCGCGCGTCCGCCGGATGTACGGGCCGCCGCGGCGCGGCAGCCTCCGGCCCCCGCGCGCGGCCGCCGCACCCCACCCGGTCAGGCCTTGTGCACGACCTGCACGTCCAGGGTTACTTCCACGGTCGAACCGATCGCCGCGATCCCGTGCGCCAGCATCGACTGCCAGTTCAGCGTGAAGTCCTCGCGGTTCAGTTCGGCCGTCGCCCGGCAGGCCGCCCTCGGTTCGCCCTCCAGGCCGGCGCCCAGACCCAGGTACTGGGTGTCCAGGGTCACGGACCGGCTGACCCCGTGGAGGGTGAGTGCGCCCGCAACGGACCAGCGGCTGCCGCTGCGGTGGATGAACCGCTCGCTGTAGAACTCCACCGTCGGGTGGCGGGCGGCGTCCAGGAAGTCCGCGGAGCGCAGGTGGTCGTCCCGCATCCGCAGCCCGGTGTCGATGCTCGCCGCGTCGATGATCACGCGCATGGAGGAGTCCTCCATGCGGTCGGCTATCCGCACCGCGCCGGCGAAGGTGTTGAACCGCCCGTTGATCCGGGCGAAGCCGATGTGCCGGGCCGAGAACCCGATCGAGGAGTGCCCGGGGTCGAGCTCCCAGTGACCGGGCTGCGGCAGCAGCGGCGGATCCACCGGCTCCAGGACGATCTCCCCGGTGCCGGGCTGCGCCGGGTCCCCCACCAGCGTCGCCCCGTGGAAGGGCGCGTAGCCCTCGGCCGTGACGGCCAGCCGGTACTCGCCCGCCGGCACGGCCGCCGTGAAACCGCCGTACGGGTCGGTCTCCCCGCTGACGATCCGTCGGCCTATCGGGTCGGTCACCTCGAACTTGGCCTGCCGGACCGGCTGGTGGACCGTGTCGAGCACCCGACAGCTGAGCAGCCGCGCGGTATGAGGAAGCGTCAGTGTCGCGGATGTCTGGGGACTGGCGCTTCCGGCCGTCTCCATCCCCCGTCTGCGACTGAACATGGTTTATGCACCCCCGTGCTGTATGGGCTTGGACCGCTCTGGCGAAAACGCATTCGATCATGCTGTCGGGTTGTGGGCAAACGGAGTGGTCACTCCTGGTATGCCCGGGACGGCCCCGTCGGCGAATGGCCGGGAACGCGCGCAGTCGCGGGCCGCTGCCGGTGACGGCGACCGAACCGTCTTGGTCCGTGCGCAGCACTGCCGCGCCGAGCTCCCGCAGTCGGGCGAGCGTACCCGCCGCGGGGTGCCCGTACCTGTTCCCGGCGCCCACCGGGACGATCGCGAGGCGCGGCCGGATCCGCTCGTGCAGTCCGGGATCCTGATGGGCGCTGCCGTGGTGGGCGACCTTGAGGACGTCGACGGGCCCCAGTTCCGGATGGTTCCTCAGCAGGGCCTGCTGGGAACCCGGTTCGAGGTCGCCCAGCAGAAGCAGGGTCAGGCCCGCGGCGCGCACCAAGAGGGCCACGCTCGCGTCATTGGGGCCCTCGGGGAAGGCGTCCCCGGCCGGCCACAGCACCTGCCACTCCAGCGGCCCGGACCGGCGCCGCTCCCCCTCCACGGCGCGGACGAGGGGAACCCCGGCGGCGGCCGCCGTCCGCCGTACGAACGCGGCCTGCCCGGGCGGTTCTTCCAGTCCGGTGACTTGCACCACACCCACAGAGCGGCCCTTGAACACCCCCGCCAACCCACCCACATGGTCGGCGTGAAAGTGCGTCAGCAGGATCAGCGGCACCCGGCTCACGCCCAGCTCCCTCAGACACGCGTCCACCGGCCCCGGCTCGGGGCCCGCGTCCACCACCACGGCCGTACCCGGGCCGACCGCGAGTACGGCGGCGTCCCCCTGGCCCACCGCGCACTGGGTGTAGATCCAGTCGGGCGGTGGCCAGCCTTTGACCGTACGAATGACCAGTGGCGGCCTGAGTACGGCCAGGATCAGCAGCACGGCCAGGGCGGAGGCGAGCCATCGCCCACGGCCGACCCGCCTGCCGAGCAGTACCGCCGCGAAGGTGGCCGCGGCGAGCAGCAACCCTCCGCCCACCCCGCCGGGCCAGCCCAGCTCCGCCCCGGGCAGTGCCGCCCCGCTCCGGGCCACGGCGGCGATCCACCCGGCGGGCACGCCCGCGCACCACGCGAGCACCTCCGCGACGGGCCGGCACACCGGGGCCGTGGCCAGCGCCGCGAACCCGAGGATCGTGGCGGGTCCCGCCGCCAGCTCCGCCAGCAGGTTGCAGGGCACCGCGACCAGGCTCACCCGGGCCGACAGCACCGCCACGACCGGCGCGCACACCGCCTGGGCCGCCGCCGCGGCCGCCAGCGCCTCGGCGAGGCGGGGCCGCATCCCGCGCCGCCGCAGGGCCTCGCTCCACCGGGGAGCCAGCGTCAGGAGGGCCCCGGTGGCCAGGACGGAGAGGAGGAAGCCGTAGCTCCGGGCCAGCCAGGGGTCGTAGAGCACCAGGAGCACGACGGCGGCGGCCAGCGCCGGGATCAGGGACCTGCGCCGCCCGGTGGCGATGGCCAGCAGGGTGACCGAGCCGCAGGCCGCCGCCCGCAGCACGCTGGGCTCCGGCCGGCACACCACCACGAAGGCCAGGGTCAGTGCCACCCCGCACAGGGCGGTCGCCCGCAGCGAGAGCCCCAGCCGCGGGGCGAGCCCGCCGCGCTCGGCCCGCTGCGCGCGGGCCGGGGCTCCGATGAGCAGGAAGAGCACCACGGTCAGGTTGGAGCCGGAGACGGCCAGCAGGTGCAGCAGATCGGTGGCACGGAACGCGTCGTGCAGATCGGGCTCCACCCGCGAGGTGTCCCCGACCACCAGCCCGGGCAGCAGGGCCCTGGCGTCCGGGGCCAGCCCGTCGGTGACCTCGCGCAGCCCGGCCCGTAGCCGCCCGGCGATCCGCTGCACGGCGTCCGGCCCGCCGGTCACCCGGGGCGGGGCGTCACCGGCCGGACGGAGCAGGGCGACGGCCCGCTCCCCGTCCCGCGCCGGAGCCAGCCGGGCCACCACCGCGACCCGGGTCGAGGGCTGCAGCCGGGCCCACCCCGGATGCCCGGCCAGCACCCGTACCGGGGTCGAGACCCGGGTACGGGCGCCGTCGGGTCCGGTCACCCGGGTCACCACCGCGTCGAGCAGCACCACCGGCGGCCCGCTCCCGGTCCGGGCCGTCCGCGGATCGGAGCCCACGGTGAGGTCGGCCAGCACCCGCGCATGCTCCCGGGCCAGCTCCGGAACAGGCCCGGCCCGCGCCTCGGCCCGCTGGAGCCCCGCCACCCCGGCTCCGGCGGCCGCACACAGCAGGACCGCCGCCAGGGCCGTCCGGAACGGCGCGGAGCGTCCCCGGCCGGCCAGCATCAGCAGCCCGGCCGCGCCCACCCCCAGCCCCGCCACGAGGGCACTCCGTCCGACGGGCATCCCGAGGCCCACGGCCGCCGCCCCCCACAAGGCCAGAGCGGGCCCCACCAGCCGCAAATCCACCGGCCCCGCATCCCCCGCGCCCTGCTCCCTCCCGTCCGAACCCCCCGCCAAGGCCCCCCGAGCGGCCGAACCCGAAGCAGCCGCACCCCGCGCCGGACCGCCGGGCCGACTCACGGCCGCACCAGCTCGCGCAGGTCGGCGAATCGGCGCTCGCCGATCCCGTTGACCTGCCGGAGGTCCTCCACGGAGCGGAACCCCCCGCGCACCGTGCGGAAGTCCACGATGTGCTGCGCGAGGACCGGGCCCACCCCCGGCAGGCCGTCCAGCTGCTCGGCCGTGGCCGTGCCGAGGCTCAGCGGCCCGGAGGCGGGGCCGCCCCGGCCGGCTGGCGGCGGTGGAGCCGGAGCGCCCACCAGCACCTGTTCGCCGTCCGACAGGACGCGGGCCCGGTTCAGGCCGGTGGTGTCCGTCCCGGGCCGCACTCCCCCGGCGGCGGCCAAGGCGTCCTCCACGCGCGAGCCCGGCGGCAGCTTGCGCACCCCGGGATCACGGACCTTGCCGCTGACGTCCACCAGGATGGGACCGCCCCCGTGGCCCGCCCGCACAGCGGTCGGGGCCGGCAGGGCGGCCGCCGCGGGCGCCACCACGGCGGGTGCGGTCACCGGCCGGGGCCGTGCCGCCCCGTACTGCTGCACGGCGAACCCGACGGCGACGACGAGCACCACCGAGACGGCCGCCACGGTCCGCGGCTCCACCCCGCAGCGGGTTTGGAGCCACACGGGCAGCCGCTCCCGCAGCGCGAGCCACCGTAAGGCCCGGCCGGGCGCCGCCCGCTCCTCGGGCGCGGCCTCACCCCGGGCGGGCGCCTCGGGCCGGACCACCGGAGAGGACCTGGCCGGTGGATCCGGACGGGTGGGAGCCTCCGGCTCGGCCGACGCCCCGACGGACCGGCCGTCCCACGGCCCCGCCCCGTCCCGCGGCCCCGCCCCGGCCGGCGGCGGAGCGCCCGGAGGGCGGCCCGCTCCGAGCAGGGCCTCGGCCCTGCGGCGCACCACCGCGGGATCGGGGCGGCCGGGCCGTTGTCCGCGGCGGTGCCGCAGACGACTGTCGGAGAGGCGGGGACGGCCGGGGCCACTGGTGGCGCCGGCGGGACCTGACGTGCGCGTACGAAGAGTCATGCCACGACGGTAGGACCGATCACCGACACGCGTTCGGAAGCTTCAATTCCGGTGGATGGAGAGGTTGTTGTGGATATCTCCACCACCCGATCCGGTGATCAGCGCGGGGAGACGACCGTCGCCAGCAGCCCCGGGCCGGTGTGTGCCCCGATCACCGCACCGACCTCGCTGACGTGCAGCTCGACCAGCCCGGGGATGCGTTCACGAAGCCTCTGCGCCAGTTTCTCCGCGCGTTCCGGGGCCGCGAGATGATGCACGGCCACGTCGACGGGGCCCGATCCCGCGCGCTCGACGGCCAGCTCCTCCAGGCGGGCTATGGCCTTCGAGGCCGTGCGCACCTTCTCCAGCATCTCGATCCGCCCGCCGTCCAGCGTCAGCAGCGGCTTGACCGCGAGCGCGGAGCCGAGGAGGGCCTGCGCGGCCCCGATGCGGCCGCCGCGGCGGAGGTAGTCGAGGGTGTCGACGTAGAAGTACGCGGACATGCCGGCGGCCCGCTTCTCGGCGGCGGCGACGGCTTCGTCGAGGGAACCCCCGGCTTCGGACACCTCCGCCGCGGCCAGGGCGCAGAATCCCAGGGCCATGGCGACCATGCCGGTGTCGACGACGCGGACGGGCACCGGGGCGGTCTTCGCGGCGAGAACGGCGGCGTCGTAGGTGCCGGAGAACTCCGCCGACAGGTGCAGGCTGACGATGGCCGTCGCACCGGCCTCCACGGCGGACCGATAGGCCTGGACGAAGTCCTCGGGGCTGGGGCGGGACGTGGTGACCGAGCGACGCTTCTGCAGGGCCAGGGCGAGGCTCCTGGCCGAGATCTCGGTGCCCTCTTCCAGGGCCTCGTCGCCGAGGACCACGGTCAGCGGGACGGAGATGATTCCGTGCCGCGCCATGGCCGGTTGGGGCAGGTAGGCCGTGGAATCCGTGACGATCGCGACATGGCGGGACATGAGGCGGAGGTTACCGGCAGTGGAGGTGTTCCGGCAGCCCGGGTCCACCGGCGGGCCCCCGGCCGCGGATCCGGGCGTGCGACGGCCGGGCCGGCCCTGGGCTCTCGGATGGGCTCGCGGCCGGGCTCCGGCCAGGCTCTCGGCTGGGCCGTCGGCGGGCTGTCGCCCACGTCCCCGTCGGGCCGCCCTTGGGCTCCGGCCGGGCGGCGCGGGTCCGGCCCTGCGGGGCTGGGTCCCCTACCCGCCCTTCCACCGTTCCCAGGGCTCCGCCCTGACCCGGCCCTCAAACCCCGGACACGCCGGGAAGGGGCACCCGGGCTACACCCAGACCCCTCTGGGACCCCGTCCCAAACCCCGCACCTCAACCGCCGGACACGCCGCGAAGGCTCACCGGGCTACACCCAGACCCCTCTGAGACTCCGCCCCAAACCCCGCACCTCAACCGCCGGACACGCCGCGAAGGCTCACCGGGCAACGCCCAGACCCCTCTGGGACCCCGCCCCAAACCCCGCACCCCAAACGCCGGACGGCTGAATCAAACCTGCACCCCGCTCAGGTCGTCGCCTCCGGGCGGCGGGTCTTCTGCCAGGGGTACGCCGGGGTCGGGGTGGGTTCCGTGAGGGCCGCGGGCTCGGGGGTGTTCCAGGTCGGAGCCGGCTCGGGAGTCGACTGGGGGAAGGCGTCGGACGGGGCGCGGGACCAGTCCCTCAGGGCGCCCGACTCGACGTCGATCTGGGTCGACAGGTGGGAGAGGTCCTCCTCCGCGAAGCGCCGCGCGCGGTCGCGCGCCGCCCAGCGCAGCGAGTCCGACGCCTGCGTGATCTGCGCCGTGCGCTCCCGCAGGTCCGGCAGCACCGCCGCGATCCGCTGCCGGTCGGGCTCCGCCTCCAGGCGCTTCAGTTCGTCGTCGAGTTCGTGCCCGTGCGCGCTCAGCCGCTCGAACAGGCCGATCGACTCCTGGAGCGAGGCGTCCGTCTGGACCCCTTGGTACAGCGCCTGCTGCGTCGCGCGCATCGAGTTCCGCAGGTCCAGACGCAGCGTGGCCAGCGCGCCCGGGACACCGATCTGGCCGAAGCTGCGGGCCTTCAAGGTGGTGTCCTCCACCGTGCGGCGGGCCTGGGTGATGGTCTTGTCCACACCGCGTGCGGCGGCTTTGACCACCTTCGTCGTCACGTAGGCACCGAGCCCCAGGAAGGCGAACAGCAGCACCAGGGCCACGATGATAAAAGCCTCCATGAGGGTCCCTTCCCCAGTCCGTTTACGTCCCTTCCACCGTAAACGCCACGGGCAGGCCGCGGGTTCCAATCGAACCCCCAACCTGCCCGTACGGGAATACCCCGAGACGCGTCAGACCTCAGACGTCAGACGTCAGACGACGATGTTCACCAGCTTCGGCGCGCGCACGATCACCTTGCGGATCTCCGCCCCGCCCAGCGCCGCCACGACCGCCTCGTCGGCCAGCGCCAGCTGCTCCAGCTCGGCGTCGGAGATCGCCGGAGAGACCTCCAGACGGGCCTTGACCTTGCCCTTGATCTGGACGACGCACGTGACGCTCTCGTCCACGACGTACGCCGGGTCCGCGACCGGGAAGTCCTGGTGGACGACCGACTCGCCGTGGCCCAGGCGCTGCCACAGCTCCTCGGCGATGTGCGGCGCCAGCGGGGCCACCAGCAGCACCAGCCGCTCCGCGACCGAGCGCTCCAGCGGCCGGCCCGCCTTCGTCAGGGTGTTGTTCAGCTCGGTGATCTTCGCGATGGCGGTGTTGAACCGCAGCCCGGTCATATCGCCGCCGACCCCGTCGATCGCCTTGTGCAGCGCGCGCAGGGTGGCCTCGTCCGGCTCCGCGTCGACGACCGTCACGGCGCCCGTCTCCTCGTCCACCACGTTGCGCCACAGGCGCTGCAGCAGCCGGTACTGGCCGACGACGGCGCGGGTGTCCCAGGGACGCGAGACGTCCAGGGGGCCCATCGCCATCTCGTACAGGCGCAGGGTGTCCGCGCCGTACTCCTCGCAGATCTCGTCCGGCGTGACGGCGTTCTTCAGGGACTTGCCCATCTTGCCGTGCTCACGCTTGACCGGCTCGCCCTGGTAGAAGTAGCCGCCGTCGCGCTCCTCGACCTCGGCCGCCGGGACGTACACACCGCGCGAGTCGGTGTACGCGTACGCCTGGATCATGCCCTGGTTGAACAGCTTGTGGAACGGCTCCACCGAGGAGACGTGCCCCAGGTCGAACAGCACCTTGGACCAGAAGCGCGCGTACAGCAGGTGCAGCACCGCGTGCTCGGCGCCGCCCACGTACAGGTCGACGCCGCCGTGCGGCTGCCCCTCGCGCGGGCCCATCCAGTACTGCTCGATCGCCGGGTCGACCAGCGCCTCGGAGTTGTTCGGGTCCAGGTAGCGCAGCTCGTACCAGCAGGAGCCGGCCCAGTTCGGCATGGTGTTGGTCTCGCGCCGGAACGCGCGCACCCCGCGCCCGTCGCCCAGGTCCAGCTCGACGTTGACCCACTCCTGGTTGCGCGACAGCGGGGTCTCCGGCTGGGAGGCCGCGTCGTCGGGCGCGAAGGTGCGCGGAGAGTAGTCCTCGACCTCCGGCAGCTCCAGGGGCAGCATCGACTCGGGCAGCGGGTAGGCGACGCCGTCCTCGTCGTAGACGATCGGGAAGGGCTCGCCCCAGTAGCGCTGGCGGCTGAACAGCCAGTCGCGCAGCCGGAAGTTGACGGTTCCCTCGCCGATGCCGCGCCCGGCCAGCCAGTCGGTGATCGCGGCCTTGGCCTCGACCACGCCCAGACCGTCCAGCGTGATGCCCTCGCCCGTCGAGTTGACGATCGTGCCGTCGTACGAGGTGAACGCGCCCTCCCACTCCAGCGGGTCGGCGTCGCGGTCGTCCGTGGGCTGGACGACGCAGCGCATCGGCAGCTCGAAGGCGCGCGCGAACTCGAAGTCGCGGCCGTCGTGCGCCGGGACGGCCATGATCGCGCCGGTGCCGTAGCCCATCAGCACGTAGTCCGCGATGAAGACGGGGACCAGGTCGCCGCTGACCGGGTTGGTCGCGTAGGCGCCGGTGAAGACGCCGGTCTTGTCCTTGGCCTCGGCCTGCCGCTCGACGTCCGACTTCGCGGCGGCCTGCTTGCGGTACGAGTCCACGGCCTCGGCGGGGGTCGCGTTGCCGCCGGTCCACAGCTGGTGGGTGCCCTCGGGCCACTCGGCCGGGACGATCTTCCCGACCAGCTCGTGCTCGGGGGCCAGCACCATGTAGGTGGCGCCGAACAGCGTGTCGGGGCGGGTGGTGAAGACCGTGATGGCCTCTCCGTCGCCGACCGCGAAGTCCACGCGCGCGCCCTCGCTGCGGCCGATCCAGTTGCGCTGCTGCAGCTTGATGGCCTCGGGCCAGTCCAGCGCGTCCAGGTCGTCGATCAGGCGGTCGGCGTAGGCCGTGATCCGCATGTTCCACTGGCTCAGCTTGGACTTGAAGACGGGGAAGTTGCCGCGCTCGGACCGGCCGTCGGCGGTGACTTCCTCGTTGGCCAGTACGGTGCCCAGCCCGGGGCACCAGTTGACGGGCGCGTCCGAGGCGTACGCCAGCCGGTACCCGTTCAGCACGTCGGCGCGCTCACCCGCGCTCAGCGCGGCCCAGGAGGCTCCGCCGGGCAGCTCGCGGGAGCCGTCCTCGAAGGAGGCGACCAGCTCGGCGATGGGCCGGGCCTTCGCGGCGTCCGCGTCGTACCAGGAGTTGTAGATCTGCAGGAAGATCCACTGGGTCCACTTGTAGTAGTCCGGGTCGATCGTCGCGAACGACCGGCGCTTGTCGTGGCCCAGGCCCAGCCGGCGCAGCTGGACCTTCATGTTCTCGATGTTCGCCTCGGTCGACACGCGCGGGTGCGTACCGGTCTGCACGGCGTACTGCTCGGCCGGCAGGCCGAAGGCGTCGAAGCCCAGGGTGTGCAGGACGTTGTGGCCGGTCATCCGCTGGTGACGGGCGAAGACGTCGGTGGCGATGTACCCGAGCGGGTGGCCGACGTGCAGACCCGCGCCCGAGGGGTACGGGAACATGTCCATGATGAACTTCTTGGGGCGCGCCACGATCTCCGCGTCGCCGGCCAGGTCACCGGTCGGGTTGGGGGCCTCGTAGGTGCCCCGCGCGTCCCATACGTCCTGCCAGCGTGCCTCGATGTCGGCGGCCATGGCAGCCGTGTAACGGTGCGCCTCGGCCGCCTCGGGGGCCGGGGTGTTCGTCTCGCTCATGATTCCTGAAGCTCCATCGATCGTCTCTGCCGGTTCTGCTGCCCAAACGAAAAAACCCCTCGCACAGGAGGGGGCGCCGCGCCGGGCCGACCGCTTCGTGGGGTCGGAACTGTTCAGCGCGGCTCGGTAAGCAGAAGGCGTACGGCACGCATGGCGTCAGGGTACCGCAGCGGCCCCCAGCGGTGCTCTGCCCTTCCGGCCGGTGGACGCACCCGGTGGACGCGCCCGGTCGACGCACAACGGGGCACGACGGCGCGCAACACGGGGCACAACGAGAAGCGGGCCACCGTTTCCGGTGGCCCGCTTCTTCACTGTGGAGCTATGGAGAATTGAACTCCAGACCTCCTGCATGCCATGCAGGCGCTCTACCAACTGAGCTATAGCCCCTCGTCTTGCCTGCCGCTTCCTGGCCCGTTTCCGGTTCCCCTTGGCGACATCCCAAACATTACACGGTGATGGCCCTGCTCCAAAAATCGGTTTCCGCGAGCCCCGGGCCATGTCCGTTTCGTGGCAGTTCGTCACATGACCCGACTCCCGGCTCCCGACGCCTCGCACGTCCCCGCGTCACGCACGGGCGAACTGGTAGAACCGCTTGAGCGTGCAGTGCTCGTCGAGCAGCCGCCCGTAGATCGGCTCGCCCTCCAGCTCGCGGTAGGTCTCGATCGGGTCGCCTTTTATGATCAGCGCCCGTGCGCATTCCTCGCACCAGTACTGGTAGTCGGGGTTGACCGGCTCCATGTCCCGCACGATCGGCGTGCCGTTGTTGCACCAGTCGCACCGCCGCCGGTGTGCACCCATCCGTCAGCGACTCCCTCCCGCGTCGGGCCGTCGTCGTCCCCCCTCCGGCCGTCCGATTCTGCCATGCCGGTGCCCGCTCGGGCAGCTGTGGACAAAAGCAAAGATCCCGCCCCCTGTTGGGGACGGGATCTTGATTGTGGAGCTATGGAGAATTGAACTCCAGACCTCCTGCATGCCATGCAGGCGCTCTACCAACTGAGCTATAGCCCCGCTCTCCGCGACGCTCCCCCCGTTTCCGGTGTTCTGCGCTGCGAACAAGAAGAACTCTAGCCTGTGACCAGCCGGAAAGTGAAATCCGGGTGGGAGCCGCTCCGAGGTGGGCTCAGTCGTCGTCGCCGAGCACCGGTTCGGGCAGCGTGCCGGCGTTGTGTTCCATCAGCCGCCAGCCGCGCGCGCCCTCGCCGAGCACGGACCAGCAGCAGTTGGAGAGCCCGCCGAGGCCCTCCCAGTAGTACGAGTCCAGGCCCAGCAGGCGGCCGATCGTCGTACGGATGGTGCCGCCGTGGCTGACCACCACGAGCGTGCCGCCCGGGGGCAGTCGGTCGGCGTGCTCCAGCACCACCGGCGCGGCCCGGTCGGCGACCTCGGTCTCCAGCTCGCCGCCACCGCGGCGGACCGCCTCGCCGCGCTTCCACGCCGCGTACTGGTCGCCGTACTTGTCCAGGATCTCGTCGTGCGTGAGGCCCTGCCATTCGCCGGCGTACGTCTCGCGCAGCGCCTCGTCGTGCGTCACCGCCAGACCCGTGACGGCTGCCAGCTCGGCAGCCGTGGCGGCGGCGCGCATCAGGTCCGAGGCGATGATGGCGTCGGGCTTCAGCGAGGCGAGCAGCCGGGCGGCACGGCGCGCCTGCGCCACACCGGCCTCGGTCAGCTCGATGTCCGTGGAGCCCTGGAAGCGGCGCTCCAGGTTCCACGAGGTCTGGCCGTGCCGCCACAAGACGATCTTGCGGCTGGTCCGGCTGTTGCCACTGGTCGTACCGCCACCGGTCATGCCGTCACCGGTCGTGCCGTCGTGGGTCGCGCTCAGAACAGATCACCGTCCAGTTCGTCGTCGCCCTGCGCGGCGCGCAGCGCGGCGTGCTCCTCGGCCTTGCCCTTGGTGAGCTTGGCGTCCTCGGGGAGGTCGATCTCGGGGCAGTCCTTCCACAGGCGCTCCAGCGCGTAGAAGACGCGCTCCTCGCTGTGCTGCACGTGGACGACGATGTCGATGTAGTCGAGCAGAATCCAGCGGGCGTCGCGGTCGCCTTCGCGGCGCACCGGCTTGGCGCCCAGCTCCTTCAGGAGCTTCTCCTCGATCTCGTCGACGATCGACTTGACCTGGCGGTCGTTGGGCGCCGAAGCGAGCAGGAAGGCATCGGTGATCGACAGCACGTCGCTGACGTCGTACGCGATGATGTCGTGCGCGAGCCGGTCGGCCGCGGCCTGGGCGGCGGCGGTGATGAGCTCGATGGAGCGGTCCGTGGCGGTCACTGGCCATGCTTTCGGGTTGGCGGGCAGATCCTTACAAGGGTCTCATGTACCGCCGACACCGCCCGCGCGCAGCGTGCCGCGCGGGCGGAGCCGTACCCGACGGGCCCCGCCGCCGTAGGCGGCAGTAGGCCTCGGGAGGGGTCAGGACGGTTTGTAATCCTTGCCCAGCGTCACCACGATGTCCGCGTTCACCGCGTTCTCGGCCTTCTTCACGGCCGTCTCGGGCAGTCCCAGCGTCTTGGCGACCTCGATCGCCTTGTCCCGCTGGGCGTCGTCCTGGTACGTGATCTGCGACGTGGGCACCGTCTTGTCGGCCTTGCCGCCGTCCACCAGGGTGTAGCCGCCGTTGAGCAGGGCCGCCTTCGCCGCCGTGTTCGTCTTGTCGTCGCCGGTCGCGTCCTTCAGGCCGACCCGCGGCAGGGCCCCGGCCGGGGCCTCGGTGACGGAGCCGCCGAGGACCTCCTTGACGACCTTCTTGTTGGCGTCGTCCGTGAGGCCGCCGTCCGGCTTCACCCCGAGCAGGTCGGTGCGGTACGCGCCCACCTTGGCGTGCTCGCCGAGCTTGGCGAGCAGCGCGCCCAGCGTCTGCGCGTTCAGCGCCGGGTCCAGGATCTGCCCGGTGGTCTCCACCGTCATCGCCGCCGACTTGGGATCGCTCGGCACCTTGCGCAGCAGGCCCAGCAGAACCTTGCCGAGCCGGTCCAGCTGCTTGGCCTCCGGCTCGCCCGGCGCCCGGTACGTGGCGTACGCGACGGCCATGGCCCCGCTGAGGCTCTGCTTCGGGCCCTTGCCGACGGCGGGCACCTTCGCCGCGTCGTCCGCCGGGACGGCGACGTCGGTGTCGACCTCGATGCCGCTGACCAGGTCGACGAAGGTCTCCAGGAAGGGGGTGTCCAGGCGCCAGGTGCCGCCGATGCGGGTGCCGAAGACCGAGTCGAGGGATTCCCGTACGCCCAGGCCCCCGTCCGCGACGGCCTTGCCCAGCTGGGCGGTGGTGCCGTCGTCCTTGGAGACGTTCAGGGTGTTCGGCACCAGGACGGTGGCGCCCTGCTTGGTGGTCACGTTGTCGACGAGCAGCGCCGTGGAGGTACCGCCCTTCCGGGTGTTGTGCAGGTGCACGACGATCATGTCGCGCTTCTGCGGACCCGAGGCGGTCGCGCCGGTCGACGCCTTGCCGGGGGCCTCCAGGAACGGCAGCTTGCCCGCGTACCAGAGGTAGCCGAGGCCCGCGACGACGAAGAGGGCCAGCACGACGATCAGCGCCACCACCCGGTTGCGCCCGCGTCGGCGGGCCTCCTCGCGGCGCTCGGTCCGGCTCTCGGTGAAGGCGAGCCAGTCGATGACGTCCTCGGACTCCTCGTCCTCCTGATCGATGAAGGCGAACTGCTCGGTGCGGTACGAGGGCCCCTGCTCCTGCGCGCCCGGCCCCTCGGCCCGGCGCGGCTCCGGGACCTGCGCGGCGGGACGGGACTCCGGCTCGGGCTCGGGAGCCCGCACGGGCGCCTGCGGCGGGGCCTCGGGGGTGGCCTGCTGCGGGATCCACTGCTGGGTGGCCTGGGTGTCGTACTGCGGGACGCCCTGGGTGTCGTACCCGTACTGCGGGGCCTGGGAGGCCTGCGGGTACTGCTGCTGCGGCTGCTGCGGGTAGTACTGCGGGGCCGGCTGCTGGGGCTGCGGGGCCTGCTGGCCGCCGTAGCCCTGGTAGTCGTAGCCGTAGCCCTGCTCGTACTGCTGCTGCTGTTGCTGCTCGTAGGGGGGCGCCGGGTCGGGGGCGGGCTGCGCGGGCACCTGGCCGTACACCGGCCGCCCGTACACGTCGTAGCCGACGAGCTGCTGCTCCTGGCCGGCATACGGGTCGTACGGCTCGTGTCGGTCGTTCACCGCGGGGCCCCTCTCTCCGGAAGCTCAGGCTCCCCGGTACAGCTCACGCTTGTCGATGTAACGGACCACGCCGTCGGGCACGAGGTACCAGACAGGATCCCCCTTGGCCACGCGTGCACGGCAGTCCGTGGACGAAATGGCCAGCGCCGGAACCTCCACGAGGGAGACGCCTCCCTCGGGCAGTCCGTCGTCGGTGAGCACGTGGCCCGGCCGGGTGACGCCGATGAAGTGCGCGAGGGCGAAGAGCTCCTCGGCGTTCCGCCAGGTCAGGATCTGCGCGAGGGCGTCGGCGCCGGTGATGAAGAAGAGGTCGGCGTCGTCGTTGAGGGCGCTCAGGTCCCTCAGGGTATCGATCGTGTAAGTCGGGCCGCCGCGGTCGATGTCGATGCGGCTCACCGAGAACTGCGGGTTCGAGGCGGTCGCGATGACCGTCATCAGATACCGGTCCTCGGCGGACGACACGGCCCGCTGCGACTTCTGCCACGGCTCGCCGGTCGGTACGAACATCACCTCGTCGAGGTGGAACAGCGCGGCCACCTCACTAGCGGCCACCAGGTGTCCGTGGTGGATCGGGTCGAATGTCCCGCCCATCACGCCGAGCCTGCGCTTGACCGGGCCGGTAGGCATTTCCTGCTCTCCCATGAGCGCAGAGCCTACTGGCCCGGTGACGCGGCAGGGACCCGCCTACGGGCTCGTACTCGGTGTACCGAGTGATCGGGGGTTTCGAGGCTTCAGCGGTCCCGGTTCAGGCGCGTGGTGACCCACAGCATCAGCAGCAGGATGCCGAAGGCGGCGCCACCGGTCAGGTACGGGCTCAGGCTGTCGTGGTTGCCGCCGTGCTTCTCGGCTCCCTCGGAGGCGAGGACGACCAGGTTGTGGGCGGTGGAGGCGAGGCTCATCAGGCAGGTACCTATCGAGTCGGGGAGCGGACGGAGATTTCGCTCACATCGTATGCGGGGGCCTGGGGCACGCTCACGTCGACTCAGGCGTTGGAGAGGATAGACGGGCGGGCGGCCGCACACATCAACGGGGAGGGCGCTATGACAGGGACGGGCTTCGACAAGGCACCGGCGCGGGACCGAAAGAGGTTCCCCGGTATTTCCTCACGGGCGTACGAGCATCCGGCGGACCGGTCCGCGCTCGTGGCCCTGCGCAAGCTGACCGGCTTCGACACGGTCTTCAAGGCGCTGAGCGGGCTGTTGCCCGAGCGCAGTCTGCGCCTTCTCTTCCTGTCGGACTCCGTCCGGGTGGGCGAGACGCAGTTCCCGCACCTGCACGCGATGCTCCTGGACGCCTGCTACATCCTGGACCTGGAGAAGGTCCCGCAGATGTACGTACAGCAGGACCCGAAGCCCAATGCCATGTGCATCGGGCTGGACGAGCCGATCATCGTGGTCACCACGGCCCTCGTCGAGCTCCTCGACGAGGAGGAGATGCGGGCGGTGGTGGGCCACGAGGTGGGCCACGCCCTGTCGGGGCACGCCGTGTACCGCACGATCCTGCTGTTCCTGACGACCCTGGCGCTCAAGGTCGCGTGGATCCCGCTGGGCAATGTGGCGATCATGGGGCTCGTGACGGCGCTGCGGGAATGGTTCCGCAAGTCGGAGCTGTCCGCGGACCGCGCGGGGCTGCTGGTGGGGCAGGACGTGCACGCCTCGATGCGCGGGCTGATGAAGCTCGCGGGCGGCAACCACCTCCACGAGATGAATGTCGACGCCTTCCTCGCCCAGGCCGAGGAGTACGAGCAGGGCGGCGATCTGCGCGACTCCGTGCTGAAGATCCTCAACCTGCTGCCCCGGACGCACCCCTTCACGACGGTGCGGGCGGCCGAGCTGAAGAAGTGGTCGCAGAACCGGGACCACCAGCGGATCATGGACGGCCACTATCCGCGGCGCGAGGACGACAAGGACACCTCGGTGACCGACTCCTTCCGGCAGTCCGCCTCGCACTACGCCGACACGGTGCGCACGAGCAAGGACCCGCTGATGAAGCTGGTCGGCGACATCGCCGGCGGTACGGCGGACCTCGGCGGCAAGCTGCGGGACCGGTTCACGGGCGCCGCGGGCGGCGCTGCGGGCTCGGGCGGCAGCGGCAGCGGCAGCGGCAGCGGCGAGGACCGGGGCACCGGCAAGGACACCGGCAAGGGCGGGGCTACGGAGCAGGGCTGACGCCCTCCCCCGGGGTGGCCGCCGGTTTCTCCGCCGGTGTCTCCGTCGGTTTCTCCGCCGGCGCGAGCATCCCGCACAGCCCGGCCGTGCGGCGCGGACTGCCACTGGCGTACGGGTCGGTCGCGGCCGGGCCGGTGGTGGTCGGCCCGGCGCCGGCCGTCAGCGGGCGGAAGCCTCCGGCCGGGTCGGCGGAGCAGGCCTGCGGGCCCGCCATCACATAGGCCGAGACGAGCTCCGCCCGGCGGGCCGTGAGGTCGTCGCGGTCGAAGCGCAGCCGCAGCTCGCGGCGGACGGTGAAGAGCGAGGCCCCGTCCGCCGCGGCCCGCTGGCCGGTGGCGGGGCGCACGGCGTAGACGAAGGTGTGGTCGGAGGTCACCTCCAGCGCGTTCGGGGCCACCTCCGAGGCGGCGAGGACCCCGCTGACCCGGACCCGGGTGTCGGCCACCACCGCGGTGGCCGGGTCGAAGCGGACCAGCCAGCCGGTGACGGCGTGCCGCCCGTTGCCGGACGGCGCGAGCATGCTCTGGTCGAACTGCGTCAGCTGGTCGGGGTCGAGCAGGACGCGCACCGGCCGGGAGGCCTCGCCCGACAGCACGTCGGGGTCCAGCGAGGACTGCACCAGGTAGTCCTTGGCGATGGTCAGCGCGGCCTGGACCTGCTCCTCGCTGAAGTGGCGGGTACGGCGTACGCCGGGGAAGGTGATCCCGGCCGCCCCGATGCGGTACTGCGCCGCCGGACTGTGCGCGTACAGGTCGGCGGGCCGGCCGCCCGGCACGGGCTCGGAGGGTGCGAGCGGGACGACGGTGCTGCTCATCGCCTCGGCCGGGTCCCCGGCGGGCGGCACGTAGGGGTTGCGCAGTCCCATGTAGACGGCGCCGGCGAGCGCCAGAGTGATGCACAGCACGATGATCCGGCCCTGCCGGGCCGCCCCGCCGGAGCCGCTGCGGGGTCCCGGATGGCTCGTGCCGCTCGACCAGATCGAGCGGCTCCGTACGGCGCGGGCGTGCTCGCCCATGCGCTCCTGCGCGGAGAACTCCTGGAGCCGGGCAGCCCGGACGAAGTCCTCGTCGAACACCACCGACCGGTACTCGTCGGCCCGGAACTCGTCGTCGGCCCCGCCGGCACCCTCGGGGGTACCGTTCGGCGGATCTCCTGGCATGGCCATCGCTTCTCCCCGCTGTCCCCGCTCCAGAGAAGCCCCCGCTCCGGCGATGGGGAGCGGGGTCGTACCTTCAGGGTTGGCGGCTGACGCGGTCCATAAACGCTCCGGCGCCGGCGACTTCACCCATCGGAGTGCTGGCGGGGGCCGGAGCCGGCTCCGTGTCGCTCGCCGCGCTGCGGTACACGGCGCTGAAGGCGAGCGCGATCATGCCGAGGCCCATCACGAAGGCGAGCACCCAGGCGACCGGGCGCAGCCACGGAGAACGGCCGCGGTAGGGGCGCAGGCTGCCGCCGTAGGCACCGTACGGGCCTTCCCCGGAACCGGCTCCGTGGCCGTGGTCCCAGCCGGAGTCCTCGGAGTGATAGCCGTCGGCGCCGCCGTAGGCGTACGCGTCGTAGTCCTCGTCGCCCGTCCAGCCGCCGGCGAAGGCCGCGCGGGCGGCCTCGGCCGCCTCGGCGCGCGCCCGGTCACCGGCCCGCTGGCGCTCTGCGGCGCTCGGTTCACGGATCTCGGCGTTCCGGACGAAGTCCTCGTCGAACACCACGGAGGCGAAGTCCTTGTCCGCGCCTCCGCGGTCGTCTGCATGTTCTTCGGGGGTCCCGTCGTCCGGGAACGGCTTGCCCCCCACGTCGTCCGGCACGAGACCAGCGTAGACCTGAGGGACACCTTTGGGCAGGGTGTAGGCCGAAATCCGGCCACACCGTGTTCAGAGCTCGACTACCGTACGTGACCGTCCCCGGTGACGATGTACTTGGTGGAGGTGAGCTCGGGAAGCCCCATCGGGCCCCGGGCGTGCAGCTTCTGCGTGGAGATCCCGATCTCCGCGCCGAAGCCGAACTGACCACCGTCCGTGAACCGGGTGGACGCATTCACAGCGACCGTGGTCGAGTCGACCAGCTGGGTGAAGAGGCGCGCGGCGGCCTGCGAGGTGGTGACGATCGCCTCGGTGTGGCCGGAGGTCCAGCGGCGGATGTGGGCGACGGCGTCGTCGAGGGAATCGACGACGCCCGCGGCGATGTCGTACGAGAGGTACTCGGCGGCCCAGTCCTCGTCGGTGGCGGCCAGCGCGGTGACCTTGGAGTCCTCCGCGTACGCGAGCACCCGCTCGTCGCCGTGGACGGTCACCCCGGCGTCGGCGAGCGCGTCCAGGGCCAGGGGCAGGAAGGCGTCGGCGATGTCCCGGTGGACGAGCAGGGTCTCCGCGGAGTTGCAGACGGAGGGGCGCTGGGCCTTGGAGTTGACGAGGATGTCCACGGCCATGGCCAGGTCGGCCTGGGCGTCCACGTAGACGTGGCAGTTGCCGGTACCGGTCTCGATGACCGGGACGATGGATTCCTCGACCACGGTCTTGATGAGCGAGGCACCGCCGCGCGGGATGAGGACGTCGACGAGGCCGCGGGCGCGCATCAGCTCGCGGACGGAGTCGCGGGACTCGCCGGGTACGAGCTGGATGGCGTCGGCGGGGAGACCGGCCGAGACGATGGCATCGCGCAGGATGCCGACGAGGGCGGTGTTGGAGGCGTAGGCCGAGGAGGAGCCGCGCAGGAGGACGGCGTTGCCGGACTTCAGGCAGAGGGCGGCGGCGTCGACGGTGACGTTGGGGCGGGCCTCGTAGATGATGCCGACTACGCCGAGCGGGACGCGGATCTGGCGGAGGTCGATGCCGTTGGGGAGCGTGGAGCCGCGGACGACCTCGCCGACGGGGTCGGGCAGGGCCGCGACGTCGCGGACGTCGGAGGCGATGGCCGCGATGCGGTCGGGGGTGAGGGTGAGGCGGTCGATGACCGTCTCGCTGGTCCCGGCGGCGGCCGCCTTCGCCGTGTCGACGGCGTTGGCCTCGACGATCTCGGCCGTACGGGCCTCCAGCGCGTCCGCGATGGCCAGCAGGGCCTTGTCCTTGGCGGACCGCGGGAGCGGGGCGATGGCCGCGGCGGCGGTCCGGGCGGCTTGCGCGGTGGCGATCACGGGTGAGGTCGTGGCATCGAGCGAGGTCATGCCGCCAGGGTAATCCCCGCCCAGCCCTGGGCCGATGGGGTCCCACCCCGCGAGACGCCTTCTTCCCGCGGAGCTCGCACCGCTGCGCCGGCTTCGCCCGGGCTGCACCGGGCTCCGCCCGGTGGGCGGGTGCGGGTGGGCTGCCCTGCGGGGCTGGGTCCCCTACCCGCCCTTCCACCGTTCCCCGGCTCTGCCCGGACCCCGAAACCCCTGGGGCTCCGCCCCAGACCCCGCTCCTCAAACGCCGGAGGGGCTGGATTCGGCTGACGCCGCACGCGGCAACGGGTCCGGGGCGGAGCCCCGGGGAACGGGCGAAGGGTGGGTAGGGGACATCCCCGCAGGGCCCTCCCAGCTCCGCCCGGCGCGTTCAGTAGGGGTGCACGCCTACCGGGTGGGCCGGGGGTGGGCCGTAGCCTTCGGCCACGCGTTGGTGGTAGGTGGCTCGGTCGATGACTTCGAGGCCGACGATCTCCCAGGGCGGAAGCTTCGCCGAGGACCGGTGTTCCCCCCAGAGCCGCAGTGCCACGGCCGCCGCGTCGTGGAGGTCGCGGGCTTCCTCCCAGTAGCGGATCTCGGCGTGGTCGTCGGCGTAGCGGCTGGTCAGCAGGAAGGGGTGGTCATGGGCGAGCTGCTCCAGCCCGCGGCGTACGTCGCACAGCGGCGCGGGCTTCCCGGAGACGCTCAGGGTGATGTGCCAAAGACGCGAGGCGTCCTGGTCCTCCCCGCTCCCGCCGACGTCACCGTCCCCGGTGCCGACGCTGGTCAGCGCTCGTCTCACCAGCCGCCTCCTTGTCTGCGCTACGCGTGTCCGCCCCTCACAGTTGACCAGTCCTCGGCCCACCGCGCGGCGGTTTTACGTAAACCTCAGCCCTCCAGCAGGACCAGATCGTCGCGGTGGACGACCTCCCGCTCGTACTCGGGTCCGAGTTCCCGGGCGAGCTCGCGGGTGGAGCGGCCGAGGAGCTGCGGGAGCTCCTTGGCGTCGAAGTTGACGAGGCCGCGCGCCACCGCCCGGCCGTCGGCCGAGCGCAGTTCCACGGGGTCCCCGGCGACGAAGTCGCCCTCGACCGCGGCGATCCCGGCGGGCAGCAGCGAACTGCCGCGCTCGGTCACCGCGCGGACGGCTCCGTCGTCCAGGACGAGGTGTCCCTGGGGGGTCGAAGCGTGCTGGAGCCAGAGCAGCCGGTCCGTGGAGCGGCGTCCGGTGGAGTGGAAGAGGGTGCCGGTCGCCCGTCCGGCCAGGGCGTCCGCGGCCTGGCTGGCCGAGGTCAGGACGACCGGGATGCCGGCCGCGGCGGCGATGCGCGCCGCCTCGACCTTGGTGGCCATGCCGCCGGTGCCGACGCCGGCCTTGCCCACGCTGCCGATGGTGACGTGGGCGATGTCCTCGGGGCCGCGCACCTCGTCGATGCGGCTGGTGCCGGGCTGGGACGGGTCCCCGTCGTAGAGGCCGTCCACGTCCGAGAGCAGGACGAGGAGGTCGGCGCGGACCAGGTGGGCCACGAGCGCGGCGAGGCGGTCGTTGTCGCCGAAGCGGATCTCGTCGGTGGCGACGGTGTCGTTCTCGTTGACGACGGGCAGCGCCCCCATGGCCAGGAGCTGGTCCAGGGTCCGGTAGGCGTTGCGGTAGTGCGCGCGCCGGCTCGTGTCGTCGGTGGTCAGCAGCACCTGGCCGACGCGTACGCCGTACCGCGCGAAGGAGGCCGTGTAGCGGGCGACGAGGAGGCCTTGGCCGACGCTCGCGGCAGCCTGCTGGCGGGCCAGGTCGGTGGGGCGGCGGCGCAGGCCGAGCGGGGAGAGTCCGGCGGCGATGGCTCCGCTGGAGACCAGGACGATCTCCTTCTCGCCGCCGCTGCGCGCCTTGGCCAGTACGTCGACCAGCGCGTCCACCCGGTCGGCGTCGAGTCCGCCGGCCGCCGTGGTCAGGGAGGAGGAGCCGACCTTGACCACGATCCTGCGCGCGTCGAGCACACCCTGCCTAGCCGCTGACACTTCTGTCCCCTGCCCCTTGACCCGACCTGTGAACCTGCCCGTCCAATCTACGGGGTGCCCCGGCCGGGACGCCCTCCGGTTTCAGACCGTGGACGCCCTGTGGGTCTGCTCCGGCTCCCCGGCCGCTCCGGCGGTCCCCGGAATGAGGATCTTGCGGGAGAGCACGAAGGTGAAGGGGATGGCCACGACGGCCGCGACGAGCGGCGCGATCTTGGTGTTCATGCCGGCCCAGGTCACCAGGGCGTAGAGGCCCGCGGACTGGATCACGTAGTTCGTGATGTTGGTCAGCGGGAAGAGCAGGAACTTCTTCCAGGTCGGCCGGGTCCGGTAGGTGAAGTAGGTGTTCATGAAGAACGAGCCGACCATCGCCAGCACGAAGGCGAGGGAGTACGCGGCGAAGTACGGCATCCACGGGTGCAGGGCCAGGTAGAGGAGGAAGAAGGTCCCGGTGTTGACCCCGCCGACCAGGCCGAACCGGATGATCTGGCCCAGCTTGGCCTTCCGGTCGGCGGCAGGTCGCGCGTCCACCTGCCCGTCCGTCGTGTGTGACATCAGTTGCTTCGCTCCGCGATCACGGCCTGCGCCTCGGGCCGCAGCGCGTCCCGGGCGTCCGTGGGGCCGGCCGTCCGGTCGGCGCCGTGCGCCTCCTTGACCAGGAAGTGCGGCCTGCGCTTGGTCTCGTAGTAGATGCGGCCGATGTACTCGCCGATCAGGCCCAGCATGATCATCTGAACGCCGCCCAGGCCAGCGATGAGCGCGACGATCGTGACGTAACCCGGGGACTCCACCCCGTTGGTCATCGCCATGACGGCGATGAACAGGGCGTAGAGCACCGTCAGGGCCACCAGCGACACGCCCGACCAGATGCCGATGCGCAGCGGCCGGTTGTTGAAGGAGATGAGCCCGTCCATGCCGTAGTTCAGCAGGGCGCCGAACTTCCACTTCGTCTCACCGGCCTCGCGCTGCGCGTTGCGGTAGTCGAAGTGGACCGTGTCGAAACCGATCCAGGAGAAGAGGCCCTTGGAGAAGCGGTTGTACTCGGGCAGCGACAGCAGCGCGTCCACGGCCGGGCGGGACAGCAGCCGGAAGTCGCCGACGCCGTCGGTGAGCTCCACGTCGACCCAGCGGTTGATGCCCCGGTAGTAGAGGCGGCTCAGCGCCGTGCGGACCTTCTTGTCCCCTTCACGGGTGCGGCGGGCGATGATCTGGTCATGGCCCAGCCGGTAGTAGTCGAGCATGGTGGCGATGAGCTCCGGCGGGTGCTGGAGGTCCGCGTCCATGATGACCACCGCGTCGCCGGTCGCCTCGCGCAGGCCGGCGAGCATGCCCGCCTCCTTGCCGAAGTTGCGGCTGAAGGAGACGTAGCGGGTCTGGTCGGAGTACTGCGCCGCGATCTTGCGGAGTTTGCCGAGGGTTCCGTCACGGCTACCGTCGTCGACGTAGCACACCTCGTACTCGACGGGCAGCGCGTCCAGGACCTTGCGAATCTCCGTGTCGAAGCTGTCGATGACGGCTTCTTCGTTGTAGCAAGGGACTACTACAGACAGCTTCATGCACACTTCCTGCGGTCCGAACGGGTGATTTACGGCGACCGGACCTGCCACTCACCTCTTCGTTAGAAGTATGCACGGCGGTGGCCGCCCTGCCGGGCACGAGTGCGGCACAGGGTAGCTTTGACGGGATAAACGCAATGAAACAGAGGGATCGAGGTGCACGTGCCTGACGTCTCCGTGGTCGTCATCGTCTACAACGACGCAGAGCGTCTCCCGGCAGCCGTCCAGTCGGTTTTGGACCAGACCCTGCACGGGGTCGAGGTCGTGATCGTGGACGACTGCAGCAAGGACGGGTCCTACGCGGTCGCCCAGAAGCTCGAAACCGCGCATCCGGGGAGGGTGCGCGCCTTCCGGCTGCCGGAGAACAGCGGGGGCTGCGGCGCCCCGCGCAATCACGGCATCCAGCAAGCCACCGGCACCTACGTCATGTTCCTGGACAGCGACGACGTGCTGGAACGCAATGCCTGCCGCAACATGCTGGACGCCGCCGTGCGGACCGGGTCCGACCTGGTCTCCGGCATGTGCGTCCGGGTCCACCTCGACAGCCGTTCGGGCAAGACCACCGAGTGGTACCCGTGGATCTACGCGCGCACCCGCACGCTGGAGTCGATCACCGAGTACCCGGACCTGCTGGTCTACGACACCCTCTCCACGAACAAGTGCTACCGGCGCGCGTTCCTGCTGGAGCAGGGCCTGGAGTTCCCGGTCGGCATCCACTACGAGGACCTGCTCTTCTCCGCGCAGGCCTACGTCGCCGCCGGCCGCATCACGCTCATCCCCAACCACGTCTACTACTGGAACGTGCAGGAGAGCGCCTCGGCGAAGTCGATCAGCAACCGGCGCCACGAGATCGAGAACTTCGTCCACCGGATGGAGATCCACCGCCGCGTCGACGAACTGCTGGCGTCCAAGGGCCACGCGGAGATCAAGTCCGCGAAGGACGCCAAGTTCCTCAAGCACGACCTGGTGCTCCACCTGCGCGACCTGCCGCTGCTCGACGACGCGTACCGCCAGGAGTTCGCCCGGCTCGCCAACGGCTACCTGGCCGGCATCGACCCGGCCGCGTACGACAACGTCAGCAACATCCAGGCCATCTGCGCCTACCTGCTCGGCAAGGAGGACTGGGACAACCTCCTGCTCGCCGCCGACGCCATGACCAACCACGGCCGGCTCACCTCCCCGCTCGCCGAGCGCGACGGGCGCGTGTACTGGTGCGACCGGCACATCGACGGTCCCGACGCGGACGAGGCCCGCCGGATACTGGACGTCACCAACCAGTCCTACGCCGGTGCGCCGCTCTCCTCCCTCGCGCTGGGCAACCGCCTCAGCTCGTACGAGGACGACGGCCGCGGCACGGTCACCATGTCGGGCGCCATCGTGAACCCGCTGGGGCGGATCCGCCCCGACGCGGACCTGAAGGCCACGCTGGAGTTCCGCGCCCGCCGGCAGATCGGCGTCCGTTCCTTCAGCTTCCCGGTGGCCGACGTGCGCCACGCCGGGGACACGATCGAGTGGAAGACCACGGCCGACATCCGCGGCACCATCCGCCCGCTCGGCATCATCGACGCGGTCTGGGACGTACGCCTGAAGCTGACGGTCGGCAAGGACCGGCTCACCACCCGCGTCTCCGTCGGCGGGGTCGACCTGGAGAAGGCGGCCCGGCTGCGCGTGCGCCCGAGGCTGACCCGGCTGGTCTCCGACCGCTTCGCGCCGGAGATGACCAAGAAGGGCAACCTCTCCTACGTCCTGACCGCCGAGGGCGCCGCCGCCGTGCGCACCCAGGCGCTGATCGACGGCGCGATGCACGGCAAGGCCGCCGGCGTGGTCAAGCGGAGCCTGCGCAAGGCCCTGCGGGCCCGCCGCAACATGGGCTCGGGCGAGCAGAAGGTCAAGGTCTACCACGAGGTCTTCTCGAAGCTGCCCATCAAGAAGGGCACGATCGTCTTCGAGAGCCACATGGGCAAGCAGTACAGCGACAGCCCGAAGGCGATCTACGAGGAGCTGGTGCGCTCCGGCGTGCAGTTCGAGGCGATCTGGTCGCACGCGGGCGGCAAGTCCACGGGCTTCCCCAAGGACGCCACCCTGGTGCGGCGCTGGAGCTGGGCCTACCTGCGGGCGCTGGCCCAGGCCGAGTACTGGGTCGACAACCAGGGCTTCCCGCTGGCGCTGGCCAAGCGCCCGGGGACCACGTACATCCAGACCTGGCACGGCTCGGCCCTCAAGCGGATGGGCTTCCACGAGCCCCGCACCAAGGCGCAGGACCGTGCGGGCCAGGACCGCTTCCAGGAGGCCGTCGACCGCTTCGACCACTTCCTGATCCGGTCCGAGCACGACGCCCGCACCCTCGCCAAGGGCTTCCGGCTGCGTGACGAGGTGCTGCTGCGCACGGGCTACCCGCGCAACGACGCCCTGGTCGCGGCCCACCGCTCCGAGGCGCAGAGCGGCGAGCGGGTCCGCGGACCCCTGGCCGGCGAGTTCGGGATCGACCCGGAGAAGAAGGTGCTGCTGTACGCGCCGACCTTCCGGGCGAGCGCGGACGGCACGGTGGAGGGCTTCGAGTTCCCCTTCGACGTGGAGGAGTTCGCCGACCGGCTCGGTGACCGCTTCACGCTGCTGGTGCGCACCCACTACCTCAACAGCGTCACGCTGCCGCCGTCGGTCGCGGGCCGCGTCATCGACGTGTCCAAGCACCACGACATCACTCCGCTGCTGGCGCTCGCGGACGGGCTGATCACGGACTACTCGTCCGTGATGTTCGACTACGCGGTCCTGGACCGGCCGATGCTGTTCTTCGCGTACGACTACGAGAAGTACGCGAACGACATCCGCGGCACGTACTTCGACCTCAAGGAGAAGGCACCGGGCCCGGTGGTCGCCACCGCGGACGAGCTGCTCCAGGCCCTCGCCGCCTTCGACGAGGCGGATGCCAAGTACGCCGAGGCGCGCCAGCGTTTCCTCGCCGAGTTCGGCGAGTACGACCGCGGGGACGCGGCCCGGCAGATCGTCGAGAAGTTCTTCACCAGGAGCGGCAAGTGAGCCAGCAGACTTCCACCGCCCAGGAGACGCCGGAGGCCCCGGACGGAGCCGCCGGCGGTCGTGACATCTTCCTCGTCTCCAACAGCGTGGACGAACTCGGCGGCGTGACCACTTGGTCGCACCAGATGGCCCGGCTGTTCACCGAGCGCGGTCACCGGGTCCACATCGTCGGCATCACCCCCGTCGACGAGGAGATCCGCCAGCACCTTCCGGCGGACCTCCCCTACGCGGTGACCACGCTGTACGACGCCCGTCCGCCGGCGGCGCGCAGCCTGCACGGCATCAAGGGCCGGCTCAACGCGCCCGAACGCCGCCGCCAGGCGGCCCGCCGGGCGAAGATGCAGGCCAAGGCGGACCAGCTGGGCGAGCTGCTGCGCGCGGCCCGCCCCGGCGCCGTGGTGATCGTCACCCAGATCTGGGCGATGGAGTGGGTGGCCCTCGCCGACACCAAGCAGTGCACGGTGATCGGCATGAGCCACGAGTCCTTCGAGGCGAGCAACCGATCCTCCAGGGGCCAGCGGGTCCGCCGGTACTACCGGGAGGTCGACCGCATGCTCGTGCTGACCCCCGAGGACTCGGACCTCTGGATCCGCTCGGGCATGGAGAACGTCTCCAGCATGCCGAACCCGCTGCCGTTCATGCCCGCCGCCCCCGCCCCGCGCACCGAGAAGGTCGTGGCGAGCGTCGGCCGCCTCGCCTTCGAGAAGGGCATGGACCTGCTGCTCGACGCGTGGGCCGACGTCTCCCCGCACCACCCCGACTGGGTCCTGCGGATCTACGGGGCCGGCCTGGAGGAGGCGACCCTGCGGGCGCACGCCACCGGGCTCGGCCTGGACGACTCCGTGGAGTGGATGGGCAGCACCAGCGACGTGCTGGGCGCGCTGAACGGGGCCTCCGTCTTCGCTCAGGCCTCGCGCGCCGAGGGGTTCCCGATCACGCTGCTGGAAGCCATGGCCGCCGGTGTGCCGGTGGCCGCCTTCGACTGCGCGCCGGGTGTCCGGGAGATCGTGACGCACGGCGAGGACGGGCTGCTGGCCCGGCTGGGCAACACGATAGAGCTGGCCGGACAGCTGGAACGGCTGATGGCCGACCGCGAACTGCGCGACCGGCTCGGCGACGCCGCCTTCCACAACGTGCAGCGGTACTCCAGCGTCGAGATCACCGACCGGTGGGAGGAGCTGTTCTCCTTCCTGGAGCGCTGAGTCCCGCGGACTGAGCCCGACGCTCCACGCGCGTACGAAGCCGCCCGCCCCGGAATCGACCGGGACGGGCGGCTTCTTCGTACGCTCTACGGGCCGCGCAGTGCGCGCTACGGGCCTCAGGCCTTGCGGTGGGCCTCCCAGCCCTCCCAGGCCGAGGTGATCATCTCGCGCACGTCGTGGCGCGCCTTCCAGCCCAGCTCCGACGAGATCCGGTCGGCGGAGGCGACGACCTTCGCCGGGTCGCCGGCGCGGCGCGGGGAGACCACGGGCGCGTAGGCGGGATCGGTGTGCCCGGTGGCCTCGTTGACCAGCTCGACCATCTCGCGGACGGAAACGCCCTCGCCCCGGCCGATGTTGACGGTGAGGTCCTTGTACTCGCCCTGCGCGCCCCATTCGACGAGCTTGCGGGCGGCCACCACGTGGGCCTCCGCGAGGTCGGCTACGTGGATGTAGTCACGGATGCAAGTGCCGTCCGGGGTGGCGTAGTCGTCGCCGAAGATCCGGGCCCCCTCGCCCTTGCCGAACCGCTCGAAGATCATCGGGACCAGGTTGAAGACCCCGGTGTCGGCCAGCTCGGGAGCCGCGGCGCCCGCCACGTTGAAGTAGCGCAGGCAGGCGGTGGAGATGCCGTGGGCCTTGCCCGCGGCGCGGACCAGCCATTCACCCGCCAGCTTCGTCTCGCCGTACGGGCTCAGCGGCAGGCACGGGGTGTCCTCGGTGACGAGGTCCACGTCCGGCATCCCGTACACGGAGGCGGAGGAGGAGAAGAGGAAGTTGCGCACGCCCGCGGCCGCCACGGCCTGGAGCAGGACGGTGAGGCCGCCCACGTTCTCCTCGTAGTAGTGCAGCGGCTTCTGCACCGACTCGCCGACCTGCTTCTTGCCCGCCAGGTGGACCACGCCGGTGATCCGGTGCCGGGCGAAGGTCTCGTCGAGGACCTGCCGGTCGAGCACGGATCCGACCACCAGCGGGACGCCCTCCGGGACGCGGTCGGCGTTGCCGGTGGAGAGGTCGTCCAGCACCACGACCTCCTCACCCGCAAGCAGCATCGCGCGGACGACGTGCGCCCCGATGTAACCGGCACCACCAGTGATCAGAAACGTCATGCGTGTCTCCCTAGGTCTCTTTCGTGCTTGTCGTCCGGCCATCCGTCCGGTTTCCCGTCCCGGCCGCCGGTACGGCTCGGATCTCGCGCTAGCCGCGGACTATCCGCGCCCGGTTGAACCGGTGGCGGGCCAGGCTCACGACGCCCGCGGCACCGGGCGCGAGCCGCAGCGCCAGGGATCCCCCCGTGGTGCGGTACGGCTGCGCCAACAGCACACCGTACCGGCTGCTGGGCAGCACCCGCCGGTGGAGCAGGCGGCGCAGGGGGCGCGGGGAGGTGAGCACGGAGCTCCCGTCCGCGCACTCCACGTTCAGCTTCACGTCCCACGCCTGCAGGCCCCGTCGGCCCTCGCCCCGCCCGAGGCTCGCCAGCGTGGTGAGCCGGAAGGGCAGCTCCGCGGTCCATCCGTCGCCGTCCGCGGTGGGCACGAGCGCCACCGGCTCGGCGACCAGAAGCTCGCCCAGGTCGCCCCGGGGCTGGAAGCGCAGCTGGACGGTGCGCGGGCCGGCCGCGGCGAGCCGTCCGTACAGGTCGTGCACCCGGATCCGGAGCCCGGCGAAGCCGCTGGGCTCGGCGTCGATGGTGACGGGCAGCTCCGCCGTCCGCAGCTTGTCGAGCCCGTCCAGCTCCACCGGCAGCGCGTCGCTCCACACCGGCGCCCCGGAGGGGCCGGTCGCGTACGGGGGCAGCAGGCGGGGCGGGTCGGCGGCGAAGCGGGTCAGCCGCCGCAGGTCGGCCGGGGCGGGCGGCGCCTCGGTGGCGCGCAGCACGCGGACGATCCAGCGGGCATGCGCCCCGGCGGCCTCGATGTCGGCGTCGGAGAACCCGGCGACGTAGTCACGGGTCAGCGTCCACCAGGCGGCCTGGTACTCGGGGTCCTGGCCGAGCTCGCGCAGGTACATGCGCAGGTCGTACTCCAGGAACTTGACCTGGCAGGCCCGCCCCAGCTCGGGCGAGGAAGCGGCCATGAGGCCGGAGGCCACCCGGTGGGCCTCCACACGGGCGCGCCAGTTGCCGACGTCCTTGCGGTCCAGGGAGATGGACACCTGGGCGGCGTTGCGGCGCACGTGCCACACGTAGACGCGGTCGCCGATCACCGCGATGCGGGGGCGGGCCGCCAGGACGCGGGCGGTGAACACGAAGTCCTCGTAGATGAACCGGCCGTCCGGGAAACGGATCCCGTACATGTCCAGGAAGGCCCGCTCGTACAGCTTGTTGACGCAGAGCGTGTCGCGGACCAGCTCCGGCCGGTCCGCGGGACTCTCGATGACCTCGCCCGGCGTGTACAGGCCGGGCACCCAGGGCACGTCACGGCTCTCGGGCAGTTCACGGCGGACGCAGGCGCCGACGGTGACCGGCGACCGGTGCTCCCCGGCCGCGCGCACGAGGGCGTCGATCGCCCCCGGGGGCAGGACGTCGTCGCTGTCCAGGAACATGACGTACGGGGCGGTCGCGACCGCGATGCCGTCGTTGCGGGGGGTGCCGCAGCCCCCGCTGTTCTCCGTGCGGTGCACGACATTCACGCGGGAGTGGCGGGCCGCCAGCTCGTCCAGCACCTGGGCGGTGCCGTCGCTCGACGCATCGTTGACCGCGATGACCTCGGCGACGACCGGACCCTGGGCGAGAGCCGAGGAAACGGCCTGACCGACGAGCTCGGCATCGTTGTACGCGATCACGACGACGGCAACTGTGGGGGAATGGATGCTCGTCACCCGTGGATCCTAGGCCACCTGGGTAAACATCACCTTAAGACGGGCCACTCGAACGGGGGATAAACGGAATCCTGTGACGCGCCTGTGACGGCGGCCGGAGCTCCGGCTGCCGTCACAGGTCACGGCCGGATCAGAAGGGACGGAACTCGTCGTACTCCTTCTGGGCGGAATCCCGCTCGGCTTCCTTCTCCTTGCGGCGCGTGGTCGCCGGACGCGGCGCCTCCAGACGGTGGTCCTCACCGCGGCGGCCCAGCATCTCGGCGCCGGCCATCATCGTCGGCTCCCAGTCGAAGACGACCGCGTTGTCGTCGGAACCGATGGCGACGCCGTCACCCGCACGGGCACCGGCCTTCTTCAGCGCCGCCTCGACGCCGAGGCGGTTGAGGCGGTCGGCGAGGTAGCCGACGGCCTCGTCGATGTTGAAGTCGGTCTGGCGGACCCAGCGCTCCGGCTTCTCGCCGCGCACGCGGTACACGTCCTCGGCCTCGTCGTAGGTGATGGTGAAGCCCGAGTCGTCCACGGCCTTCGGGCGGATGACGATGCGGGTCGCCTCCTCCTTCGGCTTGCGGGCGCGGAACTTCGCGATGACCTCGGCCAGGAAGTAGGACAGCTCCTTCAGGCCCGTACGGTCGACGGCGGAGACTTCGAAAACCTTGTAGCCGCGGGCCTCCAGGTCCGGCCGGACGATGTCGGCGAGGTCCTTGCCATCGGGGATGTCGACCTTGTTGAGGACGACGAGGCGCGGACGCTTCTCCAGGCCGCCGCCGTAGAGCTTCAGCTCCTCCTCGATCGCGTCGAGGTCGGCCAGCGGGTCGCGGTCGGACTCCAGGGTGGCGGTGTCCAGGACGTGCACGAGGATCGAGCAGCGCTCGACGTGGCGCAGGAACTCCAGGCCGAGGCCCTTGCCCTGGCTGGCGCCGGGGATGAGGCCCGGGACGTCGGCGATCGTGTAGACCGTCGAGCCGGCGGTGACGACGCCCAGGTTCGGGACGAGGGTGGTGAAGGGGTAGTCGGCGATCTTCGGCTTGGCCGCGGAGAGCACCGAGATCAGCGAGGACTTGCCGGCGCTCGGGAAGCCGACCAGCGCCACGTCGGCGACGGTCTTGAGCTCCAGGACGACGTCGCCGCCGGTGCCGGGTACGCCGAGGAGCGCGAAGCCGGGCGCCTTGCGGCGCGCGGAGGAGAGCGCCGCGTTGCCGAGGCCGCCGCGGCCGCCCTCGGCGGCCACGTAGGTGGTGCCCTGGCCGACGAGGTCGGCGAGGACGTTGCCCTCCTTGTCGAGGACGACGGTGCCGTCCGGCACGGGCAGGATGATGTCCTGGCCGTCCTTGCCGGAACGGTTGTCGCCCGCGCCGGGCTGGCCGTTGGTGGCCTTGCGGTGGGGGCTGTGGTGGTACTCCAGCAGGGTGGTGATCGACTGCTCGACCACCAGGATGACGTCGCCGCCACGGCCGCCGTTGCCGCCATCGGGGCCGCCGAGCGGCTTGAACTTCTCCCGGTGAACGGAGGCGCAGCCGTGGCCCCCGTTACCCGCGGCGACGTGCAGCTCGACGCGGTCCACGAAGGTGGTCATGGTTGTTCCTCCAGATACAGCGGGAATATCCCGGAAAGCCCGGGGGGTAGGCCTTGCTACCCATTAAACGTGTCTATGTGACAACGCGCCGAGGGCGGACCTCTCTTCCCGGCTGACGCCGGGAAGAGTTGAGATCCGCCCTCGGGATGCTTCGGACTACCGATTCAGCAGAAGCTGAAATCAGGCAGCCGGAACGATGTTGACGACCTTGCGGCCACGGTGCGTGCCGAACTCGACCGAACCGGCCTGCAGCGCGAACAGCGTGTCGTCGCCACCACGACCGACACCCGAACCCGGGTGGAAGTGGGTGCCGCGCTGGCGGACGAGGATCTCACCAGCGGAAACGACCTGACCGCCGAAGCGCTTCACGCCGAGCCGCTGAGCGTTGGAATCGCGCCCGTTCCGGGTGGACGATGCGCCCTTCTTGTGTGCCATGTCTCAGTCCCTCTTACTTCGCAGCCGCGGGGATACCGGTGACCTTGATCGCCGTGTACTGCTGGCGGTGACCCTGGCGACGGCGGTAGCCGGTCTTGTTCTTGTACCGAAGGATGTCGATCTTGGCACCCTTGTGGTGGTCCACGATCTCGGCCTGGACCTTGATGCCGGCCAGGACCCACGGGTCGCTGGTTACGGCTTCGCCGTCGACAACGAGCAGGGTCGAGAGCTCGACCGTGTCGCCAACCTTGGCAGTGGGAATCTTGTCAACTTCAACGATGTCGCCGACAGCAACCTTGTGCTGGCGACCACCGCTGCGCACGATGGCGTACACGCGGATCTCTCTCTCACTCGAGTTCGGGAACCCCTGAAGCCAGCCGGCCCCGCGTCAACCGCAGGCCGGCCTCCCCCGATCCAGCCGCGAGGCGGTCCGGGAGGTGAGGTGCTCAGTGGATTGGCGTGTGCATAGACACGCCAGCGACCTAGGTTACGGGGCCCGGTCGGAGGGGTCAAACCGGGGTCCCGCGGGGCCTCGGAGACGGCCGCCGGGCACGCGACGGGGCCTGCCGCGAGGGCCGTACGGTGCCGCTGACGCCCCGCACGGCTCCCGCCGGCCGATCCGGACGGCCGGGGTCCGCCGTCGCCCCGCAGGGCAGGGAGCGCGCTCCCTGCCGTCCTGACGGCCAAAAGCCCCCGCCCGGCACCAGGGGTGCCGGGCGGGGGCCGGTGGAGCGGGATCCGCGGATCGGCCGATCAGCCTTCGGTCGGAGCCGAGACGGAGGGCAGAGTCTGCTGCTCGGCCGCCGCGGTCTTCTTCGTCGCCCGCTTCGCGACCGTCTTCTTCGCGGCCGTCTTGGCGGTCGTCGTCTTCTTGGCCGCCGTCTTCTTCACGGCCGCCGCCTTCTTGGCGGGGGCCTTCTTCGCCGCGGTCGTGGCCGTCTTCTTGGCGGCCGTCTTGCGGACCGCCTTCTTGGCGGGAGCCGCCGGGGCGGCCTCCTCCACGACGGTCTCAGCCTCGACGGGCGCCTCCACCGGGGCCTCGACGACCAGTACGGCCGCCTCCGCGCCCGCCGGGGAACCGGCCGGAGCGGTGGCCTTACGGGTGGCACGGCGACGCGGACGGGCCGGCGCGGCCTCGACGGCCTCGGCCGGGGGCTCGACGACGGCCGGTGCGGCCTCGACGACGACCTCGGGCTCGGGCTCCGGCGCGGCCACGGGGGCCTCGACGACCGGCTCCGGGGCCTGGACCGCCTCGGCCGGGGCGCCCGCCGGAGCGGTCGCCTTACGGGTGGCACGGCGACGGGTGCGGCCCTTGGGGGCCTCCTCCGCGACGGCCGCCTCGACGACCTCGACGACGGCCTCGGGCTCCGGCGCCTCGACGACCTCGACGAGCTCCGCCTCGGCCTCGACCACCGGCTCGGGCTCGGCCACCGGGGCCGGAGCCGCCGGGGCGCGGTCCGTCGCCGTACCGCGCGGGGCGCCCGCCGGAGCGGTCGCCTTGCGGGTGGCGCGGCGGCGGTTGCGGCGTCCGCTCACTCCTCCGGCAGCGGCCTCGGCCTCGGCCGGGCTGCTGTAGAGCTCCTCGTCGGCGACGAAGGAGGGCTCGGGCAGTGCCACGGGAGCGGCGACCTCGGCAGCCAGCTCCGCCTCGGTCTCGATCTCGTAGACATCGCCTTCGGCGGTCTCCACGCCATCGATCTCGTGGTCGTGCTCGTGCCCGCCCTGGCCACCGCGACGCTTGGAACGCTTGCCGTTGCCACCGCCGCCGACCACGGTCGGGGTCTCCATGTGCACGATGACGCCGCGGCCGTTGCAGTGGACGCAGGTCTCGGAGAAGGACTCCAGCAGACCCTGGCCCACGCGCTTGCGGGTCATCTGGACCAGACCCAGCGAGGTCACCTCGGCGACCTGGTGCTTGGTGCGGTCACGGCCCAGGCACTCCAGCATGCGCCGCAGGACCAGGTCGCGGTTGGACTCCAGGACCATGTCGATGAAGTCGATGACCACGATGCCGCCGAGGTCGCGCAGCCGCAGCTGACGCACGATCTCCTCGGCCGCCTCCAGGTTGTTCCTGGTGACGGTCTCCTCGAGGTTGCCGCCCTGACCGGTGAACTTGCCGGTGTTGACGTCGATGACGATCATCGCTTCGGTCTTGTCGATCACGAGGGAACCGCCCGAGGGCAGCCACACCTTGCGGTCGAGCGCCTTGGCGAGCTGCTCGTCGATCCGGTACGTCGCGAAGACGTCGACCTCGGAGGTCCAGCGCTTCAGCCGGTCGGCCAGGTCCGGGGCCACGTGGTTCACGTAGCCGTGGATGGTCTCCCAGGCGGTGTCACCGCTGACGATGACCTTGGTGAAGTCCTCGTTGAAGATGTCGCGCACGACGCGGACGGTCATGTCCGGCTCGCCGTACAGGAGGCTCGGCGAAGAGGTCGAGATCTGCTTCGACTTCTTCTGGATGTCCTCCCACTGAGCCTGCAGGCGCTCGACGTCGCGACGCAGCTCGTCCTCGCTCGCACCCTCGGCGGCGGTGCGCACGATGACGCCCGCGTCCTCGGGGACGATCTTCTTGAGGATGGTCTTCAGACGCGCGCGCTCGGTGTCGGGCAGCTTGCGGCTGATGCCGGTCATCGAGCCCTCGGGCACGTAGACCAGGTAGCGGCCGGGCAGCGAGACCTGGCTGGTCAGGCGGGCGCCCTTGTGGCCGATCGGGTCCTTGGTGACCTGCACCAGGACCGACTGGCCGGACTTGAGGGCGGCCTCGATGCGGCGCGGCCCGTTGGCCATGCCGAGCGCCTCGAAGTTGACCTCACCGGCGTACAGGACCGCGTTGCGGCCCTTGCCGATGTCGATGAAGGCGGCCTCCATGGACGGCAGCACGTTCTGGACCTTGCCCAGGTAGACGTTGCCGACGTACGAGGTGGCTTCTTCCTTGTTGACGTAGTGCTCGACGAGCACGTTGTCCTCGAGGACACCGATCTGGGTGCGCTCGCCCGACTGACGGACGACCATGACGCGCTCGACGGCCTCGCGGCGGGCCAGGAACTCGGCCTCGGTGATGATCGGAACGCGGCGGCGGCCCTGCTCGCGACCCTCGCGGCGGCGCTGCTTCTTGGCCTCCAGGCGGGTCGAGCCCTTGATGGACTGGACCTCGTCGGAGGAGGTGGAGCCGGAGCCGGCGACGGACTCGGAGCGCTCGCGCGCCGGGCGCGGCTCGCGGACCTTGACGACCGTGCGCACACCGTCGTCCTCGGCCGCGTCGGCGTCCGTGCCACCGTCACCGCTGCGACGGCGACGACGCCGGCGACGACGGCTGGAGCTGGAGCCGAGGGCGCCGTTCTCCTCGTCGTCCTCGGCCTCGTCGGTGTCCTCGGCGTCCCCCTCTTCGGCGGACTCGGTCTCGGACTCTTCCTCGGCGGACTCGTCGAGGTCGGCGGCCTCACCGCGACGGCGGCGACGGCCTCCGCGGCGACGACGGCGCGACGGGCGGTCGCCCGACTCGTCGTTCTCGTCCTCGTACGCCTCGGTCTCGGCCTCTTCCTCGACCAGCTCTACGTCGGCCAGCGTGACCGGGCCGGCCGGCGCGGCGGCGGCCGGGGCCACGGGCGCCGGAGCGGCGGTCTCGGCCGCGGCGCCACGGCCACGGCGGCGGCGACGGCCGGCCGGCTGCGGGGCCGGAGCGGCCTCGACCTCGACCTCGGCTTCGACGAGGTCGAACTCCTCCTCCTCGACCTCCTCGGCCGGGGCGGCGGCAGCGGCGGCCGCGGCCATCATGGCCGCGGTCTCCGGGGTCTGGAACATCGGCTCGGCGAACACCGGGGCCTGGAACACGGCGACGGCCGGACGCCCGGCGCGGCGGCCGCGGGCCGGAGCCTCGGCGGCCGGGGCCTCGGCGGCGGGAGCCACCGGCTGCGCGGCGGCGGCCGGGGCGGTGGTGGAACGGGTGGCGCGGCGGCGGCCGCCGCGCTTCGGGGAGTCCACGGCGTCGGCCACGGTGACGGTGGCCTTGGCGGGGGCGGCGGCCGGAGCCTCGGCCACGACGGGCTCGGGGGCGACGGCGGCTTCGGCGGCGGGCGCCTCGGGAGCGGTCACGGCGCGAGTGGCACGGCGACGGGCACGCGGCGCGGGGGCAGCGGCCTCCTCGACGACCGGAGCGGCCGGAGCCGCCGGGGCGGCGACGGGAGCCTCGACGACTGGGGCGACCACGGCTTCGGCGGCGGGCGCCTCGGGAGCGGTCACGGCGCGGGTCGCACGGCGACGGGCACGCGGCGCCGGAGCGGCCGGCTCCTCGACGACCGGAGCGGTCGGAGCCGCCACGGGGGCCTCGGCCACGGCTTCGGCGGCGGGCGCCTCGGGGGCGGTCACGGCGCGGGTCGCACGGCGACGGGCACGCGGGGCCGGAGCAGCCGGCTCCTCGACGACCGGAGCGGCCGGAGCCGCCGCGACGGGCTCGGTGACCTCGGCGGCGGGCGCCTCGGGAGCGGTGGACGCACGGGTCGCACGGCGACGGGCACGCGGCGCCGGAGCGGCGGGCTCATCGGCGACGGGAGCGACCGGAGCGGCCGCGGCCGCCGGGGCTGCCGCGGGGGCCTCGACCACGGCTTCGGCGGCGGGCGCCTCGGGAGCGGTCACGGCGCGGGTCGCACGGCGACGGGTACGGGCGGGGGCGGCGGCCGGAGCGGCCTCCTCGGCGGGAACCGCGGCCACCACGGGCGCGGGAGCGGCCTCGGCGGCGGCTACGGCACCGCCGGGCGGGCCCGCCGGGCGGGACGCGGCACGCCGGCGCCTGCGCGGCGGCAGGTTGTCGCTCGGACTGCCACTGTCGGCGGCACCGTTGGTGGCGGTGGTGTCGTTTTCGTTGTTGAGCATGCGGGGTTTCTCCCGTCACGCTCCCGGGCGCCGCGGCTGACGTCCGGTCCGGCACGGCTCCGCGTAATGAGCGCGGAGCCGGCCTCCGGGGCGCGTTCGCCACACGGGAGCTCAGTTCAATGGCCGCCGGTTCCGTACGCGAAAGTCCGTACGGCCTGGCGGAAGTCTTCAAGTCTTCAGGTCTGTCTGTGCGCGGCCCGACCCAGGTGGCTCCCGAGTCCCAGGGCTGCGCGACGACGACGATCCTTACGCGGCGGGACCTTCCGGCGCCTTCGCGTCGGCGGTTACGGCCGCCGTGGGTGGGGCGGTCGTGACAGCCTCGCGGTCGGGCGCGAGCGGGTCGGTCACCGTGCCGGACTCCTCGTCGAAGAGCCCCTGCGCCAGCCTGGTCACCGCAGCGGGGACCGGCGGCGTTAGGTCGGCCACAGCTCGGAGACCGGACAGGACGTCGTCGGGTCGAACGGCAGGTGTCAAATGCCGAACAACCAGCCGCAGTATCGCACAAGCATTGTCCAGGGGCCTATCAGCCTCGGCGGTCGCCGTAACGGGAACCACTTCCAGACCGACCACGGCGCCCCGCGTGTCGAAGGTCCGCATGCCGTTCTTGGTGCGGCGCTGGACCTCCACGGCCTCGGCCGCGAGGAAGGCCTCGACCGCCTTCTCCGCGTCGCCGGGCTCCACGCCGTCGAGGCGCAGCTCCCACACGGAGGCCGTCAGCCGGTCGGCGAGACCGGAGGTGCGCGCCTCCACGGCGTCGATGATGTCGAGGCCGACCGGCATCGACTCGTCGAGCAGCTCGCGCAGGACCGCGGGGTCGCGGGGCTCGGCGAGGGCGATCTCCAGGTACTCGGCCTCGCTGCCGGTCCCGGTCGGGGCGGCGTTCGCGTACGAGACGCGGGGGTGCGGGGTGAAGCCCGCCGAGTACGCCATGGGCACCTCGGAGCGGCGCAGTGCCCGCTCGAAGGCGCGCTGGAAGTCCCGGTGGCTGGTGAACCGGAGGCGGCCGCGCTTGGTGTAGCGCAGGCGGATGCGCTGCACTACCGGTGCGGGAGGCGGGCCTTCGGGCTGTCGCTTGCCCAGTGGTTCATCTCCTTGTGCGGGGCTCCGCGGCTCGCGCGTCGCCCTGAGGTCTGTGGGGCCTGCAGACCACGCCGTGCCTGTGCCCTCCGGCTCACCCCTGCTCTACTTCTGCAGGGAGATCTCGGGGGCGGGCGCGTCGCCTGCGGCTCTGTTACTACCCAGAGTACGCGCCTGTGACCTCGCCGGTTCCCGGGGCGGCCCCCCGAACAATGCCCGCCGTACGTCGGCCCGCGCCTCGCGCACCGCGAGGCGGGAGGCCCGCCACACCTCGCCGACGGCACGGCCGGCGGGAGCGAGGGCCTGCCGGTGCACCGCCCGGGCCGCGCGACGGCCGACGTCCCACCCGGCGCGCAGGAGGTTCCCGACGGGGGTGACCACGTGCCGGCGCACCCACCCGGCGGGCCGCACCACACCCCACCGCCACAACCACACCAGCCCGCGCCCCAGCGCCCGGCTCACCCGCCCCGCGATGTGCCAGGCCCCGACGACCAGCCTCCAGAGCGGCACGAGCAGGTACGACCACACCCCCCGCCCGGCCGGCGCGAGCAGATACCGCCAGACCACGCTCACCCCGGGCCGCACGAGATACCGCCACAACGCCACCCACGGCCAGACGAACACGGCCTTCGCCAGCCAGGCCACGCCCGCCGAGAACCCCCGGGCCAGCCACCGCAGTCCGTGCCCGACGGGGGCGAGGACGTACCGGTACAGCGCACCGCCCGGCAGCACGAGCAGGTACCGGACCGCGCCCGCGAGCAGCCGGGCGATGCCCCGCCCGGCGGGCAGCAGCCCGTACTCCCAGACCGGGACCAGCAGGTACCGCCAGAGCCCCACACCGGCCGGCCGCAGCAGGTACGCGTACGCCGCCTGCCCCACCGGGAGGACGACGTAACGCCAGAGACCCACCCAGGGCCAGTAGAAGAGCAGCTTGAACAGGGCCCCGATCAGCCACCCGGTCCCCCGCAGCACCGGCAGCACCGCCCGCTCGCAGAACCAGCGCACCCCCTGCCCCAGGGGCCCGAGGACGTTCCGGTTCAGCATCCGCGCGAAGGTGACCAGCAGGTCCCAGACCACCCGCAGGGGCAGCACGACCAGCACCGCCACGACTTTCACGGGGATCCGTACGACTCCGACGAGGCAGCCTTCTCCCCCGGGTGCGCGCGCCTCTTCCAGTTCCATGCAGATAAGGACTCCGCGCGAGGCCCTGCCGTTGCGGGGAAACGGCACGGGTCCGGATACGGCGACGGCCCGCCCCGGGGATCGGGGCGGGCCGTCGTCGTAGGGACGGGGCGGGGACGCGCTACTTCACGACCGACAGGGGCAGCAGCTTCTTGCCCGTCGGGCCGATCTGGATGCTGGTGTCGAGCTGCGGGCAGACGCCGCAGTCGAAGCACGGGGTCCAGCGGCAGTCCTCGACCTCGGTTTCGTCGAGGGCGTCCTGCCAGTCCTCCCAGAGCCAGTCCTTGTCCAGACCGGAGTCGAGGTGGTCCCAGGGGAGGACTTCCTCGTAGGTGCGCTCGCGGGTCGTGTACCAGGCCACGTCGACGCCGTAGGCGGGGAGGGTCTTCTCCGCCGCCTGCATCCAGCGGTCGTAGCTGAAGTGCTCGCGCCAGCCGTCGAAGCGGCCGCCCGACTCGTAGACCGCGCGGATGACATCGCCGATGCGGCGGTCGCCGCGGGACAGGAGGCCCTCGACGATGCCCGGCTTGCCGTCGTGGTAGCGGAAGCCGATGGAGCGGCCGTACTTCTTGTCGCCGCGGAGCTTGTCGCGGAGCTTGCCGAGGCGGGCGTCCGTCTCCTCGGCCGACAGCTGCGGGGCCCACTGGAAGGGGGTGTGCGGCTTGGGGACGAAGCCGCCGATGGAGACGGTGCAGCGGATGTCGTTCTGGCCGGAGACCTCGCGGCCCTTGGCGATGACGTTGACCGCCATGTCGCCGATCTGGAGGACGTCCTCGTCGGTCTCGGTCGGCAGGCCGACCATGAAGTACAGCTTCACCTGGCGCCAGCCGTTGCCGTAGGCGGTGGCGACCGTACGGATCAGGTCCTCTTCCGAGACCATCTTGTTGATGACCTTGCGCATGCGCTCGGAGCCGCCCTCGGGGGCGAAGGTCAGACCGGAGCGGCGGCCGTTGCGGGTCAGCTCGTTGGCCAGGTCCACGTTGAAGGCGTCCACGCGGGTCGACGGGAGGGACAGGCCCACCTTGTCGTCCGTGTAGCGGTCGGCCAGGCCCTTGGCGATGTCCGCGATCTCGGTGTGGTCGGCGGAGGAGAGCGAGAGCAGGCCGACCTCCTCGAAGCCCGTGGCCTTGAGCCCGCGCTCCACCATCTCGCCGATGCCGGTGATGCTTCGCTCCCGTACGGGGCGCGTGATCATGCCGGCCTGGCAGAAGCGGCAGCCGCGGGTGCAGCCGCGGAAGATCTCCACGGACATCCGCTCGTGGACGGTCTCGGCGAGCGGGACCAGGGGCTGCTTGGGGTAGGGCCACTCGTCGAGGTCCATGACGGTGTGCTTGCTGACCCGCCACGGCACGCCGGAGCGGTTCGGGACCACGCGGCCGATGCGGCCGTCCGGCAGGTACTCGACGTCGTAGAAGCCCGGCACGTAGACGCCGCCGGTCTTCGCGAGGCGCAGGAGCACCTCTTCGCGTCCGCCCGGGCGGCCTTCGGCCTTCCACGCGCGGATGATCTCGGTCATGTCGAGGACGGCCTGCTCGCCGTCGCCGATGACCGCGCAGTCGATGAACTCCGCGATCGGCTCGGGGTTGAAGGCCGCGTGGCCGCCCGCGAGCACGATGGGGTGGTCGACCGTACGGTTCTTGGCCTCGAGCGGGATGCCCGCGAGGTCCAGCGCCGTCAGCATGTTCGTGTAGCCGAGCTCGGTGGAGAAGGAGAGCCCGAAGACGTCGAACGCCGAGACGGGGCGGTGGCTGTCCACGGTGAACTGCGGCACGTTGTGCTCGCGCATCAGTTCTTCGAGGTCCGGCCACACGCTGTACGTGCGCTCCGCGAGCACGCCCTCGCGCTCGTTCAGCACCTCGTACAGGATCATGACGCCCTGGTTGGGGAGCCCGACCTCGTACGCGTCCGGGTACATCAGCGCCCAGCGGACGTCGGCGCTCTCCCACGGCTTGACCGTGGAGTTGAGCTCACCGCCGACGTACTGGATCGGCTTCTGGACGTGCGGAAGCAGGGCCTCAAGCTGAGGGAAGACCGATTCGGTCATCACGCGACTTTCGTGAAGCGGGCAGGGGGCGACTCTCAAGCGTACCCCGGGGCCCGGAGCACCCCCGCCCGGGCGATCATCCGCGCACCATCGCCACCGGGCCCGCGGCCGCCGCCCACACCTGGGGCAGCTCCCGCTCGCGGCGCTCGGCCAGTGCCTCCTCGCGGGCGTAGAGCACGCCCCAGGTGAAGGCCGACTCCCCCGCTCCGGCCGCCTGGACGGCGAGTCCGCGCAGGGCTTCGCGGGCGACGACCCCGTCCTGGTGGTCGCCGAGCAGGCTCTGGACCGCCTTCACCGCCTTGGCCAGCTTGCGCGCGGGTTTGCCGAGGGCCGGGGCCGCCGCCTCGGCCGCGTACCGGGCGCGCTTCGCGGCCTTGCGCGCCTCGTGCAGGGCCAGGTCGCGGTCCTGGCCGGGGTCCAAGGACAGCGCGCCCGCGATCCGGCCGGCGAGGCGTTCGTAGTCCGCGAGGACCGCGGCGGGCAGGGCGGACTCGGCGGGCCTGGCGGCGGCCTTCATCAGCGGCGGGTCGGCGAGCAGGGCGTCGAGGGCGTTGAGCAGGGCCACGTACCGCCTGCTGTCGAGGGCGGCCAGTGCGGCGCGGCGCGAACCGGTGCGCCGGGCGACGTTCCAGATCTTCAGGCGGCCGCGGACGGGGCCGAGCACCAGGGTGCGCGGGAGTTCGTCGAGCCGGGTCTGGATCCGCTCCAGCAGGACTTCCTGGTCGCGGTCGACGCCGAGCTCGGCGGCGAGCCAGCGCAGTTCCTCGCCGATCGGGCCGGTCTCCGCGGGGTCCAGGACGCGGCGGAAGGTCTTGAAGGCGCCGCGCAGGCGCCGGGTGGCGATCCGCATCTGGTGGACGGAGTCGGGCAGCCCGCGGCGTACGGCGGGGTCCTGGGCGATGAGGGTGTCGCGCTGTTCGCGCAGGTAGGCGAGCAGGTGCGCGCCCACCGAGTCCTCGGCGAGGCCGGTGCCGGGGCCGGTCGTACGGGCCGGGGGTTCCCCGCCGGTCTCGGTGAGCGCCCGGGCGAGCTTCGAAGGGGCGTCGCTGACACGGAGTCCGGCCTTGCGGAAGGTCTTCTCCACGGCGTCGAGCAGCGCCGGGTCGGCGCCGTCGGCGAGTTCCACCTCCACCTCGGTCCAGGCGGCGGTGGCGTCCGCGCGCTCGGCCCGCACGGCGTCCGTGGACAGTTCCGCGAGGAGGGCGCCGTCGGCGTCGAGGAGGTGGCTGAGCTTGCGCGAGGACAGGAGCCTGACCTGTGGTTCCAGCGGGGCGCCGCGGACGCGGGAGCGCAGCAGCACGGTCAGCGCCTCGGGGACGGTGTCGCCGAGGGGGGCGGTGATCTCGTCGCGCACACCGGGGGCGACGGGCAGTTTGAGGTGCCAGCCGGCGTCCTTGCCGCCGGTGCGGCGGCGCAGGGTGAGCCCGTCGGCGGCGAGCCGCTGGTCGGGGGTGTCGTAGTAGACGGCGTCGAGCTCGGCCGTGCCCTGGTCGGTCACGGCCGCGATGGCGTCCGTGCCCGTCAGGTCGGGTACGCCGCGCCGTCCGGCCTTGGTGGTCCTGAACTCGAATTTGCGCTCGATCTCGCGCTTCGTGTCCGCCATGGTTCGAACGTAGTCCTGAACGGAACACGGCGAGAAGGAAAACGGCGGGTGCGGCGGAAAACCTGCCCGGGAACCGACGGATCGAGCCGGTCCCGGGCGGGCTCCCACCGCGTCAGGCCGACATCGGCCGCTGCACCCTGATCGACTGGAGCAGCCCGATGGCCACCCATACGGCGAACATCGAGGATCCTCCGTACGACACGAACGGCAGCGGCAGTCCGGCCACGGGCATGATCCCGAGGGTCATGCCGATGTTCTCGAAGGCCTGGAAGGCGAACCAGGCGATGATCCCGGCGCACACGATCGTGCCGTAGAGCTCGGTCGTCTCGCGGGCGATCACGCAGGCGCGCCACAGGATGACGCCGAGGAGCACCAGGATCAGCCCGGCTCCGACGAAGCCGAGCTCCTCCCCCGCGACCGTGAAGACGAAGTCGGTCTGCTGCTCCGGCACGAACTGGCCGGTGGTCTGCGAGCCCTTGAAGAGCCCGGAGCCGGTCAGTCCGCCGGAGCCGATGGCGATGCGCGCCTGGTTGGTGTTGTAGCCGACGCCGGCCGGGTCGAGCTCGGGGTTGGCGAAGGCGGCGAAGCGGTTGATCTGGTACTCGTCGAGGACGCCGAGCTGCCAGATCAGGATGGCCCCGCCGGCGCCCGAGCCGAGCAGGCCCAGCACCCAGCGGTTGGAGGCGCCGGAGGCCAGCAGGACGCCGAGCACGATGACGACCATGACCATGACGGAGCCGAGGTCGGGCATCAGCATGATGATGCCCATGGGGAAGGCGGCCAGGCAGAGCGCCTTGACGACGGTGCGGTGGTCGGGGTGGGCGAGGTCTCCCGCGTCCACCCGGGTGGCCAGCAGCATCGCCATGACCAGGATGATCGTGATCTTGACGAACTCGGAGGGCTGGAGCGAGAAGCCGCCGCCGACCACGATCCAGGCGTGGGCGCCGTTGATGGTGGCGCCGAGCGGGGTGAGCACGGCGAGGATCAGGACGACGGAGAGCCCGTAGAGGATCGGGACGGCGCCGCGCAGGGTGCGGTGGCCGAGCCAGATGGTGCCGATCATCAGCACGAGGCCGATGCCGGTGTTCATGGCGTGCCGGAAGAGGAAGTAGTACGGGTCCCCGTTGTTCAGCGAGGTCCGGTTGCGGGTCGCCGACCACACCAGCAGGGCGCCGATGAGGGAGAGGGCGAGCGCCGAGAGGAGTATCGGCCAGTCGAGCCGGCGCACCACGGAGTCGCGGGCGGTGAGCTTGGCCATCGCTCCCCGCTGCTCCGGCGCGTACCGGGCCACGGAGAATTTGTTGGCGGTCTGCATGTCGGTCCTCGGTACTCAGTCGTGCTGCGCGGGGCGTTGGGCGGCGGGCGGGCCGGCCAACACGGGCGGCGCCGGTTCTTCCGGGGACGGGGGTACGTACGGCCGGATCTCGGGGGAATCGATGCCGCCGTCGGGGCGGATCTTGGGGAGATTCTTCTCCGGGCCCAGCAGGAGCGCCTTCTTCGGGTCCTGGACGCCCGCCATGTCGAGGCCGTAGATGGCGTTGTACAGGTTGCGGACGGCGGGGCCGGCGGCTCCGGAGCCGGTGCCGCCCTGGGAGATCGTCATGACGATGACGAAGTCCTTGGTGTAGGTCGCCAGCCACGAGGTGGTCTGCTTGCCGTAGACCTGGGCGGTGCCCGTCTTGGCGTGCATCGGGATCTTGTCCATCGGCCAGCCGACGAAGCGCCAGGCGGCGGTGCCGCCGGGTTCGACGACCATGCGCAGCCCCTTGTCGAGGTCCTTGACGGTCTTGGCGTCGATGGGGAGCCTGCCGTGCGGCTTGGGCTTGATCCACTCGACGTGCTTGCCGTCGGCGCTGATCACGGCCTTGCCGACGGTGGGGTCGAAGAGGGTGCCCCCGTTGCTGATGGCGGCGTAGGCGGTGGCCATCTGGATGGGGGTGACGAGGACGTCGCCCTGGCCGATGGCGAAGTTGATGCTGTCGTAGGCCTTGAGCTGGTTGCCTTCGAGGCAGCTCTCGTAGGCAACCAGCTCGACGTAGGTGCCGCCCTTCTTGCCCTGCTTGCACCAGGCGGCTTTGTTGGCCGCCCAGAAGCTCTGCTTCCACTGGCGGTCGGGGATGCGGCCCTTGACCTCGTTCGGCAGGTCGATGCCGGTCTCGGAGCCGAGGCCGAACTCGCGGGCCGTCCGGTAGAACCAGTCGTGGGCGTCCTTCTTGGGCTTGAGGCCGCCGTCCCGCTGCCACTCCTTGTGCCCGAGGGCGTAGAAGACGGTGTTGCAGGAGAACTTGAGGGCCTCGCCGAGGGTGATGGGGCCGTGTCCCTTGGACTCGAAGTTCGCGAAGCTGCGGTTGCCCATGCTGTAGGAGGCGCCGCAGTTGTACTTGTCGTCGAAGGCGTATCCGGCCCGGACGGCCGCGCTCGCCGACACCACCTTGAAGATGGAGCCCGCGGGGGCCTGGCCCTGGATGGCCCGGTTGAGCAGCGGATAGTTGGACTTCTCGCTGGTGAGGGAGGCGTAGTCCTTGGCGGCGATGCCGCCGACCCACTTGTTGGGGTCGTAGTCGGGCTGGGAGGCCATCGCGACGACCCGGCCGGTCTTGGCCTCCATCACGACGACGGCGCCCGAGTCGGCCTCGTACTTGCGGTTGGTGATGTTGTCGGTCTCGTTGCGGACCACCTTCATCGCCGCTTGGAGCTCGTACTCTGCGACGGACTGGACCCGGGCGTCGATGCTGGTGACGAGGGTGGACCCGGGCACGCCCGCGTCGGACTCGGTCTGGTGCATGACCCGGCCGAGGTTGTCGACCTCGTAGGAGGTGACCATCGCCTTGCCGCGCAGGTACTTGTCGTAGGTGCGCTCGATCCCGGAGCGGCCGACCTGGTCGGAGCGCAGGTGGGGCGAGTCGGTGTCCTTGGCCTTCTGGATCTCGTCGTCGGTGACGGGCGAGAGGTAGCCGAGCACCTGCGAGGTGCGGGCCCCGCCGGGGGCCGGGTAGCGCCGGACGGCGACGGGCTCCGCGGTGATCCCGGGGAACTCCTCGGGGCGTTCGCGCAGCTGCAGCGCCTGCTGCGTGGTGGCGTCGAGGGTGATCGGGATCGGCTGGTACGGGGAGCCGTTCCAGCAGGGCGCGGGGGTCTGGGAGTCGCAGAGGCGGACCTTCTCCATGACCGCCTTGGGGGTCATGTCCAGGACGCCGGCGAGGCGGGTCATGACGGCCTGGCCGCGGTCCTTCATCTTCATCAGCGCCGTGCGGCTGGTGGAGACGACCAGGCGGGTCTCGTTGTCGGCGAGGGCGACGCCCCGGGCGTCGAGGATCGTCCCGCGCACGGCGGGCTGGACGACCCGCTGGACGTGATTGCTCTTGGCCTCGTGGTAGTACTCGGCGCCGTTGCGGATCTGGAGGTACCAGAGCCGGCCGCCGAGGGTGAGGAACATCGAGCAGACGAGGATCTGGATGATCACGAGCCGGATCTGCACTCGGGACGTACGGCCGTTCTCCGCAGTGTTGGTCACGTGGACTCCTCCCTCACAGCTTCTTGACGCTCTTCACACCCTTGATTCCCTTGACGCCCTTTATGCGGCCGGCCCGGTTGGCCCGGCTGCGGGCGGTCTTCATCCGCAGGCCGCCGCGCTGGCTGCCGATCCGCAGTCCGGTGCCGCCGGCCAGCCAGCCGGAGGCGACGTCCTTGCCCGCGGGCGGGCCGCCGTTGGCCTCGACGGCCATCGGGTCGTTCTCCGCGCGGCGGGCCAGGGCCATGATGAACGGCACGGTGAAGGGGGCGAGCAGCAGGTCGTAGAGGACCGCGGTGAAGAGCAGCCCGGTCATCCCCACGTGGCGGGCGGCGGTGTCGCCGACCAGGGCGCCGACGCCCGCGTAGAGCAGGGTGGAGACGAAGGCGGCGCCGACGACCGTGAGCATCGGGCCCCAGGCGGAGCGGAACCGCCCCGTGTCGGGGCGGACCAGTCCGGCGACGTAGCCGATGACGCACAGCACGAGGGCGTAGCGGCCGGCGGCGTGGTCGGCGGGCGGGGCCAGGTCGGTGAGGAGGCCGGCGGCGAAGCCGATGAGGGCGCCGCTGACGCACCCGTACACGAGCGCGAGGGCGACGACCGTGAGCAGGACCAGGTCGGGGACGGCTCCGGGGAGTTGGAGGCGGCCCAGGATGGAGACCTGGACGACCAGGGCGACCACGACGAGCGTGCCCGAGAGCAGGATCCGGTTGAAACGCATGATGATCGGCTCCTAGTCGTCGGCCGGCTTGCCGGACGCGGACGCGCCGGGCGACGGGGTGACCGTGACGGTGACCGTCGGGGTGGGCTTGGGCGCTTCGGGCTTGGGCGGCAGGACCGCGTCGCGCGGGTCCGCGCGCGGCGGCATGACCACGACGCCGACGATGTCCAGGCGGGAGAAACCGACGAAGGGGCGGACCCAGACGGTCCGGGTCAGGTCGCCGCGCGCGGGGTCGACCTTGATCACCTCGCCGATCGGGACACCGGGCACGAAGGGCTTGTTGCCGCGCGAGCCGAAGGTGACGAGCCGGTCGCCGGTGTTGATCTTGGCCTTGCCGTTGAGCATCTGCACGGAGAGCTCCCGGTCGCCCTGACCGGTGGCGAAGCCGAGTTCGCCGGTCTTCTCCAGACGGGTGCCGACGGTGAAGTCGGGGTCGTTGGCGAGGACCACGGTGGCGGTGTCGGGGCCGACGGTGGCGACGCGGCCGACGAGTCCGTCCCCGTTGAGGACGGTCATGTCGCGCTCGATGCCGTCCTTGCTGCCGGCGTCGATGGTCACGGTCCAGGAGAAGCCCTGGGCCGCTCCTATGGCGATGACCTCGGCGCCCTTGATGCCGTACTGGCCCGCGCCCGCCCGCTTGAGCATCTCGTCGAGCTCGCGGATCCGGCTGCGGGTCCGGTCGTCGCTGCCCAGCTTGGCCTTGAGGGCGGCGTTCTCGCGCTCCAGCGTCGCGATGCGGTTGTGCCGCTCGCCGGAGTCCCGTACCGCCCCTATGGCGTTGGCGACCGGGTCGACCCCTTTCGCCACGCCCTTCTCGACCGGCCCGAAGACCGCTGCGGCGGCCTGCCGGGCACCGTCGACCGGAGACTCCTCACCCGTCCTGATGTCCACCGTGATCAAAGCGAACGCGATGGCGATCAGAAGCACCAGGAGCAGCCGGCTTTCTCGTGTGTCCCTCACGTGCGGCGGCCGTGCCTTCCTCATAGATACCTGTGCGGCGAAGCCGCCCCAGTGGAGCCGGGGCTCGCACCGGGCCGTGCGGCCAGGTCCTCGGAGACGGACTGGCCGCTCCGGCGGAGCCGGGGCTCGCACCGGACCTTGCCTGTATATCAACGATCCGCCGCACGGGCCCGGTAGCACCCGTACGGCGGATCATTTGTGTTCCGCCGCCGTGCGGCGGGCCGGATCAGCGCCGCGGCTGGGCGTCCAGCACCTGCTGGAGCGCCTCGAACTCCTCTACGCACTTGCCGGATCCGAGCGCCACGGAGTCGAGCGGGTCCTCGGCGATGTGGATCGGCATGCCCGTCTCGCGGCGCAGCCGCTCGTCGAGGCCGCGGAGCAGGGCGCCGCCTCCGGTCAGGACGATGCCCCGGTCCATGATGTCGCCGGAGAGCTCCGGCGGGCACTTGTCGAGGGTGGTCTTGACCGCGTCGACGATCGCGTTGACCGGCTCCTCGATCGCCTTGCGCACCTCGGCGGCCGAGATCACGACGGTCTTGGGCAGGCCCGAGACCAGGTCGCGGCCGCGGATCTCGGTGTGCTCGTCCTTGTCGAGGTCGTAGGCCGACCCGATGGTGATCTTGATCTGCTCGGCGGTGCGCTCACCGAGGAGGAGCGAGTACTCCTTCTTGATGTGCTGGATGATCGCGTTGTCGAGCTCGTCGCCGGCCACCCGGATGGACTGTGCCGTGACGATTCCGCCGAGGGAGATGACGGCCACCTCCGTGGTGCCGCCACCGATGTCCACGACCATGTTGCCGGTGGCCTCGTGGACGGGCAGGCCCGCGCCGATGGCGGCGGCCATCGGCTCTTCGATGATGTGCACCTGGCGGGCACCGGCCTGCGTGGACGCCTCGATGACGGCGCGGCGCTCCACTCCCGTGATGCCGGAGGGCACGCAGACCACGACGCGCGGACGGGCCAGGTAGCGGCGCTTGTGGATCTTGAGGATGAAGTACCGGAGCATCCGCTCGGTGATCTCGAAGTCGGCGATGACGCCGTCCTTGAGGGGCCTCACGGCGACGATGTTGCCGGGCGTGCGCCCGATCATCTTCTTGGCTTCGGAGCCGACCGCCAGGATGCCACCGGTGTTCGTGTTGATGGCGACCACGGACGGCTCGTTCAGGACGATTCCCCGGCCCCTCACGTACACCAGCGTGTTGGCGGTCCCGAGGTCGATCGCCATGTCACGGCCGATGAACGACATGTTGTTCCCCTTGTTCCCCATGAGGAGCGTCTGGCCTTCCAGTTGATAGCGGCTGCTGTCAGGTCGGCGAGGTGGGTGTGTGGGTGGAGGCCCCATCGTAGTGCCGCAAGTACGGCCTCCGCGCGACGGGACTCCGGCAAGCCCGCCGGAACGGATACCCGCCCCCTTAGTGGTGACGTCGTGTCCTGTCGATGCGTTCCCGAATGTGCCCGGTAATACCGGAGGGCGACCGAAATTACTTCGGTCGCCCCAGGTCATGAGCGCTATTCGGCTGATGTTGCGTCAGAAAAGAGTGATCACAGCGCCGGGAAGAACAGCTTCAGTTCCCGCTCCGCGGACTCCTCGGAGTCCGAGGCGTGGATCAGGTTCTCCCGGGTGACGGTACCGAAGTCACCCCGGATGGAGCCGGGCGCGGCGGCAATCGGGTCAGTGGGTCCGGCCAACTGGCGGACACCCTCGATCACGCGCTCCCCTTCGACGACCAGGGCCACGACCGGGCCGCTCGCCATGAAGCCCATGAGGGGCTCGTAGAAGGGCTTGCCCTTGTGCTCGCCGTAGTGCGCCTCCAGGGTCTCCTGGTCCAGCGTGCGCAGCTCCAGCGCGGGAATGGTCCAGCCGGCCTTCCGCTCGATGCGGCCGACGATCTCGCCGATCAGACCGCGACGGACGGCGTCGGGCTTGAGGAGGACGAGCGTGCGCTGGGTCATATGGGTAACTCCTTGCGGCATACGGGTGCGGTCCGACGAGGCTACAGGGGGCCGGGCGAGCCCTACGCCTCGGTCGGGGTGGCGGCCTGGGCCTCCGCCTGGGCGGCCCAGCGGGCCTTGATCACGTCGATGCGGCGGCCGTAGTGGATCGAGCACCACCACAGGCCGGCGAACACCACGCCCAGGATGAACATCATCGGTACGACGAAGCCGCTCAGCACCAGCCCGATCTGCAGGGCCCAGCCGATCTGGACGGCCCCGGGGCGCGAGAGCATCCCGCACAGCAGCACCGACACCAGCATCGCGATCCCGCAGACCGTCCAGACCGTGGCCTGGCTCAGATCGCCCTTCATCGCGACCAGCCCCGCGAAGCCGATCACGAAGAACTCGCCGATCAGCGTCGAAGCACACAGCGTGCGCATCCCTCAGCCCCTCTTCAGCAGCAGGCGGGCCTCGCCCACCGTGATGACGGACCCGGTCACCAGGACCCCGGCCCCTCCGTACTCCGCCTCTTCCTCCGCCAGCGTGATCGCCGCCTCGATGGCGTCGTCCAGCCGCGGCTCCACCTGCACGCGCTCGGAGCCGAAGACCTCGACCGCGATGGCGGCCAGTTCGTCGGCGGAGATCGCCCGGTGGCTGGTGTTCTCCGTGATCACGACCTCGGCGAAGATCGGCTCGAAGGCCTCGAAGACCCCGCGCACGTCCTTGCCGTCGCTCGCGCCCACGACCCCGATCAGCCGGCTGAAGCCGAAGGCCTCGGTCACCGCCTCCGCGGTGACCTGCGCGCCGGCCGGGTTGTGCGCCGCGTCCAGGACCACCGTGGGGCTGCGCCGCACGACCTCCATGCGGCCGGGCGAGGTCACCGAGGCGAAGGCCTTGCGCACGGTCTCCACGTCCAGGACCCGCGCGTGATCGGCGCCGATCCCGAAGAAGGCCTCGACGGCCGCCAGCGCCACCGCCGCGTTGTGCGCCATGTGGGCGCCGTACAGCGGCAGGAAGATGCCGTCGTACTCGCCGCCCAGGCCGCGCAGCGTCAGCTGCTGCCCGCCCACCGCGACCTCGCGGGTGACGACGCCGAACTCCATGCCCGCGCGGGCCACGGTCGCGTCGACCTCCACGGCCTTCTTCAGCAGTACCTGCGCCGCGTCCACCGGCTGCTGCGCCAGGATCACGGTGGCGCCCTGCTTGATGATGCCGCCCTTCTCCTGCGCGATCTCGCCGGTGGTGGAGCCGAGCCGGTCCGTGTGGTCCAGGCTGATCGGGGTGACCACGGCGACGGCGCCGTCGATCACGTTGGTGGCGTCCCAGGTGCCGCCCATGCCCACCTCGATCACGGCCGCGTCCACGGGGGCGTCCGCGAAGGCCGCGTAGGCCATGCCGGTGAGGACCTCGAAGAACGACAGCCGGATCTCCTCGGCCGCGTCCACCATGTCCACGTACGGCTTGATGTCCTCGTACGTCTCGATGAACCGCTCGGCGCTGACCGGCGCCCCGTCCAGGCTGATCCGCTCGGTGATCGACTGCACGTGCGGGCTGGTGTAGCGCCCGGTGCGCAGCTCGAAGGCGTTCAGCAGCGCCTCGATCATGCGGGAGGTGCTCGTCTTGCCGTTGGTGCCGGTGACGTGGATGGAGGGGTACGCGCGCTGCGGCTCGCCCAGGACGTCCATCAGCGCGGCGATCCGCGTGACGGACGGCTCCAGCTTGGTCTCGCCCCAGCGGCCGGCCAGGTCCTGCTCCACCTCCCGCAGCGCCTTGGCCACCTCGGGGTCGGCGGGCTCCTCGGGCACCGGGTCGCCCTGGGGCGGACCGGCCTGCGCGCGCAGGGTGCGGCTGCCCGCCTCGATCACCGCCAGGTCGGGGTCGCGGTCGGACTCTTCCGCCACGATCTTGTCGAAGGCGTCGAAGCTGTCATCGTGGCTCTCGGGCTGCTGCTCACTCACGGGACCCAGTCTACGGACGAGGGGCACAGGGACTTTCGGCCCGGTCGCATCGGGACCTTCGGCTGCCGGTGCGACCGGATCGTTATGCAAGCCTTGCGGCAGGAGATTGGGGAATAAATGCCGCAGGCCAGCACGAACAAGACAGGTTCCAGCCGCGACATAGGCATCGACCTGGGAACCGCCAACACCCTCGTCTACGCACGGGGGCACGGCATCGTCCTCAATGAGCCGTCCGTGGTGGCCGTCAAGGCGGGCACCACCACCGCCCTGGCCGTCGGGACCGAGGCCAAGGAGACCATCGGCCGCACTCCCGGCTCCATCACCGCGATCCGCCCCCTCAAGGACGGTGTGATCTGCGACTACGAGGCCGCCGAGGAGATGATCCGGCACTTCGTCCGCAAGGCCGTCCCCGGCCGCCGGGTGCGCACCCGCATGGTGATCTGCGTACCGTCCGGCGTCACCCAGGTGGAGCGGCGGGCCATCATCCACGCCTCCGCCCGGGCCGGCGCCAAGACCGTGCACCTGATCGAGGAACCCATGGCCGCGGCGATCGGCGCCGGGCTCCCGGTGTCCGAACCGCGCGGGTCGATGGTCGTCGACATCGGCGGCGGCACCTCCGAGGTCGCCGTCATCTCGCTGGGCGGCATCGTCACCGCGCGGTCCCTCCGGGTCGCCGGCGACCGGATGGACGCCGCCATCACCGACTACGTCCGCAAGGAGCACTCCCTGCTCATCGGCGACCGCACCGCCGAGGACGTCAAGATCGCCATCGGCTCGGCCTGGCCGGTGCCGGACCGGCCCGAGCTGGAGACCGCCACCTTCACGGTGCGGGGCCGCGAGAAGGTCGGCGGCATGCCCCAGACGCTCGCGCTCGACGCGCGGGACGTGCGCGCCGCCCTGGACGAGCCGGTCGAGGCGATCATCGCGGCGGTCCGCACCACCCTGGAGGAGTGCCCGCCCGAACTCTCCGGCGACGTCATGGAGCACGGCATCGTCCTGACCGGCGGCGGCGCGCTGCTGCCCGGCCTGGACCTGCGGATGGCCTCCTCGACCGGGATCCCGGTCTTCGTCGCGGACGACCCGCTGGACTGCGTGGCGCTGGGATCGGGCCGCTGCGTGGAGGACATGGACGCGCTCAGCAGCCTGCTGGCGCCGGCGCGGGCGTAGGCCGCCCGGGTCGCCGCGGGCTCAGCCCTTCGGGAGGGTCGCGATGACCTCGTACGCGTCGTGCGTGCGCGTCGCCGTCAGGGTGCCGCCCAGGCTGCGCACGCGCTCCGACATGCTCGCCGTGCCCGAGCCCGCCGAGACGGGGGCCCGGGTCGGGTTGCGCTCCCCCAGCCCGTTGCGGACGGCGATCCGCAGCTGCGGACCGTCCGCCGCGATGGACACCTCGATGGTTTCGCCGCGCGCGTGCTTGGCGGCGTTGGTCAGGCATTCCTGCACCACCCGGTAGACCGCCGCCTGGCGCAGCGGCGACAGTCCGTGCACGGCCGGATCCAGGGCGAGCCGTACGGGCGAACCCGCGCGGCCGCTCTCCTCCGCGAGCACCGCCAGCCCCTCCACGCCCGGGGTCGCCGCCCGCTCCCCGCGCTGCACGATGATCTCGTTGAGCACCAGGTGGGCCCGGCGGGCGGTGTCGGCGAGCTCTTCAAAGTCCTTCGCGTACGCCGTTTCGCGCGAGCGCATCGACAGCACCTCGGAGCGCACCGTCAGCAGGGTCAGCTCGCGCCCGACGAAGTCGTGGACGTCGCGGGCGACGGAGGTCCGCTCCTGCTGGACCGCCTGGAGCACGGCCGACTCGGCGCGCCGGGTGTCGAGCTCGCGCACCAGGTCGTGCCGGTAGGCGGCGATGCCCACGGCCGAGGCGAGGACCCCGATGGGCACGACGAGGCTGAGGAAGGAGCTGAGGGTCTCGGCCCGGGCCAGCGGCCAGCCCGGCACGCAGCAGAACAGGCACAGCGCGAAGGCGACGTAGCCCAAGGTGGCGAGGACACCGGCCCGGCGCCCGCGGAAGCGGCCCACCGAGTACAGCGCGAACTGGATCAGGGTCAGCTCGTGCAGCCAGCCGATGAAGACCAGCGCGGCGAGGTACGAGACCCAGGGCAGCCGGCGCCGCACCAGCAGCGTGGCGCAGCCGATGGCCAGGACGACCGCCGCGGAGGGCCCGCTCAGCGAGTTGTCGGCGGCCGCCAGGCCCGGCAGGTCGAGCGCCATCAGGCCCAGGCAGCTCAGCGCCGCCAGCAGGTCCATCGCGCGCGGCGACCCGGCCCAGCCCTGCCCGAGCCGGCGACCGAAGGCCGTGAGCCGGTGGGGCGCCGAAAGGGCGGGCTTGACGTGCATGCCCTCCATCATCCGTGCTCGGCACCCCCGCATCCGGGCCGCCCGGACCCGAGAAGGCGTGATTTAGGGCACTTCGGACAGGCCGGAGGTCCTTCGGCCCGGAGGCGTTCCGCTCTACCCGGGCCGCCGGCGCGCTCGTAGCGTCGGGAGAATGACCACCCATAGGGGAACCACCGCCCAACGGGGACCGACCACCCCGCGGGGCACCGCCCTGCTCCTGCTCATCGGCGGCCTCGTCGGCGCCCTGGCCTCCGGCGTCCTCACCTACGACCGCATCCGCACCCTGGAGGACCCCCTCTTCACCCCGGGCTGCAACGTCAACGCGGTGCTGAGCTGCGGCGACGTGATGACCACCTGGCAGGGCAACCTCCTCGGCTTCCCCAACATGCTGCTCGGCCTGGCCGGCTTCGCGGCCCTCGCCGGACTGGGCGCGGCCCTGGTCGCCGGGGCGCTGTTCCCCCGGTGGCTGTGGCGCGGGCTGTGGGCCGGGATCGCGGCCGGGTTCGCCTTCACGGTGTGGCTGATCAGCCAGTGCCTGTACGTGATCGGGGCCCTGTGCCCGTGGTGCATGGTCGTCTGGGCGGTGATGATCCCGCTGTTCTGGTACGTCACCCGCCACCTGGCCCCGGCCGGCTCCCGGCTGCGGGCGCTCCCCCACTGGGTCGTACCGCTGGCGGCGTACGGCGTGGTCGCGGCGCTCATCCTGACGAAGTTCGGCACCCGGCTGCTGTGACGCCCGGCCCCTCGCGGGGAACAGATACGGCGAAGGCCCCCACGTCGACCGACGGCGTGGGGGCCTTCGCTTGTGTCCTTGACCGGGCCGTCAGCCCGCGGGCAGGGCGTCCAGCTGGGCCTTCAGGCGGGCGATGTCGCCTTCCGCCTTGGACAGCCGGCCCTTGATCTTGTCCACGACGTTGTCCGGGGCCTTGGCGATGAACGCCTCGTTCCCGAGCTTCGCCTCGGCCTGCTGCTTCTCCTTCTCGGCGGCGGCCAGGTCCTTGCTCAGCCGCTTGCGCTCCGCCGGGATGTCGATGGTGCCCGACAGGTCGAGCGCGACGGTGGCGCCGGCGACCGGCAGGGTCGCGGTGGCGCTGAAGGCGTCACCCTCCGGCTGGAGGCGCAGCACCTGGCGGATGGCGGCCTCGTGGGCGGCCAGCGTGGTGGCGGACAGGTCCAGGCGGGCCGGGACCTTCTGCTTGTCGTCGAGGCCCTGCTCCTTGCGGAACCGGCGGACCTCGCGGACCAGGGTCTGGATGCCCTCGATCTCGGCCTCGGCGCCGGCGTCGCGGAAGCCGCTGTCCTTGGGCCATTCGGCGATCACCAGGGACTCGCCGCCGGTCAGCGTGGTCCACAGGGTCTCGGTGACGAAGGGGACCACCGGGTGCAGCAGGCGCAGCATGACGTCGAGGACCTCGCCGAGGACCCGGGCGGAGGCCTTGGCCGGCTCGCCGCCCGCGAAGAACGTCGTCTTCGACAGCTCGACGTACCAGTCGAAGACCTCGTCCCACGCGAAGTGGTAGAGGGCCTCGCTGAGCTTGGAGAACTGGTAGTCCTCGTAGAAGGCGTCGGCCTGCGCGACCGTCTCGTTCAGCCGGGACAGGATCCAGCGGTCGGTCGCCGACATCTCCTCGACCGAGGGCAGGTCGCCCTCGATCGTGGCGCCGTTCATCATCGCGAAGCGGGTGGCGTTCCAGATCTTGTTGGCGAACTTGCTGGAGGCCTGGACCCAGTCCTCGCCGATCGGGACGTCGACACCCGGGTTGGCGCCGCGCGCCAGGGTGAAGCGGACCGCGTCGGAGCCGTACTTGTCCATCCAGTCCAGCGGGTTGACCGCGTTGCCGAAGGACTTCGACATCTTCTTGCCGCGCTCGTCGCGGACCATGCCGTGCAGGGCGATGGTGTGGAACGGCGGGGTGCCGTCCATCGCGTACAGGCCGAACATCATCATCCGGGCGACCCAGAAGAAGAGGATGTCGTAGCCGGTGACCAGGACGGCGTTCGGGTAGAACTTCGCCAGGCTGTCGGTCTGCTGCGGCCAGCCGAGCGTGGAGAACGGCCACAGGCCGGAGGAGAACCAGGTGTCCAGGACGTCCGTGTCCTGGGTCCAGCCCTCGCCGGTCGGCGGCTGCTCGTCGGGGCCGACGCAGACGATCTCGCCGTTCGGGCCGTACCAGACGGGGATGCGGTGGCCCCACCACAGCTGGCGCGAGATGCACCAGTCGTGGAGGTTGTCGACCCAGTCGAAGTAGCGCTTCTCCATCTCCTGCGGGTGGATCTTGACCTGGCCGTCGCGGACCGCGTCACCGGCGGCCTTGGCGAGCGGGCCGACCTTGACCCACCACTGGAGCGAGAGGCGCGGCTCGATGGTGGTCTTGCAGCGCGAGCAGTGGCCGACGGAGTGCGTGTACGGACGCTTCTCGGCGACGATCCGGCCCTCGGCGCGCAGCGCGGCGACGATGGCGGAACGGGCCTCCAGCCGGTCCAGGCCCAGGAAGGGGCCGTGGACGGTGATGACGGCGTGCTCGTCCATGACGGCGAGGTTGGGCAGGCCGTGGCGCTGACCGATCTCGAAGTCGTTGGGGTCGTGCGCCGGGGTCACCTTGACGGCGCCGGTGCCGAACTCGGGGTCGACGTGCTCGTCGGCGACGACCGGGATGCGGCGGCCGGTGAGCGGCAGCTCGATCTCGGTGCCGACGAGGTGCTTGTAGCGCTCGTCCTCGGGGTGGACGGCGACGGCCGTGTCACCGAGCATCGTCTCGGCGCGGGTCGTCGCGACGACGATGGAGGCGTCGCCCTCGCCGTACCGGATGGAGACGAGCTCGCCCTCGTCGTCCTGGTACTCGACCTCGATGTCGGAGATCGCGGTGAGGCAGCGGGGGCACCAGTTGATGATGCGCTCGGCGCGGTAGATCAGCTCGTCGTCGTAGAGCTTCTTGAAGATGGTCTGGACGGACTCGGACAGGCCCTCGTCCATGGTGAAGCGCTCGCGCGACCAGTCGACGCCGTCGCCGAGGCGGCGCATCTGGCCGGAGATCTGCCCGCCGGACTCGCCCTTCCACTGCCAGACGCGGTCGACGAAGGCCTCGCGGCCCAGGTCGTGGCGGGACTTGCCCTCCTTGGCGAGCTCGCGCTCGACGACGTTCTGGGTGGCGATGCCCGCGTGGTCCATGCCGGGCTGCCACAGGGTCTCGTAGCCCTGCATGCGCTTGCGACGGGTGATGGCGTCGATCAGCGTGTGCTCGAAGGCGTGCCCCAGGTGGAGGCTTCCGGTGACGTTCGGCGGCGGGATGACGATGGCGAAGGGAGGCTTGTCGCTCTTCTCGTCCGCCTCGAAGTACCCACGCTCTACCCAGCGCTCGTAGAGCTTCCCCTCTACATCGGCCGGCGCGTAGGAGGTCGGCAGTTCGGAGTAGGGGCTGCTGGGTGTCTGCGTGTTCTCGGTCACGAGGCACAGTTTAGGGCCGTAACAGTCCAGTCATGAAACCGGGTTTCCGGGGGCCCGGGGCCTTTTGTCGCCTCGGCTTCCGCCAGGATGTGTGGGACGCATAAACAACCTCATGGGGGGACGCGGGATGAGCTACAACCAGCCGGGGCCGTACGGAGGCCAGCAGCCGCAGCAGCCGGGGCCCTACGGACAGCAGCCGCAGCAGCCGAACCCGTACGGCGGCCAGCAGCCCGGCCCCTACGGCCAGCAGCCCGGCTACGGCTACCCGCAGCAGGCCCCCCAGGGAGTCCCCCAGCAGGGCTACCCGCAGCAGCCGCAGCAGCAGCCCGGCTTCCCCCAGCAACAGCAGCAGCCCCCGTACGGCGGCTACCCGCAGCAGCCTCCGTACGGCGGCGGCACGCCCCCGAAGAAGTCGAAGGCCGGCGTGATCATCGCGGTGGTCCTGGCGGTGGCCGTGATCGGCGGCGCCGGCTGGTACTTCACGCAGGGCGGCGGCTCCTCGGCGTCGATCTCCGCGGACACCAAGGGCTACAAGCTGGTGGCTCCGGCGGCGGTGGACGAGTACAAGAAGAACCCGAAGAGCTCGAAGGAAGAGTTCTCCGACAAGGACCGCAAGGAAGTCGAGGCGGTCGGCGTGAAGAACCCGACCCAGGTCTCCGAGTCCTACCAGTCCGGCGACCCGAAGAACCCGCTGGCCGCGAAGGCACTCAACTTCCAGGGCGTGTACGGCGAGATCGCCGACCCGGAGAAGGCCGTGGACGCCTACTTCGCCATGGCCAAGGCCAATTCGATGAAGGACGACAAGGACGGGGAGGCGGAGCTCGTCGGCTCCCCCAAGGTGATGAACCCCGCCGGCTTCAAGGGCGCCGTGATGAAGTGCCAGGAGCTCAAGATGACTCCGAAGAAGTCCGCGGACAACCCGCTCACGAAGCCCTTCACCATTCCGGTCTGCATCTGGGGCGACTACAGCACCCTGTCCGTCGTGAGCATGGCGGACTTCGCCTCCGTCATGGGCGGCACCCAGGGCTTCACCCTGGAGCAGACCGCGGGCTACACCGCGAAGCTCTACAACACCTCGCGCACCAAGCTGTGAGGTGAGGCCGCCGCATGGGGCGGCCCGGAAGGCGCTGTCACGGCGGTCCGCCGCGTCAGCGCCTTCTCCCGTGCGCCGGTTGGTTTCACGCCGGACGTGAGGCCTGGTAGCACGCTTCCTGGATGTGACCCGCGTGCTTCACCCCTGCCGGCACCAGCATGCCCTGACAGGCAGGCTGGGCCGTGGCGGACCCGAAGCCCCTCGCCGCGCCCCGGTCGCAGGCGGACATCACCTGCGACCCCACGCGGCCCCTCCCGGGGTCCGCGGAGATCGCACCTTTGACCGACCGTGCACCCCGTGGGCGCCCTGTGGCCGGCCTCGGGCACGAGTGAGGGGCGCCACCCGTAGCGGGTGGCGCCCCTCAGTCGTGTCTGCTGCCTGCGGCTACGCCGACTTCTCGTGCGGTCCCTGGTCCTTCGGGACGATCCGCGGGACCAGCGTCGGGTTGACGTTGGAGCGGACCACGTCCGAGGTGATGACCACGCGGGCCACGTCCTTGCGGGACGGGACCTCGTACATCACCGACATCAGGACCTCTTCCATGATGGCGCGCAGGCCGCGCGCGCCGGTCTGGCGGAGGATCGCCTGGTCGGCGATGGCCTCGAGGGCCTCGCGCTCGAAGTCCAGCTCGACGCCGTCGAGTTCGAACAGCCGCTGGTACTGCTTGACCAGCGCGTTGCGCGGCTCGATGAGGATCTGGAGCAGGGCCTCGCGGTCCAGGTTGTGCACCGAGGTGATGACGGGGAGACGGCCGATGAACTCGGGGATCATCCCGAACTTCACCAGGTCCTCCGGCATGACCTCCTGGAACTGGTTGCTCGCCTCGATCTCGCGCTTCGAGCGGATGGTCGCCCCGAAGCCGATGCCCTTCGCGCCGGCGCGGGATTCGATGATCCGCTCCAGCCCGGAGAAGGCGCCGCCCACGATGAACAGCACGTTCGTCGTGTCGATCTGGATGAACTCCTGGTGCGGGTGCTTGCGGCCGCCCTGCGGCGGTACGGAAGCGGTCGTGCCTTCCAGGATCTTCAGGAGGGCCTGCTGCACGCCCTCGCCGCTCACGTCGCGCGTGATCGACGGGTTCTCGCTCTTGCGGGCGACCTTGTCGATCTCGTCGATGTAGATGATCCCGGTTTCGGCCTTCTTGACGTCGTAGTCAGCGGCCTGGATCAGCTTGAGCAGGATGTTCTCGACGTCCTCGCCGACGTACCCGGCCTCCGTCAGCGCCGTCGCGTCCGCGATGGCGAACGGAACGTTGAGCATCCGGGCGAGCGTCTGGGCCAGCAGCGTCTTGCCCGAGCCCGTGGGGCCGAGCAGGAGGATGTTGGACTTCGCGAGCTCGATCGCGTCGTCACGGTTCGTCCCGCCGCCGTTCTCGCCGGCCTGGACGCGCTTGTAGTGGTTGTACACCGCGACGGAGAGCGCCTTCTTCGCCGGCTCCTGGCCGACGACGTAGCTCTCCAGGAACTCGTAGATCTCACGAGGCTTGGGGAGTTCCTCCCACCTGACCTCGGAAGTCTCGGCCAGTTCCTCTTCGATGATCTCGTTGCAGAGGTCGATGCACTCGTCGCAGATGTACACACCGGGTCCCGCGATGAGCTTCTTCACCTGCTTCTGGCTCTTTCCGCAGAACGAGCACTTGAGCAGGTCGCCGCCGTCACCGATGCGTGCCACGAGGTGCTTCCCCTTCGCCTGGGAGACGCCTGGTTCAGCGCTCCTGGTGCCTCATATCCGACGGTACCTTGCCGGGGGCCCCGTGCGGGGCCCCCTTGACGTGGTTCACATCGCCGAATCCGGCGATGTGCCCGCGCCAACTGGCGGCAAGGATCAGTTCGAAGTCTTACGGGTGGCCACGACCTGGTCGATCAGGCCGTACGCCAGGGCGTCCTGGGCCGTGAGGATCTTGTCGCGCTCGATGTCGTCGCGGATCTTCTCGATCGGGGTCGAGGAGTGCGTGGCCAGCATGGTCTCCAGCTGGTCGCGCATGCGCAGGATCTCGTTGGCCGCGATCTCCAGGTCGGAGAGCTGCTCACGGCCGGTGCCGCCCGAGGGCTGGTGGATCAGCACGCGGGCGTTCGGCAGCGCCATGCGCTTGCCGGGGGCGCCGGCGGCCAGCAGGACCGCGGCGGCGGAGGCCGCCTGGCCCATGCAGACCGTCGAGATGTCCGGCTTCACGAACTGCATCGTGTCGTAGATCGCCGTCAGCGCGGTGAAGGAGCCACCGGGGCTGTTGATGTACAGGTAGATGTCGCGGTCCGGGTCCATCGACTCCAGGCACAGGAGCTGCGCCATGACGTCGTTGGCGGAGGCGTCGTCGATCTGCACGCCGAGGAAGATGATGCGCTCCTCGAAGAGCTTCGCGTACGGGTCGTACTCGCGGACGCCCTGCGAGGTGCGCTCCACGAAGCGCGGCACGACGTAGCGGTTGTCCACCGGCGCGCCGGTGTAGAGGCCGCTCGCGGGAGAAAGGTTGTTCATGTGCATCTGGGTGTTCACCGTCCTGGTGGCGTTCTGCGGGCTGAGGCTTGCCTGGTGCGGGCGGGCGCGGGGATCCCCGTACGGGACCCCCTGCGCCGGGGCCGGGATCAGGCCCCGGTGCCGCCGCCGCCCGGGACCAGCGACGCGGCGGAGATGATCTCGTCGATGAGGCCGTAGGCCTTGGCCTCTTCCGCCGTGTACCAGCGGTCGCGGTCACCGTCGCGGATGATCGTCTCCACGGTCTGGCCGGAGTGGTGCGCGGTGATCTCAGCCATGCGCTGCTTCGTGCGCAGCAGGTACTGGGCCTGGATCTTGATGTCCGAGGCGGTGCCACCGATGCCGGCGGAACCCTGGTGCATCAGGATGTCGGTGTTCGGGAGGGCGAAGCGCTTGCCCGGGGTACCGCCGGTGAGCAGGAACTGGCCCATGGAGGCCGCCATGCCCATACCGATGGTGACCACGTCGTTCGGGATGTACTGCATGGTGTCGTAGACCGCCATGCCCGCCGTCACCGAGCCACCGGGGCTGTTGATGTACAGGTAGATGTCCTTCTCCGGCTCGGCGGCCAGGAGCAGGAGCTGCGCGGTGATCTTGTTGGCGATGTCGTCGTCGACCTGCTGGCCGAGGAAGATGATGCGCTCGCCGAGCAGCCGGTTGTAGACATGGTCGCCGAGGCCGCCACCGATGGACGGCTCACCCGCGGCGTAAGGCTTCAGATTCGTCACGTATCCACCTGCTCGTCTCCGACGGCCATGTGCCGTCTCAGCGTCTCGTTCTGGGGCGCGGACCTGCCGTGCGGACGATGTCCGCCGGCGTCGGGTACTCCCGTGCCCTCGTATTCATGGACCCTAACGCGCAGCTACGACAACGCCATCCCGCTTCCCGAACTGTTCGCTCGGAGCGCAAGGTCAGGACCCCGTCACCGAGGGCCTTCGGAAGGCATTGCGGAGGTCCTTCCCGAGGGAAGGCCGAAGGGCCCGGACGCGATGGCGTACGGGCCCTCCGGGCCGTGCTCTGGTACTGCTCAGCGGGGGTGAGCCCGGGTGTTACTTGGCCTCGTCGGCCGCGATCTCGCCGTCGGCCTCGACGACGTTCTCGACGGTCTCGGCGGCCGTCTCGAGCTCGTCCTCGTCGTCGGAGAGGTCGACGACCTCACCGTTGGTGTCGGTGACCTTGGCGGCCTCGACGACGGCCGCGAGGGCCTTGCCGCGGGCGACCTCGCCGACGAGCATCGGAACCTGGCCACCCTCGACGACGGCCTGGGCGAACTGGTCGGGGGACATGCCGGAGGAGGCGGCGCGACGCATGAGGTGCTCGGTGAGCTCCTCCTGGTTCACGTTCAGCTTCTCCTTGTTGACCAGCTCGTCGAGGACGAACTGGGTCTTGATGCCCTTGATCGCCTGCTCGGCGGTCTCGGCGTCGAACTCCTCGACCGTCTTGCCCTGGATCTCCAGGTACTTCTCGATGGTGAGACCCATCTGGCCGAGCTGGTGGTGCTCCAGGTTGTGCTTGCGGGTCTGGACCTCGTCCGCGAGGAGCTTCTCGGGGATCGGGACCTCGACGAGCTCCAGCAGCTTCTCCAGGACGCGCTCCTGGGCCTGCGTGGCCTGGTCGTACTGCTTCATGTTCTCGAGGCGCTTGCGGCTGTCGGCCTTCAGCTCCTCGAGGGTGTCGAACTCGCTCGCCATGCCGGCGAACTCGTCGTCCAGCTCCGGCAGCTCGCGGGCGGAGACCTTGGTGACCTTGACGGTGACCTCGGCGTCCTTGCCCTCGGCGGAGCCGCCCTTCAGCTGGGAGGTGAAGGTGGCCTCGCCACCGGCCTCCAGGCCCTTGACGGCCTCGTCGATGCCTTCGAGAAGCTCACCAGAGCCGATGGTGTAGGAGACGTCCTGGGCGACACCGTCCTCCAGCACCTCGCCGTCGACCTTGGCCTCGAGGTCGATGGTGACGACGTCGCCGTCCTCGGCCGCGCGCTCGACGTCCTTGGTGGACGCGAAACGGCCGCGCAGCTGCTCGACCGACTTCTCGACGTCCTCGTCCGAGACCTCGACGGCGTCCACGGTGACCTCGATGCCGGAGTAGTCCGGGATCTCGATCGCGGGACGGATGTCGACCTCGGCGGTGAAGGCCAGCAGTTCGCCGTCCTTCAGCTCCGTGATGTCGACGTCGGGCTGGCCCAGCGGGTTCAGGTCGGCCTCGTTGACGGCCTCGGTGTAGAACTTCGGGAGGGCGTCGTTGACGGCCTCCTCCAGCACCGCACCGCGGCCGAAGCGCTGGTCGATGACGCGGGCCGGGATCTTGCCCTTGCGGAAGCCCTTCACCGTGACCTGCTGGTTGATCTTCTTGTAGGCCGCGTCGAGGCTGTCCTTGAGCTCCTCGAAGGGCACCTCAACAGTGAGCCGAACCCGAGTCGGGTTCAGGGTCTCCACGGCGCTCTTCACGGTTCGGTCTCCTTGTGGCTGACTGCTGGGGGTCTCTGCTCATCGCCGCGGTCTAGCGGTTCTCAGCGGATCGGGCCCGGTACATCAGACACACGGGCACGCAGCTTGCATAGTAGCCGCAAGCGGCAATCAGCCCACAACGCGATCATCGACGCGGTCTCGTAGAGGGGGATCGCGCGATCTTCCTGCTGGTCGGGGTGGCCGGATTCGAACCGACGACCTTCCGCTCCCAAAGCGGACGCGCTACCAAGCTGCGCCACACCCCGTCGGTGCGACACGTAGGGTACATGCCCGAAGACCCTCCGCCGTGCGGAGTTTCGGCGAATGCGCCACGGCAGAGGTGACGCGACTCTCCGCGGGCGCGCAATGTGGTGTGCGATCCCCTGCGGGAACCCGCTAGGATGCTCTTCGTGCCGCGGTCCCCGGACCTGCGACGCGCATGCTGCGGGTGTAGCTCAATGGTAGAGCACTAGTCTTCCAAACTAGCTACGCGGGTTCGATTCCCGTCACCCGCTCAGAGACACAAAGGGCCAGGTCAGAGGACGTTTCCTCTGCCTGGCCCTTCGTCGTTCCGGGGGCTGCGATCAGCTCGGCGTGCCCCCTGCGTGCCCCTTCCGCTGTGGATCTTCCTTCGTGCCCTCGGCGGCCCTTGCGGACTTCGCGGGCTTGTCGACTTTGCGGCCCTTCTTGACGAGCCCGCTCAGTGCGTCGGCGATCAGCCGGTCCCGATCGGCGCTCGCATGCTGGTAGATCAGCGCGGCGCGGGCGGTGCTGTGGCCCATGCGCGTCATCAACTCCCTCGTGCTGGCACCCGTTGACGCGGCCAGCGTGTTGCCCGTGTGCCGGAGATCGTGGAAGTGCAGCCCCTTCACTCCCGCTTCCCGACACGCCTTGTGCCAGAGCCGGTTGAAGTGATTCCGGCGGGGAGTTGCCCCCTTCGCCCCGACGAAGACACGCCCATCGGCGCCGGCCTCCGCGTACCGCTTCAGGTGCTCGTGGAGATCCGCGAGGATCACGCCGGGGATGGAGACCGTCCTCTTGCCCGCGGCACTCTTCGGCGCTTTGATCTCCCGTTGTCCGTTGCTCAGTTCGGCGACGGCCCGCCGGACACGCACGGTGCGGTGCTCCAAGTCCACGTCCCGCCGGTGGAGCCCGATCAGCTCGCCCCAGCGCAGACCAAGGAATCCAGCCATGAGCACGAGCGCTCGATAGCGCGGCTGCACCGCTTCGGCCAGCGCGTAGACCTCCTTGACCGTGGCCGTCGGCCGCTCCGGGGTGTGCACGCTGCTGGCTCCCTTGACCTGGCAGGGATTCCGCCGGATCAGCTCGTCGGAGACAGCCGTCCCCAGGATGGCGCGGAGCAGGGCGTAAGCCTTGGCCACGGTGGTGGGCCCGGTGCCGGCTGCGAGCTTGTCGGCACGCCAGCTCCGTACGAGGGGCGGCGAGATCTCTGCCAGGTTGACGGCTCCGAGGGCGGGCTCCAGGTGGTGCTTGAGGAGCGAGGAATAGAGCTGTCTGGTGGTGCTGGTCAGCTCGCGCTCTTTGATCCACGCGGCGGCGTACGGGCCGAAGGCGACCTTCCCGGCGTCTGGATCCCGCCAGTCACCTCGCCGCATTTCGGTCTGCATGTCGGCGAGCCAGTCGTCCGCGTCCTTCTTCGTGCGGAACGTCTCAGGCGCGGGTCGGAGCTCCCCGTCCGGTCCGAGGTACCGGGCCTGGTACCGGCCGGAGGGCAGTTTGCGGACCCGGCCGAACTGTCGGCGCTTCCCTGCCATCAGGCAGCCACCCCCAGACGGCGGCGGCGCGGCTCGACGGTGTTCGCGGCGAGGTACTCCTGGACGGCGCTCTCCGGGATGCGCACGTGCCGACCGACCTTCACGTAGGTGATCCGACGCTCCTCGATGAGGCGGCGAGGGAATCGCACGGTGGTACCGAGCAGCTCGGCGACCTGGACGACGCTGAGGTAGCGCTCATTCATGCTGCTCTCCTTGCAGGGCTTCGCGGGCGGTCTGGCGGTTCAGCTGGATGTCGCGGGCGATGGTCTCGGCGAGGACCGACTCCCCCGGACTGTGGCCGTGGCCGGCGTACTCCCAGGAGGCGAGGACGAGCACGGTCTCCGGCTCGAAGTCGTCGAGGCCGCGGGCTTCGCGTTCCTGGGCGGCGCGGTAGTCGGCGCGGGTCTGGCGGAGGGCACCGAGGGTGGTGGAGTACTGGCGCGACTTGGTGGAGAAGTGCCCCCGGAAACCGAGCATGTGGGCCCAGCGGGTGAGCGCGCGGTCCGGGTAGAGAGGCTGCAGCGCCGCACAGGCCTCCATCAGGCGGCGGGCGTGCTCGGACACGGGTAGCCGGGCGAGGTCTTCGCCGAGGCCGGTTCCGCGGCAGCGGGAGCAGAGGCTCAGTGCGGAGCCGGGGCGGTGATAGCGGTCGGAGTGGCCAGTCCCCCGGCACTTGCGGCAGTGCACGGCCGTGTCGGTGGCTCCAGTGGTCTCGGCGGCCTTGGTCGCGTACTTCGCGACGTACGAGGCGACGGCCTGTTCAGTGACGTCAGAGCCGTCCCCGAAGGCCTTGATCGGGCGTACGTCGAGCTGAGTGCCCCAGCGGAGGGCGCGGGCGGGCTGACCAGCGACGGGAGGGACCCGCACCGACGTGTAGGAGTGGGCTACGGCAGAGCGGATCGATCGTTCCAGGAGTTCCGTGCTGGCCCAGTACGGCGGCGGGCTGGCGGGGCCGACAGGCCCGTCGATGCGGATCACGGCGTGGAAGTGGATGGCGCCGCGCTTCTGGAACTCGGCGACCTTGCCGTAGGAGATCCGGGCTTCCTCCGTCAGCTCGCGTTGGGTGAGGCCGGCGGAGGCGGCGATCTCTCGGCGCAGGCGGGTCGTGAAGCGCTGCCAGAGCTGTCCGGCGTGGTTGTTGAAGAGGACGGCGGCGGCGTAGTCGTACGTGGTCGGGTCGAGGGCGCTGCCGAGTTCTGCGTCGTCGTCGGGGTGGTGGGTGCCGCAGCGGCAGCGCCCGGAGGCGGGCCGGTTGTGGACCGGGCCGAAGGACGGGGCGGTGAGGGTGGCGAAGACGCGGGGGTGTTCGCGGACGGTGGCGGGGATGTCTCGGCGGTCGTCGCCGGCCAGTCCGGCCCGGATCAGGTGGTACGTGTCGCCCGCGTACGTCCAGGCGCAGGCCGGGCAGCGAGAGGCCCGGCGGTTCCCGCAGGCGATGCGGAGGCGGGCACCGGGTTCGTCCGCGGTGGAGTAGCAGTGCAGGATCTCGCCGGAGGTCTTGTCTTTGGCGACGGTCCAGCCGGTGATGTGGATCGGGTCGGAGCAGCCGCCCGTACGGCGGACCTGGTCCTCCCAGCGTGCGTATCCGGGATCCCCAGCCACCTTCAGCATGTCGCCGAGGGTGGCCGGGTCCAGGCCCGCGAGGGTCGCGGTGTTGGTCACGCGGTCACCGTCCAGTGGGGACGGCGGGTGGGGCGGCGGGTCCCGGTGCCGTGGCAGGTGAAGCAGTGGGCGGTGATCGTACGGAGGTGGCCGTTGTGGTCGCGGCCGCCGAGGGTGATGGCGACGGAGGCGTGTCCGTCGCAGTTCGGGCAGAGCTCTCCCGGGGTGTTCTGCTTCATGATGGTGATTCCGTCCGGTTCATTGGATCGGGCAGGAACGCGGCGCCGGGACGGCGGAGACTTGGCGGTTGAGGCCGTCCCGGGGCCGGTCAACGGCTCTTGAACTCCTGGCGCAGGGCGCGGACGAGGAAGAGCATGACCACGGCGCTGATCGACAGGGCGACGGCGGTGACCGCGACGGCCAGGAGCAGCGAGACGGCGACCGAGGCCAACGCGAGGACACCGGCGACTCCGCCGGCGGCGAGGGCCAGCGCGGTACCGGGCGAACTCTGGACCAGGCCGCCGAAGGCGCTCGGAGACTTCGCGGGGACGGGTGCCGGACCGGGCTCCGAGTACTCGGCGGGTGCCGCGGTCGGGCGGATGGTCGCCGGGGTGTAGGTGTCGGGGCTGGGGTACTTGGGCTTGAACATGGTCGTTCTCCTTCCGGGGCGGGCTACTTGTTGATCGCGGTGTCGATGGCCGGGGCGAGGAAGCTGTCCGCGAGGAGGAAGCCGCCGACGAGGATCACGGCGACGAGCCAGAGCGGCGGGCGGACGAGCTTGTAGCCGAGGACACCGACGACCAGCAGGGCGAACCAGAGCGGGACGTCCATAGCGGTTGTCCTTCCGGGGTCAGCTGACGCGGCAGCGGTGGGAGCGGGCGGCGAGCTGGGCGGCGGTCGAGGAGCTGTAGTCCGAGGACCAGCCGCAGCCGTCGGTGGTGCAGACGGCGGTGTCCTTGTTGCGGCCGCGGTTGTCGCGGTAGGTCCCTATCTGGACGGGGCCGATCTTCATAAGCGAGCGGAAGTTGATCCGGGCGGGCATGGGATCTCCTGTCAGGCGAGCTGGGCAGCGATGGCTTCAGCCATCGGGGACGGGACGCCGAGTCGGGCGCGCAGGGTCTCGGTGTCGATGTCCGCACCGGTGCGGGTGCGGTGGTCGTCGGCGATCTTCTGGGCGTGCGCGACGAGGGCCGGCGGGACCGTGGGCGCCGGGACAGCAGCGGGGAGGACCGGGAGCTCGTCGGCCTGCTCGCCGGGTTCCCGCTCGACGACGGGCCGGGTCGCCGGGTCAGGAACGGACTCCGGCTCACTGGGCGCCGTAGGCCGGTGGACCAGGAGCGTGCCGCCGAGGAAGGCGAGTGCTGGCCATCCGGCGACAAGGATGCGAAGCCAGTCCGGGACGCCGCGGAGGTCGAGTAGGCCGGCGGTGGCGATGTTCGCACCGAGCGAGGCCGCCAGGGCGACGGCGAACCAGGACCAAGCCGACCGCGAGGGCTCCCCCGCATCCCGCAGGGAGCGGAGGCGGTGCCAGGCGGCGACGAGGAGCAGGTCCACGCTGACCGGGTAGGCCCAGGCCTTCCAGCCGTCCTGGCCTGCGGCTTCGGCGAGGTCGTGGAGGTGGGCGAAGGAGAGGGCTCCAGCGATGACGGCCTGGACGAGGACGGCATCCGGGCGGACCAGGCGGGTCATGGTGTTCACCTCGTTTCAGGCATGGGTGGGGTAGGGACTTGGCGCGATGAGGCCGCGCCGACCGGGTGGGGCCAAGTGCTTAGAAGGCACCTGCTGTGGCGGCCTTGGGCTGGACCTTGCCGACGAGGACACGTACCGGGAGCGCGGGCCGGAAGGGCTCCAGCTCCGGGATGCTCGGGGTGCGGTGCGCTTGGGCGTTGCAGGTGTTCACGGCCTGGCGGAGCGTGGTGTGCGGGGCCCGGATGCGGGACCAGCCGCCGGAGGAGTCGCCGGCCACGGCGGTGCCGGGACGGTCTTTGTCGATCTGGACGGCGGCGAGGACGGCGTCCGGGGAGATGTCCCCGAAGGCCATGTTCGCCGAGGTCTCGTCGTTGACACGGTGGGCCGTACGACCGGTGAGTTGGGCACGGAGCATCGTGATGCCCTTGCCGAGTTCGGAGCCGAAGCGCTGGCCGCAGATTTCCAGGTGGATGCCGGCGGCGCGGCCGAGCTGGGCGAGACGAACCAGGTCGGTGACGATCTGGTCCCGTCGAGCCTCCTCTGCCTTACCCGCGGCGAGAGCGAGCTCCGCAACCTCATCCAGCAGCAGCACGACCGGTACGGGGCGAAGGTGCGCGGGCAGATCCCAGATATCGGCGGTGATCTCCGCATCCGGCAGGTCGATGCTGATCCGCTGCTCGGCCCGGATGGCCTGGTAGACGCGACCCATGTACTGGACGAGCGCAGCCAGCAGTTCCGCTGCATCGTCCGGGTTGTCGGCGAGGGCTGTGAACCGCCGGGCCATCGGCGAGAGTTCCACGCCGTTCTTGCAGTCGATACCGACGAGGGCGACGTTCTGCGAGGCCAGGCCGGAGACGAGCGTGCGTTGGTAGACGGACTTCCCAGACTTGGTCGCACCGACGTTCAAGGCGTGCGGGACCTGCCGGTAGTCACGGTGATGAACTTGCCCGTCCTCGCGCAGGGCCACCGGCACACGGAGCGGCTGATCGGGCGCGGCCACGGCCGGCATGCGTACCCGTTTGAGTACGTCGTACCCCGTCATCCTCAGCTCGACGACGCTGGAGCGGATCTCGCGCGAGACCACGTTGTGGAGGGCGAAGGAGTGGCGGAGCCGGTCCGACGAGGCGGAGAAGTCGAACGCGTCCTGTCCGGGCCGGAGTTTCAGCCGTAGGACCAGGCCGGTCGAGGTGGGCCGCAGCCGCAGGATGCGCGGCGAACGAGCCTCAGGTGCAGGTCTGTTCGCGACCCGAGCGATTGCTAGTCGCCAGCGGGAGGGCGGGACAGTGAGCCCGCAGGCGTCCATCACCGAGCGGTAGCGGATCAAGACGCGGATGGTCGCGAAGGTGACCCCGAAGGTCATCCAGTACCAGGTGGGTCGCTGCCAGCGCAGTACGAACGCCAAGGCTAGGACCACCACCAGCGTGACCCATAAGGCGTTCACGCTCAGCCCGCCTTTGCCGTGAGCGAGGTGACGGCGACGGCGCGGAAGCTGATCCCGTGGCGCTTCTGACCGTTGAACTCGTTCTCCCACGGTCGGGCGACCAGGCCGGTCAGCGCGACGGGGGTACCCATGACCAGCTCGCCCGAGATGCCGGGCGCCGGCACGACCACCGAGAGGACCTCCGCCTCCCCGTACGAGGCGAACAGCACGTCCACGGTCATCATCTGGGACCCGGTCTCGGGGTCGGTGGCGATCTCGCCGGTCCGGCGGTCCTTGATCTTCACGGCCGGGGGCTGGGCAACCATCACCATGGCGGCCGAGGTGTCGACGGGAATCTGACGCACAGCGGATCACTCCTCTATAGATGCTGAACTCCGTCACTCATGTATAGGAGTGACATGAAGAAGAGTGCCCGACTCCTATACATGAGTCAACCCGCCACGAAGAGAAACTCGTAGCGGGCTGCGGGGAGTTGAGCGAGCGTCAGTCGCGCGCGGGGATCCGGTACTCGAAGACGAACTGGTCAGCGGCCATGAGGGTGTCGCAGACCTCGACCACGCGACCTTCCTCCGTGACCGCATCTCGGAGCAGATGCACCACGGGCGCGCCGGGGGTCAGAGACAGCTCGGTTGCCTCAGCCTTGGCGGCCGGCCGGGCCTGGAGGGTCTCCACGTACTCGGCGAAGACGTGGCCGTGATCCTCCAGCCGCGCGTAGATGCCACCGGGCCCCGGATTCTCGGCGAACAGCTCCGGGATGTCCTTCACAACATCCCAGGGCAGGTACGAGGTGGCCGTCTCCACGGGCGTCCCGTTCCGGAAGTACAGCCGCCGCCGGGCAAGCACCTGAGTCCCCGCGGTGACGCCGAGCCTCGTCGCGATCTCGTCCGGAGCCTCCATGGGCCCGATGAACAGCACGCTCACCTTGGCCTCGGCCCCGGACTGCGCGGACTCTGCGAGGTACGCCGCCCGACCCTCCTGCCGATGCGTGCGCCGGAAGCGATCGGAGGACCGGTGCCGCACAGGCGGGCGAGCCTTCACCAGAGAGCCCTTGCCGTGCCGCGTCTCCACAAGCCCGCTCGCCCGAACCTCCACCATGGCCTTGCGGATCGTCCCGCCCGCGACGCCGTAGCGCTCCACGAGCTCCGACTCACTCGGCACCATGTCGCCGGCACTCAGCACCCCGGCGCGGATCTGCTGAACGATGTCTTCGGCGATCTGCACGTACCGAGGCACGGCAGCCCTGCCACCTCCTGCTGCGGTTCCCATAGTCCTTCTCTTCCTCCTATGCTCCTGTACATGAGTACGGGTTCCACGGGAAGCAAGTCAATGCCACTCCACTCCGTGTCCGTAGCCGGGGCAGTGGTCCGCCAGGACGGCCGACTCCTGGCGATCCGCCGAGCGGACAACGGGAATTGGGAACTGCCGGGCGGAGTCCTCGAACTCAGCGAGCCCCCGGAGGCCGGCGTCCGCCGCGAGGTCCTGGAGGAGACGGGCATCGAGGTCGAGGTGGACGAGCTCACCGGGGTCTACAAGAACACCACCCGAGGCATCGTCGCCCTGGTCTTCCGCTGCAAGCCGTCAGGCGGCACCGAACGCACCTCGGCGGAATCGACCGCAGTCGCATGGCTCACCCCGGAAGAGGTCACTGCTCAAATGTCCGAGGTCTACGCGATCCGCCTCCTGGACGCCCTCGACGACACCGGCCCCCACGTCCGCAGCCACAACGGCCACCAGCTCGTCAGCTCATGACCCACGAGGAAGCCGTGCGCCTGGTCCAGCAACTCATGGACGGCGACATAGCAACCGAGGACGAGGGCAGCGAGATCATCGAGGCCCTGGAGCTGGGCCTACGGTGCCCACACGTCAGCGACTACATCTTCTACCCGGGCCCCGGACAGCACCGTTCCGCCGAGCAGGTCGTGGAACGAGCTTTGGCCTACCGCCCGATCGCTCTCTGAACCCAAGGCCACGCGGTAAGAGTTTCCCTACTTCATCAAGGGCGCTTCCGCCGCCAAGGCGGCGTCGCGCGCCCGTCGCCCCGGGCCTGCGCTCCTGTCTGCGCCCCGCTCCAGCCCGGGACGCCGGCCGCACGCCTACGGCTCGGGTCGATGGTGGGAGAAACCCGCTGTGGCTGGGGCGGTCGGCTCCACGGCTTTACCCACCTCCCCAGTTCGGGTCCCGCGTCGAGCAAGACCAGGGGGCCACTCGACCACATTGCGGTCAGGCCCAAAGCCTGCCCGAGTTGCCAGCCAGCGTACGGCCCCCTGATCATGCTCGACCCCAAACCGGGCAGGACACCGGCCAAAGCCGCTCCACCGACCTCAGCAGGTCAGCGGAGCAGTCATCGGATACGGGCAGGACGGACACCCAAGCGGTAGCCATGCCTTTCCCAAGCCAGCACACGGCTCACCGCCATGTGCTGAGCTCATGCCCCAGCCGGTAGCGCCGCATCAGCCAAAAGATCCAGGTCATTCCTAGTCTGCCAGTCATCAAGCAGCCTGGCGAGATCGGTCTGAGCGAAGCACTCCGCGTCAAAACTGAGTCTCAGCATTGCCTCGACCGTATACAAGGTCGGCTTATCTGCCGCCCCTTGAACCCGAAAGCTGATATCTGCCGCCAGCAGCGAGCAAAAATCATGCCCGGTGGCGACCTCTATCCCGAAGTTCCTAAATTTCCGCCCACCGGCCACAGACATGGCTTCACCTACATCAACGACACCACTAGAACTCCCTTCCAAAACGCGCGAAATATATCCTTCCAGATCAAAGGTCCCGTCTTGAAGAAGGTAGGAGCCGGCATCCACATCTGCAAACTTGAGCGAGAGCCCGCTTTGAATACTCCACACCCGGATCTCCCCAATCACACATGCAATATCAACCAAGGCGTCACGGATTTTCTGCACCTCTTCATCCACAACTTCTCGGTCAACCAACTCTTCGACCACCCGCCGAAACGCAGCCGAATAGGAAATCATTGTCTCAGCGTCATGGAGATCCGTGAAGCAGACATCCTCCCCTCTCGATATTCCCAACAACCGATCGTAATCCGCATCACAAATTGCCGCCACGCCAGCAACTCTTCCACGCCGAATCTTGCTCATAGCATCAAGGAGATTCGGCTTTCCATCACAGAAGATAGATCTCACGTGTGGCGAAGGAAGGAAGAAGCGCCGATACAGCCGGCTATCCGTAACCCCTTCAAGTAGAACAATAGGCCCGCTCATTGTCGTGCGGAGCATCGATACTTCATTGGCGATGGTCGTGGAACTGATGTACTCCCGCACAGTTCACACCCCATCCGACAGCGCTACGGCAAGGTCCCATCGATCGTTAACAATTTGTGGACTGTGAGTGGCTGCCACGAATTCTAGATCCGCGACCTTCGCGATACGCAGGAGATCCGGAATGAAATCGAGCTGCCAGCTCACGTGGAGAGACAGTTCGGGTTCGTCGATCAGCACTAGGGTGCCGGCAAGTTCACGGAAGAGCAGACCGTAGGCAATCACGATCTCTTGCTGCTCCCCCGAGCTCAGCGATTCCAGATCAATCAGCTCACGCTTTTTTCGAGTGCGAGCAATCAATCCCCCCTCCCTAGCCGCTTCAAGCGATACCCGACGCAGTTTTCCATTTACAATCTCAAGGAACAACTGCAACCGCTGCGCTAGACCGTTCAACCGGTCGAACTTATCGTCAATATCATCTAGATAGGTATCAAGAACTCGACGAGCCGCATGATCCAAATTTTCTGGAAGTTGCAGCTCATCCCCTGCGTCAATCAAACCGATTTCGACATAGCTCTTCCGCCTGTCCGCCTGAGCCGTGTAGCGGGCCTGGATTTCCTTGTCGCTAGGTACCCGCCTACCCTCACGTTGAGTCTTCAGGAGGCGGTTAGGGAATGTGCTATCCAGCGACTGCGAATACTCCGCATAGTCCGCCAATGCATTCTTAATTTTACTGGCCAACTCCTCCCCATAGAAGGCCACAGTAGTTGTCTGATTCGACCCCTCTCGCCCTCGCCGCGGGTTACGAGAGATTTGCGGTACGAGCCTCTGAGCCTCGATCAGATATACGGGGTTACTACCCAATGTCTCCAAAAGCCACGCCGGAATTTTTGGAGCTGACGCCACATTTCGAACTAGGCCGGCAGGCATTTGATCACTGTACCGATCAAAAACTTCTTCCACGTCCAGCACCTGCCCCGTGCGTTCATCTCTCCACGCTTGGGGTCCTACGCGCAGTAGGTGCGGAACGAAATCATCGATCATTCCCAGTGGGAAATCAAACTCATGGCCCGGTGTCCAAATCCACGTTTCAGGATCCCCGGAGCTCCCATGAAGTTCGAATGTCAAACCAACCTCCGAGACACCCCTCCTCTTCCGCGCTCTCGATCCCGTCCGCCAGGAAACCACAAGTCGGGTTTCATCGGCGAAGGTCACAACCAGCTCTTCGACTGGAATTTTCCTCAGCCGAGAAAACCTCTTATTGAAGAGTGAATCTAGGATTCTCAGAACCGATGTCTTCCCGGTACCATTCGGGCCGTGAAGTAGCGTAAGCCCCTCCCTCCAGTGCACAGGAATCTCGTGATCGAGTTCACCGAAAAGCTTCTTCACGGAGATGTGAGTCAGTGTCATGCCGCGATAGTAAGGCCTGCGACTGTAGAGATAGCGGCGTTCTGGAGATTCCAAAGTGCGCGCCATGGCTGCCTGAGGTCGGCCCCCACTCCTAGCAAAGGACCTAAGTCCTACTCCAGGGCAAAGCGGGCGCGCTAGGGCGCACGGCTCCTCGACATCAACCTTCCGCTAGACCTCAGACCTGCCGAACCCTTGACAGACCGGCATGAGTGACGAGGCCCCTGGATATCCAGGGGCCTCGCCGACGTCGAGTTGCGATGCTGCTAGCCAGAGGCTGCCGTCCGTTGAGGGGCGCCTTCGGGCTCTTCAGGTGTGGAGAGGGGGCGTGTCGGTAGGCGGTGCCCGCGGCTGGTCGCTACTCGGACCGCGTCCCTCAGGGCTCCAGTCAGATCCTCTGCCAAGCGGTGGAGTTCATCCGGATCCACCTCCATGTCGGCGAGGACTTCAACGGCGTGGTCAAGGAGTTCGACCCCCAAGTCGAGCTGCACCGCCTCGGTGTTGTCGGCGAGGCGGGAGAGGTAGCCGGCGTTGTCATCGGCGCTCAGGAAGCAAGGTTTGCCGTCGGGGCCCGACCACGGCAGGAGTCGCAGCTCGTTGTGGGGTGTCATCGTTCCGCCCTCCTGGCTTCGGTCGTGTGGTGCGTGGTGAAGACTGCGTCGGCTCGGTCGCCGGGGAGGGCCAGGAGGGCTGCCTCGACCACGCGGCCGGCGGTGTCGGTTGCCACGCGTGTGATCGAGAGGATGGCCAGGGTCGGGCTGATGCGAAGGGTCATCGCTTCGTCAGGAGTTGGGAGGCGGGTGCTGACCGTTTCCTGGACCACGGCCAGCGGTGGGCGCAAGTTCGGCAAGCGTGCGGCTAGCAGTCCTTCCGGAACGTCGGCCGGCGCCAGGTCTCGGGGCACGTAGATGCGGGCCAAGCTGTGCGGTGTTTTGCCCTCGTGGCTGAGGCAGAGGAATTCCGTCAGGGGACTGCGGGGCGAGACCTTGAGGAGGGCGGTTAGATGGCCGTGCGCTCCGAGGTTGGTGGCGTGGATGGTGGTGTGGAGGGCTCCATCGGCCGGGGCCGGTGCATTCGGCATGTGTCCGCCGCCGATGTACGTGGCCCTGCGGAGCGGGTGACGGACGAAGTTGCCGCTTCCGTGGATCTTCTCTACTAGGCCTTCGGCCTGGAGGAGCGCGAGGGCGTTCCGGAGGGTGGGAGTGCTGACCGCGTAGCGGGTGGCCAGTTGGGCTTCCGAAGGGAGGCGTACGCCGGCCTGTAGGTGGCCCTTCGAGATCTGGGCCCGGAGGTCGTCGGCGATGGCGTGGCGGCGGGACGGTGCGGGTTGGGTCACCAGTTCCTCCGCATTCGGAGGGCGACGAGGCGGGTTCGGGCGTGCATGGTCAGGAGTTCGCCCGACTCGAAGCAGAGTCGCTTTGCGCTGGCGGGGAGTTGGATCAGGTCGATGACGCGGCATGGTTGGCCGCCGATCTGGATTACGTCGCCTCGCTGGACGGTGGTCGAGGTGATCTCGACGTTTGTGGCGAGGGCGCCGCTTGGGGTCCATCCGCTCACTTGGTCACCTGCCGCGGTTCGGGCCGGGCGCTTGGGGTGTGGCAGGGGCAGTCGCAGGCCTCGTAGATCACGGGGACGCCTACCGGAGCCATGGCGGGGGACGACTGCGCGCACTCGTGGTGGGTGCCGATCGCGCACGAGCTCGACCGGTAGGGGGTGGGGTTCTCGGTGGGCGGTAAGGCCGGCCGGAGGGGGCGCCCACTGGTGCGGGCGGTGGTGGGGATCGTACGGTTCGACATGCTGATCAGCTCCTACTGCTGTCGGCCAGGTCCCCGGACGTCGCCCGTCGCGGGGACCGCTTTGCGTACGGCGGCCCAGAGGGTGCGGCCGGTCAAGCTGCTGGCTAGGAGCCCGAATCTGTCGGCCCCCGCCACCACTTCCAGGACCGCCCGCCATGCGGAGGCGGGCAGCGTTTCCGGTACCTCCGCTTCGATCGACGTGTAGCGGGCGTGCTCCTCCACTCGCGTGGTCAGGCCCAGGTCGGACAGTCGGGCAGCGATGCTCTCGGCGCTTGATTCCGAAGCGGGCACCGAGGGCCTCCGTTGCCGAGTGAACACGTTGAGTGAAGCTAGTTAACTAGATTAGAGCTAGTGGACTAGATTTTCTACATGCCTGAGCAGCCGCCTTATCTCCGTATCGCCGACGTACTCCGGCAGCGGATCGCGGAGCATGACTGGAACGTCGGCGACCGGCTCCCCTCGCGGACGCAGATCGCCGAGGAGTGTGGCGTTGGCGAGAACGTCGTTCGTCGGGCGCAGGAGCTCTTGATCTCCCAGGGAGTGCTGGAGGGGCGCGCGGGCTCGGGTACGTACGTCGCGGAGCCACGGCAGCGCGTGCGGGTTGTCCGGTCGTCCGCTCGCGAGCAGCCCGGCGGTTCTCCTTTCCGTGCGGACATGCAGGCCTTGGGCAGGCAGGGGAACTGGGAGAGCCGGACCGAGGCGAAGGTTCCCGCGCCGGCCGAGATCGCCGCGCGTCTCGGGATCCCGGTTGGGGAGCTGTGCGTGCGCACGGTGTACGAGTTCCTTGCCGATGGCAGGCCTGTGCAGCTGTCGACGAGTTGGGAGCCGTACGAGCTCACCGCCGGCACGCTTGTTGTCCTGCCTGAGGGTGGGCCGCACGCCGGCGTTGGTGTGGTGAACCGGATGGCCGTCATTGGGATCACGGTCAGCCATGCCGTGGAGCAGCCGGAGCCTCGGCCGGCGACCGCCGAGGAGGCGTCGCTTCTCGGGATCCAGAAGGCCGCTCTGGTTACGCACATCCGGCGGACGTACTACAGCGACCAAGGGCAGGCCGTGGAGACCGCGGACATCGTCATCCCTGCCGCGCTGTGCGAGATCGTCTACGAGATCCCTGTCGGTCGCTAGCCCGCCCCAGCACCATCCTGCGAGCACGAGAGAGGGCAACCCGCTGTGGACGCGGAACGAAAGGCCCGGATAGCCGACCTGGCCATCACGGCGCAGCCCGTCTGGGACGAGAGCCGTGACGGTGGGGTTCTACAGGTGTTCCTGAAGGAGATCGGCTGTCACGGCGTGGACGCGGTCATGGTGACCAGGCAGGTGGTCGGATGCAGCCTCGGTGAGGCTAAGACGATGTTCATCACCGCCGCCTGCCGGGCCGACGAGCTCGCCTTCCACAACGCATTCATGGAAGGCCTTGAGCGGTCTCAGGGCGACGTCTGACCCCGCTGGCCGGACTCCCGCGATGGGCGCTTATCGGGCCGTCGCATGCCGATGCAGGCCACCAGCGCGCCACCGTCTTCCGTGAGGAAGAACATGAAGTTCCACGACCCATCGGAGGCTTTGACAAGTCCGCTGAGGATCGACTGGGTTTGCTCGCCGAGGGTCTGCACCGCTCGCTCCACCCCCAGGGTCTCCATGCCCCTCCACCGCATGTACCGAAGCTTGCTCGTCAGGACTTGGGCATGGACGTCCGAGGGCATGATCCAGTCCTCCCGAACGGAGTACTCGGCGCCGCCCACAAGGGCCGCCAGCGCAGCCTTGGAGGCCGCGTCGTCACCGGCCAGCAGTCGCATCAGCTCATGTCGTTCCATCGCGCCTCCCTGAGTGGCATCCTGCGACGTGGCGGCGATGCAGCGCAACCGCGTATGCCGCTCGCCGGTGCTACTCCTCAGGGCCCTGGCGGCCGTGTCCCCCACGTGTCTGATCGAGCGGGCTCCTGTGGGGAGCCTCGGGGAAGGCCGGGGAGGCGGGCAGCAACAGGCTGGTCAGCGGGTTGGCTGGTCGGGCCAGGGGCGGGTACGCGATCTTCCAAACTAGCTACGCGGGTTCGATTCCCGTCACCCGCTCAGAGACGCAAAGGGCCAGGTCAGAGGATGTTTCCTCTGCCTGGCCCTTCGTCGTTCCGGACGCCGTCGTGGCGGGCAAACAGAAGCCGGGCACAGCTGGCACCGCAGCCGCAGGCGCCGCGGTTCGAGGGGTATTTGTAGCCGAGCGGCCCTCGTTTCGGGCTGTCCGGCGGCCGCTCCGGACGGGTCAGGGCCAGCTCGGAGGATGACTCCTCGGCTGGCCCTGATGTGTTTCCCGGGGTGGCCCGGGCCGGAGGCTTCGGTCAGAGTTTGATGCCCGCGATGGTGTCCGCGAGGGAGTTCAGGAAGCGGTTGACGTCCGGGGCGATGGAGCTGGACGCGAGGAAGAAGCCGAAGAGGACCGCGACGATCGCGGGGCCGGCCTTGAGGTGGCCTCCGCGGACGAGCACCACGAGGATGATCGCCAACAGGACTACCACTGACAGCGAAATGGCCACTTCTGATCACACCTTCGGTCGTCCCCTGGTCGGCCCGGGGTGCGGCCGTGCGCACCCCCACATGGTCCATCCTCCCACCAACGCGCCCCGGCTATCCGTCTCGTGACGAAGAGACAGTGCCGCTTTTGCGTCAGGGGGCGGGAAGGCCCAGGAGCGAGCGGACATAGGCGTACTTCCCGGACAGCCTGTCGCGGGTGGGGGCGTCGAGGACCGCGAGGCGGGCGGGGTCCGCGTTGTGGGCCAGGTCGGCCTCCTTGATCAGGAGGGCGCCGGGGGTGGCGAGGATGCGGGCCGTGTACGCCTCGACCGGTTCACCGGGGCGCTTGGTCACGGCCAGGACCATGTCCTTGACGGATTGCGGAAGTTCAGCCGATTCCAGCCAGGACGGGGTGAGGGCTTCGTCCTCGATCGCGTCGTGGAGCCAGGCCGCCGCCTGTTGTTCGGCGGTGCCGCCGCGGGTGCGCACGCCCTCGGCGACGGCGGCGAGGTGTTCCGCGTACGGGCGGCCGGCCTTGTCGGTCTGGCCCTCGTGCGCGGCGCGGGCCAGGGCCTCGACCTCGATGAGGGTGAGTGGGCTGTGCGTCATCCGAGCTCCTTCGCCGCCTTGTGCAGGGCCTGCGCGATACGGCGTACGTCTGCCGGTGTGGTGCGCCAGTTGGAGAACGCGGCGCGCAGGGCGGGGGTTCCCGCGTACGTCGTGGGGGTGACGAACACCTCGGGTCCCGCCGCTTCGCGCAGCGCCGTCAGGCGGGCCGTGGTGGGGGTGTCGGTGAGGGTGAAGCAGACGACGTTCAAGCAGATCGGGGCCAGGAGCGTGAAGTACGGGTCCTGTGTGAGGGATTCGGCCAGTGCGCGGGCGCAGGCGATGTCCCGTTCCACGATCTCGCGGTGGCCCTCGCGGCCGTAGGCGCGCAGGGTGAACCAGGCGGCGAGGGCGCGCAGTCGGTGGGAGTTCTCCGGGGTGAGGTGGACCAGGTCGGGGTCCTCGGAGAGAGGGCCGAGGTAGGTGGCCGCGTTCTGGAAGACGCGGGCCTGGAGGTCGCGGCGGCGGGTGAACTGGACGGCGCTGTCGTAGGGGACGTTCAGCCACTTGTGCAGGTCGACGCAGATCGAGTCGGAGGCGTCGAGGCCGGCGGTGAGGTGGGCGTGGTCCGGAGAGAGCGCGGCGAACGCGCCGAAGGCGGCGTCCGTGTGCAGCCAGAAGTCGTGGCGTTCGCGGAGGGCGGCGATGGCGCGGAGGTCGTCGAAGTCCACGGTGTTGACGGTGCCGGCGTTGGCGACGACCACGGCGGGCCGTCCGGGGCGGTCGGCGAGGGCGCGGTCCAGGGCGGCCGGGTCGACGGCCTCGCGGCCGGGGAGGGTGGGGACGGGGACGAGGGAGCTGCGGCCGAGGCCGAGGACGGAGAGGGCCTTGGCGATCGAGGAGTGCGGGGCGCCGGAGAGGACGCGGACCGGGCCGAGCGCGGCCGCGCCGTCCTCGGCCGGGGAGACGCCGAGGCGTTCGCCGAGCCATTCGCGGGCGATGGCCAGGCCGGTGGTGTTGGACATGGTCGCGCCGCTGACGAAGGTGCCGGTGTGGGCGGCGGAGAGGTGGAAGAGGTCTCGGAGCCAGGTGACGGTCTCGCGTTCGAGGTCCTGGCCCGCGCCGTCCAGGGCGGAGTTGGAGTTCTGGTCGTGGGTCGCGGTGAGCCAGTCGCCCGCGAGGGCGGCGGGGGTGGCGCCGCCGGTGACGAACCCGAGGTAGCGGGGGCCGGCGGAGGCCGACAGCCGCGGGGCCCAGCGCTCCGCGAAGGCCGCGAGGGCGGCCTCGGTGCCGGAGCCGTGCTCGGGGAGCGGCGGGGTCGGCCCTGCCGGGTGAGCCGGCGGTACGGGTACGACGGGCCGCGCGTCCAGCGCTGCGAGGGTCGCGGCGGCGGCGTCGCGGGTGGCGTCGAGGAGCTCGGGGAGGCGGGCCAGGTCGGCGGCGAGGGTGCGGTCCATGGGGGCACGGTAGGGGGCCGCCGGGCCGCGGCGGACCGGCCAATCGGAGGCGAGTGGCCGGTCGCCGGTGTGGCGCGGGCCGGACCGGATCGGACCTGACCGGACCGGCTGCAGGACGCCGCTGGCCGGGGCCGGCCGCTGTGCAACGCGGGGCGGAGCGGGGGCACGGCATCGGGGCGGGTGGGGCGGCCCTGCAGGGCTCGTCCCCTCCCCGGCCCGCAGCGTTCTCTGGGGCTGCGCCCCGGGCCCGGCGGCGCACGGGTGCCGCTGCGCGGGTCGGACCGGCCACGCGGGCGCTGCCGCTGGCCGGGGTGGCCGGGGTGGCCGGGGTGGCCGGGGTGGCCGGGGTCATGGTGACGCCTGCCGGGGCGGAGCGGGGGCACGGCATCGGTGCGGGTGAGGCGGCCCTACGGGGCTCGTCCGCTCCCCGGCCCGCAGCGTTCTCTGGGGCTGCGCCCCGGGCCCGGCGGCGCACGGGTGCCGCTGCGCGGGTCGGACCGGCCGCGCGGGCGCTGCCGCTGGCCGGGCTGGCCGGGCTGGCCGGGCTGGCCGGGCTGGCCGGGCTGGCCGGGGTCATGGTGACGCCTCCCGGGGCGGAACGGGGGCACGGCATCGGTGCGGGTGAGGCGGCCCTACGGGGCTCGTCCGCTCCCCGGCCCGCAGCGTTCTCTGGGGCTGCGCCTCAGGCACGGCGGCGCACGGGTGCCGCTGCGCGGGTCGGACCGGCCGCGCGGGCGCTGCCGCTGGCCGGGGTGGCCGGGGTGGCCGGGGTGGCCGGGGTGGCCGGGCTCATGGTGACGCCTGCCGGGGCGGAGCAGGGACACGGCATCGGGGCGGGTGGGCCGGCTCTGTGGGGCTCGTCCGCTGGTTCCCTGGGGTTTCGCTCCAGGCCCCGCGGCGCACGGGCCCTTCGGGGGCCGGGTCGTTGGGACGAGGGTGGAGCTTCGGGATCAGGCGGCTGCGTACCGGGGAGCGGCGGATCCGTTGGGCGCCGTCAGTGCCGTCATGCGCGCGGCGATCGTGGCGGCCGGGCTGCGCGGGAGGCGGTCGGCGATGAGGCCGTCGGCGAGGAAGAGCACCTGGTCGGCGTGGGCGGCGGCGGCCGGGTCGTGCGTGACCATGACGACGGTCGCGCCGAGGGTGTCCACGGCGCTGCGGAGCAGGCCGAGCACCTCGGTGGCGGTGGTGGTGTCGAGGGCCCCGGTGGGCTCGTCGGCGAAGACCACGTCGGGGCGGGTGACCAGGGCTCGGGCGATGGCCACGCGCTGCTGCTGGCCGCCGGAGAGTTCGGCGGGACGGCGGCCGCCCTTGCCTTCCAGGCCGACCCGGGCAAGCAGGTCGGCTGCGCGGGCCTGACCCTGGGAGGCGGTGCGGCCGCGGCCACCGTCGCCGGCCAGGTGCATGGGGAGCAGGACGTTCTGCTCGACGGTGAGGGACGGGAGGAGGTTGAAGGCCTGGAAGACGAAGCCGAGGCGGCTGCGGCGGAGTTCGGTGAGCTCGTTCTCGTTCATACCGGTGATCTCGGTGCCGCCGAGGCGGACGGAGCCCTCGGTGGGGAGGTCCAGCCCGGCGGCGCACTGGAGGAACGTGGACTTTCCGGAGCCGGAGGGGCCCATCACCGCGGTGAAGCTGCCGCGGGGGAGGCTGAGGTCGATGCCGCGGAGGGCGTGGACGGCGGTGGCGCCGCGGCCGTACTGGCGGCGGACCGCGCGCAGCTCGACGGCGGGGGCGGCGGTGGCGCCGTGGGCCGCCCCGGCCTGAGCCCGCTGGCCCGGCTGTCCCGCGTGGCCAGGGTTGCCCGGCTGTCCCGCGTGGCCAGGGTGCCCGGTTCGCTCTTCCTGCCCGGTCCAGGCCGGCTGGCCCGCGTGGCCCGGCTGATCCGCGTAGCCGGGGTGGCCCGACTGGCCCGCGTGACCCGCGTGACCCGCGTGGTCAAGGTGCCCGGTTCGCTCTTCCTGCCCGGTCCACGCCGGCTGGCCCGCGTGGCCCGGCTGATCCGCGTAGCCCGACTGGCCCGCGTAGCCGGGGTGGCCCGCGTAGCCCGCGTGGCCAGGGTGCCCGGTCCGCTCTTCCCGCCCGGTCCAGGCCGGCTGGCCCACCTGTCCCGACTGATCCGCGTAGCCCGACTGGCCCGCGTAGCCGGGGTGGCCCGCGTAGCCCGCGTGGCCAGGGTGCCCGGTCCGCTCTTCCCGCCCGGTCCAGGCC